>DASWXD010000043.1:0-84193 GCA_036405675.1 Sediminibacterium sp.
CTTATAATTAATAAACGCAGTGGGTTCTAAAATGAAACTGTCTGTGTTGTCTTTCCGTTCAAATAATATACTGTATTGCCATAAAGGTTTACTGGAGCCAGAAGAATCCTTTTGATATGTTACCCAGAATGCACCCATAGCAGTTTTCACATCCTTTAATAAAGTAAAATTTTCGCCGGATTGTTCACTTTCAGAATTCGTAACCAAGGCATTTAAAGGATTTTTATATACCGACAAAACCTTCTGACCGGAGGATGAAATCAGTATACCAATTAACAGGATGGCAAATCCTGTATGTGATACCACAGACCCGGCAAGCTGAATCTTTAGCTTCAGTCTGTTAATAAGATAATACATATTTGAAACAGCTGCATACACGGTAGCCCAGATAGCTATCCATATTTTAATTTGAAAATCATATCCGTTGGATCTATAGTTTACATCGCCGTAATAAATAATTAAAATCGAAAGTACCAGGGCAATAACTGTAGGTAAACCTATACCCGATATAAATCTTCTGAAAGATGTCTTACGGTAGTTCAGGTACTGTACGATTGCAGTTAATAGCCCAACAAGTATTGCCACATATATCTGAACCTGGTTGAATTGGTACTTGGCATTCTCTCCAATACCAAGCGGCTTTAGTCGCATGCTTTTTGAACCAGTAACCAATTCAGCCAGTCCATTATACACGGGGATGGACGTCATAGTACAGATTGAGACCGCACTGATAAGCAGGACCAACGAACCAATAAACATCCACCATTCCCTGGAGGAAAATGCTTCCTCTGTTTTTACAGATAGGATTTCTTTCCTGCGAAGCAGGTAAAGCAGAACAACAGGAATAACAAAACTGAGTAAAAATAATATCAGCTGCAGATTCATTCCCAGGCTTGTAAATGCATGGACCGAAGAATCGCCCAGAATACCGCTTCTGGTTAAATAAGTTGAATAAAGTATGAGTAAAAAACTCAACAGAATAAAAACAAATGACATATTCAGAGACCGGCCCGAATGCTTATAAATAAGCATCGTATGAATACCTGCAACCAAAAGCAACCATGGCACCAATGATGCATTTTCTACCGGATCCCAGGTCCAATAACCACCAAAAGTGAGCGATTCATAGGCCCATATAGCCCCCATCATAATCCCTGTCCCCAGCAAGGCTGCTGAAAACAAAGCCCAGGGTAAAGCCGGTTTAATCCAGTCGCGGTATCTCTTTGTCCAAAGGGCTGAAAACGCAAAAGAAAAAGGCACAATACAGGAAGCAAAACCTAGAAATAAGACCGGGGGATGAATGACCATCCAATAGTTTTGCAGCAGTGGGTTCAAATCATTTCCATCTTTTATATAAGCCAGGTAATCGGGTAACCTGAAAACAGGGCCATCGATCTCATTTCGTAATAACACAAAAGGATTAGATCCTATCTTACTATCAAAAAAATAAATACCAGCTATCATAGCCCAGAGGCAGATCTGTGCAAAGGAAATCACCATCATGACCGGAGGCTCCCAGTCCCTGGCACTTCTTATCAGGATAAACCCAAGCGTGCAATGCCAGAATAACCATAACAAGAAACTACCTTCCTGCCCTTCCCATAAGCAGGCAAGCAGAAACCGGGATTCCAATGTAAGGCTGCTGTGTTGCCAGGCATATTTGTATTCAAATAGATGATGTTGAATGATAAATATCAATAATCCAAGAACAGCTGCTATTGCAATTGTCTGGATATAAAAGAAAAGTCGACCAAGCCTGGTGCATCTGAGAACTGTCCTGGGACTATTTGCTTTTGCAGCCTGGAAATACGAAAGAAAGGCCAGCACAGAGGCAATCAAAGCCAATTTAATAAATAACGTCCCTAATTGGCCAGGTAAAAGATGTTCGCCAATAAATTTCATTATTTATAGTTGTGTTACGCTTTTATCAATAGTGGATGATTTACCGGCTGATTTTGCTTCTTCCTTATACTTTGATGGACATTTTAAAAGTATCTCTCTGCATTCGAAATAATCAGTTCGGATGGATCCCTTCAGCACAAGACGTTCACTGGATTCAAGATTGTCCGGTTTTGTATTGCGGTACACCACTTTTACAGAATTCCCTACAGAATCAATAGCGGTAAAAGAGAGATAATTGGGATCTTTTAATGCATCATACTCTACCGGTCGGGTTTTATCCAGCCTGGCTACCAGGTGCAGGAATTTTCCCGGCTTCTCTTTGGCAGACGCCACGGTTTCATAAGTTGTTAATGATCCAATAAAACTGGTAATCGTAGCAATACCTAAGGCAAATAACAGCAGTAATGCAATCTGAATCTTTTTCATAGCTTCAAAATGAAGGGCAGGAACGCAAGTTTTGTATTGCTCCCTGCCCTTTGATAAAATGAATAATCCTGTTATAAAGACTTCAGGTATTCAGCCAGATCCTGCTTCTCTGAAGTACTCAGGTTGAGACTGAGATGGTTGTTATAGTGGTCTATAACAGCAGGGATTGTGGCAAACCTTCCATCGTGGTATAAACCACCTTTTGTTCTGGCAAACAAGCCTTCTAATGGTGGGGTTCTGTATTTGCCGGTTGGGGAACGTTTTGATTCAAAATCGTCAATACCAATCTCAGCAGGGGTATGCAAAATTGCGGTAGTACTTTTATAGGCATCTGTATTGTGGCAACTGGCACATTGAGCTTTGGTCATAAACAATGCTTTTCCTCTCACGGCAGCGCTTGCATCGAACGATCCAGCTGGTGGTTTGGGAGCATCGATAGAATGCTGATATGCCTTTAATGCGGGGAGTTTGGAACTGATGAGGTCCGGGGTATTATTGGTGTTGCCTGAATTGTTCTCAACTGCGATCGGATACTTTAAGGGATCATTAAGCCGGGAATCAACAAATTTTCCTTTGCCATGCATTTCAAGATTTGCAACAAAAGCATTCCAGTAACTGATATCACCCCATCCTGTATAGGTTGTAAGAGCCACATCTTTCAATCCGAAAGCCGCAGGGATCAGATTGGCAGCAACCGCACCATCAGGGCGCAGCGCTTTGCCATCAAGAAATAAGGCAGCTGCAAATTTGCCCGGCCCCCACATACCAAGTACTGTTCTGAGTGTTGGCTCATTAACATGTAACATTTGTGCTATGGGTTGCGCATTATCGGTCAACGATACAATTGTTCCAACATTCAAATCACGGTTTGGCCATCCATCCAGTCGCTTACCGATTCCTGGCGCAAATGAATTATCAACATTAGAATGGCAGGAGGCGCAGGTTATACCAATTGATTGTAATGTGCCGCTGGCATTAAACGTTCCTTTTACACCAATCACGGCATCTAGTTTTAACAATGCTAATGTGGTGGCAGGATCATCCAGGTCAACTGCACCTGATTTAATACCGTTAACAACGGAGGCTGGCAATGCCTCTGCATCCACCTTTAAACCAACTGCCAATGCAGTTTTAGGGCTTACACCTGGTCCATATCCACCATTGGCCGATCCTGCAATAGCTTTATCAATATGAAGAACACCACTCCAGAAATCTTCATCACCAAAAGTGTCATACCTAAAAATATCCTTCCCTTCGGCAATTAATTTAGGATCCGGGGGTATTACCTCAGGTGTCTGATCTACGTTCTTCTTGCATTGCGTAAATCCAATCAACGCAGAAAACAGGAATACGGCAATAGTCTGTCTTTTCATTCTCATACTTATTGATTTTTGATGTTCAAAACAATACAGGTGAAAGCGGGCAAAACCCAGGAGTCCTGCGTAAACAGGATCTCCTGGTCTCACCTGAATAAAACCCAACAACACCTGTATCTGCTTATGGGGGCATTCATTGCACTGTACTAAGGCTCAACAGTTATTTTTCCTTTCATTACCGGGTGAATGCTACAATAGTAATCAGCAGAACCCGATACTTTTAGTGTCCAGCTCTGATCAGGTTGTAAAGGAGCGGAAGACCAGGCTTTGGAATTTTGCTCTGTTACATCATGCGCTACCATATCATGATTGATAAACTGAATTACATCACCCTGACTAACCTGGATTTCAGCAGGTTTAAACTGCATTTGTATTATTTCCACAACATGAACTTTTTCCTTCTGTGGCTCTTTCATCCTCTCGGAAGGAGATTTACAGCTTGTTTGAACCAACAGCATTATTCCCAAACACAATACCGGCAACACAACTTTAGGTATAAACAGAATTACTTTCATTTGTGCACCATTTTTTGAATCATTTCTGCATGTGCCAAATGAGTTCTTAAAGCAGGTACCACATTCTCCAGTAGCTTTTTCAACTCACTATTCTCGGACTGCGGAATCAAAATTGTTTCAACGGCAGCAATAACGGCTTTGTGATATGCCACTTCATTTTCGATATACATTTTATCAAATGCTTCTCCTTTATTGGATTGAAGGCGTTTTTTTGTTTTCTCAGCATCCGTCAACAAAGACCTGGTCAGGTAATTTGTTTTGGGCGTTACTTTAAGTTTTGTAGCCAGTGCTACCGCCTGAGCAATAACGGCTTTGTGATCATTGGACATAGTTTTTGCAAAATTCAACACTTCCTTGTTATTCGACTGTCGAAAAGCAATCTCCGCAAATTCAATATCAATCTGGTTGGCTGTAACTGCAGCGGAAGCCACTTCAGGATCGGTAAGCTTGACAGGTTGCTGCGCCTCAGCAAAGAAGACAGAAAGTAAAAAACATGCTGACGTAAGCAATCGCAGAGAAAAAAGATTTTTCTTTATCATTTTATATTTGTTTGTGATATTAGAGTAAGCAGAGATAATAAGGTTACAGATTCCACGTATTAAATTTCCACTGTGATACTGTCTTGGTCAACCCCGATCTCTTTTAGAATCAGCATTACGGCATCCATCATAGGCGGTGGCCCACATAAATAAATCTTGGAAGTACGATCAGGCCGGTTCTCTTCGATCATCTTAGCATTCACAAACCCATGAACATAGCCCTTCCTGACATCATTCGATAAAATATGCATAACATCATTGGGCAGTAAAGTATTCAGTTCGTTTTCTAATATGACATCTAAATGAGTCTTATTGGCGAAAATCAATTTATTGCCAGATAATTTTTTTTCACGCGCCAGTTGTCTGAAAATGGAGATAAATGGTGTTATACCTGCTCCTCCTGCTATGAAAAGCCCTGTTCCCTTGTAACTGATAGCACCCCATGGCTCTCCGATAATCAGGGTTTCATGATTATTCAAAGTTGTCAGTTGCCGGGTCATACCATTATGCTGAGGATATACTTTGATAATAAATTCAAGAAACTTATCCGATGGAACAGAGGTAAAAGTAAATGGCCTGCTTATCTCTCTACATGCATCCCGGTTAATAGCTACCTCAGTAGCCTGACCTGGCTCGAATAAATAGCCTGCTGGTTTTTCAGTTCTTATCTCAAGAACGTCGTGCGTAAGATTCTTTATAGAAAGTACAGGTACAATAAATGTTCTCATATTACGATTTTAAGGCTGCTAAAAATTCGTTTTTCTTTTCTTCATTTCTGAATTTGCCATCAAAAAAAGATGTGTAAGTACTGCTTTGTGTATCCCGGATACCTCTGGATGAAACACATAAATGTGCGGCATCAATAACTACTGCAACATCTTTTGTATCAAGTGAATTCTGCAATTCAACTGCTATCTCTACGGTTAACCGCTCTTGCACCTGGGGACGGCGGGCGCAGTAATCTACGATCCTGTTGATCTTGGATAATCCGATTATTTTGCCGGACGGTATATAGGCAACATGCGCTTTGCCAACAATAGGAACAAAATGATGTTCACAGGAGGAGAATACTGTAATATTTTTTTCAATCAGCATTTGATCGTAGGAGTAAGTATTCTCAAACAAGGTCATATCAGGCCTGTTGTCGGGATTTAATCCAAAGAACATATCGCAAACATACATTTGAGCCACACGCCGGGGAGTTCCCTTCAAACTGTCATTTTCAAGGTCCAGACCCAGCGTATACATAATCTCTTTAAAATGCTTTTCAATCAAATGGATCTTTTCTTCGTCTGATTTTATAAATGCATCTATTCTTTGGGTTGGGCCTGGAATGATTTCTGAATTTGTACAATCAAGCCGAATGCCCCCATCTTCATTTGTTTTTACAAGCATTAGGAGTTTTATTTAAGTATTAAATAGTGAAGGATTGGCCAAATTGGAGTTGTGAGGAGATAAAAGGTTACAGAAAAGAAAAATAATTTGTAACCTTTGAAAAGTCTGGTACTCTAATCATTCAGCATATAAGGATCATGAAGAAAGAAGACCTGCAAAAATTTTCCGACACTTCAGATAGCGAATTGATTTCCATGATATTACAGGGAAGTAAAAACCTATATGAAATAATCATAAGAAGGTATAACCAACGTTTGTATCGGGTTGGGATGTCTATGATCAATGATGAAGCAGAAGTAGAAGATATTATGCAGGTAGCCTATATCAACGCATATGAGAATCTGGGCAAATTTGTGTTCAAATCAAAATTCTCAACCTGGCTTACCAGGATACTAATCAATGAATGCCTTCTCAGAATAAGGAACAGAAACCGTTCGGTAGTTATGGACGATGAAAAGCTGGTTAGAACCTTTGACAAACCATCCTACAATCATTCCCAAACCCCAGTACATTTAGCTATGAATTCGGAATTAAAGTCCATCATACATGAGGCGATTAACAGGTTGCCCGAAAAATACCGTACTGTTTTTGTGATGCGTGAAATAGAGGACATGAATGTTACAGAAACCAAGGAATGTCTGGATATCAGTGAGGTAAATGTAAAAGTTAGACTTAATAGGGCAAAAATCATGTTACGGGAAATTATATCCGCTTACTATAAAAGAGAGGATATTCTTCATTTTCACCTGAGCAAATGTGACAGGATAGTAGCATATGTAATGGGCAACATTTAGCGCAAAGAGAATATCAATCAAAATAAGAGCCCCGAAAATTTGTATTTCCGGGGCTCTCATTTTGGAGAGGATTGTATTCCACGTAATGAAACCCTTACGAACGCATACGGCTTATGACTTTATCGTCAGCTAATTTTTGTTGGATCAGGCTACTTACCAATACAAGCCCATAAGCTGCTGCAGCCATTACGAGATCTCTTACAGCTACATCAAAATGATTCCCTCCGAAAATCAGCTGTAAAGCCAAAACGATCAGCCAAAGCATCACCACATACGCACCCAACAACGGGCGGAACAGAACCAGGATTCCTGCGGATATTTCAATAACACCAACGAGTTTCATAAAGAGTGAAATTTCGATTGGCATTATTTCCTGTAAACTACCTGCCATATAGTTCGGCCAGTAGGTAAGCAGGTTAAAAAATTTGTCGATACCGGCCACAATGGGAACGATTCCAAAGACCAGCTTTAAAATGGTCTGTAACTCTCTTAGTTTATTCATATATTACTTTTAAGACAGTAATAGAGAGAATTAGAGATCATTAGTTACAATTCGTGGGAATAATTTCAATTTACACAATGACCTTGCAGCCATTAAATTGATAATAACGCAAAAGGTATTCATACACGATTAACTCCTTGAACCGGCTATTGGTCATGATCAACCGATTGACTCGCTCACCAGATTTTTTTACAAAAAATGAAAGCTGTTTTTTGTCACCTGCAAATACCCTGAAAATCAAAAAGACCCACCGAAGTGAGTCTTTCTAACTGATTTACAATCAAGTGCCCCAGGCGGGAATTGAACCCGCACTCGCGTTGCGGCGAACAGGATTTTAAGTCCTGCGTGTCTACCAGTTCCACCACCAGGGCTTGTCCCGGTTCCCGGTATATCGGGAACCTGTCCCATCGGTTCGCTCGGGAGCGAACCAAAAAAAATCCCGCCTCGCCTCCGGCGGACGGGACTTCTGAGCGAAAGACCGGGCTCGAACCGGCCACCCCGACCTTGGCAAGGTCGTGCTCTACCAAATGAGCTACTTTCGCGTTGTTTGTAAAGAACTATTTAATTATTGGGAGTGCAAAAATAACCATCCGTAGTTCCTGACAAAATTTTTTATTGCTTTTTTTTATTTGTACTCAGGTTTGTACTGGCTGCTTTTCTGCACTTCTACATCGGGTTTGCCCTTGTAACGCTGGTTGTACAAACGGTAACAGCCGCCCAATACAAATGCCAGGATACAGAATACCTGCAGGTAAAACAGGAACCTTGATGAAGTTACCCAGTTTCTGGTAAAATCTTTCTCTTGTGTCTCGTTGATCTCGTGTGACATAGTGGTTAGTTACTTTGCAAAAATAAGGTACCGCCGCAAATTAAAAAGCCTTCTTTTGAATAATTTCCCTGAAACGGGTATGTTGTTTGATAAAATATTGCCATACCACCGATCCGCTGTACACGCCAGCCAGTGTACACAAGGGTTTGCGGCCACGGGTATTGTTACCGGCCGAAGTAAAGATCCTGATCAATACCGCATAATGCGCCTGCAGTATAGCTGTAAAAAAGTACAGATCGCCCGTTAACAATCCCTTCCAGGCCGATATGGCATCCAGTCCGAACCGCAGGGGCAGTTTCCAGACCTTCTCATACCAGGGTAGGTTTTTGCAGAGCATGATAAGGTTATTGCGGAAATTGAGATATACTTTTCGTCCACCACGAGGCAAAGTACCCGCCCCCACATGGTACACCACCGATTGCGGACAGGACCAGATCTGGTATCCCGCCAGCTGTAATCGCCAGCAGAGATCGATCTCTTCCTGGTGGGCAAAAAAACTACCATCGAGTCCACCCATTTCATGGTACAGCTTCGCTTTCACAAACATAGCCGCCCCGGAGGCCCAGAAAATGGGTTCGGCGGTATTGTATTGGCCGGTATCGGGCTCACATACGTCAAATACCCTGCCCCGCGAGAAAGGGTAGCCCAACTGGTCTATCCAGCCGCCGGCTGCACCGGCATATTCAAATAATTCGGGGTGGTGATAGGCCAGCAGTTTGGGTTGGGCGGCGGCAATGCGGCTGTCAGATTCCATCAGCGCTACTACCGGCTCAATCCAGCCCCGTGTTACTTCCACATCCGAGTTCAGCAGTACATAATAATCAGCTTCTACCCTTTTTAATGCCCAGTTATAGCCCCCGGCAAAACCTTCATTCCGGTGATGTGTTAATACCTCCACTGCGGGAAAGTTCTTCTTCATAAAAGCCACAGAATCATCGGTAGAGGCATTGTCTGCCACAATCACCCGCAGGTTGCCATAAGTAGACGCCAGCACCGAAGGCAGAAAGGTTGCCAGGTGTTTGCGACCGTTGTAGTTAAGGATGACTACTGCAATGCTGGGTTGGGACAATGGGTTGATTTTGTGCGAAAATATAGGATTAAACGGATTAGCGGATTGGCGGATGATGGATTGGCGTTTTTTTTTAACACGAAACACAACAAGCCACTCCAATCTATGCCCTCAATCCGCTAATCCGTCATCCGTTAATTCATTAATTGTTCATCCCCCAATTGATCAGATACCGCACTTCTTTGGGTACTGTTCTCACTCTTTCTTTCGAAGTGGTTTTTCCCAAACGAACAATGATGGTCTTTTTAGAAGGGATCATGATAATATATTGACCAAGGATACCCCGGGCATAAAAAATTTCGGGGTTGAGTGGATCGAGCCACCACTGGTAGCCGTAATAATCACAGGCCTGGCCTTTATCGTCGGTGATACCGCAGGCTTTGATGGAGTTGACAAAATAAGCGCTGTCGATAATGGCTACGCCCTTGTGTTTACCACTATCCAGCATCAGTTTACCAATGCGGGCAAAATCGCGGGTATTGGAATTAAAACAGCAGAAAGCTTTCACAGTGCCTTTGTCTTTATCGGTACTCCATAAAGCCGGATGTTCGGCCCCCAGCGGTTGCCACAGTTTTTCGGATGCATAATCTGACAAAGATTGACCGGTTACTTTTTCCAGGATCAGTCCCAGCAATTGGGTATCCCCGCTTTTATACCTGTGAAGGGTTCCGGGCGGCGCCACTGCGCTGACACCGGTGGCGGTTTTGTACAGATCTGATCCATAATAGGCTTCTGAAGTAACGGAGAAAAGATTCATGTAAGATTCGTTCCAGTCGGTGCCGCTGCTCATTGTTAACACGTCTACGATACGGATCTTCGCTTTTTCTCCACTGGCAAATTCAGGCAGGTATTTACCCACCGGATCCTGCAGTGAGCCGATCTTTCCTTCTTTCAAGGCCACTCCTATCAGCAGACTGGTAATGCTTTTCGCCATCGAAAACGAACCGGAACGGGAGCTATCGCTGTAGCCATCCCAGTAACGCTCTGCAACAATCGAATCGTTACGGATCATCAGTACACCCACCGTGCCCAGACTTTCGAGCAGGGATATCAGGCTATCTGGCATGGGTTCTTTGTTATAGTTTGTACTTAACTGCCAGGGCTCCGGTGTTCCGGTAGCTACTGTATTGTTGGAGAACTTTTCGTAATCATCAATATTGGCAAAATTGTACACAACTGCTTTAAAGAGGAAGGTCTTTCCACTTACCAGCGCATACAGGGCAAATACCAGTAATAACACCAGCAGCAGCTGGCCGATCCTTTTTACTACTTTCATATCACAAACAATTGTCAGGTAACAAGATAAAGATTTTATTGGCTAAAAAGCAAGCGAACCAGTATCTTGCAGCAGAAATACAGCCTATGCGCTTCCTTCGTTTAAACCTCGATTTCCTCGATCATCCTTGTTCCTTCTGATGAAGGAATTAATAATTAGCAATTAAAAATTAGCAATTAACTGCTGGTAATTATTTTTTCCTGCCTACTCATTCTCCGTGAATGGCCTCCCATTTTTAATTTCTAATTTTTAATTACCATGACTATTTCTCTGTCTGCCAAATCCGCAGCTTATCTCGCTTTAGAAAACAAACACGGTGCCCATAATTATCATCCGCTTCCGGTGGTACTGGAAAAAGGAGAAGGGGTATTTCTCTGGGATGTGGATGGCAAAAAATATTACGATTTTCTCAGCGGGTATTCTGCCGTAAACCAGGGGCATTGCCATCCGAAGATCATTGATACACTGATTGAACAATCGAAAAAACTTACGCTTACATCGCGGGCCTTTCATAATAACCTGTTGGGGGAGTATGAAAAATTTATTACCGGTTATTTCGGATACGATAAGGTATTGCCCATGAATACAGGTGTAGAAGGTGGCGAAACCGCTATTAAACTGGCGCGCCGCTGGGCCTATGCCCAGAAAGGCGTAGAAGAAAACCAGGCAAGGGTGGTATTTGCCGAAGGTAATTTCTGGGGAAGAACACTTGCGGCCATCTCCTCTTCTACCGATCCCAGTAGTTACAAAGGTTTTGGCCCGTATATGCCCGGCTTTGATCTGGTTCCCTACAACGATCTGGCCGCATTGGAAAAAGCCTTACAAAACCCGCAGGTGGCCGCATTTATGGTAGAACCCATCCAAGGCGAAGCCGGTGTGGTGATTCCGGATGAGGGTTATCTGTCTGGCGTGCGGGCACTCTGTACCAAATACAATGTATTATTCATTGCCGATGAGATCCAGACCGGCCTGGCCCGCACAGGTAAAATGCTAGCATGCGACCATGAAAATGTGCGGCCCGATATTTTAATACTGGGAAAAGCTTTAAGTGGCGGTGTATTGCCCGTATCAGCTGTTTTGGCGGATGACGTGGTGATGATGAATATTCACCCCGGCGAACATGGATCTACCTATGGTGGTAATCCGCTGGCCTGTGCCGTGGCTATTACAGCCTTAACAGTATTGAAGGAAGAGAAAATGGCAGAAAATGCAGAAGTCATGGGGCAGTTATTACGGTCCGAGCTGGCGAAACTGAACTCTCCCTATATCACTACCATCCGTGGAAAAGGATTGCTGAACGCGATCGTGATCAAACATGCCAACCCGGATGCTTCCTGGGAACTTTGCCTGGCTTTGATGCAGCATGGTTTGCTGGCCAAACCTACCCATGGCGATAAGATCCGGTTTGCGCCACCGCTATTGATCAATGAAGCGCAGATAATGGAATGTGTGGGTATTATCGGAAAGTCTTTGCAGGCATTGGGGTAATACCCTTTGCCCGCTTATTTTTTGGTTACTTCCATCCTGGGCAGTAAGGTCATGATCTGGATCAGGATAGCCAGTGCCACCAATGCGTATAGTGCGGGCTTTTTTTCCGGGCACTCTCCCATCAAACAGGAAGAAACGAGCAGGTAATTGCGGAATGACCAGGCCAGGTTTAAAGCAGCTATAAACAGATTGGTTCTTTTGGCCCAGACAGCCGGTACCAGAAACATCACCAACAGTATCACCGCCATGCTTACAGAGAGTACGCCAGGCCTGCCAAAGCTGGTTCCGGTTGTATGGAATCCGGTAATGGTCAGTTGTTGACTGGCAATATACGTCCAGGGTAAAAAACACATGACCACCAGGGCCAGTGTAGCTACGATACCAATTGTTTGTGAATGTTTCATGCTGGAAAAACTTGCCGCAAACCTATAACATTTTCTAAGGAATGGGAGGTTTTCTCTCAAACAGTTATGCATGCTGATTAATGCGCAGGCAACTTAAAAGTGGTCTGCAAAGGTCTTTACAAGCTTACTGCGTAAAAGAATCTCCTTTGATTCCGGTAATTCAGACATTCGGGATAACTATCGTAAAAATGGCTCCCTCACCGGGCTTCGATGCCACATCAATACTTCCTTTCAGATCATCCACAAGGTGTTTCACCAATGCCAATCCAAAACCATAGCCCTGTTCACCTACCGTTCCGGAGGTAGACGAAACGGCACCCTGTGTAAAGAGTTGTTGTACAGCCACGGTATCCAGTCCAACACCCGTATCTGATACTTTGATCTGCAAATTTTTATCCTTATCTACAATCATCAGCCCCAATGCTACCGTAACAGTACCATACTGTGGCGTAAACTTTATAGCATTGGAAATCAGGTTACCTGTAATCTGCAACAATTTATTTTTAGAGAAAGGAATCGTTTCATTTTCGTTGGCAATCGCTACCGTAAACCGGATATCTTTGGGTATGGCCTGTGGGGTAAACAGTTTTTCGAGTTTGTCTTTGAAGACCTGCAGGTTAAAAATATCCGGAGCCGCCTGAGGGTGATCAGATTTTACAGAAGAGGTATCTACCCGTTTGTCTGCACCTAATATCTCGTTGGCCAGTTCCAGCAATGAACGGCCGCTTTTCTGAATCAGACCAATAAACTCCAGCACCTGATCCATCTTATTTTCATTTCCTTGCTGGCTGATAATCTGTGCAAGACTGACAATGCCACCTAAAGGACCGCGGATATCATGTGCCACTTTCCGCTGGGTATCTCCTGCCTCTTTCACTTTGCTTTTCAGTTCTTTGATCACCTGATAAGCGGTTAACCGGTTAACTATTTCGTTGGCAATAATTTTAAGTAACTCAACTTTTTCAGGACTGATCTCTCTGCCTACCTGGTCCAGCACACAGAGTGCGCCCAGGTTCAGACCATCGGCTGTTTGCAGGGGTACCCCGAAATAATATTTCAGCAATGGCTCGCCTGTAACATAAAATTTGTCTTTAAACCGATCATCAGCACTGAGATCTTTTACTTCCAGTTTTTCTTCTTTGGCAACGATGGTATACTGGCAAACAGAATCTTGCCGGGGCATCTGTTCAAGGGGGAGTCCGTAATTGGAAACCGTCCACTGGGTAAAAGAATCAATGAGATTAATCAGGGAAATGGAGGTGCCGGCTACTTTGGCCGCTAGTTTGGTAAGATCCTGTAAAGAATCCTGCACTTCGGCATAATCAACATCGAGTTCTGAAAGTTTTAGGATACGTTCCATTTCATTGTCTGGAACAGGCGGCATTAACTCGCTCATGGAATTGGGGGATTGGGGATTTGGATATTAGTTTAAAAAATACAGTTATTACGAACCGAGATCGGTTCCGGAACGATCAGATCAGCTTGTTATCAACCGCATAGCGGATGAGTTCCAGGTTATTGTGGAAGCCCATTTTCTCAAAAATACGCGCACGGAAAGTACTGACGGTATTACTGCTAAGTATCAGTTCTTTGGCGATATCTGAGATGGAATGACCGGAAGCCAGCAATTTAAATACTTCAAATTCCCTATCGGAGAGGCTTTCTACAGATTTGGCACTATCGATATGTTCGAATGCATCGGCCAATGCATCGGCCACATCCGGACTCAGGTATTTTCTACCCGACATTACCTGGTTAACAGCTTTTACCAGCTCCAATGTAGCGGCACCTTTGGTAAGATAGCCCATGGCACCTGCCTTGATGGATCTAACAGCGTACTGATCCGGGGAATGCATACTGAGAATGATCACCGGTGTTTTAGGAGAATGTTCCTTGATCTTTTTAACAGCTTCCAGACCCGAGTCGCCGGGTGGCATGGAAATATCGCAGATGATTACATCCCATTTTTCTTTATACACAAAACGCATCAGATCTACCGCATCAGAGACATCTACAATCTCAGCCAATGGGTAAGCTTCCGTTAATAACATTTTGATACCTTCTCTTACGATTGTATGGTCATCAGCTATTAAGATTCTCATAATTGCTTATTTTAGGTATGGTAGCCAGAACACTGGTTCCATGTCCTGGTTTACTATCTATATTTAAGATTCCTTTTAGCGAAATGGCTCTTTCCCTCAATCCCATCAATCCTAAAGTATCACGTTTTTCTGAAGTTACAAATCCCCGGCCATTATCTGTTACCCGAAGGTGGATATTATCTCCATTTTCAGCTAACAGCACTTTTACCAAACTGGCGCCCGAATGGTTTAAAACGTTTACCAGCAATTCCTGGGCTATTCTGAATAGTCCGGTTTTTGCCTGAACCGACAGATTCTCTTCATCAATTTCCGACGTAAAGATACACTCTATACCATTCTGACGCTGAAACTCGCTACAATGGGCTTCCAGTGCCACCGTTAGCCCAAAATGGTCAAGTATGCTCGGTCTGAGCTTTGCAGCGATCCTGTGAATATACGTCAGCATGATGGCAAGGGTACTGGTAGCATTTCCCAGCCGTTTCAGCACCGCATCTTCCCCTCCGGCAAGCCGGATAGAGAGCCAGTCGATGTCCATTTTCAGCACAGTGGTGAGTTGCCCCAGTTCTTCATGCACTTCCTGGGCAATAAGTTTCCTTTCCTTTTCCCGCATATTCTGGAGGTAATCGGATAGATTCTTCAGGTCCTTGTTTTTCCCTTTCAGTAGCGCCTCCTCCCTCTTCCTGTCGGTAATATCCCGCTGAATCGAGATCCAATGTGTAAACAGTCCCTTTTCATCACATACAGGAACTACGGAAATACTCACCCAGAATTCTTCTTTGTTCTTTTTATAGTTCAATAGCTCCACTTCCACAGGTTTCCATTGCGTTAAGGCCTCTTTAAAACGATCCAGTTCTTTACGGCTGGTTTCGGGTCCTTGTAAGATTCTTGGGGTTAATCCGATGACTTCTTCAGGCAAATAACCTGTCATACGGGTAAACGCATCGTTAACATAAACGATCTGAGGCCCGGGTTGATGAATCGGTTCGGCGCTGGTGATCAGGATACTGTCTGCGCTTCTCGTAATCACCGATTCAAACAGTTGTAAGAGGGCTGCCTGGTTTTTGACAGCTGTGATATCTCGGAAATAAACGTTCACGCCCCGGGCAGAAGGTGTTAATTGCACGGAAAACCAGGATTGCAGTGAAAGCAGGTACATGGTCAGCTCTTCTACTTTTCTCCCTGCTAAGGCCAATTGCAGGGCTTCATCAAACAATGGAAAATCTTCTTTGGGAAAAAGAGTATCCATAGGCTGGTTTACTTGTACCCCGCTGCCGGTTCCCAGAAGCTGATATGCCCGCCGATTCAGGTGAATAATTTTTCCACGCTTATCCAGTTGTATGAAACCATCCGGGATTGTTTCCAACAAACCAGTATCTATGCTTTCTGAAGGGCTATGCAGATACAGCCATTGAAGAAAAACCGTAACCAGGGAACAGAACACGGTAATGTATATCGGGAATGTATAGATACCGGTGTTGTTCAGCCATAGAAACAGGAGCAGCACCAGAAGCTGAGCCATCAGCAGTAATGCCCAAAAGATTTTCTTCCCGGAAATTGTTTTTATCCGGCTAAGTCCGTTATCCAATCTCATATAGGATATATTACCAGGCTGTTGAAACTATTAAATCTTCTATATAAACCAGGTTGTTAAATGATTTTATTGGAAATCGCATATTTGATCAATTCCACATTGGAATGAAAGCCCATCTTTTCAAAAATTCTCCCCCGGAAAGTACTGATGGTATTGTGGCTTAATGCTAATTCTTTTGCAATCTGGGTGGTGGTCATCCCTTTTGCCAGCATACGGAAGACTTCTTTTTCCCGTTCGGATAATTTACTGATGAGGACACTTTTCTGTGTATGTTCGATAAAGTCGGCCATCAGATATACCACTTCCGGACTCAGGTATTTCTTTCCTGACGCCACTGTTTCCAGGGCTTTTACCAACTCCAGCGTTGCCACTCCTTTGGTAAGATAGCCGGATGCACCTGATTTAATGGCTTGTAAAGCATATTGAGCCGGGGCATGCATACTCAATACCAGAATAGGAATATCAGGCTTTGCTTTTTTAATCTGTTGAATGGCGTCCAGTCCGGAAGCACCGGGTGGCATAGAAATGTCAGTTACAATTACATCGAACGTTTCTTTTTTTGCATAATTGATCAAATCGTTGGCATTGGCTACATCCACAATAGAAATATCCGGATAGGATTCCATTAAAACGTGCCGGATACCATCTCTTACAATCGTATGATCATCTGCCAGTAAAATCTTCATAATTATCTCCGCTGGTGTTTTATAGTATTCCAAGTACCCAAATCCCACTGGTTATCAGCTGATACTATTGCAGGTTTACATCCATGCAAATAATAACCGGAGGAATACTTTTGCAAAGGAATGAGGAAACTAAAGTGCGGCCAATAGACTAGTTCGCAAATGGCTGTGGTCAACTTTGCCAGACATGGGTAGTTGATTAACTACAGTCACATAAAAAAGGGCCATCAATTGATGGCCCTGCTAAATGATAATTATCTCTATTTACTTCACTTTTATCAGTTGTACCACTTTGCGGTTGGCCCCCTGAATCATTTCTGCAAAGTACGTTCCCGTCTGGTAAGTAGCACCTAACTGGAAGGTACTGTTAGGAGATACGTTTGATTTTGCATCAATTACTCTTCCGTTAGCATCCAGCACGCGGATATTGACTGCTGTTTGGTATTTGCTTTCTACTTTCAGTGTAAAGTAAGTGGTAGAAGGATTTGGCATTACAGTTACTTTCAATACTTCCTCTGTAGTTACCGCTTCTGTCTGTTTTCCTTCACTGGTAGTGCTTTGTGTTACTGCTGTATTTTTATTGTTAGGAACTACAGTCAGTGCAGATGATCCACAATCAAAGCTGCTCCAGCTAACAGTATTCCCTTTACTCTCTACCATTTCAGCCACAAACAATCCCACCATATATATATCATCACTGCAATCAGATGGTTTATGTGCCTTATGATCACAATCTTTGTGACCATGGTTTCTGTGTTTACAACTCCATGAATTGTGTGATTTGTGATCACAGCTATCATGGTCATCGTCATCATCATCTGTAGCAGTTACATGCAATTTACCATTCGGCATCAGGATATTAGCGATCACTTTTGTATCAGCACCTTTCACAGTAAATTTCTCTTCATCTGAACGCTGATCAGCCATATAGAAAGTAACGGTATGGTAGTCGGGGTTTACAATCACCTGACTTCCGATTTTCACTTTGCTGCTTATCCTTACGCTGGTACCAGGTGCAAAACGAACATAACTGTAGTAGCCATCTTTTGCACCATCTTCCACAACCAGGTTTTCGATATTTAAAACGGTTGCTTTAAACTGAACACTGGCACCTTCTTCCAGGTCAATGGTTCCGAAGGTATTTCCGTTTAAGATAGCGCTTGCCCCTTTGCGGATAGTAAGTGTTTTATAATTACCGTTCAAAGTAACCGTTGCGTAAGAAGAAACTGTATAATTAGACAGGTTCTTGGTACTGGCCGTATTGGTTTGCATAGCGGGCAGCGTTACATCTGCGGTACCGTATATTGTCTGAAAATTGCTGCTATTGCTATTATTAACGGTGTTGTAATAATTGTCATACCAATTACCCCAGCCCCAGCCATGATCTGATCCACCATGCCAGTTAATTTTTGGCGCTTTTACGAAAGCTCCCTGACCGGTGATATAAGTATACTTATCAATTTTGGCTTCCCCTTTTTCATTCATCACGCCAACACTGCCAGCTATTACTTTATTGTATTTACCTAAATCTACTTTTTTGTATGCCAGTATAGCATAGCTGCTTACCTGATCCTGTTTACGGAAAGCGTAAGTGGCAGCTAAGCTTGTACAACCGTTAGCTGTTACATATAATTTATAATCACCTTCGTTGCTGGACAGATCCAGAGAAATCTGCTGGGATGTAGCATATACCGTATTGTTAGCAGTTACCCATTTATAGCTCGCATTGGCAGAAGAAGTAGAACCGGTAAGGGTTACCTTATTGCAGAAAGCATCTGCCCCGCTGGCTGCAATAACCGCAACAGGTAATACATTACAAACCGGGATATTGGTTACGGTAACCACTGTGGTTACGGTAGTTGCACAACCGGCTGCATTGGTTACGGTATAACTGATAGTAGCTGATCCACCTGTAACACCAGTTACGAGACCGGTTGTGTTAACAGTGGCATTGCTGCTGTTACTACTCCATACTCCGCCAGCAGTAGTAGTTGAAAGTTGTGTAGCAGCACCTGCATTAACAGTAGTATTACCCGTAATCGCACTTACAACAGGATTGGCATTAACAGTAACCGCCACACCGGAAGAAATGGCTGAGCAACCATTGGAGTTGGTTATCTCAACAGTATAGTTTCCGCTATTGGTAGCGGTATAAGTTTGTGAATTGATTCCCAATGCCACTCCATTTTTGAACCAGTTATAACCTGTGGCAGAAGAGGCTGTTAAAACAACCGAACCACCTGTACAGAAACTGGTTGCACCTGCTGCCGTAATGGTAGCAACCGGAACGGAAGTAACCGTTACAGTTACAGGATCAGCGGCTGCTGTACAACTACCATTATTAACCGTTACAGTATAATTACCTGAAGTGGTTGCAGTATAGGTAGCCGATGTAGCACCTGAAATTGGTGAGCCGTTGTTGCTCCATTGGTAAGTTAAACCTGCCCCACTGTTAGCAGACAACAGTACAGAACCACCGGCGCAGAAAGTAGTAGCTCCCTGAGCAGATACGGTAGCCGCAGGAATGGCAGTTACAGTAACGCTTGTAGCAGCTGAAGTAACTGAGCAGCCATTACCATTGGTAATCACCACTGTATAGTTTCCACTTGCAGAAGCGGTGTAAGTCTGTGTAGTAATGCCAAGCGCAACACCATTTTTGTACCACTGGTAAGTACCCGTACCATTAGCAGTCAGTACTACTGAACCACCCGCACAGAAAGTAGTAGCTGATCCGGCAGTAATAGTAGCAGCAGGTAACGCATTTACAACCACTGAAACAGATTCAGAACTTGCTGTACAGGAACCATTACTGATTGTCACACTATAATTACCAGCCACTGTTGCGGTATACGTAGCGGCAGTAGCACCATTAATCGGTGTGCCATTCTTATTCCACTGATAAGTACCAGCCCCATTGGCAGTCAGTACCACTGAACCACCGGCGCAGAAAGTAGTAGGTCCCTGAGCCGTAACTGAAGCTACCGGAATGGCATTTACTGTGACAGCTGTAGCAGCCGAAGTAGCTGAACATCCATTACCATTTGTAACCACCACTGTATAGTTTCCGCTTACAGAAGCGGTATAAGTCTGTGTAGTAATTCCCAGCGCAATACCATTGTTGTACCACTGGTAAGTACCGGCACCATTAGCAGTCAGTACTACTGAACCTCCTGTACAGAAGTTAGTAGCTGATCCGGCAGTGATGGAGGCAGCAGGTAACGCATTTACAACCACTGAAACAGCTTCAGAACTTGCTGTGCAGGAACCATTACTGATCACCACACTATAGTTACCGGCTGCTGTTGCCGTATAGGTAGCGGCGGTAGCACCGTTAATCGGTGTGCCATTGTTGCTCCACTGGTAACTGCCTGTACCGTTGGCAGTCAGTACGACTGAACCACCAGCGCAGAAAGTAGTAGGTCCCTGAGCGGTTATAGAAGCTACAGGTGCTGCCGTAGCAGTAACTGTAACAGCAGCAGAAACGGCTGAACAGCCATTGCTGTTTGTAACCATCACTGTATAATTTCCGCTTACAGAAGCGGTATAAGTCTGTGTAGTAATTCCCAGTGCAACACCATTATTGAACCACTGGTAAGAACCTGCACCATTGGCGGTAAGTAAGACTGAACCTCCGGTACAGAAATCAGTTGCTGATCCCGCAGTGATGGTGGCCGTAGGTACTGCATTTACAAGAACAGGAAGGGCAGATGAGGTAACAGCACAATAGCCGTTGCTGGTAGTTACACTATAATTTCCTGCTGCAGTAGCTGTATAGTTGGCGGCAGTTGCACCGGCAATAGGAGAACCATTATTATTCCATTGATAGGTATAACCTGAACCGCTGTTGGCACTCAATACAACGGAACTTCCGGAACAGAATGAAGTGGCACCCTGAGCTGAAACGGAAGCTACCGGCAGACTATTTACCGTAACCACCCTGCTGGCTGATGCGCCACAGGCATTGGTATACGTGATCGTAGCTGTTCCGGCTGATAAACCGGTAACTACACCGGCAGCATCAACGGTGGCAACCAGTGAATTATCAGTGCTCCAGTTTCCACCAGTGCTGGCAGTTGCCAATACAGTGGTAGATCCGGAACAGATAGTAGTATTCCCGGTAATGGCAGCAACTGTTGTTGGCAATACATTCACCGTAAAAGTAGCTGTACTGGTATTGTTGCTGATATCAGAAGCTGTGATGGTAACTATCGTCTCTCCTATCGGGAATACAGAACCGGAAGCTTGACTGTAAGTAATTGTAATCGGACTATCAGAATCATCTGTGGCAGTAGCTGTGAAAGTAGCGATAGCCCCGCAGATGCTAACGTCTCCGTTTAATGTGATCGCTGCAGGAGCAGTAATTACGGGCGCAACAATATCAGCTACAACAACCTGTTGCGTTTGGTTTGTCAAATTACCATTCAGGTCATTATAGGTCCAGGTAATCTGGTAAGTTCCCGGTTTATTAAAAGTTAAAGTCCCATTCGGCGTACCATTGATGATACCACGGCAATTATCGTTGGCTGTTGGGATAGTGGTAACAGTGGCAGGGGCTACCAGATTCAATACCGGCAGGGTTCCGATGGAAGGAACAGGCGCCGTCAGATCCGGAACAACCGTAACAGTAAGCGGCGCCGAGACTATCACTTCCTGTCCATTGGTTACTTTAACTGTATAGTTACCTGTTTGATTAGCTGTATAAGACTGACCCGTAGCTTCTGCAATCAACACAGAATTCTTGTACCATTGGTAAACGGCACCTGTAGTAGCGGAAGAGAGGGTCACAGAACCATTCGGACATATTTCAGTTGGGCCGTCAGCAATGATCTGAGGCAGATCGGAAACTTTGATTCTGGTACTGGAAGTAACTACACAATTCACATAGGAATTGATGACAGTATATGTACCAGACTGATCAAGTTGTACATTATTAAGCACCTGGTTGGCACCTGATGGATTGTATCCGTTAGGTCCTTCCCATATATCGGTACCATTGCCGTTTGTGGCAGTCAGGTTAACAATACTTCCAATCTGGAAGATAGAACCATTGGCAGAAGCCGTTAATCCCGGAGGAACGAAGTAGCTGCACACTCCATATACTTTACCTTGTACCCAGGTTGAACTGGTTCCGGTAAGGTCGAAATTATTCAATGTTCCGTTGTTACCGTTTCCGCTGGAATCAACGAGCACATTATGTGCAGTATTATCCTGATTGAGTAAACCCTGATTGAAACGGTAGTAAGCACTTAATCCTAGCTGGGATGACAAGCCATTGTAATTTTCATTGTAGTCGCTACTCAACTCACAAGACTGCATATTATTGATAATCTCGCACTGAGACAAAGCCCTGTTCCATACTCTTATTTCATCAATCACCCCTTTGAAAGACTCTGCCCTGCCTGGTTGATTACCGATAGTGAGCCCTTCTGCATTACCCGTATACGTTCCGGTAATTTCTTTGGTACCTACCAACTGCCCGTTAAGGTACATCCGCATGAAATAGCCATCATAGGTTGCTGAAAGATGGTTCCATTGGTTCAGCGCATTTTGCGGGAATTGGGCAGTAAGGGTTTGCCATTCACCATCTACAGAAAGGTCAAAAGAAAAGCTGGTCCAGCGGTCATTGGTTTTAGGGAATTTATAACCAGTAGTACCAAAACCACTGGATTTAGATACTACGTGTTGTACAGTAATGGTACCCCCGGTTGGGTATATCCATGATTCTACAGTAAAAGTAGGGCTGTTTAAAACGGGATTAGCAGGTATTGAAATATTATCATTGAATCCGTCCAGGTTCAAACCACTGGCGGATGGCGCTACAATAATGTTTGTGCTCACAGACACGCCACAACCATTGTTATCAACGGTAACGGTATATGTACCCGAAGCATTTGTACCAACACCTTCCAGTACTGGATTTTGTTCAGTAGAGGTAAACCCATTGGGCCCAACCCAGGAAAAAGTGCCGATACCTGTAGCAAACAACCTGATCGTACCTCCTACCGGCACAGCAGCCTGTTCAGCTGTAGCTGTAGCCAGCGGAGCGGTAAACGGTTCGCAGGAAACGCCGGGTGTTACCACGCCGGATGTCCAGTTAGAAATATTGGATAAGAGACTGAAATTCTTCAAAGTGCCATTAGCTCCGTTGGGACTGGCGTCTACCAATTGAGTTTCTGTATTGGCAAGATTAGCTAAGCCCTGGTTGTATTTGTAATATGCAGCAAGACCATCTTCCGTACCTGTTAATTCACAGTTCATGTGCTGCGCAATCTCACATTGTGATAATGCCCTGTTCCAGATACGTGTTTCGTCAAGCGCTCCACCGAAACAAGTGGTGCTATATCCTGCCTGGCCACCAATAGTCAGGTTGTTATTATTGGTAATAATAGATCCTGCGAAATTTAATTGCCCAGCCTGAACACCATCAATGAACACCCGCATCACTTTTCCATCGTAAGTAGCGGCTATATGATGCCATTGCCCCAGCTTGCTGGAACCGAAGGGAACGGAAAGTCTTCTCCAGCCAAAACTGTTCATATAGAGCCAGAAATCAATGGTAGACCATCCTGAAAGAGTTCTTAATAAATATCCATTATCGGCACCGGCGCGGGCTTTGCTCACAATGTCCTGTACACCGGTACTTTTGGTAGGTTTGATCCAGGTTTCGATGGTTATAGCAGCACTGATATTTAAAGAGGGATTTACAGGGATGGCAATACTATCATTAACACCGTCAAAATGCAAACCTGAAGCAGGCTGCGCAAAAGCAGTACCGGCCGTCAATGCAAAACAAGCAAGGCCTAGTAGCAATGCTTTTGAAACTGTTTTGAAACGTAAGTTAATTCTGTTGTAGAATTTCGGGCCCATAAGTCTTTTTATATTGTATCCTTTTGATAGAACACCGGTGTTAGTGAATACCGGATTGAATTCTAAATTCCATGAAACCTACGCCAGCAAAGGCTTTCAGCTTACAGGATTGGTTAGTCAGGATTGGATTTCGGGGCCCAGAAATTTCAGAATCTGCGCTTTCTGTCATAATCTTCGAGGAAAACAACGAGTTTTCTGTAAAGATTACACTACAAATATAAATAAAAACTCTATTTTCCGTCAATATTATAAAAAAAAGTGAAAAAAGATTTCCACAGTGTTGGAAACATTACTGGCGAGCTTTGCCAGGGAAGAAAAGGAAGCCTCATCCGGCTTAGTCCTTACATAATACGTATATAATTGATTATCAAATAAAAAACCCGCTTTTAGCGGGTTTTTTATTTGATACTTCAGAGGTCCCGAGCGGATTCGAACCGCTGTGGAAGCTTTTGCAGAGCTCTGCCTAGCCACTCGGCCACAGGACCTTTTTTTGTCATTATTTTGTAGTGAAAAAACTACAAATCGTTATTTTACCATCCATTCTGTAAAACAGCGCTGCGAAAATAAAGCAATCAAAGGAATTTTAAAATTCTAAATCTGAAAAGCCGAAATTTGGCGCTAATAATTATGCTATATGAACCGAATTGCTGAAAGTGAACTCATCATCAATAACCGCGGAGCTGTTTATCACCTGGATCTAAGACCCGAGGAACTGGCCCCTACCATCTTAACGGTGGGTGACCCAGACCGTGTAGCAGAAGTGAGTAAGCATTTCGACTCGATAGAACACAAAAGCCAACATCGGGAATTCATTACCCATACGGGGTATCTCGGTAAAAAAAGGCTATCAGTAGTATCTACCGGTATCGGACCGGATAATATTGATATCGTTTTCAATGAGCTGGATGCACTGGCCAATATTGACTTTGCCAGCAGAACCATCCAACCTGCCCTCTCCTCCCTCACGATTATACGGGTAGGAACATCCGGCGCCCTCCAGGCAGATATCCCGGTGGATAGTTTTGTAGCCAGTAGCCATGGATTAGGTATTGATAATCTGTTGAACTTTTACCGCCGCGATAACCATGAAGAAGAAAAACAGATACTCCAGGCTTTCGGTGTACACACACACATGGAGAATATTACCACCCCCTATATTGCCTCAGCAGGTGCGGGTGTGCAGAAACATTTTGTAGAGGGATTCCATCATGGCATAACCGTTACCTGCCCGGGATTCTACGGTCCGCAGGGACGTGTTCTCCGCCTTGGTTTAACCAACCCTGAACTGATAGACCAGTTAACTTCTTTCCGTTTCGGCAATCACCGGATTACTAATTTTGAAATGGAAACCAGTGCTATTTATGGATTGGGCAAATTGCTGGGACACCAATGCCTGAGCCTGAGTGCCATTGTTGCCAACAGGGTAGAAAAAACCTTCAGCAAAGATGGCGGTGCTGCGGTTGAAAACCTGATACAGAAGACGCTTGGGATCGTTTCAGGAATTTAATGGTTAATTCGTTTATTGGTTCATTAGTTTATTGGTTTCAGGAAAGGCTTGTGACAGATACCAATAAACAAATAAACCAGTAAACAAAAAACACTCACTACATGACATTGAACTTTTACAAATACCAGGGTACCGGAAATGATTTTGTGATCATTGATAACCGTGAGGGAACCCTTTCATTGAATACCGAACAGATTGCACATATCTGTAACAGACGTTTTGGGATCGGCGCCGACGGACTGATGCTGTTGGAATCGAAAGCGGGCTATGATTTTGCCATGGTTTATTATAATGCAGATGGTCGCGAAGGAAGTATGTGTGGTAATGGTGGTCGTTGTCTGACAAGATTTGCCTATGACAGAGGGATCCATAAAACCAGTTTCCTATTTACAGCAGTAGATGGAGACCATGAAGCCACACTGGCCGAAAACGGCTGGATCAATCTGAAAATGAAAGATGTGGATGGCATTACCGATCACCACGGCGACTTTGTACTGGATACCGGTTCACCACATTATGTAAAACAATGCGCCGATGTAATGGATACAGATGTATTTGCAGAAGGGCGCGACATCCGCTACAGCAAAGAATTTGCAGAGAAAGGCATCAATGTGAATTTTGTGGAGAGTGATGAGAAAAAAATCGTGGTCAGAACCTATGAACGGGGGGTGGAAGATGAAACCTTCAGTTGCGGAACCGGTGTTACCGCATCTGCACTTGTATTTGCACATAATGAAAATGGATTTAACCGGATAGAAGTACAGACCAAGGGTGGACACCTGGCAGTAGAATTTGAAAAAACGGGAGAAGACAGTTTCCGTAATATCTGGTTATGCGGTCCGGCCGTTTTTGTATTCAAGGGCGAGATCACCTTAGATTCTTAATACAGAAAGCAGTGCCGTTAGCCGGATATACCCCATCTTTGCAGTCCCAAATGCAGTTGTCCCATGATCCAGTACTTTAAAAATATCAATGGCCAGACCCTCGAGATCGACAAACCGGATATGGGTGTGTGGGTGAACCTGGTTCCTCCTTTTAAAGAAGAAGAATTCATTGAACTGAGCGAAGACCTGGAGATTCCCATCGAGTTCCTGCGCGACTCACTGGATATTGATGAAAGACCCCGTTATGAAATGGAGGACAATGTCCGTTTCGTGGTTATCAAAACTCCCACCGAGAATAATTCCTTTAACGACAGTGACGCTTTTTATATCACTATCCCTATCTGCATCATCTTAACCCACACCCAGATTGTTACCGTGAACTCATTCGATAACGGTGCCATCAAGAAATTCCTGAACTCTTTTCAGAAAAGACATCCTGACAAGAAGAACATGATGATTCTGAAAGTATTTGAGAAAGTGGTGCAGAATTTCATGGAGTTTCTGAAAGAGATCAATCACCGCCGTAACCAGTACGAAAGCAGTTTATACCACAGTAACAGTAACGAGGATTTATTGAACCTGATGCGGATCCAGAAAAGTCTGGTATACTTTGTAACCGCCTTACGCAGTAACGAAATGCTGATGATGAAACTGGAGCGAACCAATTTCCTGGGATTGAATGAAGAAGAAAGGGAATTTCTGCAGGATCTGATCGTTGATACCAGCCAGGCCCTGGAGATGGCGAATATCTACACCAATATCCTCAGCAGCACCATGGATGCATTTGCCAGCATCATCAGCAATAACCTGAACAGTGTCATGAAAAGGCTGACATCGATCACCATCATCCTTTCTTTGCCCATCCTCGTTACCAGTATTTATGGTATGAACGTAGATATCCCCTACCAACACTCCAATCATGCATTTTATATTCCCGTAAGTATTTCATTGATTGTTTCGCTGGTGATCAGCTGGTATTTCATGAAGAAAAAATGGTTTTAAATGGCACTCTTTAATGTTCGTGTATATGGATTGCTGTTTGATGACAACAAACGTTTACTCGTAAGCGATGAATTTATACGTGGCATGTATATCACCAAACTACCCGGCGGCGGACTCGAAATCGGCGAAGGCACCCGTGAATGTCTGAAGCGGGAATTCATGGAAGAGACCGGCATTGAAGTGGAAGTGCTGGAGCATATCTATACCACCGATTTTTTTCAGATCTCCGCATTCAATAACAAAGACCAGATCATATCTATCTATTATAAAGTAAAAGCAGAACACCATATCAACATTCCCACACAAACCATCCCTTTCCAGTTCTCCCCCGAACAAACCGCCGACCCCAACGGCGAAAGCGAAGTATTCCGCTGGATAGAATGGGACGCCTTAACCGCAGACGCCGTTACACTGCCAATTGATAAAGTGGTCATTAAATTACTGAAAGAAAGCCCAGGCGGCTTGATCAGCAGACAGCATTCCTCGTTGTAATTAGAAATTAATAATTAGCAATTAACAATTTCAGGAAGACCCTCTACTCCATTAATCCATCCTATTCCATTCTATCATGCTATCATTCTATCACTTTATCACTTTATCATTCATTCACTCAATCACTCATCCACTCATTCACTCACTACTAACTATTAACTATTAACTACTAACTACTCACTCCCCCTCCCCATCGCCGCCTCTTTCATTTTATGGGCAGTTTCTTTGCCCAGGTATTTGTCGATCTGTCCCTCAATGAGATAAATCAAGGGGGTTAGAATAATTGCCATCGTAAATTTATAGAGATAGTTTACCAGACAGATGGCCAGCACCAGTTGCCAGCTCCAGCCGTTACCAATTTTGAAGGCGATAAATAAAACAACGAAACTGTCAACCAGTTGTGAGATCAGTGTAGAGCCAGTGGCACGGAGCCAGATCCATTTTTCGCCGGTAGCTTTTTTGATGCGGTGAAATACGGTTACATCCACGATCTGGCTTACCAGGAAAGCGGTCATACTGCCAAGAATGATCCACATACCCTGTCCGAAAATACCCCCAAAAGCATCCTGCATATTCGGGATCCCATTCTCCTGTCGGGAGCTGATCCAGAAATCTGCAGGCGGAATCTTCATGGCCAGGTAAAACATGATAAACGCATAAGCAATCAGGACCACCGCCGTATAACTGATGCGCCGAACAGCTCTGGGACCGTAGTATTCGTTCACGATATCGGTGATCACAAATTCGAGTGGCCATAACAATACGCCACAGGTAAGATTGAAAGCGAGCCCCGACTGACCAAAAATGGTAAAATTAGAAGGATCCATGCCGAGAAGTTTCTCGAGCGAAAAGATCTTACCACCAATACACTCGGCAATCAGTGCATTAGCTACAAAAAAAGCGGTAATACCCAGGAAGAGTTTGGTGGGCTTATCTTTCAATATGTTATGTATCATGCGGGAAGTATAAAATAAACAAAAAACTGCAGCAGCAGGAATAACAGGTTGGTAACAGCCAGCCAACCGGGAATGTTCTGATTTTTGCCCAAAATCTTGCGGGAAACAAACCAGACATTCACAACCATATTGATAAAGGGCGCCAGGAACCAACCCAGCACAATGATGGTACTTTTGATACTACCCGACGGGATGATATCTGTGACCCGCTGCATCACCAGACAGAACAGGAAGAGCGCATTGCAGATCAATGCCAGTCTTGCCAAAAATAAAAGCCCCTTCATTAAAAAATTTCGTTCAAAATACCATTAATTTGCTGCACTTAAGCCGGAAACAATGAAAAATTTTGCATGGAAAAATCTGCTGCCACACGCGATTGCTGTGGTGGTATTTATGGTGGTGGCATTGGTATACTGTAAACCTGCACTGGAAGGAAAGGTTTTGCAGCAATCAGACGTTTCATTATGGAAGGCTTCTGCCCAGAATTCTTTTGAATACAAGGAAAAACATGGTGTGTTTCCGTTGTGGACCAATGGCCAGTTCAGCGGTATGCCCACCTTCCAGATTACTAGTGTGGGTACCAACCCTGTTTCTATCGGGTATGTTGCTAATGTACTAACACTCAACCTGCCCAAACCGGTCAGTTTTTTCTTCCTGGCCTGTATTTGTTTTTATTTCCTGAGCCAGGTGCTGCGCGTAAATCCATATATCGGTCTGTTCGGCGCCTTGTCTTATGCATATGCTACTTACAACCCCATCATCATATCCGTTGGTCATGATACCAAAATGATGGCCATTGCCTATCTGCCTGCTTTTGTAGGATCCCTGTTACTGCTGTATCACAAAAAATATCTCTGGGGCACTACCCTAACGGCCTTATTTACCGGTTTGCTGATTTCGGCCAATCACCTGCAGATCACTTACTACGGTTTTCTGATTGCATTGATTATGAGTATCAGTTTCGGAATTCGCTGGATCAGGGAAAAGAATTTCAAACAATTATTCGCTTCTGCCAGTCTGGTCATATTTGCTGCTATGCTTGGTATCATGGTTAATGCAGTTACTTTATTTACCACCTACGAATATTCCAAAAGAACCATCCGCGGTGGTAGCCAGCTGGGCGATGAAAAATCTGCCGTTACCAAAACCGGGTTGAGTAAAGACTACGCACTCAGCTACAGCATGTACAAAACGGAACCTTTGGTAATGATGTTCCCCCGGGCTTTTGGCGGCAGCAGCCATAACCTGGAAGTAGCCGAAGACAAATCAAAAGCCATCGAAGCTTTACAACAGATGCCACAGCAACTCGGTCAACAAATTCAGGGATTTCTGCAGTTTTACTGGGGCGGGATTGACGGAGCCGGTGGTACCGCAGGACCACCCTATCTTGGTGCCATTGTTTGTTTTCTCGCTATCATCGGTTTTGTAATGCTGGATGGCAAACACAAATGGTGGATCCTTACTGCCTGTGTATTTACTTTTTTACTCAGCTCCGGAAAATACCTCGAAGGATTTAATACCATGGTACTCAAATACCTGCCTTTTTACAATAAGTTCCGGGCACCGAGTATGATTCTCGTTATTCCCACTTTGTTATTGAGTATGATGGCAGTGATGTCGCTGAACCATATCCTCAGCAGGGAAAACAGGGAAGCCATTTTCGAACATTATAAAAAAGGATTAATAGCAGTTGCCGCAGTTTTCGTGGTGGCATTACTGGTGTATTTCACTGCAGATTTTACCAGTGAGCCCGACAGAATGCTGTTACAGAATATCAGTACCATTACCGATGCGCAACAGAAAGCAGCTATTGAAACACCGATCCGCTCCTTCCTGAATGGGTTAAAGGCCGACAGGCAAAGTCTGTTTATGGGCGATCTGTTACGCTCTTTTCTATTCATACTTGCAGCAGGTCTGGCCATCTTACTGTTCCTGAAAAGAAAACTGAATGCGCTGGCTGTTACACTGGCGGTAGGATTGTTTGCTTTCATAGATGTAATGGCCATTAATACCAAATACCTGAATGGCGATAATTACCAGGATGCCGCTGATTCGGAAGACCGGTTTAAACCTTCTGCTGTTGACCTGCAGATTTCCAAAGACACCGGCTATTACCGTGTACTCGATGTTTCACAAGGTATAACAGCCGCGTTTAACGGCGGGCCATTAACCGCTTATTTTCATCATTCTATCGGCGGTTATCACCCGGCCAAACTGAGCATTTACCAGGACCTGATCGAAAAACAACTGTATAATTTCCCCAATTGTTTGCCGGTACTGGATATGTTGAACACCAAATACATCATTACCTCCGGGCAACAGAATGGCCAGCAATTGATGGCCCAGGAAAATCCGGAAGCACTGGGTGCCGCCTGGTTTGTACAAACCATCGATACTAAAAAAGGGCCGGCAGAAGTGATGAAGGCCCTGAGTAATTTCAATCCGAAAGACACAGCCATCCTGGATGAAGCCGATAAGAAAAACCTGGTGGCCAATGCGGTAAAAGATAGCAGTGCCTATATCAAACTATTATATAACGACAATGATATCATCGAATATGAATCTTCTTCCAAGAACACAGAATTTGCCGTGTTCAGTGAGATCTATTACGATGCAGGCTGGGTAGCTACCATTGATGGTAAAGAAACACCTATTGTCCGTACCAACTATGTATTGCGCGGATTACAGGTTCCTGCGGGTAATCACCGGATCCAGTTCGAATTTAAACCCGCTTCTTTTTACAATAGCAATCGTGCTGCTATCGGGGCCTCTGCCTTTATCTGGCTGATGCTGATCGGGGCCATCGTATTAACACTGCGGAAACCCAAAGAAACCCAGGCCTGATATGCGGCAGCCATCGGTACTGGGCATCGTTTCTTATAAAGTATTCCCTGCACAGATGGGAGGCCAGAAATGTGTGGTAGCTTTTTACCGGCACCTCGCTACTTTAACAAGGGTGGTGCTGGCCGTACACAAAGACAATCCACCGGCAACGGATGATTGGCAACAGGCTTCCTATCCGATCATGTACCACCATAAAAAGGGGCCTGCCAACCTGCTGAATCTTTTTCGTTTGCGCAAGCTTATCAAAACCGGGCAGATAGATATTGTTTGTATCGAACATTCTTATCTCGGCTGGCTGGGTATTCTGTTACGCTGGCTCACCCGGAAACCCTTTGTAATCCGCTCTCACAATATTGAGGCACACCGATTCAGGGATATGCAGAAACCCTGGTGGCCCCTGTACCAGTGGTACGAAAAGCAGGTGCATCGCAGGGCTGATCTGAGTTTCTTTATCACCGAAGAAGACCGGCAATGGGCCATCGATCACTGGCAGTTGACAGAAGAAAAATGCACTGTGATCAGTTATGGCACTGATATCCCGGGGCCTTTACCCGAAGCCATCAGACTGCAGGCAAGAATCCGCTTGCTGAAAGAGAATCAGCTGCCGGCAAACACCCGTCTGTTCCTGTTCAGCGGTACACTGGATTACCTGCCCAATACCGATGCGCTGCGTATCATCATCAATGAATTACTGCCCTTGATGCAGGCTACCCATATTCCCTTCCGGATCTTTATCTGTGGCAGTCATACCACAGCTGCCTGGAAAAAAGTATTACACAATACACCCGGAATTATTTTCAAAGATTTTGTACCTGATATCAACCTGTACCTGAATGGCAGCGATTGTTTTATGAACCCGGTTACCCTTGGCAGCGGCATCAAAATCAAACTGGTGGATGCACTGGCGCAGGACCTGGCGGCTGTTTCTACCCGCAGTGGGGCAAGGGGTGTTGACGTTTCCCTGACGGGGAATACACTCCGCCTGGTTGACGATTATAACTGGCCCGCTTTTGTGCATGCTTTGTTTGAACAGGCCGATCATACCCCTCCCCCTTTACCAGAGAGTTTCTACCAATTCTTTAACTGGGAGCATATTGTACAGAAAGCCCTGTTATCTTTACAAACTGTATGAGTGAGCCATTGAAAATAACCGTTGTTATCTGTACCTATAACCGAGGCGTATATATCAGGGATGCGATGGAAAGCCTCTATCACCAGACACTGGCCAAAAATGCCTATGAAGTGATCGTAGTGAATAATAATTCGACAGATAATACGCAGCAGGTATGTGCGCATTTTATGGCAGCACATACAGACGCTCATTACTATTATTTCAACGAATCACGTCAGGGCGCTTCTTTTGCGAGGAATAGCGGTGCTGCCAAAGCCAGGTCGCCCTTGCTTTGTTTTATGGACGATGATGCCATTGCAGATACCGACTACCTCGAAAGGATCGTCCGTTTTTTTGAGACTCATCCGGATGCCGGTGGATTGGGCGGCCGTATTATCCCCCGTTATATTCCCGGCGAACCCAAATGGATGAGCCATTTTGTATCTTCTTTGGTGGGTCATTTTCATTACAGTGAAGAAGTGGCCGTTTTTGCGCCTAATAAATACCCGCTGGAATCGAACATGATCATCCGTAAAGCTGATTTTGACCAGATCGGGGGATTTAACCTGGCATTACCCGGTGTAGTAGGCACCCTCCGCATAGGCGGTGAGGGCAAGGACTTTTTCTTCCGGCTGAAGGCCCTGGGCCGGACGATCTATTACGATCCGTCCATCCGTGTGCAACATGTGGTGGAAACGAGTAAACTCACCCGCGAATACATGTACCGGGTAGCCAGTGGTATTGGCAGGGGTGAGCGCGTTCGTACTCTTCAGAAAGGAAAATGGATCTTCTACAAAAAAATCATAGAATACCTTTTTAAGCTGGGAGCCTCCTTGATACTTGGATTATATTATACATTGCAGGGAAAACCTGCGAAAGCATTACCGGTAATCCGTTTCAGGATAGATGCCTTAAAAGGTTTATTGAATCATTGATAAAGACAGCTTATGCATTTACAAACACTATGGGACAGAAAAGTGAAAGGCACCCTGAGCAGGTGGTTCGGGATCAAATTCAGGAGTAATTCTGAAACAGCAAAAGTACGGCATTGGGTGGCCCCCTATTGTATTGGTAAAGGGTGCGATATCGGTTTTGGCGGCGATAAGATCATGAAAGTAAATTGCGACGGTATCGATTTTGAACAGCCTTATACCAATACCGGAAAAGACAAAGTGGATATTCCCTGCGATGTGATTCATAACGAAATTCCGGTACCGGACAATACTTACGATTACGTATATACCAGTCACCTGATCGAGGATTTTGTAGACACCAAAGATGCGCTGCGTAAATTCATCCGCATCCTGAAAAATGAAGGAACCTTAATACTTGTATTTCCCGATCAGCCTAAGTACGAAGTGTATTGCCGCGAGCTGGGCATACCCATGAATCCGTACCATGTTCATCCAGACATGGGTTATGCGTATATGCTGCAATGCCTGCAGGAACTGGGCAACATTCAATACGATACCTTATTCAGTAATAACTGTGAGATCGATTATAACGTGGTAATGGTATTAAGAATCCACAAAACAGCGGCTTAAACGCCACTTAGTTTTATTCCCAGCGGCTTTAGCAACTGGTTAACCGTTTTCATCAATCCGGTTGATTTCTTAACCGGCTTTGCATACAGGCAGGGCATGGAACTGAATTTTTCATAACCGTTACGGATAACCAGTTCCCTGTATCTGGCAAGCAGCTCTTTCAGCAAGGGCTGATCATCCAGGATAAAGCGTGTCTGGTGCCGGGATAATTTTTCGGGTTCATCAAACCGGTATCCACTGATATGCAGGAACAACAAGGGATGATCGCCATTTACCATTATGGTATCATCTACCGCGGATAATGATCGCTCATGCAGGTTCCAGTAAGCCACATTGGCTCCGGGATCTCTGATAATACCTGTTTCGGGAAATAAGAGAGGAACGAGGTTTAACCAGATCTGGTCTACCCCCATGCCTTCTGCAAAATTATAATAACATTCGCCACGCATATGTCCGCTCCACCATTGCAGAAAACGGGTTACGGTTTCACTACGCCTGAATGCCATAAAGCCTGCATTGTAAATGCCTGAGCGTAACAGATCACGCTCCAAAGGCCTGGCTTCGTTATCAGGTAAGGGAACGGTAAAATGTGGTGTAAGCAGCATCGGATGTGCAGCAAGTTTTGCCTCCAACTCGCCGATACTATTCTTTACCCACATATCCGAATCAAGATACATGAGTATATCAGGATTGTATTGGCGGAAGATATACTGAGCCACAAAAACCTTCATGGCGCAATTCAGTTCAATTACTGTGTAGCGATACAACAGCTCTTCAAAATCAGGAATCTCCATTGATGCGATCTCCACCAGGTGGCAGGGCAGAAATTCTTTTGCTGAAAACCTGTGATCTGTTTTATCCACCAGACCTATCACAATCTCATACCCTTTGTTATACTCCATGAATGAATCCACCATTGTTTTACAATGGGCCAGGTGATTGGCGGAACAAACAGTATAAAGAATCTTTTTCATTATTTTTTCCGGGCTAAGACAATAGTATTCAAATATAATTTATCCGATCTGGGCAGAATAGGCTCTACCAACCTGAATAAAATATTGAGCATGGGTACCACTACATGACGAATAATTTTACGGAAAAAGGCAAAACGTGAAAAGAACCAGACCCTGTTCAACCAGTAATCATGGATGTATAAAACAAATAACTGGTGCAAGGCACTCAGAAAATGACCGTTTTTATCTATTACTTCTATTTCAAACCCGTTTGCTTCCAGCATATCTTTCAGTGCAAAACGGGTATATCTCGCATAATCAACAGGTATCTCATGTTCTTCCCACACAAATGGACAGGTGATCAGAAACTTCCCTCCTTTTTTGGTAACCCTCGCTATCTCCGGCAACAGTTGCTGTAAGGCAAACAGGTGTTCAAAAACCTCGCTGCTCAACACCGAATCAAAGCTTTCGTTTTCGAAAGGAATGGTTTTACCATCATAATAAACATCAATACTTTCCTGTTCATGACTATGCCCCTCACCTGCATAATCCAGTCCTACATAGGCTGAAACATTGGTAAAAAGTGATTGGTATGGTTTAGATCCACATCCAAAATCCATCAGTCGGCCGTTTAATTCTCGGCTGTAAAGACTAATTTTGTTATATAACCCTTTACGGATATAGTATAATGGATGCGAAACAGGTGGGTTATAATCTTTTGGAACCATACTCGGAGGAAGAATCGTTACCCGGGCAAGTTAAATTGTTTTAGCATATGTTGAACCGGATGAAAGGATTTTTATACGACTGCATCGGCATCATGGCCCGCTTCGGGAAAAGATCCAACCCGGTACCCAAGGTCCTGCTGGTAAAAACAGATGAAATCGGTGACTTTATGCTCTGGCACCATTTTCTGGATGAATTGATTGCAGCAGACCGGTTTACCCATCACGAGATTCATTTCTGCGGCAATAGTGGCTGGAAAAGTCTTTTTGACTGTTTTCACAAAGGGGCTGTTACCCATACCTACTGGCTGCAGAAACCTGTATTTAAGAGGGATATGCGATACCGGTATCGCTTCCTGCAAAACCTCTACCGCGAAAACTATTCCTGTGTCATCAATCTGCAGTTCTCGCGCGATAAAACCTTTGATGATGCCATTGTACAGGCTGCAAAAGCACCCCTCAATATAGGCATGGTCAGTAACCTGGAGAATGTACGAACTTATCAATCAGGTTATGATAAGGGATTGTATAACGAGCTTTTCGATTATCCGGAAAAACCCTTGTTTGAATGCTACCGGAACCGGTTATTTACCGAGTTTATTACCGGGAAATCATCTCTTGTAAAAAATACCCGCATCAATACCACGCTGCTACCAGCGCTTCCCTTTACTTTACCAAAGCCTTATTTTGTTGTATTCCCGGGATCCAGAAGTGCTGCCAGGATCTGGCCAGCCGCATTTTTTATAACCACGGCCAATTACCTGTATGATACATTTGGGTGGACAGCCATGGTTTGCGGCGGCCCGGGCGATACCGTTTTTTCAGCAGCTTTCCTCGCAGGGTATCAGCACCCGGCAGTTGATCTTACCGCAAAAACCTCTTTGCCAGAACTGATGTCTGTTTTACAAAATGCCGAATGTCTTTTATCAGTAGACACAGGTTCAGTACATTTGGCCGCCGCGGTGGGATGCACGGTTTTTGGTGTTTTTAACGGATCGCAATACGGGCGTTTTGCCCCTTACCCGAAAGAAACAGCTGACAATTTTTATGCAGTTTATCCCGACGAGGTAGAAAAAGAGACCCGTGATCCGCAACTGGTAAAAGAAAAATACGAATACGTGGTGAAACTGGCCTATAGCCATGTGTTACCTGAAAAACTGATACAACAGATCAAACAACATTATCATCAATAATATTATTATGGCTTTCAAACCCATCCGTTTCATAAATACGCTGCTCGGAAAAAAGACGGCAGACATTTCTTTTCCACCAGACTTTGATGCATTTCATATTGATATCATCCGGAAAGTCAGGCCTTACACAATGACCAGTCCGGAAAGGCTGTTTGCCCTGATAGAAGCCGTGAAATATGTTGTTTCAAATAATATCCCCGGCAGTTTTGTGGAATGTGGTGTCTGGAAAGGAGGCAGCATGATGGCCATTGCAGAAACACTGCATCAATTAAAAGTTACCGACAGACAATTATATCTATACGACACTTTTGCCGGCATGCCCCCTCCTACCGAGGAAGATAAAAACTATAGCGAAGAAACTGCCGCCTCCATGCTGCAAAAAGAATCCGATGTAAAGGAAGAAAGTGTGGTATGGGCTTATTCCAATCTTGCTGAAGTAAAAGCCAATATCAGCCAGGTGTCGTACCCTGCAGCCAATATTCATTACATAGAAGGAGATGTTTTACAAACCATACCAGCAAATGATCCGGGGCAGATTGCGTTGTTACGACTGGATACTGACTGGTATGAATCCACGAAGCATGAGATGATTCATCTATATCCCAAACTGATCAGTTCGGGTGTATTGATCATTGATGATTATGGCTATTGGAAAGGTTCCCGTAAGGCTGTAGATGAATATATGGCCGCCAACCAGGTTTCCTTATTACTGAACAGGATTGATGATACGGGCCGGTCGGCGATAAAACCCTAGGAAAGATTACATATTTTCCAGACCCGCTTTCTGTTTCAGTCCGAATAGCCATTTGCCAAAACCCGTCTGCAGCAGATGGTGCAGGATTTGTAAGCGTATTTGCCAGGCCACCAGTTTGGCAGAAAATCCGAAATGGGATTCATATACTTTCCGGTTTTCCTTCAACGATTGCAGGTATTGGGTATTACTCACACCTGTATCATCAAAAACGGCAATAGGTTTATTCAGGTACAAATAGGGTTCATCCGCTATCCGGCACATCATGTCATAATCCATCGCTATTTTATAGGTACCGTTATATAAACCGGCTCTATCATAAACTGCTTTTTTCACAAACCAGGTGGGATGTGATACGCTGCGCATGCCCCGGTACAGTTTATCTTTTGCAAAAGCTTTGCCCACCAGTACGGGTTTGCCGGCCCTTGTCATGTGAATATTGCCACTGATCCATTGAACGGCTGGATTGTTTTCAAACAATTCCATCACCGCTGCAATCACATCGGCCGAAGCATAGCTGTCTCCGGAATTAAGTAAATGTGTTATTTCGCAATTGGCTTTACCAATACCCTTATTGAAAGCGTCCGAAATCCCTTTGTCACGCTCATTGATCCATTTCCGGTACGGCGGCTGTGGTGTCTGCTCCAGCCAGTCTGCGATCTCTTTGGTGGTAGAACCATCGATCACCCAGTGTTCTTCCGGCACACGGGTTTGCCCGTCAACAGAGGCACAGGTTTTCTGCAAATCAGAAAGATTATTAAAACAGATGGTTATAACGGAAAGACTGCTCATTGATGAATGATTACTGCTAAATTACCTGATTAGTACGACAGTTCCCTTTCTATCCACCATCCCGCAGAAACTCTGGAAGCTGATATGGTATACATAAGTACCCGATGCCTGGGGAATACTTTTATATCGTCCATCCCAGCATCTGGCACTGGTATTTGAGTAAAAGATCCGTTCCCCCCATCGGTTATAAATACTGAAAGAGATATTAGTCAGGTTACCCCATTGTTTAATACCAAAACAATCATTTACCCCATCACCATTGGGGGTAAATGCCGTGGGCACCAGATAACTTTCCGGCGTATTACTAAGCGACGTAACCAACACTTCCACCGAATCTTTTCGCACACAACCGGCATTACTGGTGGCCGTAAGATAATACCTGGTGGATTGCTGGATGGTTACAACCGGATCCGCAATGGTCGGGTCAGACAATCCGGCAACAGGCAACCATTGATAAGTAGCCGCTCCTGAAGCAGATAACCGTGCAGAATTAAAAGAGCAGTTGATATCATTGGATTTGCTGATCGTAACTACCGGCAAGGGGTTTACTTTTACGGTACTTGTCAGGGTATCATTGATATGACAGGTATTATTCCGGATAACAACCCGGTAGCTTGTATTCTGTTGTGGCGTAACAGTTGCAGATGCAACTGCAGAAGACGGGATTTCAGTTGTATTCAGCCATTCATAAGCATCTCCGCCGGTAGCCAGGAGGTTAACAATACTGCCTATACAAACTGACGTATCCGGAGAAACAGAGATGCTTTTTTTAGCCACCACTACTATTTGCTTACAGTAACTGTTCTGTGTAAACAAGCCCTCATCGGTAGTAAGACCCACATTATAGATCCCGGGCGAGCTATAAGAAAAAGCAGGAGGTGTCTGTAAAGCCGACCCGGCTATGCTGGATTCTGCACACTGTGTAAACTGCAAACGGGTAAGATTATTGGAATATGAATTCGGCATAAATACAAAAGCATCGGCCCCTTCCCTGAATAATCTGGAAATAGAGTGGATATTACCGGGACCACCGATCTTGCCTATATTCTGATACGTTGGGAAAGCACTTAGAGAACTGAAATTCAATCGGACAACATCACTGTTATCGTTACCCACAAATGCCACTGACTGGGAACAATCACTAAGGATCATAATATCCCTCGGATTAAAAAATGAATTACCCAGATTACCGAAGTTAACCGATGTAGTTGGCGCATTCAGCAAACTATTTCCGAAGTCGATCCGCGAAATCGTATTCCCCGTAAAGTTGGTTACAAAAAGTCTCCATACACCGTTATCATTGATGGGACATAGTCCGGTAGGACCAGACAAGCTACCCAGATTGCCGAGATTGGTGGCAACAGGTACGTTACTGAAATCTGTTCCGAAATGGAAGCGGGTAATGGTATTATTCCGGTAATTGGCAACAAAACCATACCAGTTACCGGCATCTTTGAACACATAGATATCATGTGGATAAGCCAAATTACCCAGGTTCCCCCAGTTGGTAACTACAGGCATATTCGCAAGCGAAGAACCAAAATCTGCCTTTAGAATTCTGGGCGTGCTCTGCGCCCCGGGATCGCCACCTACAATAATGGCATACCAGTTATTGTTCTCCTTCACAACCTGCACCCCTTCTGCTCCATCAGGTATCCTTCCGGAAAAATTACCCAGGGAGGTGGCAGTTGGCGTATTGAGGAGACTATTGCCAAAATCTAGCCTGACAAGTCCTCCCGGCGAATTATTCACAAGAATCCCGTAATACCGCCCATTCTCATATCCATAGTCGATTGTAGCCGGAACGGCAAGTGTATTGTTGATGTTACCAAAACTCCTGCCTGCAGGAACCGTATTCAGATCTGCCTGACAAAACCGCCAGTAATAAGTAGAGGCATTCGTTATTGTGTTATTGATTGTAACCGGTGTGTTAACACATACCGTATCGGGAAGCTGAAACTGTGCCTGCAAAAAAACAGGAATAAACCCTAGTATCACACCAACTATGTACCTGCAAACATTAAAGACGTCTTTAACAGAAGCCATATTGAATATATATAACCCGGGAAGAGGTGATTCCTGAATTTAAAGTTGCTGCAATTTATCTAAAAACAAAGCCAAACCCTTCCTTTTATTTGTATCCAGCCGGTAACTGATATTACGGGTATAATAATCGGTCAGATCGTAGGTGGGATAAGGTTTTTCAGCCGCCACTACTTCTGCGATATGCGAGATCCCGTAGGCATTGGCGCGGTTAAATGCATCCTGGAAATCTTCGGGTAACACTTTGTTGGCTACCCAGGCAGCAAATACAAAGGGATAACCGGTATGTTCTTTCCAGGCCGTACCCAGGTCGTAACAGTAACGGGAGATCTTTCGCTGTTCCAGTGCCCTGTCGCCAATCACCACACCCGCCGTGGTTCCGCTGATATGCGACCGGAAATCTTCCCTGGCGTCTTCCAATACAGGGGTAAGTTTCCAATATTCCTTCAGTAATACTTTTGCCAGATTCACCGATGTACGGCTCTGGTAATCGAGTAAAATTTTGTCTGCCTGTTCCAGCGGAACTTCGCTGAAAATGGCTACAGAAGCCACTTCCCCTTCGGTACCGATGCAATAATCCGTAATAATATGAGACTCCTTCAACTTTGGGATAATGGCTACCGGCACCAAGCCCACATCTATTTCATCATTCAGCAATAACGAAGCTACCCGGGCCGGATAAGCTTCTATTACTTCCACCCGATCCATCAGTCCCGAACGCTGTAACCCGAACAATAATGGCCTGGTATTTAAATAACTTACCGCTCCAATGCGTATTCTCTTGTCCAATTCGGCTAATTTTGCCACAAAGAAACTTAATTAGTGATGAATAAACCGCTAAATCAAGTTTTTTTACACCGATTAGTAACCCCAATTACTAATTATTAATTACTAATTATTCATTACAATGGAGCTTTCTTCCCTTACCGCTGTTTCCCCTATCGATGGTCGCTACCGCAAACAGGTACAACACCTCGACGAGTATTTTTCTGAATATGCCCTGATCAAATACCGGGTGCTCGTAGAAGTGGAATACTTCTTTTTTCTGGCCGATCAGAAATTCTTCAAACTGCCGATCAAAGCAAGAACCGCTTTGAAAAAAGTGCTGGACGAATTCAGCCTCGACAATGCACAACAGATCAAACAAATCGAATCTGTTACCAACCACGATGTAAAAGCCGTAGAATACTTTCTGAAAGAACAGCTCGATAAAGCCGGCATCCCTGATCTGAAAGAATGGGTTCATTTCGGTTTAACCTCGCAGGATATCAATAATACGGCCATCCCCTTAAGCTGGAAACACTGCATGGAATACGAATACCTGCCGGCTGTGATCAATCTGCAGAATCATCTCTACCAGCTGGCGGCACAGTGGAAAAATATTCCGTTACTGGCCAGAACACACGGACAAGCCGCATCTCCCACCCGCCTGGGCAAAGAGATCATGGTTTTTGTAGAAAGACTCAATAACCAGATCGAACTATTCAGCAGTATTCCTTATGCAGCCAAATTTGGTGGTGCTACCGGTAATTTCAATGCACACCAGGTGGCTTTCCCGAAAAAGAAATGGGTGGTATTGGGCAACGCTTTTGTAGAAGATACTTTAGGCTTGCAACGCATGCAGTTTACCACACAGATCGAACATTACGATAGTCTGGCAGCACATTTTGATGCCATCAAACGCATCAACAATATCCTGCTGGATCTTTGCCGCGATATCTGGACCTATATCAGTGTGGATTATTTCAAACAGAAAACCAAAAAAGGCGAAGTGGGCTCTTCGGCCATGCCGCATAAAGTAAACCCTATTGATTTTGAAAATGCAGAAGGTAATCTGGGTATAGCCAATGCCCTGCTGGAACACTTATCCGCCAAACTTCCGATCAGCCGCCTGCAACGCGACCTTACCGATTCTACCGTGCTGCGTAATATCGGCGTACCGGTTGGTCATGTGGCTATTGCGCTCAAATCGCTGGAAAAAGGACTGAACAAACTGGTGTTGAACGAGGCCAAGCTGAAAGAAGACCTCGAAAATAACTGGGCAGTCGTAGCAGAAGCCATACAGACTATTTTACGGAGAGAAAACTACCCCAACCCTTACGAGGCACTGAAAGATCTTACCCGCGGTAACCACAAAATCGATAAAAAAGCGATGCATGATTTTATCGGCAAGCTGAAAGTAAGTGCGGCTATCAAAAAAGAACTGAAAGCCATTACACCCCATAATTATGTGGGCGTGAACCCGGAATATTAGCAGGAACTTTTGGAAAGTTTTAAAACTTTCCAAAAGTTAGTTACTACAATAAGCTTTACAGAATGATAGGATTTCTGTAAAGCTTTTGTATTTTAAGGCTATTAAACCCACCCAATATGTCAAACAACCCATCCCGCCGCTCCTTTCTGCAAACACTTGGTGTAGGTTTTGGAACTACGGTACTGGCATCGGTACTACCCGGTATCAGCAGCCTGGCCAACCCGGTAAAACCTTATACAGGTAAAAAACTGGGGATCGCATTGGTGGGTCTGGGCAGTTATGCCAAAAATCAACTGGCCGTGGCGCTTGAGAAAACGGACAATTGTTACCTGGCAGGCATTGTAACAGGCACACCTGCCAAAGCGGAAGAATGGCGGAACAAATACAATATTCCCCAACAGAATATTTACAACTACCAGAATTTTGATTCCATTGCTTCCAACATAGACATTGATATCATTTACATCGTTCTTCCCAACTCTATGCACCATGATTATGTGTTACGTGCTGCCAGGGCAGGTAAACATGTGATCTGTGAAAAGCCCATGGCCGTGTCGGTAAAAGAAGCCGAAGAAATGGTGAAAGCCTGTAAAGATGCCGGTGTACAGCTGGGCATAGGTTACCGACTGCATTTTGAGCCGTATACACAGGAGATCATGCGGATCGGCAGAGAGAAAGTACTGGGAGATATCCGATTTGTACAAACTAATTTCGGTTTCAGCATCGGCGACCCTTCTCAATGGCGTTTGAAAAAAGAACTGGCGGGCGGCGGTCCCTTAATGGATGTAGGTATTTACTGCGTGCAGGCTTCGCGTTACGCCACCGGAAAGGAACCGCTTTGGGTTACTGCACAATTCGGCCCAGTTACAGATAAAGTTCGATTTGCTACCGTAGAAGAATCCGTATCCTGGCAAATGGAATTCCCCGATGGTATCATGGTGAATGGATTTACCTCTTACAAATCCAATATAGAACAGCTCTATGTATCTGCCAGCAATGGCTGGGCACAGTTAGGTCCCGCTTACGGTTACGGACCACTCAAAGGACGAACCAGCCGCGGAGAAATGAACCTGCCCATTGTGCATCACCAGACAGTCATGCTGCAGGGTATGTGTAAGGAGTTAATAGAAAACAATAAAATCCCCGCTCATACGTCTGGAGAAGAAGGGCTGCGTGATATGCGTATCCTCATGGCCATCTATGAAGCCGCCAAAACCGGTCAACGGGTCAGCCTTTTGTAATATTTGCGGATTTGCGGATGACGGATTAACGGATTCTTTTTTCACTCCATTAATTCGCAAATCCGCAATCCGCTAATCCGCCAATCCTCCTACTATGAAACGTGTTTTAATTACCGGTACCAACGGCATGATCGGGCAACTGATACTTGATCTCTGTTTACAAAGAACAGATGTAGCCGCAGTCACGTCCATCACCCGCAAACCATTGGGTATGGTGCATCCCAAACTGCGGGAAGTTATTCATCATGATTTTATGGATCTATCTGCTATCCGTGATTATCTCAGCAACCAGGATATTTGTTTTTACTGCATTGGCGTTTATACCGGTACGGTATCCAGAGAAGAATTCAGGAACATTACGGTTGACTACACCCGCGTTTTCGCCGAAACGTTGAAACAGATGAGTCCGGAAGTTGTGTTCTGTTTCCTCAGCGGACAGGGTGCCGACCGTACCGGAAAAAGCAAACTCATGTTTGCGCAGGACAAAGGGATCGCAGAAAATATACTGGAGAAACTGGCTTTCAAACAACTCATCATTGTCAGGCCCGGCTATATTTACCCGGTAAGGCCCAGAAAAGAACCGAATTTCTTTTACCAGCTGTCCCGGCTTCTCTACAAACCCTTCCTCAGCAAGGTATATCCTAATATCGGACTCACTTCTTTGCAATTGGCAACCGCAATGATAAAACTGGGATGGGGAAGTGCTACACAGCAGGTATACGAGAACAAAGAGATCAGGCAGGTGGCAATGAGTGATTGAGTGAATGAGTGGATGAGTGAATGTTTTATTACCCAAGTAGATTCTTGGCATTCACTCAATCACTCATTCACTCATCCACTCATTAGTATTTCAAAAACGCATACCCCTTCAACTGATAGGTCGTTAACGTAGTTATAGCTGATAAGGCCGGTTTTACTTCTGGTGTTACAGAAGCTGGCGATACCTGTCTTTTGTTGAGGGATTGTCCGCAGACAAAGATCTTTACACCAGCCGCAACCAGTTCTTTAAACAGGGGAATATTGGGATTATCTGTATGGAATTTTTTCTGGTACTCTTCGTTGTTCACTACGTACTGTGCGGCGGGGCCATGGATCACCATCACCACATGCAGTTTTTTAGCCGTAACACCACCCAGCGCATGCAGGTTTACCACGGCACCTACTTTTTCAAAAAACTCGTGAACGTTTTCAGGTTTGGGATTATCAGAACTTACTTCCACCACTACTTTGTAATCCATTTTGAGATCCGGGTTCTCTACTGAAAACGGCACTTCGGTAACGGTACCAAATTTCTTAATTACCGGATTTACTTTGGTCTGTGCCTCAGCACCCAAACAGATTGTTAAAAGCAGGAGTACCCCGAAAAACTGTTTCATGTAGTTGTATATTAGGTAAACAAGGTAAGGATTTTAGTCCTAACACAGTTCCCGTTTCCAATCTTCAACAGCTGTTATTTTCCGAATTTCTTTTTCAGCAAACTCAATGCATCTGCTACACTCAATTCTTCAACGGGCTTTTGTGCGGGTCTGTCATGCGATGGGCGCGGACCGGACCGCTGGGTTCGCTGCGGCATTTCTTCTGTCTGTTTGATAGAGAGTGCGATCCGCTTTCTTACCATATCCACTTCCAGCACTTTTACCTGTACTTTCTGGCCCAGCTTCAGCGCTTCTGAGGGGTCGGAGATATATTTATGTGCGATCTCACTTACATGCACCAGTCCGTCCTGTTTCACACCGATATCCACAAAAGCGCCAAAACGCGTAAGATTGGTAACACTGCCGGGTACGATCATACCCACCTGCACATCTTCCATTTTATAAATATTGGCGAAGGAAAATTGTTCCAGCTCACTGCGTGGATCAAGCCCGGGTTTCTGTAATTCTTTCAGGATATCACGGATGGTGAGTTCACCGAACTGTTCGGTTACATATTTTTTAACATCGATCTGTTTTAATACTGTTTCATTACCGATGATACTTTTCATTTCCACCCCTGCATCCGCAGCAATCGCTTTTACCAGCGGATAGGTTTCCGGGTGCACCGCACTGGCATCCAGTGGGTTCTCGCCGTCTTTGATCCGCAAAAATCCTGCACATTGCTCGTAGGCTTTTCCGCCTAACCTGGGCACTTGTAATAATTGCTCCCTACTGGTAAAACGTCCGATCTCATTCCGATACTTGACAATATTATCTGCCAGTGTACTACCGATCCCGCTCACATAACCCAGCAGGTGTTTGCTCGCGGTATTCAGGTTCACGCCTACACTGTTTACGCAACTTACCACTGTCTGATCCAGTCGCTCTTTTAAACGGAACGGATTTACATCATGCTGGTACTGCCCTACCCCGATACTTTTGGGGTCGATCTTCACCAGCTCGGCCAATGGGTCCATTAAACGGCGTCCAATACTCACCGAACCCCGTACCGTTACATCCTGATCAGGAAATTCCTCTCTCGCGGTTTCAGAAGCGGAATACACTGAGGCCCCGTCTTCATTTACCAGAAATACCGGTAACCCCAGGTTCATGTTTTTGATAAACTGTTCCGTTTCTCTTCCCGCAGTTCCATCGCCAATGGCAAAACAGTCGATCTTATATTTCGCTACCAGTTCTTTGATCTTGTATTCGCTGTCGTAAATGCGGTTGGGTTCATGTACATAGATCAGATCTGTTTTCTGCAACTCTCCTTTTTCATCCAGGCATACCACTTTACAACCCGTACGGTAACCCGGATCTATCGCGAGGATCCGTTTACTGCCCAGCGGTGCACTCAGCAATAACTGGCGCAGGTTCTCCGCAAATACATTGATCGCTTCCTCATCTGCCTTCTGTTTCAAAGCTGTTCTGAATTCGGTTTCGAGGCTGGGCTGCATCAATCTTCTGTAAGCATCCCGAATAGCTTTTTTCACATGTTCGGTAGCAGGTGTTAATGCTTTTACATGATCTTTTTCCAGCAACGCCAGTGCATCTTCTTCCAGCGGTGCTATCGACATCCGTAAAAAACCTTCCATGAATCCGCGCAGGACCGCCAGTATGCGGTGAGAGGGTACGCGGGAAATGGGTTCCGAAAAATCAAAATAGTCTTTGTATTTAATGCCTTCTGTTTCTTTATCCGTCAGCACTTTACTCTGCAGTGTGGCCGTATCTTCAAACAGTTTACGCAGTTTGGCTCGCAGGTTCACATCTTCATTGATTGTTTCCGCAATAATATCGCGGGCTCCCTGCAGGGCTTCTTCTTTCGTTTTTATTTTTTCTCCGATATACTTTTGCGCTTCCGCATCCAGGTCGGCCGTAGTCTGTTCCAGCATCAGCAAAGCCAATGGCTCCAACCCATTCTCCCGCGCCGTTTGTGCCTTGGTTTTCCGTTTGGATTTGTATGGGAGATAAATATCTTCCAGTTCTACCAGCGTAGTGGCCGCATCAATTTTCCCCTGCAGGTATTCTGTCATCTTACCCTGCTCGGTGATCGATTTTTCGATAAACGCTTTCCGCTCCGTGAATTCTTTCAGAAACTTAGCTTCATCCTGTATCTGCAGGATCTGTACTTCATCCAGTCCGCCTGTCCGGTCTTTCCGGTAACGGGCTATAAATGGAATGGTAGCGCCTTCGGCAAATAATTCTAATACAACTTCAGCCTGCGTGGTTCTGATATTGAGCTTGGTAGCGATTAACGATGCGAAAGAAGACATTCTCTGATAATGGAATTTGTGTTAAATAAAACCCGCCGGGGCGGGTAAAAATGTTTTTGGGAGGGCGAATGTATGCGGTGCGTTTGAAAGAAAAAAAGAAAAATTATACACCGGACCACCGGTTGTTTACTCAGGCAATTTTGACTACTTTATGCGGGTATCGCTCCGCAAAATTTCGGATCATGGAACGCAGCACTTCGTTTTCGGGATAGGCCACCAGCTGTGGTTTGATCTGTTCCAGCCGGGTGATGTCTGTATCTTTTTCTATCTGTCCCATCCCATAAAATTTTCCCTCTTCTACCAGCACACAACCTTCTTTGTCCCGGATCAGGAAAGTTTCCTTCTGTGCCTCCATCCAATCCAGTGCCTGCTGAACCGACTGGTTATAGGTTTCCATCTCCGGCAATTCTTTCGCGCCGGTATTATCAAGGAAACAAAGTACCGGGTGTAATTCAAAATCCTTCACCAGTTTCCACAACAACCGGTGTGCATCTACCAGCATCGAAAAACTCGCTACCGGTGTGGTATGTTTTTGCTTTTTATCAATTGCCAGCCGCCGGTAACCCCGGTTGTCTTCAAAATGATAGATCCCCCATAACTGCTCAAACCGTTTCTGGCTTTTATTGAAAGCCGGCCACAAACGTTTGATCTCGACACTTTCGAGCAAACAGGCGATAAATTCGGTGGGACAAACCGTATGGGTGATGGAATAAATGCTTCGCAGAAAATCCTGGCGCTTTTTGGAGGTATCCAGTCCGGTAAAATGGCTGATTACCCTTTTTTTGATCTGTTTGGCCTTACCCACATACACTACTTTGCCTTTGGCATCATGGAAATAATATACGCCGGGTTGTTCGGGCAGGTTCAGCACATAGGATTCTGGCAGATTGGGCGGCAATAACTGTCCTTTATTCTCCTTTTTCAGCATTTCCCTGATCAGCATACCCCCATTGTTACGGAGCACCATATCCAGCACCTGGGCCGTAGCCAGCGCATCGCCCCCGGCACGGTGGCGGTTCTCGATCTCAATCCCCAGTTCGCGGCATAAATGTCCCAGCCCGTATTTGCGGTAACCGGGAAATACTTTCCGGCTAAGCCGGATGGTACAGAGTTTGGGCGTTTGCAGGTGAAAACCGGCTTCCTGCAGGTGGTGTTTCACAAAGGAAAAGTCGAAGTTCACATTATGCGCCACAAATACCCTGTCTTTCAACAGGTTAAAAATATAGGGGGCCACTTCTTCAAAAGAAGGCGCCACCGCCACCATAGCATCGGAAATCCCGGTCATATTGGCGATAAAAGGCGGAATGGGCTGGTGCGGATTGACCAGGGTTTCATACCTGCCCTCCACTTCCGAGCCATTATGCAACACAATGGCGATCTCGGTGATCCCGTGTTGCTGGGGAAAGCCCCCGGTAGTCTCAATATCAACAACTGCAAACAGCATGTGCACAAATTAGCCTTGCAAATTCGGGATTTACGGCCTAACTTAACAGTATATTTTTTTTGAAATCCTCTGTCCTGAACAAGGCATTATTCTCCAGAACGTCTTTCGCGCAGCAAAGGCTCCGTTTTTGAACCCATTTCCGATTACCGTTTTACCCGTTAAAAACGATTGCTATGGAGCAATTTGAACATGAGTCACCAGTAAACGAAAAAAAAATCCTGACCATTGGCGGCATTATCATCTTTGTGGTGATAGTGGTGATCGCTTATTTTGAATGGACAGGAAGAAGAATTTACTAGTACTTACCCTTACTTCGCTTTGCCTGACTATCCGCCAGCGGATAGATGGAAAAGATTTGTGCCTCAACGCCCGCCTGCCTGTAAGATTCCGGTCTTTTAGGCTACCAATAAAAAAGTAGCCACAGTTGTAACTTTTTCTTTAACCATACGTTTGCTTTTATTAACAATGGTTAACCTGCAAAAAGGAAAGACCTGGCTACTTTTACCGAACCGTTAGCAACTGTTATGAGATACCTGCTTTTTTTTCTGGTGATGGCCTTCCTCCTCTCTGGCTGTAACAGCAGGGTAGGTTATGCCGTAAATGGTATCGGCAAGAAAGTGAGCAAATGCTGCACGGCGCTTACCAAGGCACAACCTACCTGTTCTCCGGCTTCGGAACCCGTCACCCCGGCCCCTTTCCCTTCCGCTGTTTTTGAAAAGATGAACCAATTGGTTCCTACCTGGTAGTGTAACTGCCTGTTTTCACCGGCCCCTAGCGTCCTTTTCCTTACTTTTGCCAACCTGAAAAGGCTGAACGCCGCAAACAAGGTTCTGCGTTAAGCGTTTTGCGTTAAGCATTCAGCCATAAGCCTAAACAATGGAACTGAGCAAGAATTTTAGCCCGAACGAAGTAGAAGCCAGGTGGTACCAACACTGGCTCAATAAAGATTATTTCAGCAGCCGGCCGGATGGCAGGGAGCCCTATACCGTGGTGATCCCCCCGCCCAATGTAACCGGTGTACTGCATATGGGTCATTGCCTCAATAATACCATACAGGATATCCTGGTACGTCGTGCAAGAATGCAGGGCAAAAATGCCTGCTGGGTTCCCGGAACCGACCATGCTTCGATTGCGACAGAAGCCAAAGTGGTGGCCATGCTGCGCGAAAGAGGGATTACCAAATCTTCGCTCAGCCGCGATGAATTTCTGCAATATGCCTGGGAATGGAAAGAGAAATACGGCGGCATCATTTTACAGCAGCTGAAAAAAATGGGTTGCAGTCTGGATTGGAACCGGACTTCCTTTACCATGGATCCGGATTATTACCAATCGGTCATGAAGGTTTTTATTGACCTGTTCAATAAGGGCCTGATCTATCGCGGTAAACGCATGATCAACTGGGACGTAAAAGCGTTAACCGCACTGAGTGATGAAGAAGTGATCCGGAAAGAAACCCAACAGAAACTATATCACCTGCAATACAAACTGGTCAATGCCGATGGTACTGCGCTGAATGATAGTCTGGTGATAGCAACCGTGAGACCCGAAACCATCATGGGCGATACAGCCATCTGTGTACATCCCGATGATAAACGGTACCTGCACCTGCATGGGAAATTCGCCATCGTTCCTTTGATCAACCGTCGGATCCCCATCATTACGGATGAATATGTAACGATGGATTTCGGAACCGGGGCCCTGAAAGTAACACCGGCTCACGATATGAATGATAACCTGCTGGGCCAGAAACATGGTCTGGAAGTGATCGATATATTAAATGACAATGGTACTTTGAGCGAAGCGGCGCAGATCTATGTGGGACTGGATCGCTTTGATGCAAGAAAACAGATCGTAAAACAGTTAGAAGAAGAAGGATACCTGGTAAAAACAGAAGAGTATACCAGCGAAGTAGGTTACAGCGAAAGAACCGACGCAGTAGTAGAGCCCCGGCTGAGTTTACAGTGGTGGGTAAGTATGAAGCAACTGGCGGAACCCGCCCTGAAAGTTGTGATGGAGGAAGACATCCATTTCCATCCTGCTAAATTTAAAAATCTCTACCGCCACTGGATGGAGAACATCAAAGACTGGTGTATCAGCCGGCAGCTCTGGTGGGGACACCGTATACCGGCTTATTATGCACCCGATGGAACTTTTGCGGTGGCTGCATCAAAAGAAGAAGCCTATGTGCAATTAAAAAGTAAAAATGAACATTTAAACATTGAGGACCTGCGGCAGGATGATGACTGCCTGGATACCTGGTTCTCGAGCTGGATCTGGCCTTTTGAAGTATTCAAAGGACTCTCTGATCCGGGTAATGCAGAAGTTAACTATTACTACCCCACCCATACATTGGTTACTGCGCCGGAAATCATTTTCTTCTGGGTAGCCAGAATGATTATGGCCGGTGAAGAATACATGGGTAAAATCCCTTTCCGCGACGTTTACTTTACCGGAATCGTACGCGATAAACAGGGAAGAAAAATGAGCAAGAGCCTGGGTAATTCGCCCGACTTGCTGGGATTGATTGATCAATTCGGTGCCGATGCTGTTCGATTCGGTATTCTGATAGCATCGCCGGCAGGTAATGATATCCTGTTTGACGAATCGGCACTGGAGCAGGGACGGAACTTCAATAACAAATTATGGAATGCACTGAAGCTGATCAAAATGTGGGAAGGGCGTCAGTCGTCAGTGGTGAGTAGTGAGTCGGGGAATCAGCCTCAGCACTTTGCCGTAAACTGGTTTGGTCAGCGATTGAATGAAGTGAAGGCTGAAGTGGATGGACTGATGAAACAATTCCGCTTAAGTGAAGCCCTGAAAACCATTTATTCACTGATCTGGGACGATTTCTGCAGCTGGTACCTGGAGTGGATCAAACCGGGTTTTGAGCAACCGATTGAAAAAGGCGTATACGATCAAACCATTGGTTATTTTGAAGAACTGATGGAATTACTGCATCCTTTCATGCCATTCATTACCGAAGAAATCTATCATTTGCTGAAGGAGCAGACAACAGATCTTTGCGTAAAACAGGCAGCACCCCTGCAGCCATTTGACAAACAGGTGCTCACTTCCGGCGAGCTGCTGAAACAGGTGATCTCTGCCCTGCGGGATGCCAGGAACAAAAACCAGTTAAAACCCAAAGATCCCATCAAACTGTTCATCCAAACTAGTGAAGATGCCGGTTACCGTGCTATTGAAAATATCCTGCTCAAACAGGTGAATGCAGAAAGCATCGGTTATACATCCACCACGATCGCCAATACCATTGTAGTTGCTGTAGAGAAAGATAAATTCTTTATTGAAACCGAGAAGCAACTGGATGCAGGCAACCTGAAAGCGGAACTGCTGAAAGACCTGGAACACCAGCAGAAATTTCTCGAAAGCGTAATCAAAAAACTCAGTAATGAGCGTTTTGTACAAAACGCTAAACCGGAAGTTGTGGCACTGGAACAGAAAAAGCAGGCAGATGCTGAAGCCCGTATCAGAACCATTCAGGACAGCTTACAAAATCTATTATGACAACATTTGTGAAGAGTTGGCTGATCATGATCAGCATTGGTATAGGAAGTATTATTTGTGTAGATAGTAAGGCGCAGAACTGGGATATCAATTTACTGAAACAAATCAACCCTTCCCAACCCAATAGCGGCTTGTGGAAGGGATTTTCTTCTTCCGCCAAACCACTTTCCGTGGGCATTCCCGGTGTGATGCTGGCGGCGGGTTTATTGAAGAAAGACAGCGCGCTTACCCGCCAATCTTTAGAACTGGTTGGCAGTGTGGTATTAACCACTGTTGCTACGGAAGCCATCAAAATTATCATCAACAGAGACAGACCGTACCGCAAATATCCCTTAGAAGTATTTCCTTACGATGGGTCTGAAACCGGCAAATCTTTTCCTTCGGCACATGTTTCCCTGTCTTTTGCCACAGCTACTTCACTGGCGCTGGTCTATCAAAAATGGTATGTAACAGTACCCGCATTTGTATGGGCCGCGGGCGTGGGTTATTCGAGGTTATACCAGGGAGAGCATTATCCATCAGATGTACTCGCCGGCGCAGCCGTGGGTATTGCCGGTGCCTATGCCAGTCATTGGTTACAGCGGAAGTTGTTGATTGGGAAAAAGAAAATTGCGGTTCAGCGATAGGTGATTGGGTTGCTGGTTGCTGGTTTACTGGATGTCTCATTTCAACTTCAACCACTATTACGCCTACCCCTGGTATCTTACCATTAAACCAGTAAATGAATAAACCAAGACTCCCCTACTAATGCACCAGCACATGTGTCTGTTTGATCACGCCCATGACAAACACACTCTGCACATGCCCCAGGTTCTCTGCCTGGCTTAGTTTGTTTACGTGAAAATCGTAATAGTCGTCCATGCTTTCTGCTACCACTTTCAGCATAAAATCGAATTCACCGGAAATATTATAGCACTCGATCACTTCATTCATTTCCTGGATACTTTTGATGAACTTGGCGCCGGCATTCCGGTTATGCTGTTTGAGGGATACGTAACAGATTACCATCAACCCTTTTTTCACCTTGGAATGATCTACCAGCGTGGCATATTGCCTGATCACCCCCGATTCTTCCATGCGTTTGATCCGTTCGTGAACCGGTGTGGTACTCAGGTGCACTTTATCCGAAATCTCTTTCACCGTTGCCCGGGCATTCTGCTGCAGTTCGCGCAGGATGGCCATATCCTTTTCATCCAATGAAAAAACGTTGTTAGTGGAATCTACTTTTAGCGTGGCTTTTGGCATGTTAAAAACATCTTTTATTCTTTATAAAGCTATCAAAACAGCTAATTTATTCCAAATAAAATAATAATTATAGTATTTTATTCTATCAATATACATTTGTACACATAAATCATACTATATGTCATTAAAAAACATCGATTTCAGCCTGCCTTACAAAGTAGCTGATATGAGTTTAGCCGATTGGGGCCGCAAAGAGATCCGTCTCGCCGAAGCAGAAATGCCCGGTCTTATGTCTATCCGTGCCGAATACGGTCCAAGCCAGCCTTTGAAAGGGGCACGTATTGCAGGTTGTCTGCACATGACCATCCAGACCGCTGTGTTGATTGAAACACTGGTGGCATTGGGTGCCGAAGTAAAATGGAGTTCTTGTAATATCTTCTCTACCCAGGACCAGGCTGCTGCTGCTATTGCTGCTGCCGGTGTGGGTGTATTTGCCTGGAAAGGTCAAACACAGGAAGAAGCGGATTGGTGTATTGAACAGACTTTGTTCTTTGGTGGTGCAGACCGTCCGCTGAACATGATTCTGGATGATGGTGGTGATCTGACCAATATGGTATTTGATGTGTATCCTGAACTGGTGGCCAATATCAAAGGTTTATCTGAAGAAACCACTACCGGTGTACACCGTTTATATGAGCGTATGGCAAAGGGTACTTTACCGATTCCTGCGATCAACGTGAACGACTCTGTTACCAAATCAAAATTCGACAACAAATACGGCTGTCAGGAATCTCTGGTGGATGCGATCCGTCGTGCCACTGATGTGATGATGGCTGGTAAGATTGCTGTAGTAGGTGGTTATGGTGATGTAGGTAAAGGTTCTGCCCTGTCGCTGAAAGGTGCCGGTTGCCGTGTAATCGTTACCGAGATCGATCCTATCTGTGCCTTACAGGCTGCAATGGAAGGTTTTGAAGTAAAACCCATGATCGAAGCTGTGAAAGAAGCTGACATTATTGTTACTGCTTCCGGTTGCCGCGATCTGATCACTGAAAAACATTTCCGTTTGATGAAAGACAAAGCGATCGTTTGTAATATCGGTCACTTTGATATTGAAATTGATATGGCATGGCTGAACAAAAATTACGGTCATACCAAAGACACCATCAAACCTCAGGTTGATCTGTACAATATCGAAGGAAAAGATGTGATCGTTCTGGCTGAAGGCCGTCTGGTAAACTTAGGTTGTGCCACCGGTCACCCAAGCTTTGTTATGAGTAACTCATTCTCTAACCAGACATTGGCCCAGATTGAATTGTGGACCAATTTCAAGAACTACGAGAACAAAGTATATGTATTGCCTAAACACCTGGACGAGAAAGTAGCCCGTTTACACCTGGCAAAAGTAGGTGCCGTACTGGATGTATTGACCGACGCACAGGCTGAATACCTCGGTATTCCGAAAGCAGGTCCTTTCAAGGCTGATCTGTACAGGTATTAATACACCGTTTTCAGACAATTGATTTTATGTTATAGAGCCCGCTTCTGTGAAGCGGGCTTTTGTATGCCGCGTACCTGACAGAAAGAGTCCTCTTTTTTGTATCCAAAATCTGTAAGACAAAAGTAAAATTTCGCAATAGCGGCTGTTATTTTACCGTTACATTACGGGTAAATGGTTATTTTCAACTGCAGGATGATATGTATGGAGGTTACAATTTGAACAGACGCATAAAAAATATCAGTCGAAAATGTCCCTTATTCCTGGCTTTTCTGTTGGTGTTCGGTACTATGACTGCCATAGCCGGAGATGGCAGCCGTATAGATACTACGCCCTTATCTACCCGTAAACAAGCCCTCAGTTTTCTTGAAAAACATGCTGATCTGCGGCCCAGTAATTTCTGGCCCAATGTAAATCCGGTCATTTTTATACAGAATCTGCGTAATAACCTGGAAGATCCGCTCAGTATTCACGAAGGCAAGAGTACTAATTTCTGTGCCTACGCGGCCCTCTCCTATATTCCACTGCATGATGATCCTTTGGGTTTTATTACGTTTATGCTGAAAATATACAAGGAAGGAAAAGCGATTTATGGCAAAGAGTATTTTGAGCCCAGCAAAGAAGTAAAACTGGCAGCGGGCACCCTCACTTTTAAAGGGGAACTGGACATCAGACCTGCTGACCAGTTATGGTTTATGCTGCTGGCCGATCATTTTAAAGGTTACCTGAATTTTTTTGACAAACAATACAATCCCGGCGACGAGAACCGGCTTTGGGCCGCTGTTAATTTTGCCAAATACAACCGGATGGTACGAAACCTGTTCAATTACAGGGTCACATCGGTAGGTTCCGATCTCTTTAAACCGGGGATCCGGGATATCTACGAATATCTCGCAGACAAACTATCTACGGGTACCGTAACGCTTTTTGTAAATAATGTGAATCTTTATAAAAGAAACCAGACACGTCTTAAATTCGGCGTGCCTACTCATTTTGTCATATTACTTGCCGTGGAAGAAGTAGATAATAAGATCGCCATCACTTACTGGGATTATGGCGGCAGAACCCGGATGCTGATCACAGAACGATTTTTTAAGAAGATCTTATTCGGCATATCGCATGCCACTAAAAAAACAAAGAATGCGCCGTAAATCTTTCTATACGATACCGGTTTGTGGGCTGTTGTTACTGCTGTCTTCCTGTACTTCCAGCAAGATCTTCTCTACCGATTATTATAACAAACACGAGAAAACCCTGTCGGAGATTGAACAGTCGTACAAAAAACTATACGAACAGAACCGCTTTTCCGTGGGTTTTACCGACCGGTCTTTCAATGATCTTTCGCTGGAGATTTATACAGATTCGATTAAATATATCTATGAGTTCAGCATCAATGAACCCCGTTTTCTGGACACACTCAAAAAGTTCGATCTGCCGGCACAGGGAATCGTTGATCTGATTAATAAAATGAAATCCATCCAGTGCATCTGGGTCAATAACCTGGATTATTACAGTAATAACCAGAAAAGATCCCTGGTATTTCTCTCTATCCGTAAACTGGCATTCCATTTGCCTTTCCTTAATGAGAAATATTATATCCTCACCTTTTATTCGCAGCCCCAGTATTTTGATGAGCAGGGAAGGCTTTTATCTACCCGCCGGCAACGGAAACTGAGGAAGATCAATGATGATATCTTTCACCGGATCAATGATAAGGTTTGTTATGCGGTGTCGGAGAGGTTTAGATGAACCAATGATAGAATAATAGTATGATAGAATGATTGGATGATAGAATGTGGAAAATGGGGGGAGGCGGGATGACCTGTTCACATGTGAGGATAAGTAAGCGATAAGGGCCAACTTTGGCTTGACTATCTTTGAAAAGAATTAAAGCTGTAATTATGAATCTATGTAAACTGAACCTTACCAGTATGGCTATGATAGCACTGGTAACTGTGAGTAGCTGTAAAAACAAAGGCACTGCCGAAAACAAAGGAGCTGATTCGGTTAAACCGGAGACCGCGAAAATGGTGCCGGGTACGCCGATCCAACTGGATAATACCAAACGATATATTTACCTTACCTGGGATGATTCTCCCCAGCCTCCCGGAACCGTTAACTCCAAAGCCGTTTTTGTGGAAGAGGGCATCAAAGCCACTTTTTTCTCGGTGGGTTTTAACCAGGTGGGGCCTTTTAAAAAACGCCTGATCGATTCTATCCGGAATGCTTACCCGCAGTTTCTGCTGGCCAATCACAGTTTCAGCCATGGATTTAAGGATAAATACGGCACTTTCTACTCTCCTGCCATGACAGACAGTGCGCTCAATGATTTCCTGCGTAATGAGAAGGAATTGAACATCCCCGTAAAAATCATACGCCTACCGGGTAATAACGGCTGGGCCGCCAATGGTGATCTGCACGGGCAAAAAGCCAATACCCCATTGGTAAAAAAACTGGATTCACTGGGATATAAGATCATTGGCTGGGATCTGGAGTGGACCCAACAGGCCAAAGCCAAAGCACCTAAAGAAAGCGTAGATGAAATGATACAGCGTGTGAACCAGAAATTTGAGGATGGTACCACCAACCAGCAGAATGCACTGGTGATTCTCTCGCACGACCGTTTGTTTGAGAAAAAACAATATGCTGATTCTTTAAAGAAGTTTATTTCTGTATTAAAGCAGGACAAAAGGATCGTGTTTGAAACACTGGACCACTACCCTTCTGTTCAGCAGAAATAGAGATCTGACCCAACCCTGGTTAATAAAAAAGCCTCTTTTTGAAAAAAAGGAGGCTTTTTTATTGAAATACTTCTCCCGGAGCTGCTAATCGGTAACCGCCGGTTCACACTTGACCGACAATAGGGCCGTTTTCGCCAGCACTAACAACCGTTCGTCCTAAACCGGACAGTTGATACAGTTCATTCATCCCGCAGGAAGGGCCTTTAAGAAAGCTTTAAGAAATCGGCCGTAACCCTTGCTATCACTGCATTACAGGGCAACATTAACCTGCGTTAACATTTGTGTTAACACCACTCATAATAACGCCCGTCACAGGAATGTAACTAATCACAATCTGCTTCGTCTACTTAGCAGCTGTTTCTACTTTTGACATATCAAATTGAAACAAACAAAAACAACATTCTTAATAAAATTTAAAGAACACACCATGAAAAAGTTATTCATCACCGCCTTAGCAGCCATCGCCATCGGAACCAGCGCTTTTGCCGGTCCTTCAGCCATCAGTACCAAAGTAAATGACCATTTTGCTGCCTCCTTCAGCAAAGCCAAAAATGTTTCCTGGAAATCCAGCGACCGATTTGACAAAGTGAGCTTCGTTCTCAATAATGAGAAAGTAGATGCTTTCTACGATGTAAACGGAGAACTGATCGGTACCAGCAAGACCATGGCTTTTGACAAACTGCCCAAGTCTGCCCTGGAAAATATCACCAGTAAGTACCAGTATCCCGAGTACCAGTTAAAAGACTGTATCGAGTTTACCTCCGATTCTAAAGAGACAAACTTCTATGTTTCTATGGAAAAGAAAAATGAGACCCTGGTATTAGAGATCACCAAGGGCGGTATGGTAAGCGTGTTTGCCCGCAACAAAAAGTAAGGCATTCTATTCTCCATATATATCCCCAAAGTCCCACGTTCTTGCGCGGGACTTTTTTATTGCCCCCCCATTCACTCATTCACTCATTCACTCATTCTATCATTCTATCATTAACTTCTACCCCGGCAAACTGATCTTCCCCATACTAACCGAAGGAATATCACTGGTCCCATTACCGATAGGTGTATTTCCCCCGGCCACACATTCATTGGCCAGTACCGCAAACAGCAGGGCTTCTTTGGCATCCGGATTGATCTGCAGCGCATCTGTGGTATAAAAAGTATAGCCCGGCAACAGCTCCTGTATATGCTGCATCAGTAAAGGGTTGTGCATACCACCGCCACTGGTGTAGATCGTGAAAGTGTTAGCCGCATCCAGGGTTCTTTTCATGGCGGTTACAATCGTTACAGCACTGAAACGGTTCAGGGTAGCCATTACATCGGAATGTGAGATTTTTGAAATGCCTGCCTGTATAATGGCTTTTTCGAGATAGGCAAGATTAAACAGTTCCGGACCGGTTGTTTTGGGGAATCCTTTGTCGAAAAAAGCATTTTTCAGGAGTTCGGTCAGTAAGGCTTCGTTTACGGTTCCCGTTTTTGCCACGGCGGCATCTTTATCAAAGGGCAGCTGAAAATGTTGTTGCACATAGGCATCCATCAGGGTATTGCCGGGGCCCGTATCGGTGCTGAAGATCTTGGCCGCATCCAGGTCGGCAGGTAAATAGGTGAAATTGGCAATTCCACCAATGTTCAGCATAATCCGGTTCTCCCCTTTTTTACTGAAAATAAAATAGTCGCCATACACTGCCAGCGGCGCTCCTTCCCCCCCTGCTGCAATATGTTTCTGTCTGAAATCACTGAGGGTAATGATCCCGGTAGATACCGCCAGTTGATCACCATCCCCGATCTGTAAAGTGGCGTTTCCAAAACCGGGCTGCCGGTGCTGTAGTTTAGGAGCGTGGTAGATGGTTTGTCCATGACTGGCCAGCAGGTCAACTTCTTCGGGACTCACCTTCCATTTCTGCAAAAACCCGAGAATAATAGCGGCATGTTGCTGGGCCACCCAGCCATTCAGGAGGCAGAGTTTCTCCAGATCAACCGTTTTTTTAGAGAAAACCGAGCGGATTTCCTCTTTAAAATGCGTTTCATAAGGATAGGTCTCAAACTGTAACAACTCGATCTGCGTTTCGGGCCCGCTCCCCGTGAACCTGCAAAGTGCTACATCTAACCCATCCAGGGAGGTTCCGCTCATTAACCCTATGATCAGGCGGGTCGGTTTTGCCGCAATACCGCATAATCTGTTTAAGTTTTTATTCATTTTTGCAGGTTTCTGTAGATTATCGGAAGAAAGCATGCGACAATTTGCAGCTTTTTATTTGTATTATAAAGAATTTTGTTCATTTTTAGCAACGCAATACCCTAACGAAATGCTTAAGAAAGAACGCCAGGCCTATATTTTACACCAGGTAAGTTTACATAACAGTGTTTTGTCTGCCGACCTGAGCAGCTCTATTAATGTGTCTGAAGACACGATCCGCCGCGACCTGAATGAACTGGCCGAAAGTGGCAAAGTTATCAAAGTACATGGAGGCGCATTATCTAAATCTTTTAACAGCTTTTACCTGCGTTCTGATGTCTATAATGTAGACAGTAAAAAAGTGATCGCTGAAAAAGCAGTTTCTCTGATACAGGATGGCATGTTTGTATTAACCGGTGGCGGAACCACGGTGATCGAAATGGCGCGTTTATTACCGGAGAATCTGAAAGCTACTTTTTTAACCGGGAGTATCCCGGCGGCCTATGAATATGCACAGCACCCGAATATCGATGTGATTTTTATTGGCGACAAAATCGCCAAGAAATCACAGATCGCCATCGGGGGCGAAGCCATTACCAAGATCAAACATATCAAAGCAGATCTCTGCTTTCTGGGGATCAATGCGATTGACAGGGACCATGGCATCACTGATAACGACTGGGATATTGCACAACTAAAAAATGCCATGATCGAATCTTCGGCAAAAACCGTGGTGATGTCGATCTCAGAAAAACTAAATTCTCATCAACGCATCCGTGTATGCGGGGTAGATGATATAGATATTCTCATCACTGAGCTGAATCCAACCGATAAAGTGCTGGATCCGTTCAGGATAAACAGTTTAACCATTCTTTGATTTATCACAAATAAAAACTGCGCTATGAACACAAGTGTTAAGAAAGCCACAGGTAAATGGAGACAACTCTGTTTGCTGCTGGCCATCACCCTGCTTACCGCCTACTCCTATGGGCAGGTACGCATATCAGGAAAAATCACCAGTACCACCGGCGCCGCTGTTGAATCGGTTGCGGTAACCGTAAAAGGTACCAAGTTTGGCGGATTGGCCGATAACAACGGCTTATACAGCTTCACGGCCCCGCTTGCTGCCGGAAAATATACCCTGGTATTTGCAGGCGTAGGATTTCAGCAACAGGAAACAGCGCTGACAGTGGGTACTGACAAAAGCTATACCGTTGATGCGGTTATGAGCGAAAAAGTTTCTAAACTGGACGAAGTGGTTGTTACCGGTACCTCTGCCGGAACTACCCGCAGACAACTGGGTAGTTATATCAGCTCCGTAAAAGCAGAAGACCTGAACAAAGGTGCTACCGGAAACGTGCTGGCAGCTTTACAGGGTAAAACAGCCGGTGCGCAGATTTCACAGAACTCCGGAGATCCTGCCGGTGGTATTTCTGTAAGACTGCGTGGTATCAGCTCTATTTCTTCTTCTTCTGAACCACTGTATATCATTGACGGGGTGATCGTAAACAACGGTACCAACCGTGTTACCAATACATCCGGCAACTATGATGGCGGAAGTTTTGTAGGTAATATCGGTCAAAGCCGTTTGGTGGATATCAACCCCAACGATATTGAAAGAGTGGAAGTATTGAACGGTGCTGCTGCCGCTGCCATATATGGTAGCCGCGCCAACGCCGGTGTAGTGCAGATCTTTACCAAAAAAGGTAAAAGCGGTGCGCCTTCTATCAGCTTCTCTACCAATTACACTACCAGCAAACTGCGTAAGAAACTGGATGTGAACCAGTCGCCAACCAAATTCGGCGGACCTACAGACGGACCGGGTGCATTTACACAGGATATTCTTTCCCCTGCCGTAACCACCACTACTGCCGTTACCCGTTACGATTACCAGGATTATATTTTCCGTAACGCCAATGGAACAGACAATAACCTGTCTATCAGTGGCGGTACCGATAAAACCAAATATTATCTCTCGGGCTCTTACCTGTACAACCAGGGTATCATCCCCAATACAGATTTCCAGCGTTTCAGCTTCCGCAGTAATATTGACCAGGTGCTGAACAAATGGGCCAGTTTTAACCTGGGGCTGAACTATGTAAACAGTACTGCCAATGAGAAACCCGATGGCAACTCCTTCTTCTCTCCTATGAACAGCGTTACCATCATCGGCAACTTCCACAATATCTGGCAGCGCGATGCACTGGGTAATATTCAGGCAATTGGTGAAAGAGGCCGTGCCAATCCGGTATCTGTGATCGAAGACATCAAACAAAGACAAACTACCAACCGGGTGATTGCCAATATGGGACTGAAACTGCGTCCCATCAAACGTCTGACGGTTGATTATACGATGGGTATTGATAACTATTCGCAGAATGGTACAACTTATATTCCACCGTTTGCTTATAACGTAAGTACCGCTTTCTTTGGCGGTGGTGCAGGTCTGGATCCTACCCAGAATGGGTATTCCAGTACTGCGAGCAACAGTTTCTTCGCCATCAACCATGATGTGAATGCTACTTACAATATCGACATCACCAGCAATATCAACTCCGTAACACAGGTAGGTTTCTCTCAGCAATATGAGAAAAACAATTATGCCCTGTTACAGGGACGTGGTCTGGCCCCCTTTGTACAAACCGTGAACGGCGCCAGCACCATCTTACCAGGTGTGGATGACAGAAGTGAGATTTCCGTATCAGGTACCTATGTACAGCAGAACTTCAAATACCGTAACCAGTTCTTTGTAACCGGTGCGGTGCGTGTTGACGGTTCTTCTGTATTTGGTAAAAACCAGCGTAACCAGACCTATTACAAAGCCAGTGGTAGTTACGTGATCTCCGGAACAGATTTCTGGAGTAAAATGGGCGTATCCAAATGGTGGGATCTGTTTAAAGTACGTGTTGCATATGGTGAGAGCGGCAACCTGACCGGTATCGGCGCTTACTCAAGGTTCAACACTTACAGTTCCTCTTCTTACCTCGGAAGAACTGCCCTGAACTCCAGCGGAACACTGGCTAACGAGAATGTAAAACCTGAAAGACAGCAAGAACTGGAATATGGTTTTGACCTCGCTTTCCTGAACAACCGTTTGGGATTAACGGTGAACGTTTACAACAAAAAAGTAAAAGACCTGCTGATCAACCGCTTTATTGCGCCAACCAGCGGTTTCTCCAGTTTGCTGGATAACTATGGTTCCTTAGAGAACAAAGGATATGAAGTAGTATTAACCGGTAGTCCTGTTGCTAACAAGAACCTGAAATGGGAAGTAACCGGGATCTATAACCACAACCGCAACAAAGCCGTAAGTATTGGTCAGGCATTAACCCTGTTAAGTACCAATGCAGGTGCACCGGTAGCGATCATTGAAGGACAGCCCATTGGTGTGTTCTACGGAACTTTCTTTGCAACGGATGCCAATGGTAACCTTTTGAAAAATGCGGCCGGTATTCCACAGCAGGAAGCGGGTGTACAGAACAGTGCCCTGGTATATACTCCCGGAAGAAATACAACAACCGGTTTACCCAGCGGAAGCACTTTACGCCGGATCATCGGAAATCCGAATCCTGATTATACCGCCAGTCTGGTGAATGAGATCACCTACAAGAAACTGAGTCTGCGCGTGCAGATTGATGCGGTAAGAGGTGGTAATGTATTCAATGCCGATTTCCGTACCCGTCAGGGCGTAGGTAACGGTAAAGTTGCCGAACAGGAGCAGCGCGGACAATTACCCCGTGGTTATATTTCCGGCATCTATGCCATTGAGCAATGGCGTGTAGATGATGGTTCTTTTACCAAACTGCGTGAATTATCATTAACCTATAACATTGGAAAACTGAAAGGCTTCAGCGATCTGAGTGTAAGTTTCAGCGGGCGTAACCTGATCAGCTGGGATAACTACAACGGATACGATCCGGAAGTAAATGCCGGTGGACAAAGCACCATTCTTCGTGGTATCGATTTTGGTGCAGTTCCTATTCCAAGAACTTTCAGTTTCGGAATCCAGGCTAAATTTTAATTCAACAAAAAACTGATTTTTATGAAAAGAATATTTCAATCAATCGCTTATACCGGCCTGGCTGCGGTGCTGTTAACCGCTTCGGGCTGTAAGAAAGATTTTAACAACCCTACCGCCGCTACTTCTACGCAGGTACTTTCTACCGCGAAGGGACTGGCAGGTGTGGCTGTGGGTTTACAGCGTACCTATGCCAACAACGTTGCCAATGGTGTTGCTGATGCCAATGGCCTCATCACCGGCGAAACCATTCTGATGAATGCAGGTAATACCTCTGAGTTCCAGTTTTCCAACGGCGGTAATGCTGTTGACGGAACCAATGCCCTGCTGGGTAATGTATGGAGTACGGCACATAAAGTGATCTATGATGCCAATAACGTGATCAATGGTGCCGCTGCACTGGCAGACAAAGGCTATGCGAGCGGTCTGATCGGTTATGCCACTATTTACAAAGCACTATCCTTAGGCGCTGTTTCCAGTTTCTGGGAAAAAGTACCCGACACCGTTGGAACCAGTACCACTACTTTTTCCGACAGAACCGTAGGTTTTGCGCGCGCCATTGCAGCTATTGATAAAGCCCTGGCAGCCATTACAGCCAGTCCGATCAGTGCTTCTTTCCTGTCTGACATTCCAGCAGGTGTGGATATTGTGAATACACTGAATGCTTTAAAAGCCCGTTATTCCCTGTTTGCAGGAAATTACGCCGCTGCACTGGCCGCAGCCAATGCGGTTGATCTTACCAAAAAATCAACCCTGAATTTTGAAGCAGCCAATCCCAACCCGATCTACAATACGGCTACTTCTACCAACAACTTATACCAGCCGGTAGATTCAACGTTAGGACTGCCTGTTGCGTTGGCTCCTACTGCCGGTGACAAGCGTATTCCTTTTTACACGCTGATCAATCCTACCATTCTGCCAAGATTCCGCCTGAACGGATTCTGGATCGCTGCCACAACGCCTATACCGCATTATTTACCTGGTGAGATCACATTGATCAAAGCAGAGTGTTATGCACGTCAGACAGTACCAGACCTGGTGAATGCTTTGATTGAACTGAATAAAGTAGTTACCAAAAAAGCGGCTGCCGATCCATTGGGTGTTGGCGCCGATCTGGCACCGGTGGCACCAGTGACCACGGCAGATCTGCTGAATGAGATCTACAAAAACCGTTGTATCGAATTATACCATACCGGTTTAAAACTGGAAGATATGCGCCGGTTCGGACGTCCGAATACAGAGCGCAAACGGAACCTGTTCCCTTATCCTTTCCGTGAAAGGGACAGTAACCCGAATACGCCTGCTGATCCGGCTTTTTAAGTCTCTCATTATTACCCAAAGCCCGCTTTTCAGCGGGCTTTTTTATGCCCTGTTTTTTCACTTTCAATTATTTTAATACATTCGGTGACAGGCAATCTGGATCAAATGAAAACATTTTCGGCTCCTTGTATTACCGTAGCAGGCATTGCAGATGCAGGCGAACTGGCACGGCTGGTGAATAGTGCTTACCGGGGCGACAGCTCCAAAAAAGGATGGACCACAGAAGCGGATCTGTTGGGCGGACAACGCACCAACGAAGCCGGCATACGGGAAATGATAGCAGAACCGGATGCGGTAATTCTGAAATATACCAGCGAGGAAGGATTGCTGCAGGGTTGTGTTTACCTGAAAAAAAAGACCGATAAATTATATCTCGGCATGTTAACCGTTTCGCCCGAGCTGCAGACAAAGGGAATCGGTAAACAATTACTGGCCGCTGCAGAAAGCATGGCAAAAAATCACTCCTGTAATACCATTGAAATGACTGTTATTTCTGTCAGAAAAGAACTCATTGCCTGGTACGTACGCCACGGTTATGCAGCCACCGGAGAAACGGCTCCATTTCCTACCGACCCGAAATTTGGGTTACCTAAGCAATCGCTGGAATTTATTGTGCTTGAAAAACAACTCGTCTGATGATCCTTCCGGGTAAAACAGGTACAGTTCTTGCTTTTATCTCCGGATTAAGTAACTTCCAATAGCTATCAAATAGCGTTTGTTCTAAAATGCCAATGCCTTCGGTTCTGATATGGAAAAAAACAAGTTGGCTGCTGCTACTCTGTATCTGTCATACGGCTTTGTATGCGCAGGATAACCCCGTTACCGATTCTGTTTTTTTTCTCGCCAATAAAAAAGGTTTATTGGGCAAACTCGGTAAAAGTTTATCGGTTAATAATCCGGACCCGGTGCTTCCTTCGGAAGGAGCGGTTAAAAATGAACTCGCTTTTAATCCCTATCGTGGAAAAATCATCCGGCATATCGAAATAAAAAAGATTGGCTTCGAAAGGTATGTAAGTGATACAACCAAAATTGTTCGGAATATTTTTAACGATATCGGTAATGCGTTACATAGCAGTACCCGCAGAAAAGTAATCCTGAACAATCTCTTCTTTACCAGTGGAGATTCCCTCTACCCTTACCTGATGGCAGATAATGAAAGGTTTCTGCGCGAACTTACCTATCTGCAGGATGCACAGATTACCATCAACCCCAATACCGGCAGCGACGATTCGGTAGATGTAATTGTGATCTGTAAAGACGTGTTCCCGATAGGCGGCAGCATGGATGCAGGTTCTGAAAAAATGGCCAGTTTTGAAGTGAATGATGACAATGTTTTTGGCAGAGGCAACCGCATCCAGATCAGACACCTGTTTGATAAAGACCGCAACCCCGGTTACGGTGTAGGTTTTGAATTGCTGAAAAGAAATATCATGGGCAGTTTTATTAATCTGGCAGCAGGCTACCGAACAGAAGCCCCTTCCTTTAACAGCGGAAGGCGTGATGAGAAAACCCTGTTTCTGCAGGGAGAATTACCCTTGGTGAGTCCATACCATGTTTGGACCGGTGCTTTTGAACTGGCGGATCATTATACACAAAATGGTTATTACAGAGATTCGGTGTATCAATCTGATTTCAAATACCGTTACCGCGTTTTTGATGGATGGGCCGGTTATAACCTGGGGGCGAGGAAACAATTACAGCAGAATTTCAAATCCAGGTTTAAACGAATGATCTCAATCAGAGGGGTGCACCGGAAATTCCAGGATATCCCCAACCTGTACAAGACCATTTATAATTTCGGGTATTCAGACATATCCAGCGTACTGGCATCCTATACCATTTTTGAGCAGGACTATTACCATACTAAATTCCTGTATGGGTTCGGAAGAAATGAAGACGTTCCGGAAGGTTTCAGCATTTCTTTTATCGGTGGATGGACCAACCGTAACCAGGTAGAACGGCCCTATTTTGGTTTTGAATACAAAAGAAGCTACTTCTCCAACCGTAAGAACTACCTGAATTTTACCCTGCGGCTGGGTGGTTATTACCATGAAAAGAATCTGGAAGATGTGAGTTTTCTCAGCAGTCTTGAATACTTCACCAAACTCAGAAAACTGGGTAACAGTAAATGGTTTCTCAGGCATTTCCTGAGTGGCAGCGCCACGCAACTGGTAAGAACCCGATTAAATGATCCGCTGAGACTGAACAGTGAGTATGGGATTCCACAATTAAACGACCCCACCTTACGCGCCGCTACAAGGGTTACTTTTAATGGAGAATCCGTGTTTTACAATACCTGGAAATTTGTAGGTTTCAGTTTTGCTCCTTTTGCCTTTACCAATATCTCGTACCTGAGAGCTATCGGACAGTATGTAGAAAGTGGAGATATCTATTCTGCCGTAGGCGGCGGGGTAAGAACCCGGAATGAGAACCTTGTATTCGGCACCATGGAACTGAAAGCCTATTATTATCCCCGCATTACCGGCACGATGAGTCAATGGAACATTACATTTAATACAGATCTGCGCTTCAGGTATGTCAGTCAACTGATCAGAAGACCTGATTTTGCGGTAGTGAATTAACATTTTTTTGAAAAATTCTTTCTGCATACTGAACCTTTTGCTGTTACTTTCCGTTCTAAAATAAAAAATCGTATGAAAAAACTTTTCCTCCTGACAAGTCTGTCTGCCCTCCTGTTTACTTCTGTTACCGCCTCCGCGCAGGACGATAAAGCCAAGCGCCCCAGTCCTCCCGCCAAAGCCACCCAAACGCTTGCCAGTGGTGCTGTGATTACCATCGATTATAGTTCTCCGGCCCTGAAAGGCCGTACCATCGGCAAAGATGTGGAACCCAAAAAAGGAGAAGTATGGCGTGCCGGTGCCAACGAAGCCACCGTTTTTGCTACCAGCAAGAATATTACCGTAGAAGGAAAACCTTTACCGGCAGGTAAATATGGTTTCTACGTATTGTCGGGAGATAAAGACTGGACCATCATCTTCAATAAAAAATCAGACCTCTGGGGTGCAGATGGTTATGAGCAGTCGAATGATGCGCTGCGTGTTAAAGTAACACCCGGTAAAGCAGCTACAGCACAGGAACGACTGACCTATACCATCAGTAAAGCGGGTAAAGTATCCCTGGTTTGGGGTAACCTGGAGCTGGGCTTTACCGTAAAATAAACAGTATTGATACCACAAAAGGCCGAAGCTGATACCTTCGGTCTTTTTTATTTTGCGGGAAATAAGAACCTTTGCTGACGGATTTTGTAATAAGTGCAGTAAAAGTGACGAGGATCTATCATGGTACAAGCCTATAATTTTTTAGCCAGCTGGCAGTTGTTTCCTGAAAAATGTGCGTTTCAGGAGGGTCTTATACCCAAAAGCGGGAATTGCAAAGTGGAGAGCATCCGCAACGGACATGCACTGGCTATCAGCATCAACTGGGTAAGTCTGGATAATGAGGCTTTTTACACACAATACGAAGTAGTTCCTGACGGAGAGATACGTCCGTTTGAGAACCAGGAAATGGCCGACAGTATACAGGCCACCATTTTGAATGCCTCTACCATTCAGACACGGTTCATCAAAGAAGAAGCGACTATTCTGGAAGTAACCAACGAAATCCTTCCCAACGGTTACATGAAAGTAACACAGAAGGGAAAGAACAAAGAGAATACAGATTTTACCAATACTGAGATCTACCACAAACAAATGAGTGTACTGCCCTATGCATCCTCCGTAGGCAGTGTGGCCATCCGTCCTACCAAAGAAGGAGTGATCAAGCACAAAGCGCTCTCTGCGATGGAAGAGCAGACCAATATGCAGCTTGACCAGATCAAACAGCAAATCGAATTACTGGCCAGGCAGGCACAGGAGATCCGCAAACGGAAAGAACTCAGCATGATGATCTATGAAGCGCGACTGAGTTTTAAACCCCAGATCGGACACACTTATCATCTCTACGAAAGAAAAGACGGAAGCCATCTGTTATCACTGGTAGCCCCCAACGAATGGGGTGGCGCCGGACCCTTCAAAGAATTTATTTCCTCCGTCAGATTACTGGCAGACCATACATGGGTGGAAGTAAATTAACAATTAGCAATTAAAAATTAATAATTGGATCAGTTACACCCTCCGATACATTTTTAATTGCTAATTTTTAATTTCGAATTATCCCCTCCAGGCTTCCTCCCTTTTCAAATAATCTGTTGATTCTTTTTTCAACAGCAGGATCTTTCTCCAGCGGTGGTGCATGGTGAGGTTTGATGCGTGCATCGATCACCAAGGGACCGTGGCAGCCCCAGTGTTTGTTTTCGGTGAAGGAGTCGATACCATACATGTCATGGGATGGATTGCAACGGGTATAGGTAACCCAAACATAATTACGGATATTTTCAGCAGTAAACGGTGCATCATCCGCCACCACAATCATGGCTACACCACTCAGCTGCTCCAGTTGATACACCAGTTGCTGATTCAGCACTTCCATTTCTACCTGCGCCAGTTCGTAAGATTCAAACTTAGCAGCTTCCAGTACCACCACACCCGGCATAGCCAGACTGGCTTTACGGAATAACCTAAGTTCTTTCAGTAACGCCGGCACTTCTTTACACAAAGTTCGCTTTACTTCTCCATAGGCGGCCAGTACTACTTTACTGCCGCTGTTCAATCCGGTACCGGAATAATCCAGTGTATCAATCGTAGTGTGCGTATGAAAATGTATGTCGCGGGTAAGATCGATCCGCTCCAGCAGATACTCCATAAAAGCCTGCACCTGGTGCGTGCGCAGTTGTTTGGTATCGTCGGCAGTGATAAATAAAAATTTCGCGAGACTTAACTGTCCGGTACCCAATACATGGTTAGCGATGGTCAGTAATTCTGCCGGCTGTTTGGCAGGCGTATACGGTGTGTACCGTTCACTACCGATAGCAAGTAATAAAGGGTGAACACCGGCTGCATCCACTGCATGTACTTCCTGCAGACCCGGTATTTCCTGGGGCATGGCTGCACCCGTGAGTTCATGAATCAGTTCTCCAAAACTGGTATCTTCCTGCGGCGGCCTGCCCACCACGGTAAACGCCCAGATAGCATTTTTTTTGGCGTAAACCTTGTGTACGCGCATCAACGGAAAATCATGGGTAAGACTATAATAACCAAGGTGATCACCAAAAGGACCTTCCGGTTTATTCTCCCCGGGGTACACTTCGCCGGTAATCACAAAATCAGCATCGGTGCTGATACAGAATCCATCCTGGTAGGTATAGCGGAATCTTCTCCCTCCCAGTAATCCGGCAAAAGTCATTTCGCTCATGCCTTCGGGCAAAGGCATCACTGCTGCCACACTGTGTGATGGCGGGCCTCCCACAAAACAACTCACTTTCAACGCCTGCCCTTTGGCATTGGCCTTTGTCTGGTGTACACCAATTCCTCTGTGCAATTGGTAATGCAGCCCGATCTCTTTGTTCAACTCATATTGGTTACCGCTAAGCTGGATGCGGTACATGCCCAGGTTGGCTTTCATAATACCCGGACTGTCAACATCCTCACTATATACCTGTGGCAAGGTTACAAATGCGCCGCCGTCTTTGGGCCAGTGCTGAATCAGGGGCAGATCGGAGATCTGGATCTCTTCATACATGACGGGTTTAGAAAGAGGATTTTTTAATGGCAAGGCTTTCATGGCCGCCAAACCCGTTTGCAGGTTATCGATCGGATGTTTCAGTGCTTTGATCGGATCTCCTTTCAGGGCTATGAGTTTCTGCACCTGTGCAAACGTATCCCGGAAGATGAATTTGCTTCTTTCGATAGTACCGAAAATATTGGATGCGGCCCGGTAACGAGAGCCTTTTACGTTCTCAAATAATAATGCCGGACCACCTGCATCGTATACGCGCAGATGTATGGCAGCCATTTCAAGATAAGGGTCAACTTCTTCTTTGATGCGGACCAGGTGGCCATTTTTTTCAAGGTCGGTTAAACAATCTTCTAAGGAAACATAACTCATGTAATACTAACAGATTATTGATATAAAAGTTGACATCAATCTTTTCTTTCCGTGCCAAAAATATAATAGATCAGCAAGCCGAAAACGGGAGCCACTACAATCAGGATGGTCCACAACAACTGTGTATTCCGTTCCAGTTCCGGGCGCTCAAAAATGCCTTTGATCGTGTAAATGATCAGGGCCAACCAGAGTATACTGACCAATAGTACCGGCATATCATTTTTTTATACCTCTAAGCTACACTAACCTGTGCAAATAACCCCGCTTTGGGAACAATGTCTGCAGGCTATGGACTTAGTTTGTATTTTTGCACTATGACAAAGCTCAGTGTGAATATCAACAAATTTGCCACCCTGCGTAACAGCCGCGGTGGCAATAACCCGGATGTGGTGCAGGCCGCCATTGATGCACAGCGTTTTGGTGCCGATGGCGTTACGGTGCATCCCCGCCCGGATGAACGCCATATCCGCTATGAAGATGTGCGACAGATCAGAAAGATCATCACCACAGAATTTAATATTGAAGGAAACCCCACCGAACAGAAATTTGTAGATCTGGTACTCGAAACCCGTCCACACCAGGTAACCCTGGTGCCCGATGCGCTGGGGCAGCTTACCAGCGATCATGGCTGGGATACGATCAAACATAAAGACTACCTCATCAACATCATCGGCATTTTTCAGAAAGCAGGTATCCGTGTATCCATTTTTGTAGATCCTGTGTTAGAGATGGTAGCAGGTGCTGCACAAACCGGAACCGACCGTATCGAACTCTATACAGAAGCTTATGCCCATGATTTTGCTGCGGGCAATCCTGCAGCTGCCATAGCGCCCTATCTCGCAGCAGCCAACAAAGCCAAAGAACTGGGAATGGGCCTCAATGCCGGCCACGATTTTGACCTGCACAACCTGAAATTCTTTGCCCAACAGATTCCCTTCCTCGACGAAGTAAGCATTGGCCATGCACTGGTATGTGATGCAATTTATCTGGGGTACGAAAATGCGGTGCAGATGTATCAGCGCCAGCTCAAGTAAACAGAAGAACAGATGAACAGAGGAGCAAGGAACAGATGAACTGAAAAATCATCCCCTGCACCATTCATCGGTTCGTCTGTTCGTCTGTTCATCTGTTCTTTTCCTCCCCGTTCCACAATCCTGAATTTTACTTTCGCATCTATCATTATCGTAAATTGATTCTTCAATGCACGATATGAGAAATTATTTATTGCTGGCAGGATGTCTGTTTGCAGGTGTTTTGCTGGGGCAGCCTGTTAAACCGGTGTACCCTATCCCTACCAAAGAACAACTGGCCTGGCATGAAAAAGAGTTTTACCTGTTCATCCACTTTGGCCCGAATACTTTTACCGATAAGGAATGGGGCGAGGGAAATGAAGATCCCTCTGTATTTAATCCTACGGCACTGGATTGTGAACAGTGGGCGCGGATTGCCAAACAGGCGGGTGCCAAAGGCATTATACTAACCGCCAAACACCACGATGGATTCTGTTTATGGCCCAGCAAACAAAGCACTCATACCGTTAGAGAAAGCAAATGGATGAATGGAAAAGGCGATGTGGTAAAAGCACTGTCTGATGCCTGCAGGAAAACCGGATTGGAAATGGGCGTTTATATTTCGCCCTGGGACAGAAACCACCCGCAATACGGTACCCCCGCTTATAATGATGTGTATATAGCCAGCATGAAAGAGCTGCTAACCCAATACGGTAAATTCTTTGAACTATGGTGGGATGGCGCCAATGGCGAAGGTCCCAATGGCAAAAAACAGGTGTACGATTTTAAACGCTTCGAAGACTCCGCTTTCAAATGGCAGAAGCAACTGGTGATCTTCAGCGATATTGGTCCCGGTGCGCGCTGGTGTGGTAATGAAAATGGTACGATCAACAATACTAACTGGAACCTGCTGGATACCGCCGGTTTTAAAAGAGGACATGGAGGTCCGCCAACTGACACTTTAAACCGCGGTAATGTAAATGGCAAAAACTGGATCCCAGCTGAAGCAGATGTGTCTATCCGGCCGGGATGGTTTTATCATGCCAAAGAAGACAACAAAGTAAAATCCCCCGAAACATTGTTTAATCTGTATCTCCGGTCGGTGGGTAATGGCGGCAACTTCCTTTTAAATGTTCCGCCCGATAGAACGGGCCGTATTCATGCCTCAGATTCAGCTGCATTGGTGGGTTTTGGTAAACTAAGAACGAGTGCTTTTTCAAAAGACCTGTTGCAAAATGCCCGTATCAGCAGCATAGCAGCTCCCGGCAAAAAGATCCCGGCATTGAACGATCATAATATACAGACCTACTGGGTATCGCCACAGCAGCAGAACAGCAGTCTGTTGGTGAAGCTGCCGGCAAAAACAACCCTTAATACACTGGTGCTGGAAGAAATGATCGCTTACGGACAAAGGGTAAGTGCTTTCACCATTGAGGCGTTTGATGGACAGGCATTCCAAACTGTTTTTACCGGTACCACTATCGGCCGAAAAAAGATCGCCAGTTTTCCGATGCAGGAAACGGATCAGCTCAGAATAACCATCCAACAGGCCAAAGCAGCACCGGTACTGAGATCCATCTCGGCCTACCAGGTTAAATAACTACTCAAAGCAACAGGTGGGGAACTATTGAAACGGGATACCGGCTTCAGCAGTTCCCCATTTTCTGTTTACAGACATGCAGGAATTTAAAACTCCGCTCATCCTTTATTTCATGCTTTGGTCAGCTTCCTTCACGGTTTAATCATTTAACCCTTAACTGTAGCTGTTGATATGAGTAGTTTGTATCACTAAAACCATACAACATGAAACGAATTTTACTGTCGGCTTTGTTGCTGGCCGTTACTACTTTGCAGGCACAACGCCTGTTAACCACTTCGCCCAGCGGAGGTAATAAAAAAGCTTCCGTTACAGAACGCATAGGGATTACAGATGTGACCATCCGCTATGACCGTCCGGCTGTAAAAGGCAGGGAGGGAAAGATCTGGGGCCAGTTGGTTCCTGTAGGATATACCGATCTGCAATTTGGAACCAGAAATGCCTCACCCTGGCGGGCGGGTGCCAATGAAAGCACAACGATCGAATTCAGTACGGATGTAACGATACAAGGACAGCCGCTGGCCAAAGGAAAGTATGGCTTTTTCATCGCCTATGATCCTGCACAGTCTACACTTATTTTTTCAAAAAACACGACCAACTGGGGCAGCTATTATTATGATCCCAAAGATGATGTACTTCGGGTAAATGTAAAACCAGTTACCACAGACCGTTCTGTTGAATGGCTGAAATACGAATTCACCAACCAGACCGAAAACGCCGCTACCGTAAGCCTGCAATGGGAGAAACTGAGTTTCCCTTTTACAGTGGAAGTGGATCTGAATAAAACACAGGTGGAATCTTTCCGTACAGAATTACGCACAGACAAAGGATTTTACTGGCTGCCCTGGCAGCAGGCGGCGCAGTGGTGCCTCGACAGAAACACGAATCTCGAAGAAGCGCTTCGTTGGGCCGATACTGCCACCAATCCGGGTGTACTGGGCGAGAAAAATTTTACCACGCTCGCTACCAAGGCACAGATTCTGGAAAAACTAAACAGAAGTGCAGAAGCCACCGCCATCATGAAAGAAGCTACGCCACTGGGAAATATTAACCAGGTTCACCAGTACGGCAAATCATTGCTTGCCCAAAAACGCAGCAAAGAAGCGCTGGAGGTTTTCAAATCCAATTATGAAAAATTCCCGAACCAGTTCACCACTTTAGCCGGATTGGTGCGCGGTTATTCTGCTGTTGGTGATTACCGTAAGGCATTGGAATATGCAGAAAAAGCCTTGCCCCTCTCGCCCAACCAACTGAATACAGACAGTATGACCAAAATGATCCAACAGTTAAAAGAGGGTAAGGATGTAAACTAAACATCTCGCCTTTTCATCTGCGCCTCTGCGCCCTTGCGGGAAATTTTCTCACCAAGGCACGGAGGCGCAGTTTTTTTAACCATTACGGGATTCAAATTCTACATACAGAAAATCAAGTATCTTGCAGTAAGCAAATACCAATTATGTCAACACCCACTCCACTCGTAGGCATTATCATGGGAAGCGATAGCGACCTGAATATTATGCAGGCAGCCGCCGATATCCTGAAGCAATTCAAGATCGAATTCGAGCTGACAGTCGTATCTGCACACAGAACGCCTTTGCGTATGGTGGATTATGCCACCACCGCCAAAGAACGGGGTATCAAAGTGATCATTGCCGGTGCCGGTGGTGCAGCGCATTTGCCGGGCATGGTGGCTTCTATTACCACACTGCCTGTGATTGGTGTTCCCATCAAATCTTCTAATTCTATCGATGGCTGGGATTCCGTTTTATCCATCCTGCAAATGCCGAACGGCGTTCCGGTAGCAACGGTTGCATTAAATGCCGCTAAAAATGCCGGCATCCTTGCTGCACAGATCCTGGGTTGTTCCGATGCCAATATCTCTGCTGCCATGGCGCATTATAAAAAGGAAATGAGTCATGAAGTAAGCGGAAAAGTCGCAAAACTGAAAAAGGACTGGCCTAACGGATTTGATGAATAACAAGGCAACATACTTCTATACAGACTATTACTTTCCCGCATAACTCACCACGCCAAAGCCCTTATTCAGTCCGGTAGAAGCTTGGTAAATATCTTGTAACCAGGTTTTGCCGAAAGCAGCATAGTAGAGTGAGAAATTATCTACTCTTTCCTGCAGACTCTTATTAGGGAAGAGATGATGTTTAATAGCTGCGATCTGTTTCTGCTGCACTTCGTATTTTTGTCTTTCCGCGCGCAGTATTTTTTTCTCTAAGGCCGTTAATTTTTTGAGTGCCTGTTTTTCAAGTGCCAGGAGATGTTCAGACAGGGTACTGTCTACCGTATCTGTAATGGCACGGAGATGACTGTAAAACGCCTGCGCCTGTTGCAATTCTGCGGTAAGGCTTACCTGGTTATCAGTTTCTCTTTTCACCAGTGCATTCAGCAGATCCAGTTCCTGTGTAAACAGATCAATATCGGTAAAACCCAGTTTCTGCCATTTTGCATGCTGTTCTTTGGTGATCAGCAAAAATGAATTGCGCAGCATCAATACAGGATATGGAATGTTTACCGCTTCGAATACATTTTTCAATTCCAACCAGTAAGCCAGTTCTCCTCCCCCGCCAATAAAAACAATATTCGGCAACACCGTTTCCTGAAAAGCACCTCTCAATATTACATTGGCGCTGAAACGTTCGGGATGCTGATCAAGTTCCTGCAGAACCGCTTCTTTCGAAAACGACAAACCCAGACTCTTCACTTCATAAATACCATTCTGTAATTCTATCCGCTCGCGTTTATCGTTGATCAGGTAAAAAAGATTCAGGTCTCTGCCGCCGGCCTGCACTTTATAATTTTTTCCCAGCTCCGTAATTGTATGGGCTACAATTTTGTGAGAGAAACCTTCGGTTAACTCTTTCTCCACTACAGACCGAAAAGCAGTTTTCAATTTTGCATTATCCGGAATCAGCACTATCAATCCAAATTCACCAAACAACTCATTCACCAGTTCCAGTGTAGCCTGCTGTATGGTTTTTCCTTCGGTATAACATCGTTGTAACAGGTCGGTCAGTTCGTTACCGAATGGCAGCACACCCGCCTGGCCATGAATGGCATGAATCAGTTTGATAAGTCCCTTATCTACTTTCATCCTGCCCACAGCACCGGTTTGTTTGGTTTCCCAAACCAGTTTTTGTCCGCCAACCGTTACATACCCCAGTTCATCCAGGTCAGCATCTTCGCTACCCATATAATACACGGGCACAAAATGCGAACCGGCATACTGTTGGTTCAGTTCATCGGCCAGTTTAACCGCGTGAAGAATTTTATAGATGAAATAAAGGGGACCGCTGAAAATATTCGGCTGGTGGGCTGTTGTAATGGTAAAAGTATTATCCTGAGAAAGTAATTCGATATTCCTGGTTACTTTATCGGTTACCGGTAAAGAAGCATACTGCTCCCGTAAAACATCTACCAATAATTTCCTGGGCGTATTGAAGGCTTGCCTGGCGGCGATGGCATTTTGTATACCCGCCAGATCGGGTGTATGTTGGTAAAAAAGTTGCAGGGTACCGGATTGCGACAGGTAATCAGAAACGATCTTGGAAAAATAACCGGTGCTTTCGTATGGTAAGTAGGTAACTGTCTGATCCATAATAAGGGGTAAAAGTACAATTTACTGGATACCGCAGCATCCGTTCATCATTTTCACATTCCGGCTACGCCGTTTTAACGAAACCTGTCGGGATTGAAAGGAGCAATATCCATACTGAGTTTCTCTTCATTCAGGATTTCGCTGACAATTTTCCCGGTTCCTGCACCGAGGCTCAGTCCTACCATCGCATGTCCCGTTGCCACCACCACATTCTGCCATTTAGCGGTGCGGCCCAGGTAAGGCAAGCCATCTGCCGAACAGGGTCTGAAACCATACCATACTTTGTCCATCGTTGGCATGGGTACGGTAAAATCGGGGAAAAAACGTTCTACCGCTTCCAATACCCCTTTTACACGGCTCATCCTCGGTGGTGTATCTGTAGAAGTAATTTCCATGGTTCCTCCAAAACGGATCTTATTACCATCCATCGGGGTCAGCGCCACACGACCCTCTATCAATACAGCAGGATGATTGAGTTTGTAAGGCGAGTCTTCCAGTGTCACAGAATAACCCCGTCCTCCAACCAATGGAATTTTGATATCCATTTTAGCAGCAATTTCCCGGCTCCATGATCCGGAAGATAAAACAATCGCATCTGCATCATACACTGCTTTGGCTGTTTTTACTTTCGTGATGCGGCCCTGGCTATTCTCAAAACCGGTTACTTCCTCATTGCCCAGCAGCCGAACTCCTTTCTGCCGCAGATCTGCTAACAATTGCTGCATCAGTTTGTTCGGATACAGATGTGCATCGCACTGAAAATGCACCGCCCCTTTAGCCAGTATACGTGTCTGGGGTTCCAGTGCATCCAGCTGTTCTTTTGACAATAAAACTGTATCTGTTAAACCCAGTTCATGGGCTTTCTCCAACATGTGTTTAGCATGATCGCCACCCGTATCGGTCTGAAAGATTTCGAGCAACCCCTTCCGCTCATACGCAAAACGGAACTGCGGTAATGCGGTCCATTCCTCATACATTTTTTTACTGATGATCGCGATATCGCGCAGCGGTATCGCTGAACGTTCCACATGTTCCGGCGTAGCTACTTTCATGAACTTCATTCCCCAATCGATCAGGCTCCAGCTTAACCGGGGTTGTACATAAAACGGACTGCGAGCATTCCACATCCATTTCAATCCCTGCTTTACAATACCCGGTGTGGCCAATGGCACAAAATGACTCGGACAAACATATCCCGCATTACCATAAGAGCAATTAGACGACATATCCGTTTTATCAATCACCGTTACTTCATGTCCACTCTGCTGCAGGTAATACGCACTGCTCAATCCTACAATCCCTCCGCCAATGACTACTACTTTCATATCCGTTCTGTTTAGAAGGCAAAATTCGCAATTAATTCGCAATAAAAGACAATGTGCGAATGAGTGAATGAGTGGGTGAGTGAATGTTTTGATTTGTTGTATTTGGAAGTATTCCCCCCATTCGCTCATTCACTCATCCACTCATTCACTCATTAAATTCACAACACCTGAAACCCACACGCATAAGGATCATCATCTTTATCTATCGAAATCGTATTATACCCATAAATTCTTGCCCAGCCTTCTACACTGGGAACAATGGCGGGTTTGCCGCCTACGGTGGTCAGCTGTTCTATCCGGCCGGTGAATTGGGAGCCGATGATACTCTCGTGAATAAAGACATCCCCTTCCTTCAGTTTCCCCTTGGCATACCATTGGGCCATCCGGGCCGAGGTACCAGTACCGCAGGGAGAACGGTCGATGGCTTTATCACCATAAAAAACCGCATTTCGTGCCGTGGAAGCGGGATCCAGCACGGCACCGGTCCATAAGATATGTGAGCACCCATTAATAGTAGGATTATCCGGATGTACAAACGAATACTTTTCATTGATCCGCTTCCGCAGTTCCCTGGCCCAGGCTATCAGTTTGTCTGCAGGGTACTGTTCCAATCCGGCAAAATTTGACTGCACATCCACGATCGCATAAAAATTGCCCCCGTACGCCACATCCATCACCAGTTCGCCCAGCTCTGGGCAATCCACGGTAATACCTTCTGCGGCCAGGTAAGCGGGCACGTTGGTGAGTTTAACGGCCGTCACTTTTTTACCCTCCTGCCGGTAAGCGATCTTTACCAGTCCGGCCGGTGCTTCCATCAGCACCACACCAGGTGTTTTGGGCTGGATCAGTCCTTCTTCAATGGCAATGGTGATGGTTCCAATGGTTCCATGGCCACACATGGGTAAACAACCACTGGTTTCTATGAACAATACGGCTACATCATGGGCCGGATCATGGGGTGGATAGAGGATACTGCCACTCATCATATCATGACCGCGGGGTTCAAACATGAGTCCTTTGCGGATCCAGTCGTATTCGCGCAGAAAATGCTGGCGTTTTTCGCTCATGGTATGACCTTCCAGTGCAGGACCGCCCGCGGCCACTACCCTGACCGGGTTACCGCAGGTATGCGCATCAATACAGGAAAAAACAGCGCCGCCAAGATGACCCGGCACGGCAGGGCGATAGGGAATGGGATGAGTTAACATGTGCTTTTAAAAGGAATTTAATTGCATAAACAACTGTTTTTCAGCAGTTTTTTTTATATTCATTATTTGATTGCCTATATGGAAACTTACGGAAAAATACTATTGATTGCCACACCCGCTTTTCTGATACTGGTTTTATTTGAAAAATGGTGGGGCTGGCGAAAAGGAAACGATACCGTTCGTCACCTCGATATGATTTCCAGCCTGAGTTCGGGTATCACCAATACGGTAAAAGATGTACTCGGACTGAGCATCGCCATTATCAGTTATGGCTGGATGGTACAGCATTTAGCCATTGTACAACTGGCCTCTTCACCGCTACTTTACATCATTGCTTTTTTTTCCCTTGATCTTGCCGGTTACTGGGTGCACCGGCTTGATCATGAATACAATTTTTTCTGGAATGCGCATATCATACACCACAGCAGCGAAGAGTATAACCTGGCCTGTGCCTTGCGGCAAAGTATATCAACGATCTTTCGGGTATTCACTATTTTTTTATTGCCTGCAGCCTTACTCGGCGTGCCCGGATCTGTGATCGCCGTGGTAGCGCCATTGCATTTGTTTGCCCAGTTCTGGTATCATACACAGCATATCAATAAAATGGGCTTTCTGGAAAAGATCATTGTTACCCCCTCCCATCACCGTGTACACCATGCCATCAACCCGGAATACATAGACAAAAATTATGGACAGATCTTTATTTTCTGGGACAAACTCTTTGGCACATTCCAGGAAGAATTACCCGATGTAAAAGCGGTGTATGGTATTACACGACCGGTGCGAACCTGGAACCCCATCAAGATCAATTTCGTACATGTATGGCTGCTGATCAAAGATGCCTGGCGAACTAAAAAGCTAGAGGATAAATTCCGCATCTGGTTTATGCCCACCGGCTGGCGCCCGGCAGATGTGGCAGAGAAATACCCCGTTTACAAGATCGAAGATGTGTATCATTTTGAAAAATATGACACAGATGGATCCAACGCCTTTGTAGCCTGGGCCTGGGTACAGCTCACCGTTACGCTTTTACTGATCAGTTATTTCTTTGCCCATATTGCACAGATTGGCTCACCGGCCATGTTTGTGTATGGCGCATTTGTGTTCTTTCATGTATATGCCTACACAGAGTTAATGGATAAAGCATCGTATGCCTGGTTATGGCAGCTGGCCAGTTCAGCTTTTGGTATCGGGATCCTGTATCATTTCAAAGACTGGTTCGGCCTCTCACAATATGTGGGAGACCTGAATCTTGTGTTCATTATTTATTTCCTGCTGTCTGCCGCAGCTGCTTTTTATTTTTCTTTCGCAGAGCCAGAAAGATCAACATCCCGGTCTGAGACGGATGGTATCATCTGCTAACGGTTATGATATCAAGCCCTCACCCACTCATTATTCACCAAACGCCAGATGCCCAGCGGGTTGGCTGCCTGTAAGGCTTGGGGTAATAAGGCATCCGGACAATTCTGGTAACAAACAGGTCGTACCCAGCGTTTTACCGCATGGATACCTACTGCTGTAAAACGGCTATCGGTAGATGCCGGAAAAGGACCGCCATGCACCATACTGGCACATACTTCAACGCCGGTTGGAACACCATTGAATACAATCCGACCTGCAATAGCAGGTGCGATCTCGAGCAAGGAAGCGTGTGCTGCAAAATCTGCATCGGTTCCCATTAAGGTAGTAGTAAGTTGTCCGGTTAGCGAGCGCCAAACGGCTGTCAGTTCTGCTTCGTTATCGCAAATCACCATCAGCGAATAGGGACCAAACACTTCTTCCTGCAACAAAGGATCCAGTAAAAAAGCAGCCCCATCCACCGTAGCTATCGTGGGCAGCGCTTCCAGTTCGCCGGGAGCCGTGGTGGTTTGCGAGAGCAGTTTTACTCCCTTCTGCTGCAGGGCAACCTTCATTTTTTCAAAATAAGCTTTGTGTATACCCGCATGCAGCATTTTGGCTGGCGCGATGGTACTGATCTCCCTGGCTAAAACCTGCAGAAACTGCTGCAATCCTTCACTCGCCATCCCCAGCAGGATACCCGGATTGGTACAGAACTGCCCCATGCCCAGTGTAATAGAACCTGCATATTGTTTGGCCAGACTCTCCGCATTTTTAGAGAGTGTATCCGGCAATAAGATCACAGGATTGATACTGCCCATTTCGGCAAAAACCGGTATCGGACTTTTTCTCGCTGCAGCATAATCATATAAAGCCCTGCCGCCGGTGTACGACCCGGTAAAGCCCACAACCGCTGTATGCGGATGCTGCACCAATGCCTTACCCGCTTCAAAAGAAGCATCGGTTACATGCTGGAAACAATGTTCCGGCATTCCGGTGCTTGCTATGGCGGCAGCGATTGCATCGGCCACCATAATGGATGTCTGCAGATGTGCCGGATGGGCTTTCACCACTACCGGACAACCGGCAGCCAAGGCACTGGCCGTATCACCACCCGCTGTAGAATAGGCAAAAGGAAAATTACTGGCGCCAAATACCACCACGGGACCCATCGGCACCAGCATTTTGCGGATATCCGGTCTGGGAGGCGTTTTATCCGGGATGGCGGTATCAACCGTAGCTTCCACCCAACTGCCTTCGCGCAGCAGCTGGGCAAACATCCGTAACTGCATGGTGGTTCTACCCCGCTCACCGGTTAAACGGGCAGCGGGTAAATTGGTTTCTTCAGAAGCTTTGCTGATCAAAGCATCACCCAGCGCTTCTATATTGGCGGCAATGGTTTCGAGAAATACCGCTTTTTGTACAGGTGATGTTTTTTGATAGGCCGCAAAAGCGGCTGCGGCCTGCTGCATCACAGTATCGATCTGAACAGGCGAATGGGTGGTATGGGTCGTCATTATATACTCAGTTGTAAATATTCGGGTAATACGGGTCTGTTAGCAAGTCCCCGATCAATAGTGGCCAGTACCTGTTTACGTTCGTCACCCACCAGGGTCAAACGCGGTGCACGCACATATTCAGAACCAATACCCGCCTGTGTTTCGGCCAGCTTGATGTATTGAACCAGTTTGGGATGAATATCCAGCTCCAGCAAGGGCATGAACCAACGGTAAATGGCAGCAGCTTCTGCAATATGACCGGCTTTCACCAGACGGTAAATAGCCACGGTCTCTCTTGGAAAAGCACATACCAGTCCGGCTACCCAACCATCTGCCCCCAGCACCATTTCTTCCATGGCCAGTGTATCTACTCCGCAGAGGATTCGGAAACGCCCGCCAAAGCGATTGATCAGCCGGGTTACATTCGTTACATCCCGGGTGGATTCTTTAATGGCCTGGATATTACTGCAGACAGTCAGGTCTTCAAACATATCCGGTGTTACATCTATTTTATAATCAACCGGGTTATTGTAGATCATGATAGGCAGATCCGTGGCATTGGCTACAGTGGTGAAATAAGTAACCGTTTCGCGGTGATCAGACTTGTACCGCATCGGCGGTAATAACATCAGTCCCTGCGCCCCCCAGGCTTTGGCATAAGCCGCCTGCTGCAAGGCTTCTCGGGTGCTTCCTTCGGCGATATTCAACACTACGGGTACGCGACCCGCTACTTTTTCAATGGTAAATTTTACGAGGGTTTCTTTTTCATCCGTGCTTAACACACTGGCTTCCCCCAAGGTTCCGCCGAGGATGATCCCATTCACACCCGCATCCAGTTGGGCATTCAGGTTCTTTTCAAACAAAGGAAGATCCAGTTCATCGTTACTGGTAAACTTAGTGGTAACAGCGGGAAACACGCCCTTCCAGTCGATAGCCATAGGTTTTGTTTAGGTAGGGCTAAGGTAAGGCA
>DASWXD010000044.1:0-7483 GCA_036405675.1 Sediminibacterium sp.
GATATCAACTATTATAACCTTGGCGGCAGTCTCGTCATTTCTACCCAGCCTTATATCTACAACAAACAATTACTCAGCTCCAAAATGGAGCCGAAAGCGTACCGCGAGTTATTGTCGGGGCATAGTATCCGTTTTATGCAGTCGGAGAGCATTGGTTCTTTTGAATACCTGAGTATCTATGTACCACTGACAGATGATAGCGGTAACAACTACGCCTATCTCAATATCCCTTACCTGAACTCGCAGAGTGAGCTGAACCAGGAGATCTCGGGGTTCCTGGCTACACTGATTAACCTGAACGCCTTTATATTCCTGATTGCGGGTGCCATTGCTTTCTTTTTGACCAGCCGCATCACGGCTTCGTTCAGCCTGATCGGACAGAAAATGCAGGAAATGAACCTCGGCAAAATCAACGAAGCCATTGAATGGAACCGGAACGATGAGATCGGTATGTTGGTAGAAGAGTACAATAAGATGGTGAAGAAACTGGAACTGAGTGCGCAGGCACTGGCACAAAGCGAAAGGGAAGGGGCCTGGCGCGAAATGGCGCGGCAGGTGGCGCACGAGATCAAAAATCCGCTCACACCCATGAAACTCAGTATCCAGTACCTGCAGAATTCGATACAGAAAGGAGCACCCAATGTAAAAGAGTTATCAGAAAGCATGGCCGTAACCCTGATTGAGCAGATAGACCAGTTATCCAAGATTGCCGGCGATTTTTCGCAGTTCGCCAATATCGGTAATGCGCGGATGGAAACTTTTGATATTTCAGAAGTGCTCTCGTCTGTGATCCGTTTATACAGTGCCAACCCGGCCATTGAAATTAAATGGGAAAAAGAAGAAGGTTCGTATCCTGTGTATTCAGACCGGGTGCAGATGAACCGCCTGTTCACCAACCTGCTGCAGAACGCGGTAGAAGCAAATACGGATAAAGACAAACGCATTTCTATCCTGATCCGCCAGCGCAAAGAAAATGGAATGATCTATTTATCGGTGGAAGATAACTGCGGCGGCATTCCCGAGATCATGCGCGATAATATCTTCACGCCCAATTTTACCACCAAATCATCCGGCACCGGCCTCGGACTCGCCATCTGCAAAGGCATCGTGGAAAAAGCCAATGGCCAGATCTGGTTCGAATCAAAAGAAGGAGAGGGGACGGTGTTTTACATTAGTTTACCGGAAGCCGAATCGTAGAACAGATGAACAGATGAACAAGGATCGGAGGAGGGGGGAATATCGAATATCGAATCCCGCCTTGGCGGGAAATATCGAATGTTGAAGTGAAGGCTTTTGATGGTAGCTTTTGTTTTAGGTTCCAGGTTCCAGGTTCTAAGTTCTAGGTTCTAGGTTCTAAGTTCTAAGTTCTATGTTCTAAGTTCGAAGTTCGAAGTTTTCCGTTCGGTGTTCGATGTTCGGCGTTCCCTGTTCGATATTCAAAACCCTCCTCCTCCGTTCATCTGTTCCTTGCTCTTCTGTTCGTCTGTTCCCTACGGTCGTTTTGATTTTTGACTGGCTACAAACGTTTCAAAATCCCCTAGCGAATAACTGCTCAGGTTCTGTTCTTTGCTTACCCCGGCTTTCTGTGCTACCAATACACCGTAGCGGCAATCATTAAAACCATCAATGGCGTGGGCATCGGGGTCGATGGAGATGAGTACTCCTTTTTCAAGGGCGTAGTCAATCCAGCGCCAGTCAATATCGAGCCTGCGGGGATGTGCATTCAGTTCTATCACCACCTGGTTGGCTGCGCAGGCTTCTATGATCCGTTTGTGATCTACGGGGTATCCATTACGGCTAAGCAAGAGTCTGCCCGTCATATGGCCCAGAATGGAAGTGTAAGGATTCTCTATGGCATTCATCAAACGCATCATGGCTTTTTCCTCGTTCATCTTCAGGTTCGAGTGTACGGAGGCGATGACCAGGTCAAAAGTGGAGAGAACCTCCGGCGAATAATCCAGGCTGCCATCGTTCAGGATATCACTTTCAATACTCTTAAATATTTTGAAGGGAGCCAGTTTCGCATTCAGCTCATCTACCTGCTGTTGCTGGGCACGGATCCGGTCTTCCTGCAGGCCATTGGCATAAAAAGCGGTCTTCGAGTGGTCGCTGATCACGAGATACTGTAATCCTTTGTCCTTGGCGGCTACCGCCATCTGCTCCAGTGTATGCACCCCATCGCTCCAGTTGCTATGGCAATGGATGATGCCGGTAATATCTGCTGGCTGGATGGGTGTAGGCAGGTTGTTTGCCCTGGCCATGTCAATGACTGAAGCTTTTTCGCGTTGGTACGCAGGAATGAAAGCAAGATTCACTGCGGCAAAAATCGCTTCCTCATCCGCATAAGCAGCCGAAGCATTCCATTGCGTGGCTGTTTGCCATGCTTCCAGGAATGTATCACTGGCACTGGTTACGAATAATTTTGCAACAATGGAAGCTGGATTCGTGCAATAGAATCCCATCGTTACATTCTCTTTTCCTTTAAAAGAAATCTCATCACCGGATTCGCTCACTACCATAAACTCATTCCGTGTAAAATAGTCTTTCAGCATGTCCATGGGCAGGGTGGTAACCCAACTGAGCGTATTAATGATCTCGAGCTGTCTTCGGAATTCACCGGTCAGTATAAATTGTTCCCCGGGAAAGTTTTCTTTGAGGCGGTTATCTACCGCAACGGCATAACTCTCTATCTGCTGGTACAGATAACTGCCCAAAGTGCCAAAGTAGAATTCGATCGATTCTTTGATATTCTGCTGGGTCTTTTCCCCAAAACCTTTGTATAAAGTAAGGCGGTTTTCGTTGCAGGCATAGAGCAATTCGCCCAAAGTTTCTATTTCGAGCTCTTTCCAGATGGTGGCGATCTTTTTCGGTCCAATGCCCTTAATGCCCATCATTTCAATAATGCCGGGTGGTGTTTTGGCAATGTATTCGTTCAGTAAACTGAGCTGCCCTGTCTCCAGTTGCTCTACAATTTTTTTACCGATGGCATCACCAATGCCCCGGATCCCGAAGATCTTTTCGGCTGGTAATTCAGACAGGGGAGTGGTGAGTTTGTCGATGGTGAAGGCGGCCGAAGAATAGGATTTGGCTTTAAAGGAATTATCGCCGTGGATATCCATCAGCTTGCCCAACAGGGCAAAGTTCTCTGCAATGGCATAATTGTCCATATCGTTGCTGGTATTGGGTTTCGAAGGTAGGGATTACGCAATAAAAAAGTCCCGGCGTTTACCGGGACTTAAATCTATTTCTGCTAGAGAAATAAGAAGGCTACTATTTTTTAGCGGCTTTCTTAGCGGCTTTTTTAGGAGCAGCTTTCTTTGCAGCTTTTTTAGGAGCAGCTTTCTTAGCGGCTTTTTTAGGAGCAGCTTTTTTTGCAGCTTTCTTAGGAGCAGCTTTCTTTGCAGCTTTTTTAGGAGCGGCTTTCTTAGCGGCTTTTTTAGGAGCGGCTTTCTTAGCGGCTTTTTTTGCAGTTGCCATGTTTTTTTAGATTTAATGGTTAGTTAATACATTAAAAGTAAAAACTTATTTGGAACTACAAAAAAAAACTTTTAAGCGGTTACTTCCACCGGTTTTACGGAGACAGTAGTTTTGTCGTTTTTTCCTTTCTTAAATTCTACCAAACCATCCGTTAATGCGAACAGTGTAAAGTCTGTTCCTACACCAACATTCTTACCAGGATGGTACACAGTACCTCTCTGACGGATGATGATATTTCCGGAGAGTGCTGGTTGTCCACCATATATCTTAACACCTAAACGCTTGCTTTGTGAATCACGGCCGTTCTTTACGGAACCTTCACCTTTTTTGTGTGCCATAGTCTTTTGTTTTAAAAACTAAAATAATACACCGGGCATCGCCCGATCATCATCTTACTCGTTACCGCTTACTAAGCGATGCTTTCAATTTTAATTCTTGTATAGTGGGTTCTGTGACCGTGCTTCTTACGGAAGCCTTTTCTCCTTTTCATTTTAAAGGCGATCACTTTATCTCCCTGTACGAGATCACTGATGATTTCTGCTTTTACAGTGGCTTTTACAGCACTGCCCACAGAAACGGTTCCGCTGTTGTCTGTAAACAACACATCGCTGAACTCTACTTTATCTCCGGTTTTACCCTGCAGGTGAGGAACATACAGGCTTTGACCTTCCTGTACTTTAAATTGCTGACCTGCGATTTTTACAACTGCTAACATAGCTACCAAAATTAGGACGGCAAAGGTAAGGTTTCATGCCGTAAATACGCAAACATTTTTCAAATAAATCTTGTCCCCATCGGTGGAAAACGGCTTTGGGGTTGGGAGTTGGGGGTTTGGCGTTTGTTTTTTCCTTTTTTTTGGCAAAAAAACAGCTTTCACCCCAAACTCCAAACCCCAAACCCCAAACTTCCTCTATTTTTGCCCCCCTTACCGACCTTGACATGATGAATCTGAAATCCTTATTGGCTCGTCCCTTTGCCAATTATATATATAATAAGACACGCAAAAGCATGCAGACCGCCCTGGACGACCAGGACGCGATCCTGAAAATGCTACTCAAAACCGGTAAAAACACGGTTTTTGGCAAGGAACACCGGCTTGAAAGCGTTTCAGACCATGCCGCTTATGCCCAGGCGGTTCCTATCCGCGACTATGAGCAGTTCAAACCCTATATCGAACAGGTAAAAGAGGGCAAACAGAATATTCTCTGGAAGGGGCGGCCCATCTATTTTGCCAAGACCAGCGGTACCACCAGCGGGGTGAAATATATCCCCATCAGCAAAGATTCTATTGATAATCATATCAATACGGCCCGGAATGCCCTGCTTTGTTATATGGCAGAAACGGGAAATGCTTCATTTGCCAGCGGCAAAATGATCTTTCTCAGCGGCTCGCCGGAACTGGAGCGGGTGGCCAATATCCCTACGGGGAGGTTGAGCGGCATTGTGAACCACCATATTCCCAGTTACCTGAGATCCAATCAGTTACCCAGTTACGAGACCAATTGTATCGAGGATTGGGAGACCAAACTGGATAAGATCGTGGACGAAACGATCAATAAAGACATGACCCTGATCAGCGGTATCCCCCCGTGGATGCAGATGTATTTCGACCGTCTGATCGAGCGAAGCGGCAAAAAAATCGCTGACCTGTTCCCGCATTTCAGTGTGATGGTGCAGGGGGGCGTCAATTTTGAACCGTATAAGGCGCGGATGTTCGAGAGTATTGGCAAAAAGATCGACAGTATTGAACTTTTCCCGGCCAGTGAGGGCTTTTTTGCCTTCCAGGACTCACAAAATGCCGAAGGACTGTTGCTGAACACGAATAGTGGTATTTATTATGAGTTTGTGCCGGTGGGCGAGATCTTCGCCGAAAATCCTACCCGTTTGGGCCTGCGTGATGTGAAAACCGGCGAGAATTACGCCATGATCATCAGTTCCAATGCCGGTTTATGGAGTTATAACCTGGGCGATACGGTCAAATTTGTGAGCACCGAGCCTTACCGGTTGGTAGTCAGCGGCCGCATCAAACACTTTATTTCGGCTTTTGGGGAGCATGTGATCGGCGAGGAAGTGGAGCAGGCTATGTTGCAAGCATCCAGAGAGCACCAGGTCAAGATCACCGAATTTACCGTAGCACCACTGATACAGCAGGAAAAAGGCAAGAGTTACCACGAGTGGTTTATCGAGTTTGAACAGGAACCGGCCGACAGGGAAGGTTTTATACGCTCGCTGGACCTGAACCTGCGGCAGAAGAATGTGTATTATGATGACCTGATCAGCGGAAATATCCTGATGCAACTGCAGGTGCGCACCGTTCGGAAAAACGGGTTTATCGATTATATGCGCTCTATCGGAAAGCTGGGCGGGCAGAACAAAGTGCCCCGTTTGAGCAATGACCGGGTAATTGCGGATGCTTTGCAGCCTTTTTTGAGCTGAGAAACCGCGTGAAATGGTAAAACCATACCAAAATTTCGCCATTCTTCCATTTCCGAATCCCTTCTCCCGCTTATTAACGTAATTTGTAGAACAGTAGGAAGTATATTAAAGACACTAAATGAGTCAGAAACGAATAGCGCTTTTCGGATCAACCGGATCCATCGGAACACAGGCATTGGATGTGATTGCCGCCAATCCCGATCTTTTTACGGCAGAAGTATTAACGGCGCAGACCAATGATGCCTTATTGATTCAACAGGCGTTGCAGTTTGCACCCAATATTGTGGTAATCGGGGATGAGAAAAAATATCCCATTGTAAAAGAAGCCCTTGCCCATACCCATACCAAAGTATTTGCCGGCGAAAAAGCGCTGGAAGAAGTGGCTTCGCTGGATTGTTATGATATGATGCTGGCAGCCATTGTAGGGTATGCCGGATTAAAACCCACTCTACGCGCCATAGAGATCAGTAAACCGATTGCACTGGCCAATAAGGAAACCCTGGTAGTGGCGGGTGATATCATTATGCGTACGGCAGCTGAAAAGCGGATCCCCATCATTCCGGTGGATAGCGAACATTCGGCCATTTTTCAATGCCTGGTAGGCGAGGGAAGGAACCCTATCGAGAAGATCATCCTCACGGCCAGTGGTGGACCTTTTCTCGGAAAGAAACCCAACTTCCTCGTAAATGTAAAAAAGGACCATGCTTTGCAGCATCCCAACTGGAGCATGGGTGCCAAGATCACGATCGATTCTGCTACTTTAATGAATAAGGGGCTGGAGATGATCGAAGCCAAATGGTTATTCAACCTCAACTACGACCAGGTGCAGGTAGTGGTACATCCGCAGAGCATCATCCACAGCATGGTACAGTTCGAAGATGGCAGCATCAAAGCCCAGATGGGTTTGCCGGATATGAAACTGCCTATTCAGTATGCCATGGCATTTCCCAACAGAATTAAAAACGATTTCCCCCGATACGATTTTAAAAAACCGGGTACCCTCAGCTTTGAAGAGCCCGATACCAAAACCTTTCGTAACCTGGCACTGGCCATGGAAGCAATGAAGCAGGGTGGTAATATGCCCTGTATCCTGAATGCGGCCAATGAGATAGCCGTGTATGCTTTTCTGCGTAACCGCATCGGTTTCCTGGATATGACAGAAGTGGTAGAGCAAACCATGGCCAGGGTGGCATTTCTTCCCCATCCCACGCTCGAAGAGTATTTTGAAACCGATGGTGAGGCCCGTAACTTCGCGGCTTCCTTGATTCACATGTAATTTTAATTAATCAGCGAAAACCAATAAATCCCTCAGGGGTGTGTACGTATGAGTTTATTAGCAATTGACTGGGTAAGTGTAGGCGTAAAAACAGGACAATTCATTTTGTCATTTTCCATATTGGTGGTACTGCATGAGCTGGGCCATTTTCTGCCGGCGCGTTTCTTTAAATGCCGGGTAGAGAAATTTTATCTCTTCTTTAATCCATGGTTCAGTTTATGGAAAAAGAAGATCGGCGAAACAGAATACGGTATCGGCTGGGTACCCTTTGGTGGTTTTGTGAAGATCTCGGGT
>DASWXD010000045.1:0-17516 GCA_036405675.1 Sediminibacterium sp.
CCGATGTGGATCGTTCCAAGATCAAAGTATTTACCGGTAACTATACTTTCTGGTATGAATCTTCGCAGTTGATTGCACGCCAGATTACGGATAAGAATAAGAAGAATGAAGAGAAGCGGAAAGACCTGCTCGACTTCATCGCCCGTTTCTCTGCCAATGCTTCTAAGAGTAAACAGGCTACTTCGCGTAAGAAAGCTCTGGAGAAACTGGTGATTGAGGAGATTGAACCCTCTAACCGTAAATATCCCGGCATTATTTTCCAGCCCCTGCGCGAAGTGGGTAACCAGATCCTGAATGTAGAGAACCTGAGCAAGAGCGTGGATGGCCGGAAACTGTTTGATAAAGTATCTTTCTCCATCAATAAAGGCGAGAAGATTGCTTTCCTGAGCCGTGATCCTTTGGCGGTGACAGATTTCTTTGAGATCATCAACGACAAAATGCAGGCCGATACCGGTAAGTTTGAGTGGGGAACCACCATTACCAAAGCCTACCTGCCGCAGGAGAACCATGAATTCTTTACCGAAGGACTGAGCCTGATGGATTGGCTGCGCCAGTATGTGCCGCCGCATGTAACCGATGCAGATGAACCTTTTATCCGCGGATTTCTGGGTAAAATGCTGTTCAGTGGCGATGATATTCAGAAAAAAACAAATGTATTGAGCGGGGGAGAGAAAGTGCGTTGTATGGTAAGCCGTATGATGTTACAGAACCCGAACCTGGTAATACTGGATCAGCCCACTAACCACCTTGACCTGGAAAGCATCCAGAGTTTCAACGAAGGCTGTCAGACCTTTCCGGGTGTGGTACTGATTACTTCGCATGACCATACCTTTATGCAGACCGTGGCCAACCGCATTATTGAGTTGACCCCCAAGGGTATTATCGACCGGTTGATGACTTTTGATGAGTACATGGAGGATGCGAGGGTGAAGGAGTTGCGGGAGGAAATGTACAAGTAATTAAAAATTAGCAATTAAAAATTAAAAATTGCTGATTCGAACACTCCCTACTCACTACTGACCACTCACAACAAGTACTTTCTACCCGTATTTACCGCAGGCCGGTTTTTGACCGGCTTTGTTTTGTAATTTGGGTTCAAATTCAGGAATATGTCAGTGATTAAACTTCCGCTTCTGTATGTGGGCTCAAAGGGAGAAAAAAGACTTTATACACTATTTGATAGTGGCGCAAACTTGTCCTGTATCAGTCATGACTATCTGGATGGATTGGAAACGCCGGTAGCCCTTGGGAGAACCCGTTTTATTGCTACTGCTAGTGAGGGACACAGGATAGAGGTTACAGAAGTGATCAGGCTCGATTTTTATATAAATGATATTTTGGTGAGTGATGAATTCCTGGTAGTACCCGGATTAAGTGAAGAAGCCGTAATTGGTGCCGCCACTATGCAGAAATGGCGGATCAAGCTTGATTTTGAACATGATACGGTACACGTAGACCCGAAAGTGATGAAAATGCAGCTGATTTAACCTGGCGGGTGGCCGGAAACAGGGTGTGTGTTCCGGAAAATGTGGATAAACTTGGCCAAATCTGGATTTCCAGGCCGATTTTTTACCGGATTGTGAAGAAAATAATTAAAAAAAGGGATTGGGAACTTGGTTTTTTGTTGCATTTCCTTACCTTTGCCTCCCGAAAAAAATCGGAAAAAAATTAAGCGTCATGGCAAGAGTATGTCAGGTTACAGGTAAAAAACCCATTGTAGGAAACAGTGTTTCTCACTCAAACATCAAAACCAAACGTCGTTTCTTACCTAATTTACAAAAGAAGCGTTTCTTTTTTGCTGAGGAAGACCGTTGGGTTTCCATCAAAGTATCTACTGATGCATTAAGAACTATTAACAAAAACGGATTGGCATCTGTTATCAAAGGAATGAGAGCAGAAGGCGTTAAAATCTAATTGATTCACTAAGCAAACCACGCAATACAATGGCAAGGAAAGGTAACAGGGTGCAGGTGATTTTGGAATGTACAGAGCATAAGACCAGTGGTCAGGCCGGTACAAGCCGTTATATCACTACCAAAAACAAGAAAAACACACCTGAGCGTGTGGAGTTAAAGAAGTACAATCCGATTCTGAAAAAAGTAACTGTTCATAAAGAAATCAAATAATCATGGCTAAAGTAGCTTCTAAAAACGCGAAAGTAAAAGATTTGAAGGCAGCGGCCGAGGCAAAAAACTGGACCAAAGTGATCAAAGCTGTACGCAGCCCTAAATCCGGTGCCTATACTTTCAAAGAGCAAATCATCCACAAGGATAAGATCAAGGATTTCCTGACTGAGAAATAATTGACCCTATTGTATAAGATATTCAGAAAGCTTTCCCCTTTGTGCGGAAGGCTTTTTGTATTTAGGCAGGAAGAATACATAATTTGAAAATGTGTCAATTTGAAAATTTGAAAATGAATTTCAGGTTTTTGAATGGGTTGCATTTTCAAATTGTCAGATTTTCAAATTTTCAAATTCACCTATGAGTTTTCTCGGAAAATTATTCGGTAAGCAGGAGAAGGAAAGTCTTGATCAGGGACTGGAAAAGACGAAAGAAGGTTTTTTCGCAAAGATCACCAAGGCCATCGCGGGTAAAAGCACGGTGGATGAAGAAGTGCTGGACAACCTGGAAGAAGCCCTGGTAAGCGCCGATGTGGGCATCGAAACCACGATCCGCATCATTGAGCAGATTGAAAAGCGGGTGAAGCAGGATAAATATGTGAGTACGGATGAGCTGAACAAGATCCTGCAGGAAGAGATCGCTGCCATGCTGGTAGATGCGGCGGAACAATCCTACAAAAACTTTGGTATCCCCGAAGGGAAAAAACCCTATGTGATATTGGTAGTGGGCGTAAATGGGGTAGGTAAAACCACCACCATTGGTAAACTCGCGCATAACTATAAAAAAGCCGGCAAATCGGTGGTGCTGGGTGCGGCAGATACTTTCCGTGCCGCAGCCGTTGACCAGTTAACCATCTGGAGCGAAAGGGTAGGTGTACCCATTGTAAAACAGGCCATGGGCTCAGACCCCAGCGCTGTAGCGTACGATACCGTAGCCAGTGCTGTTGCCAAAGGAGCAGATGTTGCCATCATTGATACAGCCGGCCGTTTACATAACAAAACCCACCTGATGGAAGAGCTCGGTAAGATCAAAAGAGCGATTCAGAAAATCGTTCCCGGTGCCCCGCACGAAGTAATGCTGGTGCTGGATGGATCTACCGGACAAAATGCGCTGGAACAGGCCAAACAGTTTACCGCCACCACAGAAGTATCGGCCATCTCTATCACCAAACTGGATGGCACTGCCAAAGGTGGCGTGGTACTGGCCATTGCCAATCAGTTCAAAATCCCTGTCAAATACATTGGTGTAGGAGAGAAAATTGATGACCTCATCATTTTTGATAAGACTGAGTTTGTAGACAGCTTGTTCAGTCTGAAAAAATAAGGAACAGATGAACCGATGAACAAGGAACCGAAGAACAGACGAACGGTGTTAGTCAATACACATCCGTTCGTCTGTTCCTTGTTCTTCTGTTCGTCTGTTCTTCTGTTTAGAATGTGTACCGCACTGCCAAGCCGCCCCAACCGCCTTCAAAGTAATTGTAGCCGATAATGTTGAAGGATGGCTGCCAGTCGAAGCTAAGGTTTAACGGAGCGCCTTTGATTTTGTAATCCAATCCCAACACACCATCTAAACCGATAGCCAGTCCGTTTTCGCGGGTAGGATAACGGTTTTTCCAGGAATCGCTCCAGATGCCTACGTGACCACCACCGCCTACATACCATTTCAATCCTTCTACATTACCCAACTGGTTGTGGATCTCGTATAAGCCGGTTAAACGGAAACCATCTGAAGAGATATAGCCCAACCCTTCTACGGCATCCTTTCCGATAAAATGTTTCACGCTGATGGCGCCGGGGTACACTTTTACACCCAATGCGGTTTTGTAATCGCTGCCCATGTTCTGTTGAGCCTGCGCCTGTACAAAGGCGGTTAAGATGAATCCTAATACTAATAATCGTTTCATAAGCGTATTTTTCTACCCTATAACACAAAACCGTGCCAAACCCGGTTCAAAGAATAGTTAAGGTTGGGATGCGGCTGCTTTTACTTTTATAATTAGGTTTGTAACATGCATACATTCAAAGAACTGGTAGCCGATTTTGGAGAGCGTTTTGGGGTGCGTCATTTTCCGCAAACACCCGCCAGCCTATACGAGCCCGGCGAATACTTTTTATCATGGGGCGGAAAGCGGATCCGTCCGGTGATGTGTCTGATGGGGAATGAACTCTTTGCCGAGATCAGTAAAGACACCTGGCAGGTTGCTACTGCTGTTGAACTGTTCCATAATTTCACCCTCATACACGATGATATCATGGATGAAGCCCCTTTGCGCAGGGGCATGGAAACCGTACACATGAAATACGGTGTGAACACCGCATTACTAACAGGTGATGTGATGATGATCCGCGCCTATGAATACCTGAACCGGATCAGTCCGCAGTACCTGCCCCGGATTATGGAACTGTTTAACCGCACTGCGCGGGAGGTTTGCGAAGGACAGCAACTGGATATTGATTTTGAGAAAATGGGCGATGTATCGCTGGATGCCTATATCCACATGATCAGTTTGAAAACCTCTGTATTACTGGCCGCTACGCTCGAGATGGGCGCCATACTGGGTGGTGCCAGTGAAGGTAACTGCCGTCATATCTATGAGTTCGGTAAAAACCTCGGTATCGCTTTCCAGGTGCAGGATGATTACCTGGATGCGTTTGGTGACCCGGAAAAATTCGGTAAGGAAGTGGGCGGAGATATCCGCCAGAATAAAAAAACTTTTTTATTGATCCATGCACTGGAAGTAGCTACTGCTGAGCAGCGCAGAGCATTGGAAACCCTGATGCAGCAGAACCCGGCTGATAAAGTGGAGCAGGTACTGGCCATCTTCCGCCAATGTGGGGTAGATGCCTGGGCCCGTGAGCTCAAAGAAAAATACCTGCAAACCGCTTTGCAGCACCTGGAAGATATTGCCGTGGTTTCTTCACGGAAAAAACCGCTGGAAGAACTGGCCGCTTTTTTAATTCAGCGCGAATATTAGTGCAGCAGTTTGTCTATCTTAACCAACCAAATCAAAACCAACTACATGGCTGATTCTCTTTTCAGAAAAAAATCGATCGATAAAATTGTAGCCGATTCTGCTGCCGGATTAAGTGATGGTCATGGTAGTGGTGGTTTGCGGAAGGTACTGGGGGTGAAAGACCTGACTTTTATGGGCATTGCCGCCGTAATTGGTGCGGGTATTTTCTCCACCATTGGTTCTGCTGCATTTAACGGTGGCCCTGGTATCGTATTCCTCTTTATGATCACTGCTGTTACCTGTGGATTCAGTGCGTTGTGTTATGCAGAGTTTGCCAGCAGGGTACCCATTGCGGGCAGTGCCTATACCTATGCCTATGTTTCGTTTGGTGAACTGGTTGCCTGGATCATTGGCTGGGCACTGATACTGGAATATGCGATCGGTAATATAGTGGTGGCCATCAGCTGGAGCGGCTATTTTAATAACCTGCTGGAAGGATTTCATATCGGATTACCCGGCTGGCTGGCTACCAATGCCGGTAATGCCCAGGCAGGGTATGAAGAAGCGATGAAGGGATTGGCCAGCGGACAAACACTGGAAACCTTGAGCAAAAATGCCAAAATGGGCTATGATGCCATCATGCATGCACCGGTGATTGCGGGCTGGAAATTCATTATCAACCTGCCTGCATTGATTATCGTATTCCTGATTACCATACTGGCCTATATCGGTATTAAAGAAAGCAAGAAGAGCACCAACCTGATGGTGATCTTTAAAGTGTGTGTGATCATTTTTGTGATAGTCGTAGGATTCTTTTATGTGGACACAACTAACTGGGATCCTTTTCTGCCCAATGGATTTGGCGGGGTACTGGCAGGTGTGTCTGCTGTTTTCTATGCCTATATTGGGTTTGACGCCATTTCTACCACTGCCGAAGAATGTAAAAATCCGCAGCGGGATCTGCCGCGTGGTATGATCTATTCTCTGTTGATCTGTACCGTGCTGTACATTCTCATTGCGCTGGTATTAACCGGGATGGTGCATTACAGCGAACTGAAAGTAGACGACCCGCTGGCTTACGTGTTTGAAAAATTACACCTCAATAAAATCGGCTACCTGATCTCTGTGAGTGCTGTAGTGGCCACTACCAGCGTATTACTGGTATTTCAGCTGGGCCAGCCAAGGATCTGGATGAGTATGAGTCGCGATGGTTTATTACCCAAACGTTTTGCCAAAGTGCATCCCCGGTTTCACACCCCTTCTTTTGCCACGATTGTAACCGGTTTCATGGTAGGAATTCCGGCCATGTTCCTCTCAAGCAGTACCGTAACCGATCTTACGAGCATTGGCACCCTGTTTGCCTTTGTATTGGTGTGTTTCGGGGTACTGGTGTTGCCCAAACTGACAGACACAAAAGCATCGGGCGCTTTCCGTTTACCTTATATCAATGGTAAATACCTGATTCCCTTACTGGTAGCACTGGTAGCCGTATTGTTTCGCGGCCGCATCAACGATGCATTTGCCAATATGGGTTCTGAAGGATACCAGGAGATCCTGTTCCTGATTTTTATGCTGATTGCCGTTGTTACAGCCGTTAAAAGTTTTATAGGAAGTTATTCCGTGATACCCGTTGTGGGTGCACTCAGTTGTTTATACCTCATGATCGAGATCCCCGCCATCAGCTGGCTCTGGTTTTTTGCCTGGATGGGGCTGGGGCTGCTGATCTACTTTTTGTATGGGAGGAAAAGGAGTAAGTTGGCATCTTAGGAACAGATGAACAGATGAACAAGGAACCGAAGAACAGAAGAACGGAGAATGAATTGAACAAATTTTATACTTTGTCGGTTCATCCGTTCATCTGTTCTTCTGTTCTTCGGTTCCCATGTCCCCGCTTCTCCGTAATTTTGCCACATGAAATACCAGGTGGGTGATGAAATTTTAGTGCTGCTGAGTAATGAAGAGGGCAGGGTGGTGGAGATCATGAACGATCAGATGGTCATGATTGAAGTAAGGGGCGTGAAGTTCCCGGCTTATATGGACCAGATCGATTTCCCCTATTTTAAACGGTTTACAGAGAAGAAACAGGCTGCGGCAAAGAAGCCGGAGCCCAAACTGTATATTGATCAGTTACCCAAGGAAAAACCACAGCCCAACCAGATCAAAGTGGCCGATGGGGTCTGGCTTTCCTTCATTCCCAAATTCTCTCTCGACGATTTTAATGATGAAGTGGTGGACCTGCTGAAGATCCACCTGGTAAACAAGACCGCTACGGCCTATCAATTCGTATACACCCAGCAATTTCTGGGCGAAACCGATTTTGAACTGCAGGCCAGCATTGCCCCTTTCCACGATTTTTACCTGCATGATATCGCTTTTGAAAAAGTGAATGACAGTCCCTCTTTTGCCTTTGATTTTTCCCTCTCCGTGCCCGATAAAAAGAAGGCGCCGCATTTTGAAGCATCGCTGAAGCTGAAGCCCAAACAGGTGTTCAAACGAATTGAGGAGATGAAGGAGAACAACGAGCCTACACTGTCCTATCAACTGTTTACCGAATACCCCGATAAAACCGAAGAACCTTATTTTGAACTGGGTTCACTGGCAGCCAAAGGGTTTAAAATCTATGAGGCTTCCAAAGCCCGTCAGCACCTGCCCCCGGCCCGCTCGGTAGTGGATCTCCATATCGAAAAGCTCTCGAATAACTGGGAGCGGATGACGAATTTTGAAATGCTCACCCTGCAGCTGGATGAATTTCAGAAATGGTTCGACCTGGCCATAGCCCACCACCAGCCCTCCCTGATTGTGATTCATGGCGTAGGAACCGGCAAGTTAAAAGATGAGATCCACGATATTCTCAAAACCAAACGCGAGGTAAAAACCTTTATCAACCAGTACGATCCCCGTTTTGGGTATGGGGCTACCGAGATCTTCTTTCAGTATTGAATTAGCGGATGACGGATTTGCGGATTAGCGGATGGGGGTGAGATTTTTTATTGATCCGATTTTTTTCAACACAGCGGCACGGAGGGACGGAGTTACACAGAGGGTTTCTATGGAGATAATCCGCTAATCCGTCATCCGCGAATCCGTAATTCTCCATCCGCCAATCCGTAATCCCCGCAAAGCGGGAGAGTCGTATATTTGTATTTGCTACAAACCCGAGCTATCGTGGCGCCTTTGGCGCCAAGGAAAGTCCGGACAGCGCAGAGCAACCCACCGGTTAAGCGCCGGCTTCCCGCGGAAACGCGGGAAAGAGAAAGTGCCACAGAAAATAACTACCCCCGAGCAATCGGGAGAAAAGGTGAAAATGTGAGGTAAAAGCTCACGGTCTTCCGTGGTAACACGGAACACGGGTAAACCTTGGGTGCTGTAATGCCACGTATAGGATGCTTTGAGGGCGGCTCGCCCGATCCCGCTGAAAGCGGGAGACATCCAGGGTAGGCAGCAAGATCACGGCAGTAATGCCGGGGCCAGATAAATGATAGTTTAGAAACAGAATCCGGCTTATGAGGTTTGTAGTTTTTTTGCTACGGGCTGATAGCTGTGAGCTGCGAGCTAACCAGGCTCACAGCTCGCAGCTCATCGCTCATAGCTTTCCCTTACATTTGCAGCTATGACACAGGAACAGATTAAGATTATGAGGGACCGCGTTTTGGTTCTGAGGAGGTTTCTTTGACGTTGAGAACCGCACATACAAAGTAGAAACCGACAGACAACTCTCCCTCTCGCCGGGCTTCTGGGACGATAATGTCCGGGCCACGGCCATCATGAAAGAGATCAAGGTAAATGAGTACTGGTTGAAGTTGTACAAACAGCTGGATACGGCTGTGGAAGACTTTGCCGTATTATTTGATTTCTGGAAGGGAGGTGATGCTACCGAAGAGGAAGTGAAAGCCGCTTACGAACTGGCTTTGCAGCATATCGAAGATGCTGAATTCAAGAGCACCCTTAACAAACCCGAAGACGAATTACCCGCTGTATTACAGATCAATCCCGGTGCCGGTGGTACGGAGAGCCAGGACTGGGCCGAAATGCTCTTACGCATGTACCGCATGTACGGAGAAAAACAGGGTTGGAAAGTAACCGAGATCGATTACCAGGAAGGGGATGGGGCCGGTATTAAAAGTGCTACCATCCAGTTTGATGGTGATTTTGCCTATGGCTTTTTAAAAGCGGAGAGTGGGGTACACCGTTTGGTGAGAATTTCTCCGTTCGACAGCAATGCCCGACGCCATACTTCTTTTGCATCGGTGTATGTGTATCCGTTGATTGATGACAGTATCGAGATCAATGTAAACCCCAGCGATCTGGAATGGGCTTTTTACCGCAGTGGGGGTAGTGGCGGACAGAACGTGAACAAAGTAGAAACGGCCGTACGCCTGAAACATATACCCAGTGGTTTTATTGTAGAATGCCAGCAGGCAAGAACCCAGGGCGAGAACCGGGAGCTGGCATTAAAAATGCTGAAGAGCCGTTTGTACGAAGAAGAACTCCGCAAACGCCAGGAAGCGATGAATGCCACCAATGCCAATAAAAAGAAAATTGAGTGGGGCAGCCAGATCCGCAGTTATGTGTTTCATCCCTATAAAATGATCAAAGACCACCGTACTGATTATGAAGTAGGTAATGTTGGTCCGGTCATGGATGGGGAGTTGGATGGATTTATTAAGGCATATCTGATGATGGAGAAAGAAAACACGAATAGCTAACATTTAGCAATTAAAAATTAAAAATTAGCAATTAAAAATTGGGCCGAGGATTGATAGGTGAACGATCTCCTATCAATCCTCGGCCTTTTCATTTTATCCAATATTCAATTGTTAATTTTTAATTGCTAATTATTAATTGGCTTTCGTGCTGATATATCTCACCAGACTCCGTTTCGCGATCGGCAATAAGGTTTCTTCCATGGGTAAACTCAATTCTGTTTCGAGTGAGTACACCGCGGGGTTGGGCAGATCTGAACGGTTTTTGATGAGTTCAGATTTGATATTCTGGTAAGAGTTGACGATGTTACGCTGCCATACGTCTACAAATTCAGTTTTGATACTACGGTATTTTTCATCGTGTTTCTCAAAAATGCTCAGCCGGTACTGGTATACCCAGGTATTGCGGCACTGGCCCTCGCAGAGCATGAAATAACCTTCTGTGTGATCGAGTGGCACCAGTCCAACCGGTTCAATGGTAATCTTATTCTCTACAAATTCATAGATCTCAGAGCCACTGGTGATAGTTCGTTTCATGGTGGAGGAGGCGAAGTTGATAATATCTTCCAGTTCCTGCATCAGTTCATCATCTTCTACCAGGGATTGGTAGAGTAACTGTAATTTTTCGATCTGTATGCCGGTAAGGCGTTTGGGAAACTGCTCCTGCAGGTATTTTTTATTTTCCTTAAAGGCCACGAGGTTATTGTAATGAAAGATAAGATCGGCAAACTGGGGATACAGTTTGTTCTCGCAAAAATAACGGTTGATCTCCTGCAGGTAGGCCAGTAAAGTGTACTTTTTCAGTTCAAAATCGATGTACCCATCTGCAAACCAGGTCTGTGATAAGGTTTTCATATTGATCTGTTTTGATGATTAATTTACAATAGGGACAGTAAAAAAACAGCGTTTGTTTACTAACAGTATGTGAAAAACCCGGGTTATTTACCCTGGTGCCATTTTTTTATCAGATATTTTAGGGAATACCATTATTTTTGGTTCTCACCTGAAGATGTTCATGCACCCCCGTAAGAACAAAATGCCATGGTTAAGTAAACTGCCGGTACTGTTTGTGTACCTGCTTTTTTTTACTGTCCAGCTTTTTTTTAATTTCGGAGTAGCTCAATCTTCTGTATCCTCTACTTATCACAAGCAGCATTCAGCAAGGGTAGCCCATGTACATGCCAGGGCCATTTCTTCCAAAAGTATCGGCAGGAACAAGATTCGTTTGAATAAACGTTTTGAACCCTCTGTTATACCCGGTATTGCAGTTCCCGCGATCATCATCACGGTGGTACATATATCACCTAAAACAATGGGGCATTATATATGCCAGTATTATCCGGAAGTATTCCTCTCTGATTATTCTCTCCGCGGTCCGCCGGTTGTTGCCTGATTTTTCAGTTAACAATTTTCTTTCATTGTAAATTATTTGTGTATGACAGCTTTCTACCTGGGAAAGCGTGTATGGCTATTGGGCATCTGTATGTCCTGTTTTTCCTGTACACTATTCGCTCAAAAAAAATATGGATTAGCCGAACTGGTGGAAGCCTCACATAAATACCTGCCCCTTTTATTACAAAAACAGGCGCAGGTAAAAAGTGCACAGGCTTCTGTAACGGATATCAAACAATCTTTTCTGCCGCAGGTAAAATTCAGCGAGCAGCTGAACCTGGGATCCGATAATTCGCTGGCAGGTAGTTTTTTTGCTTTTGGAATGACCCCTTCTACTTCGGCGGGTGTTCGTTCGCAAAATACACTTCAGGCTGCTACCGGAAATGTAGCCGTGCTGTACAGTGAATATGAGCTGCTTAATTTCGGTCTGAACCGTGCCAGGACAGATTTTGCGGAATCGCTGGTGGGTTTGCAGATGGCAGACCAGCAGCGGGAACAATTTCTGGTAGACTGGCAGGTGGCTAAACTGTATTTCGCCATCCTGAAATCGCAGTACCGGCTGGATGCAGACCGGCAGAATGTGAACCGGTACGATAGTATTTTTACCGTTATCAGGGCACTCACCAACAGTGGCTTAAAAGCGGGAGCTGATTCTTCTCTGGCCAAGGCCGAATTATCGAAAACCAAAATCATTTATAACCAGACTCTGGGACTGGTGAACCAGTTAAAAGAGCAATTGCATTTTTATACCGGTATTGCCATCACAGATCTGTCAGTGGATAGTCTGGCCAACCGGTTTCTGATTCATACCCCTGTGCCGATGCCGGTTACGCAGGCGCCCGGTAATCCACTACTGGATTTTTATATTCAGAAACGGAATCTGTATATGTCCAAAGACCAGCTGATTCATAAAAGCTACTTACCCAAAATCATGTTGGCGGGTAGTGTATGGGGACGTGGATCGAGTATACAGTATAATGATAAATTCACTGCGCTCTCAAATGGGTTGGGTTATCAGCGGTTTAATTATGCATTGGGTGTTGCTTTCACTTATAACCTGTTTAATGGGATGTACCGAAAAACAAAGCTGACCATTAATAAGTTTGATACAGAAGCCAGTAATTACGAATTACAGCAACAGCAAAATTCATTGTTGTCTGCATCGCGCCAAACAGACGCTGTTTTACAAACCATTCAGGCAAATCTGTCGGAGTATCCGGTGCAGTTAGAATCGGCCCTGGCTACCTACCGGCAAAAGCTGGCACAGTATCGCGCCGGTCTGATATCGCTGATCGATCTTACCAATGCTTCTTTTGTATTATACCGTTCACAAACGGATTATATAGAAGCGGTGAGCGACTGGTACCTGGCGCAGTTAAACAAAGCCGCATTAAACGGTAACCTGAATCAATTCATTCAAACCCTAAACTAATTTATTATGGTACGTGCAGCTTTAAAAAGGCCAATTACCATATTGGTACTTTTTACAGGGTTGTTGTTGTTTTCCTTTATGGCTATCCGAACGATTCCCATTGATATATTTCCTAAACTGAATCTACCCACGATTTATGTGATAGAATCTTATGGGGGTATGTCGCCGCAGCAGATGGAAGGTTTTTTTGCCACGCGTATGCAGGATCAGTTTCTGTATGTGAATGGTATCCGGAATATGGAAAGTAAGAATATACAGGGGCTTACCCTGATCAAGCTTACCTTTTATGAGAATACCGATATGGCAGAAGCTTCGGCGCAGGTGGCGCTGCAGGTGAACCGGGCGTCTAAATTTTTTCCACCCGGTGCGTTACCTCCTCAGGTAATCCGCTTTGATGCTTCTTCGTTACCGTTAGGACAACTGGTATTCAGCAGCCAGACAAAATCGCTGAAAGAGATTTACGACCTGGCGGTAACAAGGGTAAGGCCCATGTTCTCAACAGTAGCCGGTTTGTCGGCACCACCACCGTTTGGTGCCAACTCAAGATCGATTGTGGTGAGCGTAGATCCGGAAAAACTCAGGCGTTTTAATATTTCTCCTGATCAGGTAGTGGAGTCAATTACTAAAAATAATGCGATTACGCCATCGGGCAACCTGCGGGTAGACAGTCTGATGTATGTAACCACGGTAAACTCGCTCGAAGAAAGGGTACAGCATTTTGAAGACATCCCCATTACCACCAATGGATCTGCATCGGTATTCATTCATGATATTGCCACTGTTGCCGATGCGGCAGATGTTACCGTGGATTATGCGTTGGTTAACGGCAAACGCTCCGTGTATATTCCGGTTGTAAAAACAGCAGATGCTTCTACCTGGGGAGTGGTACAATCGTTGAAAGCCAAAATTCCGGAGATGCAGAACCTGTTACCGGAAGATGTGAACATTGGCTATGAGTTTGACCAATCTGTATTTGTAATCAATGCAGTGAAAAGCCTGATGACAGAAGGGATACTGGGAGCCATACTTACCGGACTGATGGTATTGCTGTTTCTGAAGGATTGGCGCAGCAGTCTGGTGGTTGTGATAACCATACCGGTATCGGTGATCAGCTGTATATTGTTTCTGCAACTGTTCGGACAAACGATTAATATCATGACGCTGAGTGGATTGGCACTGGCCATCGGCGTACTGGTAGACCAGGCAACGGTAACGATAGAAAATATACACCAGCACCTGGAAATGGGAAAGAATAAACGGCAGGCCATTCTGGACGCCTGTGAAGAGATTTCCTTCCCTTTATTGCTGATCCTTCTCTGTATCCTGGCGGTATTTGCGCCCTCTTTTGTGATGACAGGTGTGCCAAGGGCGATGTTTCTGCCGCTTTCTTTATCCATCGGTTTTGCAATGATTATTTCATTTCTGGCGGCGCAAACACTGGTGCCGGTTATCTCGAACTGGTTATTGAAGGAAGAAATGTTCCGGTACCATCACAACAAAGATCATGCACATGCAGGATTGGCATTGGATGCGAATGAAGTGGAGGAAATAAACCTGCATACCGAAGAAGACCGGAAACACCCGGAAGAGAATAATTTATTTCAACGAATGAAAATGCAGCTGGCAAGCAGGTTAGATCAGTGGATGCCACACCGAAAAGCCATCGTTATCATTTACCTGGTAACAGCGCTGGCGGCTGCGGGTATCTGTTTTGTTACGATAGGGAAAGACCTGCTTCCTAAAACCAATAATGGGCAGTTACAAATCCGGATCAAACAACCGGATGGTACCAGGCTGGAGAATACAGAGCGCACAGTGAAAGGGATACTGACCTTGATAGATAGTACGGTGCATGGCAACCTGTCTGTCAGTTCTGCTTATGTGGGCCTGATTCCCAGTAGTTATGGATCGAGTAATCTGTACATTTTCAACAGTGGTACCCATGAAGCCATTATTCAGGTGAACCTGGCCGAAGGATATAAGGAGAACCTGGATGAATTGAAAGACAGGATACGGGCCAATATTACCCGGGCCTATCCAACAACAAGGATCTCATTTGAACCGATTGAACTTACGGAGAAGATCATGGCGCAGGGTGCCGCCACACCGATTGAGGTAAGAGTAGCCGGTAAAAACTATGACGAGATCAAAATGTATGCAGCAAAGCTGACAGATAGTTTGCGGAAGATTCCCTATCTGCGGGATGTGCAGATTGCGCAACCCCTGCATTTTCCTACGGTACAGATCACACTCGACCGATTCCGGCTGGCACAGATGGGACTGAGCCTGACGGAAGTAGCCCGTAGTATTACGGATGCTACTTCTTCGAGCCGTTTTACAGAAAAAATTCAATGGCTGGATCCGAAAGTGTCGTACACTTACCAGGTACAGGTTCAGGTTCCGGAGTACCTGATGAACTCCGTTGAACAACTTCGTTCTATTCCATTGGTGAAAGGGAAAGTAAGGCCGATATTGGCTGATATATCACAGATCCGTATCGATACCGTGCCGGGTGAGTATGACCGGGCCGGACCGAGAAGATTTTTAACCGTGAGTGCCAATATCTACAAAAAGGACCTGGGCACGGCTACCGCTGCAGTGCAAAAAGCCATTGCATCTCTGGGTGAAGCTCCGCGTGGATTGTTACCTGAAGTAAAGGGGATGTCATCACTGCTTACCGAAACACTCAGCTCTCTGCAAACCGGTTTGATCATGGCCATTGTAGTAATTTTATTATTACTGGCCGCCAATTATCAATCCTTTGGTGTATCACTCGCGGTACTCTCTACGGTACCGGCCGTATTACTGGGTGCGATGATTCTTTTGCTGGCTACCGGCTCCACGCTGAACCTGCAATCGTATATGGGCATCATTATGAGTACCGGTGTATCGGTAGCCAATGCTATTCTGATTGTGACCAATGCAGAAGCTTTGCGTTTGGATTATAAAGATCCGTTCAAGGCAGCTACAGTGGCAGCCAGTATCCGTTTACGTCCCATTCTGATGACGAGTCTTGCCATGATTGCAGGCATGCTGCCCATGGCCAGTGGTCTGGGCGAAGCGGGCGATCAGTCGGCTCCATTGGGTCGCGCAGTGATCGGAGGTTTGATTGCCTCAACCCTGGCTGCTTTGTTCATCGTTCCATTGGTGTACGGTTGGATCAGACAGCGTGCATCGTATCAATCCGTTTCCTTATTACCCGAAGAAGCTCATTTATAAACCAATGATTATGAAATATTATTTTGTAACGATAGTTAGTGCATCCATCCTGCTGGGGTGTACAGAAAAGAAAAAAGAAACAACTGCAAAAGCAGCCGAAAAAATTACTCCTGCAGCCTACGAAACGGCTGTTGTAGAAACCGGAGGAGTAGCTACCCAGATCAAATTACCTGCCCAACTGGCGGCCTGGCAGGAGGTAAGTATTTTTCCAAAAGTGAACGGGTATGTAAAAACGGTATCAGTGGATGTGGGCTCGCTGGTAGGGGCGGGACAAAATCTGATGAGTCTCGAAGCACCCGAACTGGAACAGGCAGCCACACAGGCGAAGGAAAAATATGCCAGAACCAAAGCAGATTATGCCATTGACCGGGAGCATTACCAACGTTTACTGGAAGCGGCCAAAACAGCGGGGGCTGTTTCTACTTTGGATATTTCTACTTATAAAGCCAGGATGGAAGCAGACAGTGCGGTAAGTAATGCAGAAAAAGCCAACTGGCAGATGCAGCAAACCATGTTGGGCTATTTACGGGTAACCGCTCCTTTTGCGGGTGTTATCACAGAACGTAACGTACATCCGGGAGCATTGGTAAGTACAGCTGGGAAAGATAAACCTATGCTGGAACTGAAACAGGTAGATCACTTGCGTTTACAGGTAGATGTACCGGAAGCAGTAGCAGCTGCTATTCAGAAACAGGATACCGTTTCTTTTTATGTAAGTGCTTTGCAGGGAGAACGGTTAACGGGAATGATCAGCAGACGATCCAAAAATATCAATGCACAATACCGCAGCGAAAGGATGGAGATAGATGTACCCAACCCAAAAGGCAAACTGGCTCCGGGAATGTATGCAGATGTAGTATTATATTCCAAAGGAAATACGGCTGCATTACTGGTACCTGCTACTGCCGTAGTTACTTCTACCGAAAGAAAATATGTATTGGTGATCAGAGATGGGAAAATCAATAAAGTAGATGTCAGTACCGGTAACCAGACTGCCAGTAAAACGGAAATATTCGGCAACCTGAAAGCTGGCGAAAAAGTGGTGTTAAAAGCCACTGATGAAATCCGTGAAACGCAATAAATGCTTCTCGTGAAAGATGTTTGACCAAAATTGCATTATTAAGTAATTGTTTTATTGCTTGCTATCAGCATATTCTGGTCAAACATCTTTTTATTTCTGTTAAATTGGTACATGATTGAACTAACGTAACAGGCCCGTTTTATATGAAAGAGGATATTATCATACAGATCAGCAACCGGCTCAGGGATCTCCGGAAAGAAAAGAATATAACCCTGCAGGAATTATCAGAAGCGGCGGGTGTTTCTAAAGGAATGCTGAGCCAGGTAGAGAACAGCCGGGCCATTCCTTCCTTACCGGTGTTACTGAACCTCATCAGTTCTCTGCAAGTGGATTTTAATGATTTTTTTAAAGATATAAACCTGCTTACGCCCGATAGTAAAGTAATCTTCCGGAAAAAAGAACAATACCAGTTCTTTGAAAAAGAAAATGCCGAGGGTTTTTCTTACCGTCGTTTGTTTTCAACCACCGTACATGATTATCATGCGGATTTTGTGTTATTACACCTCGCTCAAAACGCACTACGCCCACCGGTAAGTACGGATGCTTTTGAATTCAAATACCTTTTACAAGGGAAAGTCCGGTACCAGATTGGAGAAGAATTTTTTGATAT
>DASWXD010000046.1:0-92328 GCA_036405675.1 Sediminibacterium sp.
ACTTTTCTTTATTATAAAATAATTGGTCTAACAAATGAATAGAATACGGGTACTCTTTTATTTTGGAAATGTTCTTTTTAATTATTGCGTTTCTATTTACAGGGCTCCCATTTGTGTATTGTAATTCAACTCTTTTAAGAAAAGGTTCATTTTGAATGCTTCCAGCAAAACCCGTTTGTTCCTTGCTGTTGCCAGTAAGAGCGGGTCTTAAAACAGTCAGTCCTTTATCTAAGTAAAAGGATGAATATATAAATTTAGTATCATAAGGATTTTGAAAGCCCATCGGTCGCTGAAAGGGGTGCTCTTTAAATGTATCCATTCGCAGAACCGATACCATGTAAGGAGCAAAATCAGCATTGCAATGCCTGCTGAAAGTAACAGTATCGCCTGCAACAACTACCGAGTCCAGGAAGACCTTTTTAGAAACATCAAACAGGTAAACAAACTTTTTGGCCAGAATTTTTGCATTATCTCTTGAGAGTATTATTTGTAAAACTGCATTATCTGAACGCTGCTCTGCCTTACATGAAAATAATAAAAGCAGTATAGTTACAAGAGAGTTCATCTTAAAAGGCATAACAACGAGTTTTAGTTAACTTTTTCGAAGTGACTCAACATGTTTAAAAATTTTAAACATTGTCATACACCCTATCCACTTTTGAAGAATAATATGTGCGCTAATCGTTAACTAATCTACCCTAAACCCCCAACTCCACCACCGGGAAAAATCCCGTATTTCTCAAACCATCGTAGCAAAAAATTCAAACCCCTTGATACTCAATAAAAATAATTCTGCCCCAGCGGGGCCAGAGGTTTGTAGAACAAAAGCATAAAAATAATTCAGGTGTACCGAAGGTACACCACCTGCGATACAGAGAAACCGCTAAGGCGTGTCAAACCGCAGGAGGGGCAGTGTTGTAAAGGGTAGCCCCGCTGGGGCATATATATGTAGGGTGTTTGTTGGGGGCTACAGACCTGCAGCCCCTCCGGGGCAACCATAGGGAACAGGGCATTTGTTTGTAACAAACATGTAATCACGCTGGGGCTAAGGCAATATCGCTGCAGCTCCTGCTGATTTGTATATCCTCCGCCCAAGTGTGCGACGCAACTCCAGCTGCCATAAAATTCAACAGCCCGTAACTAAAAAACGCTTATTCAATAGCAAGCGTTCTGCGTTCCGACTTCAGCCCATATCCCTATCATATAAATCATACCCGCTCCAACGCACCCCCAACCACTTCATACCCTTTCTGTGTTCCTAACAACTACTAACTTTACACAGCTAATTATTAACTACTAACTACTAATTACAACCTCCGTGCCTTTTAAACTTCACTCCTCCTACCTCCCCTCCGGCGATCAACCCAATGCTATTCAACAACTTACCGAGGGAGTGAATGCGGGCGAAGCTTTTCAGACCCTGCTGGGCGTAACGGGCTCGGGGAAAACCTTTACCATTGCCAACCTGATCCAGAATACCCAACGCCCCACACTGGTGCTTACACACAATAAAACCCTGGTGGCGCAGTTGTATGGCGAGTTCAAACAGTTTTTTCCGGATAATGCCGTGGGCTATTTTGTAAGCTACTATGATTACTACCAGCCCGAAGCTTACATGCCCGTGAGCGATACCTATATTGAAAAGGACCTGAGCATTAACGAAGAACTCGATAAACTGCGGTTACAGGCCACTTCGCAATTGCTGAGCGGGCGGCGCGATATTATTGTGGTGGCGAGTGTGAGTTGTATTTATGGTATGGGTAACCCTACTGAATATGAGAATGGCATTATTCGTATACACAAGGGCATGGTCATCAGCCGGCAGGCTTTTCTGCATGCACTCGTAAACAGTTTATACAACCGCTCGCAGGGCGATTTCACCCGCGGCACTTTTCGGGTGAAGGGTGATACGGTGGATATTAACCTGCCTTATGTGGACTTTGGTTACCGCATCACTTTTTTTGGCGATGAGATTGAAGAGATCGAAAGCATTGAAACCAGCAGCAGTAAACGCATTGGCATTATGGAGAACGCCGCCATTTTTCCGGCCACGCTCTACCTTGCTCCCAAAGATATGATCGTGGAAGTAATGCACGAGATCCAGGACGAGATGATGGCGCAGGTGGAATATTTTACCAAAACCGGCAAATACATTGAGGCGCAGCGTTTGAAAGAAAGGGTAGAATATGATATGGAAATGATCCGCGAGCTGGGCTACTGTAATGGTATTGAAAACTACTCCCGCTTTTTCGACCGGCGCAAACCCGGTACGCGTCCCTTCTGTTTGCTGGATTATTTTCCGAAAGATTACCTGATGGTGATCGATGAGAGTCACCAGACCATTCCCCAGGTGGCCGGCATGTACGGTGGCGACCGGAGCCGTAAAATGGTGCTGGTAGATTATGGATTCCGTTTGCCGAGTGCGATGGATAACCGTCCCTTGAACTTTCATGAGTTTGAGAGCCTGATTGGTCAAACCATTTTTGTGAGTGCTACACCCGGCGATTATGAGCTGGAGAAAACGGGTGGTGTAGTGGTGGAGCAGATTGTGCGCCCTACGGGACTGCTGGATCCACCGATCGAGATCCGGCCGAGTGTGAACCAGATCGATGATCTGCTGGAAGAGATTGATAAAACGGTGAAACAGGGTTACCGGGTATTGGTTACCACGCTTACCAAACGCATGGCGGAAGAGATGGATAAATACCTGGGGCGCATCAATATCAAATCCAAATACATTCACAGCGATGTGGATACGCTGGAGCGGGTGGAGATATTGCGGCAGTTACGTTTGGGAGAAATTGATGTATTGGTGGGTGTGAATTTATTGCGGGAAGGATTAGATCTGCCCGAAGTGGCGTTGGTAGCGATACTGGATGCAGATAAAGAAGGCTTTTTGCGTAACGAAAGAAGTCTGACCCAGACCGCGGGCCGCGCCGCACGTAATGTGGATGGCCGCGTAATTTTTTATGCCGACCAGATGACGGAGAGCATGCAGCGCACCATTGATGAAACCAGCCGCAGAAGAGAGAAACAGGTGCAGTACAATACCGAACATGGTATTACGCCCAAAACCATTATCAAATCGATTGAGCAGGTGTATGCGCAGGGCTCGGTGCTGGATATTAAGGGCTATGATCCATCTAATCCATACGCATTGCAGAAAGATGAGGAGCTGGTGAAACATGTAGCCGCCGAAGAGCAGGTGAGTTACCAGACCATTCCGCAGATGGAGAAAGCGATCAGTAAGACCAAAAAAGAAATGGAGAAAGCCGCCCGCGACCTGGACTTTATTGAAGCCGCAAGGTTACGCGATGAAATGTTCCGCTTACAGAAAGAGCTGCAGGCCATGCAATAAAATTTTATTTCCGCAAAGGTGTAGCCATCAGAGAGTCCCTCTTTGATCTTTTTTTATTAGCTCTTATTGAAATATCCTCCAACTATCAGCGTAATGGCTAAAAGTGTGGGCGCTTGCAATAAGAGAAGAACGAAGAAAAGAAGGAATAAAGAAAGTTGCGGAAATCAACTGTGCCCTTGTGCCTTGGTGTGAAATTTTATACCCACACCAAGGCACAAGGGCACGGTGATTAACGGGGTTCACAAAGAGTGGATAAGAGATAAAGAGGAAAAAGGGAGTGCCGGCTTTTGCGGGTAAGGATATACCCATACAAAAGCACGGCGATCAACTGTAAACCTCGATCTTCCCCCTTATTGATCTATCTGGCTGGCATTGTTTGATAAAAAAAATTTGCGGACGAGGTATGTCAGGAAACAGCAAATCCCCAGAAGGCTAAACCCGAAACAATCCCTGAAATAACAGAGCGGTAACGTGATACCCGGTGAAAGGGGACCCTCTGCTCCCGGGCGATTGGGAGTAATGATACAATTGATTTTACAGAGCTGCTCTATCAACCATTGAATGTTGCACATGTGTATGATCAAGGTTTAGTATAATTAGCGGCAAAACCACAGAATGGATTTGCTGAATTGAATAGATTGTAAACGAAACTGTATTGATTCAAACAAGAGAGAGACGCAACCCAAATAAACTGCCATTTACGTTGTGCTTTTTACGTCCCTCTCTTGATTGTCATCATTCTTTTAGCGGATCTGTGCTCTTACCACTCCGGCAGCATGTGCCACGGAGTGTGCGTTAATATAAATAGCTTCACTTAACAGCGAACTGTAAACAGCATCAGAAACGCTGATTACTTTTAAAGTATTAAAATCAGCTTCTGCTGCATAGAAGCCCAGTAATACGGGTCCGTTGGCATTGGCAGCGGCAGTATGGATATGGGCCGCACTCATTACGTCGCCGGCTTCGAGACCGGTCATACTCACTTTCAGGTAGGCTTTTTTGTTTTCTGTTAAGCGGATCACGGCCAGTCCGAAAGCGGTTGTATTAACAGCCGGTACTTCGTTGGCGCCGCTCATGAGCAGGTCTGCTGCAAAAACGATCTTGCTGTCTACCTGCCCGCGTAATAATCCAGCGGGCGCTTGTGTACTATGAATGTTTATATAGGTTTCCATGTTTTGTAAACTGTCTATCTGTCCGGCTCTCAGTACAGGGGTTACACCAGAAACACCAGCGGCACTGAAGGTTCCGTCGAACGGAATTTTGACTGCACCATTTGATCCGGCGTTACCTGCATGGATATGTGCAGCCGTTAATGCATCGCCGGCTGCTAAACCAGTTACTGCGATATTGTACCTGAGGGTGTTATCACTCAGCAGTTCCAGTGTAGCCACAGCGGTTTCTGTGCGGTTGGCAATGGCCGGTACTTCGTATTTTGCACTCATGGTAACGGTTTTTGACCAGGTTACGGTGGGAGTGTTGGTAACAGTGTTCTTCTTGCAACTGATTAATAGGAACGTGGCAGCAGCCATCGTAAAAAGAAGGTGGATCTTTTTCATTGGTATGTATTATTTTTAGAGAGGTACGCTTGCTGAGTAGTTTTGGTTGGCTGTGTTTCGCAAGAAATTTTTTTTTGTGGCGTGGCAGCATCAAAAAACGAATCTGTTTTTTTAAGTAGCGAATTGGTTATCAAAAGAAAAACAACGAATAAAATTTCTTTTACGGGTGATATTTTTTTTCAAAAACCGGATATTTTTTTACACACAATAAGATCTATATGAAAATCATGTACGCGCTTTTCTGCCTGGTTATAACCACTACCGGTTTATCTGCACAGGAAAAAAAACAAAACACACCCGATAAAACCAAACCCATACAAACCGTAGAAGCCGCCTGCGGCCAGTGCAAACTGGGTTTACCCGGCACCACCTGCGATCTGGCGGTACGTATCAATGGCAAAGCCTATTTTGTGGAGGGTTTACATATTGACTCATTGGGCGATGCACATGCAAAAGACGGCTTCTGCAATGCCGTCCGCAAAGCCAGGGTACAGGGCGAAGTGGTGAAGGATCGGTTTAAAGCGAGTTATTTTATGCTGATTCCTGAGAAAGAGAAGCCATAAACAAATACCGCCATTTGAGTAGCATGTTGTAACTTACTCCGTTCCATTATTGTATCTATGCTTTCGAATCAACAAAAAGTGATTCTTGGTTTTGTGTTATTACCTCTGGTTGGACTTTTTGATTATGTTACCAGTTTTGAGATTAACACGGCTATTTTTTACATTCTGCCCCTGATTGTTTTTTCGTATCAGGCAGCTTATCCACTCTGGTACTCGGTTTTTTTTGCAACGCTGGCCTCTCTTGTTTGGGGGCTGGTAGATCACGCCACACATCCTTATTCCAACGACCGTTACCTGCTGGTAAACTGGACTACTCGCTGCTTCTTTTTTCTCGCAACGGCTATGGCGGCCAATCGGTTTTGTAAGGAGCGCGGGCAAAGAGCCATTATTCTGGAGCAAAAAATGTCGCTGGAAAAAACGAATGAGCAACTGAATAAAATACTGGGTATTGCCTCACATGATATCCGTAATCCGGTGGGGGCTATTCAGTCTATGTCAGAAATACTGATGCTGGATCCGCAACTTTCTGCAGATTCGAAAGAGTTGGTTACTTATATTAACACTTCTGCCAAAAATTCGCTGGAGATCTTAAATCACACATTAAATCTGAGCCAGATCCGTTCAGGTACTTTGGTACTGAACAGGATAACAACGGATTATATCGCTTTTGTTAAGGAAAACCTGCTGCTCAACGAACATATCGCGGCCCGTAAACAGCAGAGCCTTCGATTTGAAACAGCCATTATATCGGTACAGCTCTCTTTTGATAAGGCAAGAATGCTGCAGATCATCAACAACCTTGTTACGAATGCCATCAAGTACTCAGAAAAAAACAAAACCATACTGGTAAGAATCAGCTGGACCAATGAAACACAAACCGAAGTGCTGACAGAAGTGATAGATGAAGGAATCGGTATCGATGAAAAATACCACGAAATCCTGTTCGATCCCTTTGTTACCACTTCTAACACGACTACGGCCAATGAATCTACTACCGGTCTGGGACTAGCCATTGTGCAAAAGCTCGTACATATGCACGGCGGAACATTACAATTCAGTAGTGAAAAAGGAAAGGGTTCCAACTTCTCTTTTACCCTGCCACTTATTGCGGAACAAACCGATTTGGAGAACCTTACATGAACGGTTTTGCCATGAATGGTTTTTTCAGGAGTTTTGATATGCCCCTTCAACTATTTCGTTAAAACCTTTGCATGGAAAGAGAACATCATTATGCCGTAACTACTGAGTGGACGGGCAATACCGGTACCGGTACACAATCTTATCGTTCTTATGAAAGAAACCATGAGATCAGTATAGAGAACAAAGCCACTATCCTGGGATCTTCGGATCCGGCTTTTCGTGGCGATAAAAACAAACATAATCCGGAAGACCTGCTGCTGGCATCTTTATCGGCCTGCCATATGTTATGGTTCCTGCATTTTTGTTCCGAAGCAGAAGTGATTGTTACGGCGTATACAGATCATGCCGTGGGTACGATGGCGGAAACGTCTAACGGCAGCGGTCATTTTACAGAAGTGATTTTGCGTCCGCAGGTGGTGGTAACCCATGCATCTATGATTGATACGGCCAACGCCCTGCATACCAAAGCACACCAATATTGCTTTATTGCCAACTCGGTTAATTTTCCGGTACGTCATGAACCGGTTTGTACCATTGCGTAACAGATGCAAGAAAAGATCCTGCATAATTTTAACGAACATGCCCTGTATATACCGGGAGAAACAAAAGGCATGCAGGTATTCCGTCAACCTCATCTCTGTTATGTAGATGCAGGCTTGTCGTGCGATACTTTCAATATCATTCATATTACCCGTGGTGATGGTCTGCTGCTGGAAGAGATCCGTGAAGCACTGATGTATTTCAGGGAAAGAGAGCTGGCTTATTGTGTATGGGTTTCCCGGGAAAACCTGACGGAACAGGTGTTGGGTTATTTCAACACCCTACAATTGGATAAACAAAATACAGAACCGGGTATGGTGATGGATTTATCATTGTATCAACCCGTTTACCGCGAAAACCATGCACAGATTGTAGTGGCCGGTGATATTGGTAGGATAGCTGATTTTGCAGCAGTGATTGCCGCCAACTGGACACCCGCTGATAAAAATGTACTGCTATATTATGAGCGAACGGCCGATAGGTATCTGGCTGCCGCCAACCGGGTGGAGTTGCTGGTTTACTATGAGCAGGGAATACCCGTTGCCACAGTAGAAATCTTTGCAACCGATGCTGATACGGTGGGTTTGTATGCATTGGCCACCCATGCAGTTTACCGCGGTAAGGGCATCGGCTCCTCCCTGATGTATTATGCATTGAACAGGGTGAAAGCAAAAGGATATCGTCATGTTATTCTGCAGGCATCTGAAGACGGTATTGGTATTTACCGGAAACTGGGTTTTGAAGAGCACACGGTTTATTATGAATATGCCTGAGCCACATAGTGTTTTTCAACTGTCTTCTTTGTATCTTATCTTTTAAACCGATCGTATGCGTTTCATTTTTCGCTGGATAATCCGTGTGGTGGTAGTACTGCTGGTACTGGTATTGATTGCCGGTCTGTTCTTTGGTAAAAAAGATCTTCCTGCAGAACAGCTGGTGCAGAAATATGGCCAACCCCCTTCACAGTTCATGGACCTGATGGGCATGCGCGTGCATTACCGCGAAGAAGGAAACCGGAACGACAGCGTTCCGTTGGTATTGATCCATGGCACATCTTCCTCCCTGTTTACCTGGGATAGTACTGTGTTATTGCTGGGCCCGCTACACCGCATCATCCGTTTTGACCTGCCGGGTTTTGCCCTCACGGGCCCGCATCCACAAAGGGATTACAGCATGGACATGTATACCCGCTTTGTAGATTCAGTATTGATCCGGCTGGGCGTTCGTCATTGTGTGATCGCCGGCAACTCGCTGGGTGGTGCCATTGCCTGGCGTTATGCGGTTCGTTATCCGGCTAAAGTAAACAAACTGGTGCTGGTGGATGCGGGTGGTTATGTTTCCAAAGACAAGATAGATCTGCCACTCGGTTTTCGCCTGGCTAAAATGCCGGTGGTGAATAACCTGGTAAAATGGATCACACCCAAACAACTGGTACGGAAAAGTGTGGAAGATGTATATGGAGACAAAAGCCGTGTTACAGATGCATTGGTAGATCTGTATTCCGATATGACTTTACGCGCGGGTAACCGGCAGGCACTAATAGACAGGATGCAACTGGGTTTGGGCGAAGATGCATCTGCGCAGATCCGAACGATACAAATTCCCACACTGATTATATGGGGCGACCAGGATCATTTAATTCCGGTATCTAATGCGGCATTGTTTCATAACGATATTAAGGGAAGTGAACTAAGCATATTAAAAGGCATAGGGCATGTGCCGATGGAAGAAGCGCCGTGGGATTTTGTGCGGGCGTTGGTTCCGTTCTTGCAAAAATGAGAAGTGGTAGCTGTTGGTGGGCGACCAACAACGGCGGAAACTATGTACGCTGGTAGTAGGTGGTAAGCATGAAAATATTTTTTATGAATAAAATGAATGCAGCTATAAAGCGGCAAAGTAGAATTGTAAAAAAACTGTCGGTTATTGTATGGGTTCTTTTTCTGACAATTTTTTTTCAGATTCGCGTGATGGCACAGGAAGATAAAAAGATGTACAGGATAGCAAGGATAACGGTAGATCCCTCGCAACTGGATAAGTACAAAGCTGCATTAAGAGAACAAATGAACGCGGCGATCCGGGTAGAGCCGGGTGTGCTGTCTTATCAGGCAGTGGCAGACAAAAAAGACCCTACCCATATCACCATTCTTGAGATCTATGCGGATACAGCGGCTTATCAGGCACATATACAAACAACCCATTTCCGGAAATACAAGGATACCGTGAAAGACATGGTGAAGCAATTGAAACTGGTAGATGTATCGCTGGTGGCTTTTGCTAAGAAACCAGACCAGTAAGTTAACAGTACACAGGAAGAACAGAAAAGATACCGGAATTATCCTGCCGCTGTGATTGACCTGATCGGCTTTGCGGGAATGCCTCCCACGATGGTATTGTCCGGAACATCCTTGTTCACAACTGCTCCTGCAGCAACAACCGAATTTTCACCAATGGTTACACCGGGCAGGATGGTAGCGCCTGCACCGATCCACGCATTTCTTTTGATCCGGATGGGTTTCAGATCCAGGTTTTTGCGTTGAGATGGATCGAGCGGGTGATTCTCTGTAACCAGGTTCACTCTCGGGCCAACCAGCACATCATCTTCGATGGTGATGCCACCGAGATCAAGAAAACTGCAGGCATGATTGATGAATACTCCTTTTCCTAAACGGATATGGCGTCCGAAATTGGTATAGAATGGCGCAAAGATCGTGGTGGTTTTGTCGATCTCGGTACCCATGATATCAGCTAAACGATTCCTAATCTCATCTATATCTGTGGAAGCATTCAGCGCGGGTATTAATTTGATGGTGCGGTGAACGAATTCCCATGCAGCCAGCATCTGTGGATGATCGGCGGGTATGATGCCGCCGGCAAGCAAGGCGGAAAAACGAGTAGTATCCTTTATCATAGTACTAAAATAACTTTCAAACGTGTTGGTTATATGTAACGGTACCAGTGTTATCTATCAGGATGCCATCGCCATCTCTATCTGTTTGATATGATCAAAATTATGCTGGGCCACTTTATCAAATTCCTGTTGTAAGGTACGGATGCCCGCAGCGGTATGGAAAAATGTTTTCTGCTCTGAACCCGCATAGTGTTTTTCAGCCAGGTAAATGATGGAGGTTCTGACAGCGGCAAAAACAGCTTTACTGATGGCCAGGGGATAAGTATTGTAATCCAGTTGTTCACTCCAGCGCTCCTGGTCAAACACCACCACAAAGGGATGCTGTTCTGCAATGGCCCTGCGGATCCTTTCGTTCAATACGATCTCGGTATCGGCGAGATGGTTCAGGATCTGGCGGATGGACCATTTGCCGGGACCATAGGTTTTATCGAGCTCCGATTCGGGCAGGTCGTAAAAAGCCAGTGTTTTATCGCGGGTGATCTTGAGTAGTTCGATGGTTTCCATAGTGTGATATTGTTATTGTTGTGAATGAGAAGAGTTGGTGAAGAATGTTGGTCAGACGACCATATCGGCGAGGTAAAATAAAAAAGAAATCTCCGTATGCTGGAGATTTCTTTTTTGTTTTCTTCCCGCTGCCATCCGGCAGCATATAAAATTATTTCTGTAAAGCGGTGATCTGTTTGTTCAGTTCGTTCCACTTGCCCTGCAGTTCTTTTAACTGCGCCTGCACCTGGCTTACACCATTCACCATTTGGCTAGTGGGTGGCATATCTGTTTCATGCAACATGGCCAGTAAAGAAGCAAAGCCGGATTCTGCACTGCCGAAAGTGGCCACTGGTCCACCGCCACCTCTTCTGCCTCTGGATGCTCCTTCGAGTGCTGCGAGTTCCTGTTCCAGTTTGGTGATGGTTTCTTTGTTGGTATTGGGTTTGTTCAACAGGTCTTTCAGTTGTTTGCCTGCCAGGGTAATTTCTTCCTTGGCTTTGCGGGCGGCCAGTCTGCCTTCGTAACATACTACCGATAAACGGTGTTGTTGCTGCAGGCCGGCCAGGCTGGTTGTAACACGTGGATCCATTTTTACCGTAAGTGGTTGCGTAAATGTTTTTCCGTTCACCGTCAACTTCACCGTGTAGGTTCCCGGCATTACCCAGGGCGAATTTTTTTCAGGTGCTGTGTTCTGATAAATGGCTGTCATGGGAAAAGAAACCGGTTCATCTATCGGCGTGTAATGCATATCCCATAAAAAGCGGTGCGAACCCGCTTCAGCTGACAGGATCTGTTGCGGACGGATCCAGTACAAAGGAATATTCACTTCGGGGATCTCATAAGGTTTATCGAGACTGCTGTACCGGCGCACAGATTTTCCTGCCGCATCAACGATCTCCAGGGTTACTTCGCCTTGCGCTTTTTCTGCGAGATAGTAGTTGATGATGGCACCATCGGGTGGGTTTTGTCCGCCGGGTTCTTCCTGCGGTATCGGTGTATCCGTATTCATATTCCAGCGAACGCGGATCGCCGTCTGTGGTTTAAATAACAATGCTTTTTCTGCGGCCAGGTTAGCACTGATCTGGCGCAGCGGTGTAATATCATCCATGATCCAGAAACCACGACCATGGGTACCGAGCACGAGATCATCATCTTTGATCACCAGATCGCGGATAGAAGTGGCGGGCATATTCAGGCGCAGCGATTGCCAGTGTTCCCCATCATCAAAAGATACATACACCGCATTCTCAGAACCGGCATATAATAATCCTTTGCGTTTCGGATCCTCGCGTACTACATTGATGGGTTCGTTGGCGGGTAATCCGTTGGTGATGCGTTGCCAGGTTTTACCACCATCATGTGTTTTGTAAGCATAGGGCTGCATATCATCGCAACGGATGCGGTTTACGGCGGCATATACGGTATTGTTATCAAAATGCCCGGCATCCATTAAAGAGATCTTACTCCAGGATGTGATCTCGGGTGGGGTTACATTTTTCCAGTTTTTTCCGCCATCGCGGGTAACCTGTATATAACCATCATCGGTTCCGGCCCAGAGGGTGTTGATGTCCTGGTAGGATGGTGCCACTGTATACACTACGCCGCGCCGCGGCATTTTTTTCATATCCTCACTGGTGTAAATGCCTACACTGGCCGGAACATCCCAGCTTTCGCGGGTAAGATCGGGACTGATGGTTTGCCAGCTGTTACCACCATCGCGGGTTTTAAAGATCACGTTACCGGCAAAGTATAAGGTTTTGGGATCGATGGGTGAGAAGAGAACGGGTGCAGTTCTTACAAAACGGTATTTACCACTGCGTACCGCTTCGGGCGCAATATTCTGTACCTGGCCGGTTCGTTTGTCGTATTTGGTGATCTTACCTCCATAAATAATATTCGGATCCAGCGGATCGGGTGCCACATATCCATATTCCTCCACGCCAACCGGGTGCCAGTCGCGGAAAGAGATCTGCCCATCATTCCCCCGCGAAGTAATGCCCACCGAACCACTCTCCTGTTGTCCGCCATATACATTGTACGGAAACTGGTTATCGGTGCTTACGTGATAGAACTGTGCCGTTGGCTGGTTATAAAAAGAAGAAAAGGTTTCGCCACCGTTCACGGTTACAATACCTCCCTGGTCCAGTGCAATCAGCATGATCTTGGGGTTGAGTGGGTTGATCCAGATGCGGTGGTAATCATCTCCCCCCGGTGCCCCACGGAAGCCAGTCCAGGTTTTGGCTCCGTCAACGGATTTCCAGGTAACCACGTTGGCGCTGTACACGATATCGGCATTGGTGGGATCTACTTTTACTTCGGCAAAATCGCTGCCCCTGCCCCAGTAGCGGCCATCGCTGCTCATTAACTGCCAGCTTTCGCCCGCATCATCGCTGCGATAGATGCCGCCATATCTGCCCGCATCTACGGTGGCGTATAAACGGTTGCTGTTGGTGGGTGCAATGCCAAAACCAATACGGCCCAATCCCTGTGCGGGTGTGGGTAATCCTTTGGTTAAGTGTTTCCATGTTTTACCACCATCGGTAGATTTATAGAGGCCGCTCTCGGGACCGTTCCATTGTCCGTTCTCCCAGGGCCCCTGTCTGCCCGCCCATAAATCTGCATACAGAATATCTGAATTATTGGGATCGAAGCTGATCTGCACGGCACCGGTATTCTCGTCTTTATACAATACACGCTCCCAGGTAGTACCACCATCGAGGCTTCTGTATACGCCGCGTTCGGTATTGGGTCCGTAGGGATGCCCCAGCACCGCTACAAAAACACGGTTTTCGTTTTTGGGGTCTATGACGATGCCGCCGATCTGCTGGCCATCTTTCAGTCCCATGTTTTTCCAGGTTTTACCGGCATCGGTTGATTTATACACCCCATCGCCAACAGACAGATCGGGTCGTTGAATGCCTTCTCCGCAACCCACATATACTATGTTGGGATTGGATTCAGCCACAGCGATATCACCTACGGAGCCGGTGCCCATCTGGTCGAAAATAGGTTTCCAGGTGCGGCCATAATCATTGGTTTTCCATACACCGCCATTGTTTACACCAATATAAAATACACTGGGTTGTGTAGGCACGCCAACGGCACCTACGGTACGGCCACCACGGTGTGGACCAATCATGCGCCATTGCATGCTGTTGAACAAAGAGGGAGAAAAAGGTTGTGCTTCGGCCAATACCAATGCAGTAAGACAAAGAAGCAGGGCAGTTAGTTTTTTCATGAGTGGGAAGAGTTGGTTAGGGAGGCTGTTAAATTACAGTATTCGCAGACAGAAAAAAAACCGCCACAGTAATTACTGTGGTGGTTCGCTATTTTTTTACAACGAGGTAGGCGCCCGTTACGAGCAACACAACCCCGAATACTTTAATCCAGCTGATCTGGTTTTGCGGAAAACCCAACAAGCCAAAGTGATCATATAATAAAGCTACTATGAACTGCCCGGCAATAACCATGGCAAATACATTGGCAGATCCGAGGCGGGGTACGGCATAAATGATGGCCGTTACAAAAAAAGCGCCCAGTACACCACCACTGTATTTATAGAGTTCAATACTCTTCAGTTCGGCCAGAGAGGGAACGGGTTGTTTGGTGGCAACAATGATCAATCCCAGTAACAGGGTACCCACAAGGAAAGAAATGAAGGCGGCCACCCAGGGATTATTAACGGCAAAGCGTAACTGGCTGTTTACCCCGGCCTGCGTGGTAATGGTTAAACCCGCCAGTGCGGGCAGGAGGTAGAAGAAGTATTTCATGGTACTAAGATAAACAGAAACAATTCTCAGAACCCGCCTGCGAGATTGGTTTTCGTTAATCCCTCTGCAAAAACGCCCTGTTCTCTTGTTCTCCGCGGTTAGTGCAAGATCAATTCAACCGCAGAGAAAAAAGAGTTTTTGCAGAGAGGAAAGAACTTTGAAAAAGAGCCTTTGTGATGGTTCACAAAGGCTCTGGCAGGAATGTTATTTTTTAACCATCGGTGGCGGTGGTGGTGCCGGCATATCGCTGTTGAAGATATCGCGGTATTTTTTCCATTTGCCGTCTTCTTTTTTCCAGGTAACAATGTATTTACCTTTTTCCATAGAAGCTCCTTCGTTGGTGAACATTTCGTAAGTACCTTCTTCAGAAACCAGGTCGGCGTTACCGATTACTTCTGTTACGGTCAGTGTCAGGTTCCGGATGCCCATCTGGTACATACCATTAAAGAGAGAAGTAAGGGCTTGTGTGCCGCAGGATTTGGGCATATTGGCCGGCATCATACAGCCATCTTTGGTGTAAGAGGCAGCTACGGCAACAGAATCGCCTTTTTTCATAGCTGCTACGAATGCCGCATTGTTGGCATCAATGTCCGCTTTGGCAGAATCCAGGTTAAAAGCAGTGGCTGCGGCTTCTTTGGTTCCGGCCGAATCGCCGCAGGAAGCAAAGAGGAAGGCAGACAATAAAATAAAGCATAGTTTTTTCATGTTTGAGATTTTTGTGTCTCACAAGCTACACTTTGGTTCTGAATAATGCAAGGGGGTGAGGCTAAACGCAAAACGCCTAACGCTGAACGCAAGAAAAAAGCGTTTAGCGTTAGGCGTTCAGCGTTGCGCATGCTTACAGCTTATCGTAGAGGGCCCTGAGTTTTTCGCGGGTCATGATCTTTTCCCAGTCTTTGCCAAGTGCATTTTCCCAAAGAGGTTTCATGCCGAGGGATACGTTCATCATTTTATCAAAATCCTCCTCCGACAAACCTTTGCAGATGCCCTGCGGGATTTCGATCTTGTTTTTCTCCACCATGTATTTGAATTCCTTTACGCCAGCGGGATAATATTCTTCGAGGTGGTTCATCACAATACAGTTACCAATACCGTGTTTGGTGCCGAGCAGGTAACTCAGTCCATAACTCACCGCATGCGCCACGCCTACCTGCGAATAAGCGATACTCATACCACCGGCATAAGAAGCCATCATCAGCTGGTCATCGCAGGCATCATCCCAATGGTCTTTTTCTACAAAAACTTTCTGGCATAACTGCAGGGCTTTTTCGCCGTAACTTTTGCTGAACTCGTTCAGGAATGTGCCTTCCAGGCTTTCGATACAGTGGATATAACAATCCATACCCGTGTAAAAACGCTGGTTCACGGGGGCGTCTTTGGTTAATTCAGGATCAAGCACGATCTGGTCGAAGGGAGTAAAATCACTGTTCATCCCCAGTTTGCGGGTGGGGCCGGTTAATACGGTGGTGCGGCTCACTTCGGCGCCGGTGCCGCTTAAGGTGGGTATACCGGCTTTGTAAACACCGGGTTGTTTTACAAGGTCCCAGCCCTGGTAGTCGGCTGAAGAGCCGGGATTGGTCATCATCAGCGAAACGGCTTTGGCCAGGTCCATGGCCGAGCCGCCACCAATACCGATGACACCGCTGATGGTACCGAATTCGTTCTTCAACTGTTCGGCCAGGGCATCTACCTGTGTGGTTTTGGGTTCGTAGGTAACATCTACGAACACTATTTTATCTTTTCCGCGCAGCGGGATACGGTTTGCGAGAGCTTTGTTCTCAAAAAAATGGTCTACCAGAAAGATCATGGGCGCATTTCCTTTCCGCTGGGGTGCCAGGATTTCATCTAACTGGTTAAAACTGCCACGGCCATACACCACATAACTGACCATCTTAAAATTCCGGAATTGCATAGTTGATTTTTTTGCAGACAGGGGTTGCTGGTTGCGGCTGTCTTTTGTAAGGGAATCAGGATCTATTGCAAACCTACTCCAGATAGAACGATTTTCAAACTGCCCGCCGGTAAATGTGAATAGTTGTTACTATCCAGAAAAGTTCTCCCGACGGACAGGAAACCTGCTAAAATAGCAGGCTTTGACTTAACTTTAAATCAACGGCAATTCTGACTGCTGTGATCTGAAATGGTTTGGAACTTCCCTACAATACATTTTTCTTTTATACCGGAGACCTCCCTGTTACGGTCTACCGTAATGAACACGATAGTAAAGTACATGACACCCGATATGCTGCTGAAGGGTGCCGAGATCCTCGCTATCGGCATAGCATTGGTAGTGGCGGCAATATATGCCTACCTCTTTAACCAGAAGCGTAATTTCTTTTATACCCAACGGATTCAGAAATACATTGAGGAATGGATTACGCAGGTGATCATGGAAGAAGATGTGGATACACCCACGATGATCCGTAATTTCAAACGCATCCTCATTAATAAACATGCCCGTCAGTTTGCGATTAACGAGCTCATTTCCTGTAAGAAAAATTTTTCAGGTGGGGTTACGGATAATATTGTTTCCTTGTATGTTGCGCTGGGCTTTAAAGAAGATTCACTGGCTAAACTGCGAAATACCACAAGATGGCATATTAAAGCCAGGGGCATACAGGAGCTGTACCTGATGGAACAGCAGGATATTCTGAAAACGATTTACAAGAATACCAACAGTACCAATGAATTTGTGAGGATGGAAGCGCAGACGGGTGTGATTCACCTGACGGGATTTTCCGGTCTGCGTTTTCTGGATGTGATCTCATACCCGCTGACCGAATGGCAACAGTTGAAGTTGCTGGAGCAGTTACGCTTATTTCCCAAAAAGGAAGATCTCTCAGATAAAATTCCTGCCTGGCTGGGTTCTGCCAATACCACGGTGGTAGTGTTTGCATTAAAACTGGCAGACGAATACCAGGTATTTGGTGTGCGGTATGATGTGATACAATGTTTGGTACATGCAGATAACCAGGTGCGTACACAGGCTTTGAAAACACTGGTAAGACTGGCCGATGAAGAAACACCCAATATATTGCTGGGTTATTTCAATAAAGAGTCATTGATTAACCGGCTTTACATACTGGATGCCATGCGTTCATTGGCAACAGCGGCAGACAGTGATTTTATTGAGAGTTTGCTGGATGATAAGAATGACACCATTAAACTGAAAGCTGCCCTTGTACTGGTGGCGATCTCTGATAACGGGATGGCGGTGATAGAAAAAAGAAGCCTCCTGCAACCTGAACCCTTTGAGCGGATCTACCGACACATAAAAACGGCCTCATGAACTGGGATAGTATATCCACATTTCTGTTTAATTTTCTTACTTATGGAATATTCCTGTATTCCTTTCTGCTGCTATTGTCCTATGTACTGATCGGCTTGTATTCTATCGGCGAAACACGCCGCTATATGTGGAAGAACAGTTTTACCGATTACCGGGTACTGGCCAGTTCTGTGCATGCTCCATCGGTAAGTATACTCGCGCCGGCGTATAACGAGGGAAAAACGGTGGTGGAGAATGTACGGTCACTGCTTTCCATTTATTATGCCAATATGGAAGTGATCATTATCAATGATGGCAGTAAAGATGATTCGCTGGCAAGGCTGATTGCTGCGTATGATCTGGAGAAGAAAGAAATTTTTGTGCACCAGCAGATTCCCACCAAAAACATTCGGGGTATTTACAAAAGCAGGAATAGTATTTACAACAAACTGATCGTAGTTGATAAAGAGAATGGCGGTAAGGCAGATGCGTTGAATGTGGGTATCAATGTTTCTTCCAATAATTACCTGGTTTGTATTGATGTAGACTGTATCCTGGAGCAGGATGCGCTGCTGAAAATGGTGAAGCCATTTCTGGAGCAAACGGATAAACGGGTAATTGCCACCGGTGGGGTGGTGCGGATTGCCAATTCCTGCGTGATCGAAGATGGCCGGTTGATCAAAGTAAAGCTGGCCGAAGACTATTTGCCACGTATCCAGATCCTGGAATATATACGCGCATTCATTCTGGGAAGAATGGCCTGGAGCCGCATGAACGGTTTAATGCTGATCTCGGGCGCATTTGGTGCTTTTGATAAAGAGATCGCTATTAAATGCGGTGGCTATAACCATAATACGGTAGGAGAAGATATGGAACTGGTGGTACGCATGCGCCGCTACATGGAAGAACGGAAGGAGAAGTATGTGGTAACCTATATTCCGGATCCCCTTTGCTGGACGGAAGCACCGGCGTCTTTTAAGATCCTGGGACGGCAACGAAACCGCTGGATCCGCGGAACCTATGAAACACTGATGCTGCACAAGCGGATGTTCTTTAATCCCAGGTATGGATTATTGGGTATGCTGAGTTATCCGTACTGGTTCTTTTTTGAATTACTGGCACCCATCATTGAGTTTCTGGGAATTCTCTTTTTTGTATTCTTTGCCTGGTTCGGATATATTGACTGGAACTTCTTTTTATCATTCCTGGTTTTCATTGTTTGTTTCGGGTACCTCTATTCTTCCTTTGCCATTTTAATGGAAGTATTCACTTTTAACCAGTATAAGCGACGGATTGATGTACTGCGGCTGTTGTTAACCGGTATGACGGAACCTTTTTATTATCACCCCTTTGTGGTATGGAGTGCAATCAAGGGATATCTTGATCTCATCAAAAAGAAAAAGGGCTGGGGCGAAATGACACGACAGGGGTTTGCACAGAAAAAAACAACCGCTGCTCCACAACCGGCCCCGGCATTAACAGAACTCACGGATGCGGTACTTACTACCACCACTCCAGACCCTGTAACACCGCCAATTCCGCATGAAGAACCGAAAGAATCTGTATGGATTGTACAGCGAACCATCATCCCGGCAATTATTCGGGTGGCCACTTTTATTACCCAATCGTTCAGGAATTATATTAACCATGCCCTTGTTCTTTTATTATTACTGCTGGTGGCAAGGGGCTACGAGCTGGTATATGAACTGGTAAAACACGGAACCCCCGATCTGTTTGGTAAAGTAGTACTGATCGGATTTGTAAAAGACCTGGTTTTCTTTTTACAACTTGGCGTCCTGTTTTACCCGGTTTTTGCCCTGTGTTATCTGCTGCATAAAAAGCTGGCAAAGATTGTTTTTATTGTTGTGTCTGTGGTAGTGCTGCTGATACAGCTACTCCTGTCAGAATATTTTATTACCACACTGGTGCCATTGGGGGCAGATCTGTGGGGATATTCGATCGCAGATATCCGTCAAACAGTGGGTGCATCGGGCGGCGTAAAACCCGGTATGATTCTGCTGCTGCTGGCCATGTTATCGTTGCTGAGTACCGCCTTTATTTATTTGCCCCCAAAAATGAAATTAAGGGGGCTGCCCCTGTTTGGTTTTTTTATCGCATTTATACTGGTACTTACCACAAACGGATCGAAAGAAATAACCAAGTGGGCGCCCGGAAAGGAACATAGTAATAATATAGCACTCAATAAATCGGCGTATTTTTTTACGGCATCTCTGGAGCATTTCTTTCCGAAACCAGCGGGAGAGGATATCTATTCCGACTATTATCCGACTGATTTTGCAACGGGTACTGCAGACGCCAAACAGTTTTCCTATACTTATATCACTCCCAGAAACTATCCATTTCTGCATAGCGTAGACAGTTCGCGGGATGTTTTATCGCCCTATTTTGCGAAAATGGAACGATCACCCAATATTGTGATCCTGTTGGTAGAGGGATTGGGCAGGGCATTCTCCAATAAAGGGGCCTATCTCGGCAACTTTACGCCGTTTATTGATTCTTTGTCCGGGCACAGTTTGTATTGGGAAAATATGCTAAGCGAAAGCGGACGAACTTTTGCGGTTCTCCCATCTGTGCTTTCTTCTATGACATTTGGCAAAAACGGTTTTTCTGAAATGGGAGAGGAAATGCCACCACATTTATCATTGGTAAACCTGCTGAAGCATAACGGATATAAAACCTCTTTTTATTATGGCGGGGATTCGCATTTCGACAATATGGATCTGTACCTGAAGAAAAATTCGATTGATGAACTGAATGACGAAAAAAACTTTCCGCAGGGATACACCAAAATGCCATTGCAAAATGGATTTTCATGGGGGTATGGAGATAAAGAATTGTTCAGACGTTTTTTAAGTACCCCGGTTGATACCAGCCATCCTCACCTATCCGTTATCTTAACGGTTTCAACGCATAGCCCATTTGAGATCAATGAGCAGGAAAAATATCTGGCCAGACTTGAAACCAGAATGAATGAACTGGGTATGTCTGAAAAACAAAAAGCAGAATACAGAAGGTATAATAAACAATACGCCAGTATTCTGTATACGGATGATGCTATCCGGGAATTTATCAATCAGTATAAAAAAAGACCTGATTTTGCCAATACGGTATTTCTGATTACCGGAGATCACCGCATGCCGGAGATACCGATGAGCACTAAAATAGATCGGTATCATGTACCTATGATCATGTATTCGCCCGGTTTGGTCAGAACGGCTAAGTTTTCTTCCATATCAACACATTTTGATATAACCCCCAGCCTCCTGGCATGGCTTAAGCAAAGCTATCGTATCGCTGTTCCGGATACGGTTGCGTGGATTGGTGCGGGACTGGATACAACGCGGCGGTTCCGGAATGTTCATGCGTATCCTATTATGCAGACAAAAACAGAGCTGATCGATTTTGTGATGGGTGATCGTTTGTTGAACGGGAATGATCTCTACAGCATTTCACCTGATATGGATCTGGAATTAGATACTGATGAAACGAGGAAAAACCAACTGCGCGCTGCGTTTAACCGCTATAAAACAAAAAATGAGCTTTTTCTGCAAACCCGGAAAGTAGTACCCGATAGCCTATTACAAAAGTATACGCACCGTTAATGGTGCTGTCCGGTGGCATAATAATCATTGAGGATAGTGGTTACCAACGGTTGGTAGATCTTCCAGAAAAAGCCATTACGATCCAGCGGATCGCGCCTGTTATACAGGAATGATTTAAAATATGGTATGCCTTTGAAATAGGAGGTGGTGAGCCGTATGGGGTTGTCGGCAAAATCGGCAGAAAAATAAAAGAAACGATAATCGGTGTTAATATGTGCCGTTATGGCGGGGAATATGGGAGATAACCCATATTTCGTCATTTCATATTTGCCCGCATCATTCACGTCAATTTTGAATTGTGAGATTACATGGTTAAACCTGTTATCCGGTTTAATTACATCAAACCAGAATGAATACTGCATACTTGCCGGCAGACCGTAATGTTGCTGTCCTTCCTTACCCGAAATAATTTGCGGTAATGTCCGGTATAAGTGTGTGCCTGCCTCCAGTATCAGGACCCTGTCGTCGGAATTAATAAAAGCGATACCCGCTTTGGTGAATGGCCATTTTCCCTGATGCTGCTTTTTATACAGGTCAACGAGCCAGTGGGGTAATTCCTTATTTCGACTGGTATCAAAAGAATCAAAATAACGGCCAATCCATTTTGTCCAGCTGATACCAAAGGTTTTCTCAAATCCAGCCCTTACAGCAGAATCTGTTGGTGAGGCCAGACAGTTAAATTCTGTGATAATGAGTTTATGCCTCGCCCGCATCTGCTGGATAAAATACAGATCCTGCCTGCTCATACCGCCGTATAACATTCCTGAGCGGGCTTTGTCATCGCCCTCATGATACCACTCATTGTTATAAATGCCGTAAGTATCTGTCAGGTAAGCAACATCTACATCCCTGCTTAATTGTTTTAACCGTTCGATGGAGAAACGCTCCAACCCCTTTATCTGGTATTGATTATTGCCGCGCGGGAAAAAACCGAAATAGTCTTTTTCGAGATCATAGAGTTCGGTATTTTTTTTGGTAAACTTTTCCTGGTTCAATACCCAGTTGAGCGAAATATGCTCCTGTCCCTTCGTGCTTAATACCGTTTTATCGATGATAGCCACTACCAATACCCTTTTTTCTGTGAGCAGCCAGGCAAGCCATAACCAGAAAGGGGTTAGTAACAGCAATAGCAGCAGTGTACGCAGAACGCCGGTTAGCCTGACTTTTAAAACCGGCGTAGCCATCCTATACTGATTTGGTATTGATTGCCCTTTTCCTGCGGACGGTATTCCTGGTTAAACCAGCTGCCATCTATACTGATGACACTGAACCTGGAAACCTTCTTTTTAAAACTGAGCCCTGCTTTATAGGATACCAAACGGATAGAACCATCCAGCTGGATGGAGTTTAAGCGGTCATCGGGAGAGATACCATAACCCACATTGAATCCGATCATATCATCTGCTGTTGCAAAATAATACCTGGCCGATGCGTTATACGAACTGGAAACGGTACTGGTAAAATTACCGGGGGTGAGATAGGTTCTTACACCAAATAACCAACTCTTGTAATACTTACCAAGATAGGCAGTATAGATCCAGGTAGGATCACCGGAAAATTTGAGGTAACGGAATCCGAGCTCTCCCTCAAAACTTTTCGGCAGGTTGGCATAGAGCGAAAAACCACCCCGCCAATTGGGGAATACCCCTATATTATCTGAAAAACCGAGACTTACATAAGAATAAAAGGTTTTGGATAAACGCGGATAAGCTTCCAGCTCATATTGAACCCCATTCTCTTTAAAACGGTTGGCAAAATTAACCCTGCCTGTAACCGAGCCAATACCTGTGGTGCGTGTGTAATCAATACTGGCGAGATGCCAGGGGTCTGCAAACTGTTTATCGAAGTACACATAATCATAACTCAAACCGATCTTGTTCTTATAAGAAGATTCCTTGATCCGGTTGGCTAATGAACGGGTCTCACTGTTGTTGTGATTAATGCGTAAAGCTTTGTCAACGGCTACCTGTGCCTCTGCATATCGGCGCGCAGCATTTAATACTTTGGCTTTTCTTACCCACAGGTTCTCTGATTCAGGATGGTATTTCAGTGCTTCTTCTATAATTATAAGGGCTTTTGTATAATCATCGTTCCAGTATTCCAGGTCCGTTAAGGCAACAGAAGCATCTTCATAATCGGGACTGCTTTTTAATACACCGTTAAAATAATAGCGGGCACTATCGTATTCTTTTGTCCAGGTATGAATTCTTCCCAGAAAAATTTTGATATCCGCATAACCCGGACTGATATGCATAGCCTTGTACAATCGGTACTTTGCCAGTTCATAATTGTTATCATCAAAAGCAGCTTTGCGGGCCAGTACCAATAAGCCGTCTGCCGAGAGGCTGTCCTGGTTTACGATAGTTTCCTGTTTGGTTACAAGGATAATACTATCCGGTTTGGCAGTTTGTTTGGCTTCGCGCATGGTTTTGGCAAGGTCCAATGCTTCTTTATTGGCGGGATTCAGCAGCAGCAATTTCTGTAAAACCCGATCGGCTTCTTCTGTGCGGGAAAGTGCATTCAGGGTTTTGGCTTCTCTGAACATAAGTGCTTCCGAACCGGGATTATTCTTTAAGCCTTTACGGCAGATCTCCAGTGAACGTTCATACTGATCGCTGAAATATTCAAGATCGGCATAAGCAATATTAGCGTCTTCGTAATCGGGCCGGGCATTCAGTACCTGTTGGAAACAGATCCGTCCGCTATCATAGTTTTTGGTCCAGGTATGGATCCTTCCCAGAAAAATCCGGATATCTGCGTAATCGGGACTGATTCGAAGGGCTTTGTACAGATAAGCTTTTGCCTTGGGATAATTATTTTCATCAAAGGCCGCTTTACGTGCCGCTACCAGTAAACCATCGGCACTGGTGCTATCCTGTGCATAGATTATATTACCCATCAACAAGGGGAAGAGCAGGGTAACCAGGGTTCTCCATTTTGCGATACGGATCATGCACACGGGGTATTTGTGAACAATAAAAACAACGTAAATAGATCTTAGCTTTTTGCGCGGGCCACCAATCTTTTTACGCGGATAACCAATTCATTTAAACTAAAGGGTTTGGTGATATAGTCATCTGCCCCCAGTTCAAATGCTTCCATTACCACCTTCTCCTGCTCCATGGCCGAAAGTATGATAACGGGTGTTTTTCGGTTCAGTTTCTGTCTTATTAAATTAATCAATTCCAAACCCGATACATAGGGCATCATAATATCTGTGATCACCATATCCGGATTGGCAGATTCGATTTGCTCGGCTGCTTGCCTGCCATCTGGTGTAACAATGACTTCGTATCCCTCTTTTTTGAGCTTGAGTTCTATGGTTTTTAATAACATCGGTTCATCTTCTGCTACCAGAATCTTCATAATTTATATCGCTGATTTTTACGAAATTAATTCATTTTAGCTGCCTTTACCTACCTGTTTTTTCAGTTCTGCCACTTCCTTCTGCAGCGCTTTCTCAAGTTCTGAAAACAGTTTCTGTATTTCGGTTACATCCGCTGCCAGTTCTTCCATCGTTTTGTCTTTTTTGGCACCCAGTTCTACACCGGCCAGCAGGCTCTGTAATTTTTCGGCTTTTAACATACCCGACGCCCCCTTCAGCTTATGTGCTTTTTTGGCAAGCGCATCGCGGTTATTTTCCAATACCAGCACCGTTAACTCTTTGATATCTGCCGGGGCTTGCTCCAGAAAATAACCCAGCACTTCCAGCACATAGTTGGGGTCTTCCAGCTCTTCCAGCAAGGCAAGATCGTATCCTTTTTCAGGATTTTCCGCTTCTGTTTCTATCAGCTCCCGGTGTATGGTTACGTGAAACAATAAACGGATCATTCTGGCATACAGATCATTAAAATCGAAGGGTTTTACCATGAAATCGTTCATCCCCACACGGGCACTTCTTTCCTGGTCCTCTTTTAAGGCAGTAGCCGTCATGGCAATGATCGGTGTTTTGAGCCCCATTTTTTCCCGCAGGTAAATCGTGGTTTCATAGCCATCCATCACCGGCATCTGCAGGTCCATAATAATCAGATCGTATGGCGGATTCTTCTGGCATTTTTCTATGGCCAGCTGTCCGTTATCAGCAATATCGGCCGTGATATTCATTTTCTTTAAAACAAAATCAATCAGGCGCTGGTTTACAATATTATCTTCTACTACTAAAATTCTTTTGCCAGACAGCTTCGAAGCAAAATCTACCTGCGAAGCCACTACATCTCTACTGTGCGCTCTGCCAAAAGGTATGTCAAACAGGAATGTGGCTCCATTTCCCTGTTCGCTGATAACAGCAATCTGTCCACCCTGCAGTTCAATCAATCCCTTACTGATGGTAAGTCCCAGACCGGCACCACCATAGCCACTGGCTATTTTTTTATCTCCCTGCGCAAAACTTTCAAAAATGGTTTCCAGCTTGTCTTTGGCAATGCCGATGCCGGTATCGCGCAAAGCAAAAGAAAGGCATGAGATGTTTTCATCCTGTTCTTTTACACGGATAACCAGTTCTATGGATCCTTCATTGGTAAACTTGATGGCATTGCCTATCAGATTGGTGAGTACCTGTTTTAACCGGAAAGCATCTCCTTTTACAAAACGGGGCGTTCCTTCCTGCAGCCGGATGGTAAATGTCAGCTTTTTGTTGCCGAGTGCATGTTCAAAATGCTTTTTCAGTTCTTCCATCGTCTCGGCTACATCAAACGCAAAACTGTCCAGTGTAAGTTTGCCGGCTTTTAGGTTGGAATAATCCAGTACATTATTCACAATCACCACCAGGTTATTCAATGAGCGGTTGATGATATTGGTAAAACGCTTCTGCTCTTCCGATAAGCTGGTTTCCATGAGCAGCCTCGTCATACCCTGTATGCCATTCATGGGCGTGCGGATCTCGTGACTCATATTAGCGAGAAACTGTTCCTGGATCTGCTGGGCCGTTTCTGCTTTTTTCAGTGCCACCATTAATTGCTGGCGGTTTTCAACAGACTCAGTAATGTCGGTAGCGATACCGCTGATACCAAATAGTTGCTGATTGTCGTCGAACAAAGGAAATTTTGCTACCAGAAAATTTCTTTTTCCTTCCGGCGTATCCAGTGCCTCTTCTATCTGAACGGCTTTGCCGGTGGCAATTACCTGTTTGTCTATTTCGAGATAATGATCTGCCAGCGCTTTCGGATTAAAGTCGTGGTCCTTTTTGTTGAGTACCATTTCATCTGTCAGCTCAAACACTTCTTTAAACCGTCTGTTCACCACCAAATATCTGAAGTCCAGGTCTTTGATAAAGATGAGTGTATTGGTATTATCGAGAATGGCATTCAGCCGGTATTCATTTTCTTTTCTCCTGGCTTCTGATTCGTCCAGTTCCTGTTGCACCTGTTTCTGCTCGGTAATATCTTTTACCATACACTGAAAACCCTGGATCTCTTCTTCATCTATCAGCAACTGAGCTGTCTGCTCTACCCATTTACACTCACCCGATTTTGTTTTGATCTGTAATTCAAGGTAACTGGCTGGTATGAATTTTTCGTATTGATCCATGTAAAAGGCAACCACTTTCTCTGTCCATTCAGGCTCAAGCAAAACAGAAAAATGTTTGCCGGTTAATTCGTCTACCGTATAACCGGTTAATTCGGCAATGCGGTTATTGGCAAAACTGATATTACCTTTTGCATCGGTGGTGTACATAACGACCCCCGCATTCTCAATCAGCTTTCTGTATTTTTCTTCATTACTGGCCAGCTCCACTTCGGCTTTTTTGCGAAGATGTATATCGAGGTTAAGCCGTGAAAGAATGGCCAGCACCAGCAGGATGGCAAACACGCCGCCGGCAAAAGCGGTATAGATGCTTGACTTATAACTGTTCTCATTCAGCGCCATGCGTTCTGCCAATAGAGCCTCTTCTACATCCCTGAGTTTTCTCAGTAATTGTTTTACGGTGCGGCTGATTACCGGGCCTTCTCCATTGGGACGGATCATCTGCGCTGTTTCCTCAGTAATGAACTGTTGCGACAGCAGTTTCTTTTGAAACTGCTGTTTTCGTAAACACCACTCCTGCAGCTTCAATACATTGATCTGTTGTGTGGCATTGTGTTTGGTTAATTCCAGCAGCCGTGAAATTGATGCGGTAATGAGAGGATGTAAAACAGTTACCTGTTGCTGCCAGCCTTTATCACGCACAATCAGGTAACTCCGGGTGGCAGCTTCTGCCTCAGCAAAGACCAGTCCGATGGTATCGATCTGCCGGATAACGAGATTGGTGTGATCTATCAGTAAACGGGAAGAATCCTGTTTGTTTTTTTGTTGTAAGAGTACCAGCAGAAACAAGGTAAAGGCGATCACAGAAAAAGCGAGGATCCAACGGATCTTCCCATCCATACTTATTATACGACGATGGTTTTCTGTTTTATTCATAGGTAGGATTCCTTCGAACAGGAACGCTTTTGGGGTAAGTAAATAAGTTGGTAAAATGGTAGCCCCGACCACATGGCGCTACCCTGTAAAGTTACATACTAGGTGCCAAGATGTTTCCCTGAATTGCCCAAAAGATAGCACCGGCCATTTGCCTAGCTGCTCAGCTTTTTTTCCAGCTCCTCCAGCGATACTCCTTTGGTTTCCGGAACACTGGTAAATACCCAGATCAGCTGCAAAGCCATCATACCGGCAAAAAAAGCAAAAATGGGCCAGGGATTGTCTTTAAAAATGCCGTTGTCTTTATCGAGAAATACCGGCGTTACCAGGGTAATCAATGCCGCAAATACCCAATGAATACTGGAGCCAAAAGATTGCCCTGCACTGCGGATCTTGTTGGGGAAGATCTCAGAAATGAATACCCAGATCACGGCCCCCTGCCCAATGGCATGCGCGGCAATAAACAACAGAAGGAAACTCATCAGGAAAACAGGTCCCGCATGCGAATAAAAGGCCCATGACACCATGGATAAACTCAGGATATAGCCCCAGGAGCCTATAACCAGCAAGGTTTTTCTGCCCAAACGGTCAATCAGATACAGGCCCACAAACGTGAAAATCAGGTTTACACCGCCGATAGCGATGGAATTGAAAAGGGATTCTTTGGCAGCCAGTCCGGCTTTCTCCAGGATTTCGGGTGCGTAGTAGAGAATAAAATTGATACCCGATAACTGGTTAAAAAAAGCCACCATGAAAGCGAGATAAATAATCTTTTTGTGTTTCGGGTTAAAGAAAGCCAGGGGTTTGCCACTCACATTTTCATGCCGGTTACTTTGTATGATAGCGGCTGTTTCTGCCTCTACATCCGTTACACCGATCTGCAGCATAATTTCTTTGGCTTTGGCGAGATCATTCTTTTTGGTGATGAGCCAGCGCGGACTTTCCGATACGCCGAAAACCAGCAATGTATAAATGGTAGCGGGAAAAGCCAGTACACCCAGCATCCAGCGCCAGTCGTTTTCGCCGCCAACACCCTGCAGGAAATAATTGGATAAAAACGCCACCAGGATCCCGAAAACGATATTGAACTGGTACAGCGCTCCCAAACGACCGCGGGTTACCGGGGTAGAGATCTCAGAAATATAAATAGGCGCCACCACAGAAGATACACCAATACCCACACCACCGATAAAACGGAAAAAAGAAAACATGTACGGACCCGTGGCCAGCGCTGAACCCACTGCCGATACAGCAAAGAGAATACCTACCCACAACAACACCGTTTTTCTTCCAAAAATCTCTGTAGGGATACCGCCAAAAATGGCGCCCAGCACCGTTCCCCATAAAGCCATCGACATGATAAAAAAGCCATGAAACAAAGGAGTGGTTTGCCAGAGTTCCTTAATAGGTTGATTGGCACCGGAAATAACCACGGTATCGAAACCGAAAATAAAACCCGCCAGTGCCACTACAATTGACCACTGTACCAGTTTGCTTTTGTTCATTGCAATCGATTTTGGTACAGGAAGATACGAGGAAAGTTGAACAGACGAACAGATGAACAAGGAACATCGAGCGGGCAGCCGTTAAAAAGGGTGGCTACTTACTTTTTCATTCGACATTCGTCTGTTCGTCTGTTCATCTGTTCGATATTCGCTACCCGCCCGATCCCACCCGGTCCATTTCATCTTTGGCACTGCCGGATGTACGGCGGGCGGTTTTGAGGGGTTTACCAAAACGGTAAGTGAGTCCGAGGTTAACAACATGGGTATCTCTCCGCAGGATAAAATATTCTTCTGCACCCGGAAAATCGGTGAGGCCTTCCATGGCCTGTGTAAAGAAAAGATCTCTTACACTGAGGCGAAGGGTTCCTTTTTTATTGAATACCGGGCGGGCAACACCGGCAGACAACTGGCCGGTGGGATATAAGAGTTCCTGCAGATCGTTACGGGCACGGGTAGTATAAAAACCAGAGAGTTCAAACGTATACAGCTTGCCCGCTTTGAACTGGTTATTCATACTCAGGTTCAGCTGCGATACGTTGGAGTTGTAATTCACATTCTGATAGCCTTTTAATTCTTTGTGGTTGTAGAGTGCCTGTCCGGAGAAACTCCACCATCCGAAAGGACTTGCCTGCACAGCCATGGAAATACCGAGATTGGTCATACGACCCACATTGCCATTGGTGTAAACAAGAATATCACTTCCCTCATTCAGGAATAATTGGGAGAAATAGTCTTTGATAATGCTGTACGAAACCGTGGTGGTAAGCCATTGGCGGAACTGGTGACTCAGCTCCATATTCCAGCTGTACTGTGGTAGAAAAAACGGGTTGCCTCTTTCGTACGTGTATTTATTGATAATGGAAACATAGGGATTCAGTTTCTGAAAAGGTGGCCGGTCAATCCGGCGGCCGGCGGTAAGGGTGAATGTATTAGACGAATCGGCCTGTAAACTGATATAACCCGAAGGGAACAGTCCTGAGTAGGTTCTGGAAAAAGCAGAATCTTTTTGCCGCGCATTACCCAGTTGGTGTGCATTGTAATGTGTATTCTCATAACGCAGGCCCAACTGGTAACTCAGCTTTGCATTTTTCTGTTCAACGCTGGTATAGAGTGCATGAATATTTTCTTCGTAAAAAAAATGATTGCTTTTGTTCAGGTCTTCTTTCCAGGCTGTGCCATCAAATATTTCATAGGCGGCAAGGTTATCGGTACGGATGGAAGAGAGTTTATAACCCGATTCCAGCCTGGTATTTTTACCGAGCTGTGCCGTGTGATCCAGTTTGGCAGAATGGATGTTGATGGTGGCCGGTAAACTACCTCGCGAACCTTCGTTATAGCCACCGCTTGATTGTAACAGGCTGCTGAATGCCTGCGTGTTTCCGATATCGTAAGACAGATAATCCAGATCAGCCGAGATCTCCTGTGTGCGGGAGATCGTATGTTTGGCATTCACGTTAATACCACCATTACGGAAACGGCCGCGGGTGGCACCAAAGGTCCGGATGGTAGAATCAGTAACACCGTTTGCATTTTTCCAGTTGGCCAACGCGTCGCTGCTGCCCTTGCGGTTATTGGCAATGCCGGTGAAGGCAATACCTATGGTTGTTTGATTGGATGCGTAAAAATCAAGTCCGGCTTTTAAGGTATTACTGCTGTTCTGGTTAAGAAAACCAGTAGGCTGATCTAACATGGAGAGTAACGAACCGCTGGGGGTAAAATATTTCCGCAGTGCATAGATATCCATGAAACTCTTGCTGAAATTACTGCTCCAGGTAGCAAAAGCATTGAACCGGCCATTGCGGTAATTCAGCACCAGGCTATTGTTGTTTTTGGGATAACGGCCCTGTGCAAAAGAAGTAGAAACCGTTCCGTTAAAACCTACCTGCCGGTTCTTTTTGGTTTTGATATTGATGATACCGGCATTACCACTGGCGTCGTATTTGGCCGATGGACTGGTAATCAGTTCTATCTGCTCAACCTGCGAAGAACTCATGCCGCTTAATAAATTATTCAGTTCGCTGCCGGATACATACGTGGGTTTATCATCTATCAATACAAGTACGCCGGCTTTGCCCTGCAGGCTGATACCGCCGTTCCTGTCTACCATCACCCCCGGCGATTTTTCCAGTACTTCCAGAATGGTGGTGCCGGCGTTGGTAACAGATGCATCTACGTTTACAATGGTTTTTCCCTGTGCCTGCTGTATAAAGGGCTTGCGGGAGCTGACGCTGACATTACCCAGTGTTTTGGCCAAAGGTTGTAATACGAGGGTGATTTTTCTGGCGGCCAGTTCTGCTGCAGATAGGAGGAAGATACCCGCTTCATATCCTACATAATTTACCCGGAGTGAGGAGGCATCCGGAACGGCCATGTAAAAAACCGACAGACCGTTTTTATTGGTAACGGCGGTTTTCACCAGTTTTTTATCGCTGCCTTTCAGCCATTCTACTACGGCGCCTTCCAGGGCTTCTTTCTGCCCGTTAACAACAGTTACACTAAAACTTTCGGCCGGAACCGTTGTCTGGCCGTTCACAAGAAACACGCACAACAGCAATAAAGCCAGCAATAAGATCAGTTGAAGCTTTCTCATGGCAGGAAATTAAAATAAAGACGAGAATCCGGGGTGGGTTTTTGTTGAATGGCTGAATAGGGTATACAAGACGCTCTGTGCCCCTCTGTTACTCTGTGTCTCTGTGTTGAAAGAGCACTGATTTGGTATATGATTTTTTCAACACAGAGCCGCAGAGGTAGGGAGTAACACAGAGAAAACTGACTTTATCGCAATAAAATAATGATTCGTTAGCCAAGCAGTCCGGCGGCTCTTTCCAGGTCTTCCGGGGTATCTATTTCAATGCCCATATAATCGGTTACCACCATTTTTAACGGCACACCGTTTTCGAGGTAACGCAGGCATTCGATTTTTTCGGCGGCTTCCAGTGCTGTCATCTCCCAGCTGGTGAAGTTGAGCAGGGCCTGTTTGCGGAAAGCGTACACGCCAATATGTTCATAGTAAGTGATCGGAGATTCTTTGCTGCGCGGATAAGGAATAACACTACGCGAGAACATCAGTGAATTCATGTTTTTATCAACGGCTACTTTTACATAGTTGGGATCATCGATAAATTGTTGTTCTTTCATTACCTGCATCAGGGAAGCTACCTGCACGGATTTTCCGGCCTCACCATCAAACACACGCAGTAATTTTTCGAGGGGCTCGCGTTTTACAAAGGGTTCATCGCCCTGCACATTTACCACAATTTCCACATCCATATCAGTTACAGCTTCTGCAATCCGGTCGCTGCCGCTTTCGTGGTTTTTCCGGCTCATAATGGCTTTGCCGCCATTCGATACGATCTCGTTGAAAATAATATCGCTGTCTGTTACTACATATACTTCATCAAACAAGCCGGTAGCAACCGTATTATCGTAAGTATGACGGATCACCGTTTTGTTTCCCAGCAGCTGCATCAGCTTGGCCGGAAACCTGGTGGCGGCATAACGGGCAGGAATAAAAGCACAGATTTTCATAAACGGGTTGTATTTAAACCGTGCCTTGGTGCCTTTGTGTGCAACATATTTCTCTCACAAAGGCACTAAGGAACGGTTGGACTTGTCTGGTTGCAAAAGTATTTTAATAATCCGTCTTTACCGTTTTATCAAATGGAATCTGTAACTGAAAAGCCAGGTTTTCATCTTTTGCATTATCCAGAACATCTAATCCGTAACGGACCTGTTCAATAGGCGTAGCATCATAGGTGCCGAAGAGGCGGTCCCATACCGAAAAAATATTCCCATAATTGCTGTCTGTCTGCGGCCGCATATAATGATGATGCACTTTGTGCATATTGGGCGATACGAGAAACCAGCTGAGCGCATTATCGAGCCAGAGGGGCAAACGGATATTGGCATGACTGAACTGGGTAAACACCACACTCAGGCTCTGGTACATCATTACCAGCCACATAGGGGCGCCGCAAACCACTACGCCCACCATGGTAAAAATCACCCGCAAGACACTTTCGCCGGGATGGTGACGGTTGGCTGTGGTGGTATCCACATGTGTATCAGCATGGTGCACCATGTGAAACTTCCACATCCATTTGATCTTATGTTCCAGAAAATGTACAAAATAAGCGCCGGCAAGATCAAGCAATAATAACCCGGCGATCATGAATAACCACAAGGGTAGCTTCACCAGGTAAAGCAGACCGAATTGATGGGCCACCACCCAATCGCTCGCTTTTACAATCAGCAAAGCACAGGCAAAATTGATAATAATGGTAGTGAGGGTAAAAAAGAGATTGATGGAAGCGTGTTTCCATTTGTTATACCTGAACCCGAACATCGGGATTACCCCTTCGATGATCCAGAAAAAAGTAATGCCACCTGCCAGTATCAAAGCACGGTGCAAACTGGGGATCTGCTCAAAATAGCGGATAATATTCTCTACCATGGGGGCAATCGTTTAGACAGTCAATTTACTAAGAAATCTATTACAGGCTGTAAAGACCTGATTACTGTATTGTTTGCACGTATGAGAGAGAGGGGTTAAGAAGGGTAGTTGTTCTATTGTTCTATGTTCTATGTTCTATGTTCTATGTTCTTTGTTCTGCGTTCGTCAGTTCGTCTGTTCCTTGTTCATCTGTTCTTCTGTTCACAAAAAAGCCCCCGTTTCCGGAGGCTTCTTCACTATATTCAAAATAGCTTGTTTAGTTATTCAGCATCAACGGCATCACCAGCATCAACAGGTCTTCGCCTTCGCCCTGTTCGGTGGGTTTGATGAGGCCGGCTTTGGTGGGGGTAGATAATTCCATACGCACATCATCCGTATCGGCGGCATTCAGCATTTCGATCAGGAATTTGGCATTGAATGCGATCTGCAGGTCTTCGCCATCATACTGGCAGTTCATGCGCTCATTACCTTCAAAACTGAAGTCAACATCCTGCGCGGCCATCTGTAATTCGCTGCCGGTAATATTCAGTGCTACCTGGTTGGTGCTCTTGTTACTGAACACGTTTACGCGGCGCAGCGCATTCTGGAAATCTGCTTTGTTCACGATCAGGCGGTAAGGATTATCTGCCGGAATCACCACTTTGTAATCGGGGAAACGGGCATCAATCAGTCTACAGATCATCTGCGTAGAACCGTGGTTCACAAACAGGTGGTTGCTGTTATAGCTGATGGTGAGTTCGTCTTCATTATCGGGTAAAGCATTCTTTAACAGGTTCAGCGGTTTTTTAGGAACGATGAAAGAATCTGTTTTGGAAGCTTTGGTATCGGTTCTTTTGTAACGTACCAGCCTGTGTGCATCGGTGGCCACAAACTGCACGCTGTCTTTGGTGAGTTCAAAGAAAACACCCGTCATAGCCGGACGCAGATCATCGCTGCTCACCGCAAACAGGGTTTTGTTGATGGCAGTGAGCAAGGCGCTGCTGCTCATGGTGAAACCGGTGGTATCATCGGCAGCGGGTTCTTTCGGAAAATTATCCGGGTTTTCGCCCATTACCTTGTACTTACCGTTATCGCTGGTAATTTCAACAGCGAAATTTTTGTCGATATTAAAAGTCAGGGGCTGATCGGCAATATTCTTCAAGGAATCCAGCAGGATCTTGGCGGGGATACAAACCTTACCATTGGTTTTGCTTTCTACCTCCATCTGAACCCGCATCACGGTTTCGAGGTCCGTAGCTACTACATTGAGTTTTTTGTCCTGTATCTCAAATAAAAAGTCTTCCAGGATAGGTAAAACCGTGTTGGCATTGATCACACCGCTGATCTGTTGCAGGTGTTTTAACAGCGAAGATGACGAAACAATAAATTTCATTCTACACAATTTAAGTTCGCAACAAACCTACTGTAAAATGTTAATATTCCCTCATAGAAATCACAGGCTGTTTCCTTAAAAAGGCGAATGTGAATGAGTTGTGGATTGAGCCGATACTTGTTAACAGGAAAGGTTTTCCATCAGTTCCTGATAAGTATTCCGGTTCACGGGTTTTACGAGGTAATCGGAAACGGATTTGTAGGAGCGCGACCGCTGCATATCGGTGCTGTTAACTGATGAGCTGACCATGTAAACGGTGATGGGCTTGGTAAAAGAAGTGGCAAGTTTGTTATACTCTTCAAGAAACTCCCAGCCGTTCATCACGGGCATATTGATATCGAGAAAGATCACATCGGGCAGGGCATCGGCATTGGCGGGCAATTGCTCCCTGAAATAGTTGATGGCTTCTTTCCCATCATAAAAAGAATGAATCTGCTTGGCCAAACCGGTAGATTCCAGTATTACCCGGGCGGTGTACTGGTATATATTATCGTCGTCGATCAGGCAAACGATATGTTTCTGTTTCACATCGGACATGGTTCTTCAAATAAATAGTTACTTTAAGGAAAGAAAAACGGGAGGATATTGGGAAATGTTTTCAAATATAGGCTATTATCCAATAAGTTGCACCCTTGAAACAGCGTGTTACCCCCGAAATGGCTTACCCTAAGATCCGCCACTACTGCGGGTATAGTGAGCGCTGCCATTATGAAGTGCGGGAGAAGCTTTTTAGTTTCGGTCTCTTCCAAAAAGACGTGGAGATCCTGCTCTCCCGGCTGATCGAGGAGGGTTACCTGAACGAAGAGCGGTTTGCGGTGCTTTTTGCCGGTGGCCATTTTCGCCAGCGCAAATGGGGCCGCACCCGGATCGTGTATGCTTTGCGGCAAAAAAAGGTAAGTGAACAGAATATCCGCCGGGCACTGAAGGAAATAGACGAGACCGAATACCTGGCCACCCTGCAAAAGCTGGCCCAGACAAAATGGAAAAGCCTGACAAACGAACAATATATGAACCGGGAAGCCAAAACAACGGCTTTCCTGTTACAAAAAGGCTATGAAAGACCGCTGATACAGCATGCCATCAGTACGCTGAAATCCGGTAAGGAAACATAAATCGTAGGTAACTGCATGAGAAAATGGGCGCATAAGGGTTGTTTGTGGATGATCTGCTGTTGTATGGTCGGGCTGGGGCGTACGCAAACCCGTTCAATCCCATCCTATGGCAGGGAATTCACGTTTACAACCGAGAATGATGCCTACCTGTTGCAGAAAAAAGATGCTTATTATACCAATGGCTTTTCTTTCAATCTCAGAACCGTTTCAGAGAAAAAAGACAAAAAGATCATCAGCTCTTACGAACTGGGGCAAAAGATCTACACCCCCCTGATCCGGAAAACCACCGGTCCCAAAGATATTGACCGCCCCTATTGCGGTTACCTGTACCTGCAGTTCATGCAAACCCGTTTTCCTGCCAACGATGCTATTCTGCAGTACCAGGCTACGCTGGCACAGGTTGGACAGGCTTCTTTAGGCGAGAATATCCAGAACAGTTACCATAAAATGCTGGGGTATGCACGCTTTACCGGCTGGCAATACCAGGTACAGAATGCATTGGGCATAGATGCCGGTATCAAATATGCGCAAACCCTGTTACAGGATAGCAGCCTGTTCAAACTGGTACCCGTAATAGAAGCCAGTCTGGGGATGAATTACACCTATGCCGGTATTGGTACTTATTTCTGTCTGGGTGCATTTGAAAAGAACCAGCAAAGCGCTTTGTGGAATACAAGACTGCAGAAAAGAGCCGTAAAGACCGATAGAAAGTTTGAATTGTTTGCCTACTGGTATCCACAGGTATTGTTCCAGGGATATAATGTTACGGTACAGGGAGGTTTAATCAGTAAAGGACAGGGTGCTGTGCTGGCAGATCCGGAGCCGGTGATGTTTCTGCAGCATATCGGGCTTTGTTTTGCCAACGGCAGATTTACCACCAATCTGGCACTGGTAATCCAGTCTAAAGAAACCACCACCCAAACCAATTCTCACCAATACGGATCTGTACAGCTGAGTTATCGTTTCCATTAACTTGCAGGGTATAATACCTCCCCATGTCAACACTTAGTTTTACCATCATTCAAACCTGCTTACACTGGGAAGATAAGCAAGCCAACCTGGCCATGCTGGAAGGAAAGATCCTGGGCATCCGCGAAAAAACCGAGATTGTGGTACTGCCTGAAATGTTCAGTACGGGTTTCAGCATGCGTCCTCAACTACTGGCCGAGACCATGGACGGCGCTACGGTACAATGGATGAAACGGATAGCCGCTACCAGAAAAATCATACTCACCGGCAGTGTTATTATAGAAGAAGAGGGCCATTATTATAACCGCCTGCTCTGGGTATTACCCGATGGCAAACTGGGATATTACGATAAAAGGCACCGTTTTGCTTTTGCAGGAGAAGACAAGGAATACACGGCAGGTAACAAAAGACTGATTGCACAGGTAAAAGGCTGGAAGATTAACCTGCAGGTATGTTACGATCTCCGTTTTCCCGTCTGGGCAAGGCAGCAATCAACCGATATACCCGAATACGATGTACTGCTCTATGTGGCCAACTGGCCCGAGCGAAGGAGTCATGCCTGGAAAACCCTACTCACAGCCAGGGCCATTGAAAACCAGTGCTTTGTAGTGGGAGTGAACCGGGTGGGCGAAGATGGAAACGGGATCCATCACAGTGGCGACAGTATGGTGGTGGATGCCCTGGGTGTTACCCTGTATCATAAACAGGAGGAAGAAGATTGCTATACCATCATTCTCGAAAAAAACCGGCTGCAGGAAGTAAGAGAAAAATTTCCTTTCTGGAAAGATGCCGACCAATATAAAATTTTACCCAACGAAGAAGACTGATATGACAAAAACCTATTACGCAGATAAAGTATTTACCGGAGAAGAATGGTTGCAGGAACAGGTAGTAACAGTGCAGGATGGAAAGATCGTAAACATAAGCGCAGCGGCCTCGTTGGCAGAAACACCCGCGGAAAAATATCCTGTGATAGCACCGGCATTTATGGACATACAGATCTATGGTGCCTATGACAGATTACTGGCCGTTTACCCCGAAGCCGCTTCCCTGCATAAATTATATGATTACTGCAGTAAAGGTGGTGCTTCTCATTTTCAGCCTACTGTTGCCACCAATGCTACAGAAGTGTTCTTTGCCTGTATAGATGCGGTAAGGGCCTATTGGGAAGAAGGGGGTAAGGGCTGTATCGGTTTGCATGTGGAAGGACCCTGGTTACACCCCGTTCGCAAAGGTGCCCATCTGGAAAAGTTTATACACTCACCCTCGGTTGAAGAGGCAAAAGAACTGCTGGAGTACGGCAAGGGAGTGATTACCATGATTACCCTGGCGCCGGAAGTTTGCAGCAAAGAAGTGATAGAACTGATCCGCTCTTACGGGGTCATTATTTCTGCTGGTCATAGTAATGCTACCTACGCCGAAGCCACTACTGCTTTTGATGAAGGCATTACTACCGCCACCCATTTATTCAATGCGATGAGTCCGTTGCAACACCGCGCACCCGGACTGGTTGGTGCTATTTTTAATCACCCCAAAGCCATGGCCAGTATTGTACCGGATGGTTTTCATGTTGATTTTGCGGCGATCCGTATCGCTAAAAAAATCATGCAGGAACGTTTGTTTGTGATCACAGATGCGGTAACCGAAACCACGGAAGGTCCTTACCCCCACCACCTGGCCGGCGACAGGTACGAGTCCAACGGCATCCTCAGTGGCTCTGCTTTAACCATGGCCAGCTCTGTACGTAAACTGGTGCATCATGTAGGTATTGAACCGGGCGAAGCTTTGCGCATGGTGAGTTTGTATCCCGCACAGGTGATGCAAAAAGCCCATATCATGGGCAGAATTGCCAATGGCTATGATGCCAATCTGGTAATGCTGAACAACGAATGGGAAGTATTGAAGTTGGTTACTGCCTGATCATTGCTGAAAAGCATTCCAGCCCTGCGCGGTAATGGGAAAAGTATTTCCGCCCTTGGTGTGCAGTTTGCAGCCTTCTTCTATATCGGTCATATAACCGATCACGCTGATCTCTTCGTTGAGGGTGATCTTGTCGTAGTCTTCCTGTTTGAGGGTAAAGATCAGTTCATAATCTTCCCCGCCATTCAAGGCACAAACAGTGGGATCGAGTCCGAATTTGAAAGCGGCCTGGCGGCTATCCTCTGCTATCGGAAGTTTTTCTTCATAGATCACACAACCCAGACTGCTTTGTTTGCAGAGATGTAAGACTTCGCTGCTGATACCATCGCTCACATCCATCATGGAAGTAGGGAGGATATCATTCTTTTCAAAAAATTCGATGGTCTCTTTGCGGGCTTCCGGTTTGAGCAGGCGGCCTACGATATAACTTTCGTTCTCGAGGTCGGGCTGCAGTTGTGGGTTTTCGAGGTAGATCTTTTTTTCTCTTTCCATCAGCGTTAAACCGAGGAAAGCACCACCCAGATCGCCGCTAACACAGATAAGGTCTCCTTTCTGTGCGGTACTGCGTTTTACGAGTTTTTCCGGAACCACTTCGCCGAGGGCGGTAACAGAAATGATAAAACCTTTGTTGGAGGAAGAAGTATCTCCTCCCACCAGATCTACCCCGTGTTTTTCGCAGGCAATGTATACCCCTTCATAAAACTCGTCCAGCGCTTCCAGACTGAACCGGTTGCTGATAGCGATGCTCATGGTGATCTGTGTAGGCTGTGCATTCATGGCATACACATCGCTGAGGTTTACCATCACGGCTTTGTAGCCCAGGTGTTTCAGCGGGGTGTACATGAGGTCAAAGTGAATGCCTTCTACCAGCAGGTCGGTAGTGATCACGGTCTGTTTGCCAAAATGATCGATCACGGCTGCATCATCGCCCACACCCAGTATGGTAGAGGCATTGTGTATTTCAAAATTACGGGTAAGATGATCGATCAGACCAAATTCTCCTAACTCACTGATTTCTGTTCTTTGATCCATAGTAATACCAATTATATATGCTTTTTGTAACGCTGCTTTTTCTAAAACGCTCCTCCGTTCACTACCCTCAGTAACTCGTCATGGATCTTACCGTTGGTGGCAATGATATGGGGTTGGTAAGGAGAGTAATGATCGCCGTTAAAGTCGGTTACTTTACCACCGGCTTCTTCTACAATCAGAAAACCTGCGGCACTATCCCATGCCTGTAATTTATGTTCGTAAAAACCATCGAACCTGCCGGCAGCTACCCAGCAAAGATCGATAGCGGCACTGCCGAGCCGGCGAACCGGAACGCCTTTGCGGATCAGTTTGGAGAAAATTTCTATCGGTCCGTTAGCGGTATCCAGGTAGGTATAAGGGAAACCGGTAACAAGGCAGCTGTTGATGAGTTCGGTCTTTTCGCTTACATGAATTCTTTTATCGTTCATAGTAGCGCCAAAACCATGCTGTGCAAAAAATAATTCTTTCAGAAAAGGATTGTATACAGCACCCATGATCATCTGGCCATTGTGTTCCACCCCAATACTCACACAGCAGATCGGAATGCCATTGGCAAAGTTCACGGTACCATCAATCGGGTCGATGATCCATTTGTACGATGAGTCCATCACTATTTCACCACTCTCCTCACTCAGGATAAAATGATCGGGAAATTCTTTCTGGATCACTTCAAAAATGGCTTTTTCAGCAGCATGATCCGCTTCTGTAACCAGGTTATTGATCCCTTCCTTGTTACTCACTTTGAATTCACCATTAAAAAAACGGGTGATCTCTGCCGCGCCGGCTTCTGTTGCTTTCAGCAACGTGTGTTTTAACATCATGCTGCAAAAGTAAGAAAAGACCGCCAAGCTATCTATTCTGGCCGCCCCTATCCGGCATCCAGCACCCAGAATCCAGTATCTTGTACCCAGAATCAGACCGTGCAGCTATCCATCATCATAGTTAATTATAATGTCAGGTATTTTCTCGAACAATGCCTGCATTCCGTGTTACGGGCTTCTGCCGGACTGGACATGGAATGTTTTGTGATCGATAATGGTTCTACCGATGGCAGTCTGGCTTACCTGCAACCGCTGTTTCCTTCTATCAGGTTCATTGCGAATGAGAATAATCCGGGTTTTGCCAAAGCCAATAACCAGGTGCTGCCGCTTTGTACCGGCGAATATGTGCTTTTTCTGAACCCGGATACACTGGTTCCGGAAGACGCTTTTAGGTCATGTCTGTCCTATATCAAAGGACAACCTAACGCGGGTGCACTGGGTGTAAGAATGGTGGATGGAAAGGGCCGGTTTTTGCCGGAGAGTAAACGGTCGTTTCCCTCTCCGTTCACTGCTTTTTTTAAACTCACCGGACTGGCTGGCCTTTTTCCGCGTTCGGGATGGTTTAACCGGTATGCATTGGGTAACCTGGATGAGTTTACCAATCACAAAGTAGCCGTACTGGCCGGTGCCTGTTTGCTGGTAAAACACGAGCTGCTCTTGCAGTTACGGGGTTTTGACGAAAGTTATTTTTTGTATGGGGAAGATATTGACCTGAGTTACCGCATCTGCCAGGCGGGGTACGAGAACCATTATTTTGCGGGTACCACCATCCTGCATTTTAAAGGTGAAAGTGCGGGTAGTAATAGTCTGCGCCATGTAAAATATTTTTATGAAGCCATGCAGGTATTTGTGCGTAAACATTACCGGGGCGGTAGCAGAAAACTGCTGGTATTGTTTCTTCAGCTGGCCATTTTTTTACGCGGATCCTTGTCTGCGCTGAACCGGTTGGTAAAACCTTTACTATGGCCCCTCACAGACCTGCTTACTGTGTTGATCAGCCTGCTCTCCCTTCGCTTTTTCTGGGTACAGCAGTTCCGCAAAGGGAAAGATTTTGGGTTGGAGCTGCTGGATTACGGGCTGCCATTGTTTTCATTACTATTTGTGTCAGCAGCTGCTTTTGCGGGTTTGTACGATCTGCGAAGACGGATTTCAAAGCTGCTTTCATCGCTCCTGTTTGCCATGATCAGTCTGCTGGCTCTGTATTCGCTCCTGCCCGAAAGTCTTCGCTTCTCCAGAGGGGTCATATTGTGGGGTAGCTTACTGGCAGTAGCCATTATGTTGCTGCTGCGCAGGATCTTTCAACGGCCTGGACAGAACAGCGAAGAAAATGCAACAATGGTGGTGGCTTCTGCCGGAGATTACCCCAGGCTGCTTCCACTTCTACAAAAAGAAATGATAGATGAATGGCTGCTCGGTCGCCTTTCGCCGCAGGCTGGTGATAAAGAAGCCATAGCTGCGCTGGCAGCATTGCCCTCCCTCAGCCCCCAACTGGGTATTCAAAGAGTGATCTTTTGTATTGGCGATCTCAGGTTGCAGGAAGTGTTGCCGGTAATGCAGGCCTGCTGCCAACAACCGCTCCGTTTCCTGTTTCATGAATGCGGTAGTAACAGCATAGTGGGTAGCCAGACAAGGGCACCTGGTACAAGTATCATCACTCCGGTTGTTTCGTATGCCATTGCAGAGCCTTATCAGCAAAGAATGAAAAGGGTGGTTGATCTGGCCATAGCGATCCTTTTTTTGATAACCCTGCCCCTGCATTTTTTTCTGCAACCCAGATTTGGCGCTTTTCTGCAAAATATTTTTCTTGTATTGCTGGGTAAACGAACATGGGTGGGGTATGCTTCTGCATTAAACAGATTACCTGTCATCAAAACGGGTGTTGTAACTTTCATGGGAAAACACACCGTACTCTCTCCTGACGCACAGGAACAGGTTGATCGGCGTTATGCCAAACAGTACGACTGGTGGGAAGATGCCCGCACAGTGGTTCGGTATTACCGCCAGCTGGGAGGGTGATACAGGTGCTGGAGAGGCGGTGTCTCATCACAAATCGTAGCATAATTACGGCATTTGCGTTAGCTTCGTGGCTTCTAAAAACCGGCTTCTAACGATGGCTATACTTGATATCAAGCTTCCCAATACCATTTTAAAAGCACTCAGGCTGCCGCAGAACAATCCGCGCAGGCAGCAGATCAAAGTATTGAAAAAACTGCTCCGCAAAGCCAGGTTTACCGAGTTTGGTCAGCAATACCTTTTCGACGAGATCCTACTCAGCAAACACCCCGGGAAAAAATTCCAGGAACTGGTCCCTACTTTTAACTATAACAAGATCTATAAAGAATGGTGGCATAAGACCCTTGAAGGCAAATCAGACATCTGCTGGCCGGGTAAAATCCAGTATTATGCGCTCAGCAGCGGTACCAGCGAGTCGGCCAGTAAGTATATCCCCATCACCAATGATCTGCTGCGGGGTAATAAGATTGTCATGATCAAACAGCTGTTGAGTCTGCGTACCTATGAAGATATTCCCTTCAGCTCCATCAGTAAAGGCTGGCTTACGCTGGGCGGCAGTACCGATCTGCAGAAAGGGCCGGGTTATTATGCCGGCGACCTGAGTGGCATCACCGTAAAAAAAGCGCCTTTCTGGTTTCAGCCTTTTTATAAACCGGGTAAGGAAATTGCGAGGCAGAAAGACTGGAATAAAAAACTCGAGGAGATTGTAGAAAAAGCGCCGGAATGGGATATTGGTTTTGTAATAGGTGTACCCGCCTGGATCCAGATGTGTATGGAAATGATTATCCAGCGGTATAAGCTGAACAATATCCACGAAATGTGGCCCAACCTCGCTTTTTTTGTGCATGGCGGTGTCAGTTTTGAACCCTATAAAAAAGGGTTTGAGAAACTGTTGGGTAAACCAATCAATTATATAGAAACCTATCTCGCCAGCGAAGGTTTTATTGCTTATCAGGAACGGCAGCATGCCACCGGTATGCGCCTGGTAACCGGGGAACATATTTTTATGGAATTCGTTCCTTTTGATGATAGGAATTTTGACGCGGATGGCGATATGGTTCCGAATCCCGAAGCCCTGATGATTCATGAAGTGGAAGAAGGTAAGGACTATGCTTTACTGATCAGCACTGCTGCCGGTACCTGGCGCTACCTGATCGGTGATACCATTCGTTTTGTAGACAAGGAAAGATGTGAGATCGTGATCACAGGCCGCACCAAACATTTTCTCAGTCTGGTAGGCGAACACCTGAGTGTAGAGAATATGAACAAAGCCATTCAGCTGGCCAGTGAAGAACTGAATATCTGTATCCCCGAGTTCACCGTGGCCGGTGTGCCCTATGATAATTTCTTTGCCCACCATTGGTATGTGGCCTGCGACGATACAGTAGATGCCGTACAACTGGCCAAACTGATCGATGATAAACTGAAAGAACTGAATGATGACTATGCGGTGGAAAGAAAAAGTGCGCTGAAAGAGGTAAGATTGAATGTACTCAGCGAAAAACAGTTCATGGATTTTATGCAGGCCAAAGGCAAGGTAGGCGGGCAGCATAAATTTCCGCGGGTGCTGAAGGGTTCAATGCTCGACGACTGGCACAAATTTCTGAAGGCACAGGATCCTACCCTGTCGATTCCTGCATAAATAAACCCTTACACATGATCCGGCGCTGGTGCTTGTTTTTTTTCCTGGTCGTTGCAGGCACTTGTATCCGGGCGCAATCCCTGGATGCATCGGTACTGAAAATAAAAGCACCCGAAACCTTCCGCGCTGTTTTTACCACCACCAAGGGAGATTTTGAAATTGAAGCCTATCGCAAATGGTCTCCGCTGGGTGTGGATCGCTTATACCAGCTGATCAGCACCGGCTTTTATAACAAGGCATTATTGTTCCGGGTAGAGCCGGGTTTTGTGGTGCAGTTTGGTGTATCGGCCAGCAGAACGGCCAATCGTTTCTGGGATCCTAAAAAATTACCGGACGAACCCATGTTGCAAAAGAATGCCAAAGCTACCATCGCTTTTGCCAGGGGTGGCCGTAATGAAAGAGCCACACAGATCTTCATCAATCTTTCCGACAATAAAAAACTGGATACCGTAACCCGTGGCGGTATCAAAGGATATACGACCATTGCCCGGGTAATCAGGGGAATGCAAAATATTCAACGTTTTTATGCCGGGTATGGTAAACAGCCCATACAGATCCAGGATTCTTTATACAAATACGGGAATTTTTATTTCGAAGAACGCTTCCCGCAGCTTGACCAGATCATCAGCGTCCGGATTGTTAAATGAACGAAAAGCTATTTGATGAAAGGTATCTGCACGAACGCAAAAATCTAAGATTAAAACTTACTTTCGGGAAACAGAATAACAGCAAACAGCAATGATAGCGGCAGTGATCAAAGGATTGGTATTGGGTGTATTTCTTGCCATCTCGGTAGGACCGGTCATTTTCGCCATCCTCAAACAAAGTATCAATAATGGTCACAAAGCCGGGTATGTATTTGTAGCCGGCATTTCGGTGAGCGATATCATGCTGGTGCTGATCTGCAATTTCTTTACTTCTCTGTTCGATGAGGCGCTGAATCATAAAACATTTATTGCGGTAGCGGGCAGTATTTTTCTGGTGGCGGTGGGTGTGTATACGCTGTTTTTTAAAAAAGTAAAAACAGACGAAGACAATAATATTATCTCCAAAAAATTCCGCAAACGTGATTTTGTAGCAGTGTTTTTATCCGGGTTCTTTATCAATGTATTAAATCCAGGTGTATTCCTTTTCTGGTTTGCCTGGACCGCCGCCATACTGGCCGATTCGCTGGCGGCAGCTAATCCGATGCAATACCGGGTCATTGTTTTTGGTACCTGTTTACTGTTTGTATTGGCAACCGATATCGCCAAAGTAGCACTGGCCGCCCGCCTGCGTTCCAAACTCACCCCCAAAATCCTCACCAATATCAACCGCCTCTCAGGCCTGATCCTGATTGGTTTTGGGATTGCTTTAGGCTGGGGCATTATGGCGTATGGTGATAAGATCAAATGAGTTTCGTGAAACGTCAGTCGTGAATCGCGAGACCTGAGTTTTTGGACTGGCCTTGCTTCTACACTCCCTACTCACCACTGACCACTCACGACTGACGATTCACGCCTCACGCCATTCACGATTAACAGTTTCTTTACACCTCTTTCCCCGCTAACAGTTACCTTAGAACAGTGAAACCACTGCTAACTGCTGCCTTTATTTTTTGGAGTATCACGTATAGTTATTCGCAGAGCGATCTGCTGGTGTTGAAGCAACGGAACCAGACCATACAGACATGGGTGCCGGGTAGTGTGATCAATTTTCAGTTCAGCAGCAAACAATGGATCCAGGGCATCATCAAAAACATCCGCAATGATTCTATCCTGATGGAACAGATAGATGTACGTCAGGTGCCCAATAGTTTTGGTTTTCCCACCATTGATACCGCTAAACTGGGTATCCTGAAACTGCATGTGAATGAGATCTATGGCATGCCCAAACGAAACTTCGGTGGTAGTATTTTCACCAATGGCATTTTACTGCAATTGGGTAGTGGTGCGTTTATCTTTCTCAATATCTTCAATAGCCTGATCAGGAACGAACAGGTATTCAGTTCGCTGAACCTCCCGCGACTGGGTGTGGCAGCTGGTGTTTTTTTGGTGGGCAGCCTGTTGCGGGCCAGTCATAAAACCTATATTATCCTGGGCGGTAAGTACCGCATGCAAACGATCCATCTCGCCAATACAAAGCCCTGATCCCTGGTTATGTAGTTGAAAATGTATGCAGGGTTTTAGTATCTTGCTTCTCTCATGCGTATCAAAACCCTGCTTTCCAAAACCTGGTGGTATACCAAACGCATCCTGTTATGGGGGTTTGTTTCTTCCTTTTTATATATTGTTATCTGCCGCTGGGTAATGCCACCTATTACCATCACACAGATTACGAACAGTTTTGGTTACGGATTGAAGAGAGATTATGTAAGTGGTAAAGAAATTTCGCGCAATGCCAAGCTGGCGGCTATTGCCAGCGAAGACCAGGCATTTCCTGATCATGGTGGTTTTGACTGGGACGCAATTGAAAAAAGCCTCAAGCCCAAAAAGAAAGGAAAGAAAACAAAAATTCCGCTGGGTGGTGGTGCCAGTACCATTACGCAACAGGTGGCCAAAAACGTTTTTTTATGGCAGGGAGGAGGTATCACCAAATACATCCGCAAAGTACCGGAAATGTATTTCACCAAAATGATCGAATGGATCTGGGGCAAAAACCGGATCCTGGAAGTATACCTGAACACAATCGAAATGGGTCCGGGTATCTTTGGTATTGAAGCGGCGGCACAGAAATATTTTGGTAAAAAAGCCAAAAACCTGAGTCGCGCAGAAGCGGCTATGATCATTGCCTGTTTACCTAACCCCAAACGTTTTACTGTAAAACCAATGAGCCGGCGCGTATCCTGGCGCTACCCGCAGATACTGCAGCAGATGAATAATATTGAAGATGACGAAGATGTGCTGGCATTACTAAAATAAACCTAGCGCAGATAGGTTTCTACTGCCGCAATAGAAGTGGTTAGCCTGTCTTCATAACTGCCACTGATTTCTACCCAGGGAACATTTTGGTTAATCAGGATATCTTTGTAAATATGGTATAATTCCAACCGGTTTTTTTCATCCGGGTATTCGCGTAACTCATCTTTTACCCAGGGCAGATCTGTACTGCAAAGCAGGTAAAGATCATATTTTCTTTCCACTATCTGGTCCAGGATAAACTGGTGGCACTTCTCAAATACATATTCGCACCAGACTTTCATTACATACATATCGGTATCCACAAACAACAGGGGAGATTGATCAGAGCTGGTCAGATCATGTGGGTTTACCCAGGTGCGTTCATTCACCATCGACCATTGACTATTCACCAGTGAAGTATATTCATCTTCGAGTGCCAGTTGTCCTTTGGCAATGGTGAGGAGGTCGTCAAACGTATAGTTTTTGCCATTGGTAAGCAGGTATTCCCTCGCAAACTCCGGGCACCACTGCATGCGGTAATGCTGTGCAAGTAATTCGCACAAAGTGCTTTTGCCGGTAGATTCGGGGCCGATGATGATGACTTTTTTGATCATGAGACGAGTTGAAGGGCGAACAGATGAACAGACGAACAGAGGAACAAGGAACAGATGAATGAAATGACCATTTTTGTTTCTTTACTTCTCAGTCTCTTTATTCTTTTGAGCAGTGGCTATACTTTTTACAAATATGCTGATCAGTTCATTACATTCACGTTGAATTGTGGACGCATTATTATCTTCCACCCAGTTCAGTTTATTAATTATTTTCAAACAGTTCCCGGTTTCCCGAAGTTCTTTCACTCCGATTTTCATTTTATGTATAAAATCCGATCGTGATTCGGCAGATTGTGCCTCACCATAAAGTAGCGCGGGCGAACTTCCGCTCCTTGTTAACTGGTTAGCGAGATGTATTCCCGCCAGATTCCTTGGAAGCCGCTCAGCCAGTTTGATCATCGCTACCGCGAAATCGATTAAGCGATCACTCAAATCGTAATAACGGTTCATCTGAATACGGTTTAGTACAGGTCAAAATGCTAAACCTTTTCTAAACCATCAACCGTATTTCCCGCAAAAAACCCAATATTATCCCCCCTAAATGCTTTTGTTCGTCCGTTCCTTGTTCCTCTGTTCATCTGTTCCCCTTCTCCTCCACTCCACCCACCCCGCTATTGCCAATACAAACAACACCACAAACTGCACACTCGTAAAAACATACCCTTTGATAAAGTATAACGGTATTGATGCCATATTTGTTGCGATCCACCAGAGCCAGCTTTCTACTTTCTTTCGGGCCATGAGCCACATACCGGTATAGGCTGTGGCAGAAGCAAATGCATCGGCCCAGGGAATGGCTTCGGGAGCAAAAGCTTTTTGTGCCCAGGTTAAGGCAGTAAAAATGGCTACGTAAAAAGCGGTGAAAAAGAGTAACTGGTGTATCCACTCTTTGCGGCTGCTGTAGGTAATATGCAGCACCAGTGCTTGTTTTGTTTTGTCTTTCCGCGACCAGAGAATCCACCCATAAATACTCATGATGCTGTAGTAAAGATTCACACTGGCTTCGCCGAGTAAATGGCCCTTGATGCTGAGATAGATGTAGAAAATGGTATTGATAAGACCTACGGGATACACTAAAATATTTTCCTTCCGGCTGAACCACACACTACCGATTCCCGCCAATACGGCGATGAATTCGATGGATCCGGTTTGCTGCAGACCGCTGATGAACTGTTGATAGATCTCTGTTATACTCATTTTATAATACCCAAAGTAAGGAATCCATCGCAAGCAAAAAACAGTAGTAAACAAAAAGCCCTAACCTGTTTACAGAAAAAAGATTAGGGCCAGAGCAAAAGAGGCATTTGTTTATTCTATTTTACTGATCAACCCCCAGCCATTGGCTACCGAACTGATTCCGATCATCAGTTCATTCTTTCCTTTCTGTAATGGAAGGAAGAGGGCGTCGGCAATAAAAGTTTTATCGATCAGTCCTTTATAGAAAGATCCTTTCAGGCGATAACTATGATCACCATGATAGAGGATCTGTCCGTTGAGAAACACCCAGATCCGGTTTGTAAAATCGAGGCTCCATTTTTTAGTAAGGGCTTCAACACTGGTAAGGTCCATTTTGATCCAGACCAGATCGTTGCTGTTCTGTTCAAATGTTCCGGAGGTTTTTTTAAACCGGTATTTCCCGATATTGAGTAAACCATCTTCTTCTGCTGCTACCGTATCCCAGCGTAAAGACTGATCCGTTGGATATGCCAGTGTATTTTTCTTTTTATCAATCGTAAATGCCTGCGATAGCTGGTATCTGGTAACCAAACCCGTTTCTTCTCTCACAGGAATAGCTGTAAAGGGAGAGGCCGGTAAGGGCGTATAACTGAAATTGGAAAAACTTTGTTCGCTTAAACACCATAATCCGATTTTGCCTGCACGGTTCTGTGTACGAAGGTTGTTGACAACCAATGACGGCATGGTGTCTGTGTTAATGAAGAGTCTGGCGGTATTTCCCTTCACAATTATTTTCATGTGTACCCACCCGGTTTCGGGATATACATATTTTGCCTGGTGTTCGGGGTAAAGCTGCCAGTAATCCTCGTTATGGAAAAAGGGCGCATACTGAATAGCATCATCTCTGCCGGATAAGGGAACGCGTAGATAGATGTTCTCGCAGGTTTCATCCTGGTCTCCACGGAAACTGATGCCGGTAAGACTTTTTTTCGGAGATACGGAAATGTCTACTTCAATGATACCATCTTCAAACAACACATCTTTTGCCCAAACCGTTCCGCGCTTCAGGGTTAATACTTTCCTTCCGTCCATTTCGTGGAAACTGGTCTTGAGCGAGTCTCCGCTCCAGTGGCCGGATTGCATGGGAATGGATTGTGCTGGTGCCACAAGCCGGGAAATAAAGAACAAGGGTGTGAGTAGGAACTTATACATAGCTGTAATTTTTGGTAAAATTCAACTACAGCCCATGGTCCCGATGGTCATTTTGTTTACAGAAAGGTCAATTCATACCTGTTCGCGGTATTGCTGTGGTGATAGGCCGGTTTGGTTTCGGAAAAAGCGATTGAAATTGGATGGATCGGAGAATTGTAATTGGTAAGCTATTCCAGCAACCGTATCATCGGTTTGAGAGAGCAGCTGTTTAATAGCAACTACCTGTTTGTCGTGAATCATTTGTTGGGCGGTAACGCCGGTATGCTGCTTGCAGAGTTTGTTCAGTTGTGCCGCACTCACCTGCAGCAATTGCAGGTAATCTACTACGCGGTGGTATGTCTGGTAATGGATTTCTACCAGCGAACGGAACCGGAAAAAGACCGGATGAACATAGAGGTCTCCCTGTAAACCATTTTTTACTGAATAAGAACGGTTCAGCAGCACGAGTAACTGATATAAGAGGGCGCGTAATAAATGCGGACTGTCTGTTTGCAGGTGTTCTATTTCATGTTCGATATCAGCTAAAATCATTTCATATTTTCTGCTTTCCGGTTTGCCGGCTAACAAACTGGTAGCCTGCCTGTACTGATGAAAAAATCCCAGGCGGTAAAGAAAAAGTTCGTCTGTAAAAAAACGGTTTAGGAAATCTTTCTCAAAATAAAGGGCATAACCACTAACGGGTTGTTGAATATGCCAGCTGCGTATATGTCCCGGCGATGTAAAAATGATACGGCCTGATCGCAAAGGAATTTTATGATCATCCAATGTGAAATAACCACTTCCCTTTTTGAGGAAGAGTATCTCATAAAAGCTTAATTGGTGGGGCTCTGCTCCAAGGTTAAAATTGGGGATCTTTTCAATCCTTCCGATATCGAGCAGTAATTCACGCCCGTATTTGGCGGGCAGGAAATGATAGGTTTTTCTTTTTCCAGAACTGGTTACTCCTTTTTTCATAGGATCCGGATAACGCTTACTTACTCGGTATTCGTTTTTTTCAGGTTTCTGTTTACTGCTTCCAGGTGATGTAACACGTGGTGGGCAGTAAAATACAGCATTTCCCTGAGTGTTAATTTACCCAGTAAAGGATGCGGCAGAATATAGGTATCCAATGCTTCTTCTGAATGATGGTTTGTTTTGTTACAAAGTGCCTGTACCAGTTTCTGTAGTTTGTGCACGAGCGTTTTTCTCTGCTCTGCTGTAATAACCGGCGGTGTAAAGCGGGCAGAAGCCCTTCCACCTTCCAGTAATTTGCGCTGGTACTTTTCTACCAGTTGTTCATAGGTTTTGGAGGGCCGGTTGGCTGTTCCGAACCGCCACTTCAGTATGAATTTCGGCAAACCCATCGCCATATTTACCGGCGAAACAGAACGGATAATATGATCCAGTTGCTGAATAGCGGTCCATTTGCCTTCGGGTGCATAACACAGATCGGTATCTGATAATTGGTTTATCTGCTCCAGAAAAATTTTGTGGTTAGTAGCTAAGCGAGTGGCAATCTCTGTCCGGTTCATAGGCCTGGTTTGTGTGAATAAAGATAACCGAATATTTCGCGGAATGGAAGGCGGATGATATTACTTATTACCCCAAAAAATACCCTGCAGTTATGCTGCAGGGTAAGGTATCAATATCAACTCACAAACCAATTATTCGGCCTCGGCCACTACTTCTTTTACTTCGGGGATCATGCGTTTCATCATGCCTTCAATACCCGCTTTCAGGGTAATCATGGAAGAGGGGCAACCGCTACAGCTTCCCTGTAACATCAGGTTCACGGTTCCTTCGTTATAACTTTTGAACTGTATGGCACCGCCATCCATTTCAACTGCAGGTTTTACGTAGTTCTCCAGCAGTTCTTTTACTCTTTTTACAATATCATCATCGTCTGCGCTAACAGTATTGGTAGCTTCCTGTTTTACCTTGGCCACTTCTTCCTCGTTCACTACTACTCCGCCATTTTCCAGGTATTCTTTCAGAAATTCTTTGATGGTAGGGATCACATCCTGCCAGTCTTCTGTATCAGCGGTTTTGGTCAGCGTAACAAAATTGCTGGCAATAAACACACTTCTGATAAAAGGAAAACTGAACAGCTCCTTGGCCAGTGGCGAAGGCGTTGCGAGGGTCTCGTCAGCAAAATCGATGCTCTTGCCCGGATACAATAATTTATTGGCCACGAATTTCATGGTTTCCGGGTTGGGCGTCATTTCGGTATAGATACTGATTACCGGGTTGCCTGTTTTGATCATAATGCTTGATTTATAAGGTCACTGCAAAAATAAACAAAACCCCGGCAGGGATGGTTCAGTTAGGGCCGCAGGGCGCCCCGGAAGCCCATATTTTTCGGATATCGAAACCTCGATGCGTTACCAGCACGCAAAACGCACCGTGCCTTCCTCGATAGAAATAGGCGTTTCAATGTCTTTTTCGGGTGTAACCGGCTGACTTTTAACCGGATCAATGCTTTTCTCTGCCGGTTTGCCAATGGTTTGCACCATTTTCTGGGACCGGCTAATGGTTTGGGTGGGGGCAGCCAAAACCACTGTTACCATGCATGCAATGCTGTAAAGGGTGTTTTGGAAAACTGCTTTCATATTCTGTATTATGGAACAAAAATATCCTTGATTGTGCAGGTTTGCAATCACATAAACGTGTGAAATGCAGGTTTATGCCGGATTTGAGGGGGAAATGAAAAACCCGGGCAAACTGCCCGGGCTGATTATCTAAAAACCTATCTATCAATGAATTAATAAGAAAAACTGGCGTTTTCTATCGATTCCGGTAAGCCGGTTGACCTGGTTACGGTTTTGCGGGTTAGGGGATTTCCGCTGGCATCATAGGTATAAGTATGGGTAACCGTTTCGATCAGGTTGCCTGATTCATCATAATGCTCTTCCGCCAAAGGGTTATTGGGGATCAGGCTTTCCAATGGCAGGTAAGGATTGTTTTCGAACAGGGCCGTTGTATTGGGCTTGGTATCATACTGGGTCAGTACAAACACATTGGTCTTATCCAGCGTGCCGGTAGCGGGGTCCAGGTAAAACAGGGTCATTTTTTTCAGGTTACCATCGCTGTAATATTCCTTTTCATACTTCAGGGTAGGTGTGGTAGAAAGGCCACCACCGGGTTTGCGGGTATACCCTTCGGTTTTGGTGAGTTTCCCGTTGGTATAACTGTAGGCGTACAATGCTACCTGTGTACCACCGTTTACAAAGATCTCTGCTTTTACAAGCTGGTTATTCGCATAGCCGTATTTAATAACACTGCCATCGTCACCCTGTATTTCTGTTACGTTGGATCCGGTATAGATGAATGTATACACTATGTGTTCCGATGTGTTATTGGAAAACGCCACATGATTGGTGATTTTTTTCACAGTTCCGTTGGTATTGTATTCAATGGCTTCATAGCTGCCATCATCATACTGGATCCTGGACAGTTTTTGTCCGTTGGCAGGCGGAGGTGTAGTAACCGGATCGGGCGTATATTCTTTACTGCAGGCACTCAGCAGCATGGCCAGAAACAGGTACAGTACACCTGCTTTCATCGATAGTAATTTTATTCGTTTCATTTCTTAAACAGTTAAATCCTGCACAAACCTACAGGTGTACAAACGGCAGTACAATCACATGAAAATGTGGTTGGGATAAAAGGAAGATGCAGGTGAGGAGCGGCAGCGATGGCGTAACTCCGGTAAAAAAAAGCCGCAGATTTTTCTGCGGCCGGGTTTTTCAAGAAAGGATGTATTATTTGATGTCTGCAAATGCAACCGGTTGTGGTACTACATTGTGCACAGGCCTGGTGGTTTTGAGATAAGCGAAGATGGATTTCAGGTCTTCGTCTGTCATATTCTTATAACCGGGCCATGGCATGGGTGGTAATAAGGAGCGATTTCCTTCCAGTCCTTTTGATTTTCCTTCTCGGATCGCGCGGAAAAAATTTTCTTCTTTCCAGTTGCCGATACCGGTACTGTCTGAACTGATATTGGCGGCATAAGAAATACCCCATGGACCCACAGCTGCGGTCATATCCATGGCCATCAAAGCCCATCCACCCTGTACGGTTTGCTTGGCTACAGGAGGCAGTTGGCCATTTTGCTGAAAACCGGATAAGCGCAGTTCCGGAATTACTTCAGGACCATGTGCACCCATTCTTTTGGGCGAGTGACAATCATCGCAACCTGCAATAGTTACCAGGTATTCACCACGGGCAACCCGGATGGCTGTTGAATCTTTTGTGCCTGTCTCTGCTGTTGCCTTATTATCGCTACCGGAAATACCGGTGCAGGAAACTACTGCTGCTGTAAAAGCGACAGCGAGTATGGCCATTGTTACAATTTTCTTTTTCATAGTCGGTTAATTGAGCGGCAAACCTAACCGTATGTGCAGCGCCGGGCAATCACATGAAAATGTGGTTGGTATAAAAGGAGAATAAGCTGTAAGAGTGGTAAGAAGCCTATTGATACGGCAGACTGAAAATAAAATGGCTGCAGAACAGCTAACTGAACTGCAGCCTGCGGCCCCCCGCAATTATAACTGATTAAACCAACTTGTCTTTAAATGCTTTTGCTACCGCTTCACTCTTGCTGTTCACGTGTAATTTCTCGTAGATCTTTTTGATATGACTTCTTACTGTATCAATGGCAATGAACATTTCATTGGCGATCATTTTATAACTGTAGCCTTCTACTAAAAACTGCAGTACCTGTTTTTCGCGGTCAGATAAATTATAATCTTCTCCTTTCTCATTGTTCATGGAGGAGAACATTTTCAATACCTGCGTAGCAATACTGGCTGTCATGGGAGCACCACCACTCTGTGCTTCTTTGATATATTCCAACAGTTTGGTGGGCGGCGTTTTTTTCAGTACATATCCGTTGGCGCCACTGCTGATGGCCTGGAATACATTTTTATTATCATCAAAAACGGTGAGCATCAAAACCTTTACCTCATCGTTTACCTGTCGTATCTTTTTCAGACCTTCAATACCGTTGATGCCGGGCATATCTATATCCATCAGAATCACATCGGGTTTCCAGGCGCCTACCTCTTCAATTACATTGTTACAGTTTTTAAAACAGGCCAATACCTCAAACCCCTCCGATCCATTAATGAGCATCGTTAGTCCTTCACGTAGCTGGGGGTTATCTTCGTAAATCAACAATTTGGTCATTCGTTCTCTTTTAACCGGCCAAAAATAGGCAGTGGCGGGTGATAATGCAACCGCATAAACATGTTATCCTTTATCCACAGACCCTCCTAAAAACCTCTTCCACCCGTGGCCCAACGGTAAAAACCGGGTACAAAACGCCGCGTCAGGGCAGCCACCCCCACACAGAAAAAGAAAACAAGGGCAGGTGCCAGCAGGTAAGTAATGAGGCGGTAATTGGGCAGATCGTGCAGGAAATGGTAAAATAACCGGGTTACATATACCACCAGCGGTGCATGCAGCCCGAAAATAAAAAAGGAAAAGGAGGATAGCCATAGAAACCAGTGTTGCCGCATACACCATTTTACCAGACTGTCTGCTCCAAACCAAACAGCGAGGATTCCGGCCAAAACAGCAATATCATGCATTGTATTCAGGATCACATAAGTGGCAGGATTGGTGGGCTCGAGCTCAAAAGCCATAAAGGTTTTGATCACACTAAAACCAATAAAAAGCAGCCAGGCAATATAGAGGCTTAGCCATTTGGGCTTTTTTTCGAGGTTAAAGTTTATTTTCTGTAACCATACACCCAGTGAAAAGAAAAATAGACCCCTGCCATCTATTACCAGAAAACCCAGTTCAAAGACCCAGAGCAGGAAGCTGACTGCAAACCACCAGATAGCGATATGCCTGATGGCCCAACGGATGCCGGGGTAGATCAGGTTGGTGAGAAAGAGTGCGAGAATAAACCATAACTGAAAAGAGATAGGCGCCAACAGCCAGCGTACCACTATTCCCCACCAGCCAATGACTTTGTAAGGACGGTCATCTCCCAGCTGGTCAAGTTTGGCAGATAGTACCGCGTTTGCCGTAACGGGGAATTGCTGCCAGAGAAAAGTAATGGCCAGTCCAATCGCACTCCAGATCAGGTAAGGGACGATGAGGGTAACGGCCCTTTTTTTGATCTGCTGCAGGTAAGGGATGCTATCCTGCAGGGCATAGATATAACCGGAGATGATGAATAATAACGGGATCCGGAAGCGGAGAACCCCATTGGCCATAAAATATTCGAAGAAAGTAGTGACGGTGAGTGGCTCGCGAACAGTGGTAAACGGTTGCAGATAGGTCTGGTGCAGGTTATAGCCATGCACGGCCAGCAGCAAGGCAATAGACAGAAACGTATAAAAGCGCAGCTTCTGACTCAGAAACCGGCTGATCTGTATACTCATACTAACCGTTTAAAGGAATGGTTACCGTTACTTTGGCTCCGCCGCCGGGTTTTGATAAAATATGTAAACGACCCTTCATGGCATCGGCCCTTTTCTGCATATTACCCATCCCGTTACCGCCATCTGCCTGCACCGGATCAAAACCAATACCATCATCCTCTACTACCAGTACCAGCTGTTTGTTATCGAGTACTACCTGCACTGTTACCATACTGGCCTGCGAATATTTGGCTGCATTGTTCACCGCTTCTTTGAATACCAGAAAGAAATCCCTTCTGGCTTCCATATCCAGTTTGATGTCAAAAACCGATTCATCTACCCTGAAATCCAGTTCAATCTCTTTGGCCTCCAGCACATTGGTAGCAAACTCGCGCATACGTGCGGCTATCTTCTGCATACTATCGTTGCTGGGTTTGATGCTCCACACAATATCATCCATGGCATCCATCATCCGCTGGCTGTTATCGCTGATCTTACCGAGATACTCTGTGGTTTTTACCGGATCAACCTGGATGCGGCTTTTAGCCATAGAGCTGAGGATATTGATGGTACTGAGGGTACTTCCCATATCATCATGCAGATCGCGGGCCACACGGTTCCTCAGTTTTTCTACGGCCAGTAATTTATTTACCCGCAGGCGGTGTACCCCATAAATGGAGAGTGCGATGATAAAAAACAGCGTACTGATAAACCAGTAAGTACGCCAGAACGGTGGTTTGATATAGATATGTAATTCCGTAAAATTCTTAGACCGGTTCCCATCAATATTCTCGCAATACACACTGAAAGTATAATTGCCTGGTGGCAGTAAGGAGTAATTGATAAAGTTCTGCCGGTCTGCTTTGATCCAGTCTTTATCAATACCGGTCATCTTATAATAATAAGTAAGCTTCTCCCGCTCCAGGTAACTGAGTGCTGCAAAATAAATGCTGAAAGAATTTTCGGCGCTGGATAACTGGATGCGGGGCAGGGCCTGCAGTGAGTCAACCGACATATAATTATTCAACAACTTAAAATCCGTGATCACCACATCGCGCGGCTGTTTGTTCCGGAAGATGGAAGGCTTGAAATATAACAGTGCATTATTGCCGGTAAACATCACATTACCATCACTGCCGAAATAATCTGCTTCGGTGGTCATGTTGGCAAGCGTGATGCCATCTTTTCTGCCGTAGGCGGTAACTCTTTTGGTGAGGGGATTATAGCGGCAAAGTCCATCCAGTGTAATCATCCACAAATACCCATCAGCATCTTTGCGGATGCGCATGATGGTGTTACCGGGTAAACCATCATCATAGGTAAGCCAGTAAATAGTACCGGTTCTTTTATTAATAAAGTTCATGGCACCCGCACCAAACACGATCGTACTATCATTCAGCTGTTCTATGTCTTTGCCGGCATTCATGAAGAGTTTTTTGCCTGGCACACCTTCGGCGGTATATTGTTTGATGATCTTTGTACCATCACTACTCAGGCAATACAAACCCTTTCCTTCCACCGATACCCATAAAAGCCCCTCATTATCCACCAGGATCTTGGTGATAACAGATCCGAATTTGTGTAAGAGGCTATATCGCTTGCCATCATATCTTACCAGAAACCCTCTGAATGTGGCTAACCAGATATTCTTTTTATCCCCGGTAATATAATTGATGGTAGAACCCTCAAAAACAGGATCGCTCAGGAAGCGGGTACTGCGGGTGGCAGTATCATACACCATGAAATTACCCGCCTGGCAACCGATCCATACTTTACCATCGTTGTGCTGATACAAGGACCATGTTTGCCGGTATTCGATCCATTTCTGACTTCCGCGGGGTTTGTTGTTATAAATACCCGCATCGTAGGTATTCATTTTACGATCGAGTGTAAACACACCCCTGCCCCAGGTACTGAGCCAGTATTGTCCGCCCCGTAACTGGTAAATATCCGTAAACTCAACGGCACCCTTTGCTTCTGAGAAAAGCATGTTTACCACCGAGTAAGTTCCGCTGCCCGGAGAGGTAAAGTAGAGGCCATTATTGGTACATACCCAGATGCTGCCATCATGATCTTCCAGCACCTGGTACACAAACTGAAACTGTATACCGGTGGCACTGCCGGCTTCGTGCTCATAATAATAAAAACTACGGGTATCACGGTCAAAATTGTATAAAGCATTGGTACCTGAGATCCAGAGAAGCCCTTGTTTGGTTTCATAAAAATTGCGCGACTCTGAATAATCGGGATTATAATTTAAACCCGCTGTATCGGTAAGTTCCTTACCGGTCGAGTCAAAACAATATTTCAGGTGTGCCGTTACCCAGGTAAATACCCAATGCCTTCTTTTACTGTCTATAAAAACCTCCGAAGTGCCCTGCTGCAGCTTTGGATTGTTCAGCAGCGGAAAACGCTTCGGGTTATAGCTGTTGGTGTAGAGGGTCTGACTGGCTATATCAAAAACCGCCAATCCATTATTACCGCAGGGGAGCCAGTATTGTTTTTTAAGCGTGTCTTCGTGTAAACCCGGACCGCAAACCCAACCTTCGGGTAAATGAAAATAATTATCGTCTACAAAAGCCCGTTTCTTTTTATCATAATGCAACGGGCCAAATCTGGGGATGAAAAGAAAAGTTTCTCCACGGCTATCCTGCCAGAGATTAATACCCCCCAGGTTGGGAATGGACCGCGAGCTTTTCACCGGCACTTTGGTATACGATAAAGTGGCCGTATTATAAATGCCTATTTCCTGCAGGTTGGGAAAACAGAGCCATAAAGAAGTACTATCGTATGGAAGGATTTTGGTAAGGTTAGAAGCTCTGGGACTGTTGACACTGGCAGCGTTAAAGCGGATGAATTTGGAGCCATCAAAGCGCTGCAGGCCATTGGCGGTGCCGGTCCAGATAAATCCTTTTTTATCCTGGTAAATGCTGTATACAACATCGGAAGAAAGACCGATCCCATCATCGGTACTGATACGGTTAAACGTAAAACCCCGCTGCGCGGGCAGGCTGGTGTGTAGTAATAATAGACAGGCAACAAGGCCTACAATTTTCTTCATGCGCAGTGTAGAATACACAAAGCTAAAAACAAAACCCTTTCTTGAACCCGTAAACAGGAAAATCACCCCTTTATGTGGTATAAGCGGCTGATTATCCGTATGAAACCCATCCATTCACGGGCAGCCGGCACAAAAAAAGCCCCGATAAGAATAACGGGGCGAAAACTAACTGCGTATTATGAAAATAAAAGTCAAACAGATCAGGTCTATGCACCTGTTCCTTTCAACCGGTTAAAATTGCTATACCCGAACCGCAGAAAACCGGCTATAAGGATAAACGGAGAATTGCCGTTGATGAAAGGTAAACGTGCTCACATAAATGTGTGATAGCTTTGTAATCCTTACTGGTAAAGGATTTCACATGAATGTGTGATTGCGCAGAAACAAAATTCGGACCAATTTTGCAACATCAAATCACGTAAAAAAACGAATTATGAAAGGTAAATACATCACCACTTCTTTAATGCTGGCAGTGCTGGCAGGTGGTAAAAACGGAAACAGTGTACTGGTAGATGAAACTCCGGCAGCTACGGCTGATCATACCCTGATCTGGAGCAAAGAAAACAAAACAGCCAAACAAACTGCTTTGCAGATGCAGGGCAGGGATGAATTAAAAATGGCATAATTCATAAACAACCCTATAACCCATTACCATGGAAAAGAAATTTCTCGATGTTATGGACCGCTTCTTCACTTTCATTCTCCTGATCTCGGGTGAGGAAGATTTTGAAACGGTTTCGATTGGACATATACTGTAGGATAGTGAGTGAATGAGTGAAGGAGTGGATGAGCGAATGAATGATAGAATGATAGAATGTTTGGAAGGGACTACTCTTTCTTTCCTTTTGCTGAGGATGGTTTTTATCATCAAATAAAAAGGGGAACCTCTGTAGAGATTCCCCGGGGGTTGGTAAGTAATCGAAGATTATAAAGCCCTTAGCGCCATAATTTTTTCCCAACGGTGCCGTATTCCTTCATTGGCCTGCGCCAGGAAGTCGACCGCTTTTTCAGGATCATTGTTTTTGATAGTAGCAAACCGGTTCTCGTGGTAGAGGAACTCATCCAGTGGAACGGAGGGGTCTTTACTGTCCAATATAAATCTTTGTCCCTGTTCTTTCATTGGGTTGTAACGGAACAGTGGCCAGTAACCGGTTTTCACGGCCAGATCCTGCTGGTCTAATCCATGACACATATCATAGCCGTGTGCAATACAGTGACTGTAGGCAATGATGATAGACGGACCAGGATAGGCTTCTGCTTCCAGAATGGTTTTCAGTGCATGTACATCGTTGGCACCCATCGCAATCTCAGCTACATACGCAGAACCGTGCGCAATGGCCTGCATGGCGAGGTCTTTTTTGCCGGTTGTTTTTCCCTTGATAGAGAATTTGGCACTGGCACCGATCGGAGAAGATTTTGATTTTTGTCCGCCGGTATTAGAATACACTTCTGTATCGAGCACCAGGATATTCACATTCTCACCGGTTGATAATACGTGATCCAGTCCGCTGAAGCCGATATCATAGGCCCAGCCATCACCACCCACGATCCACATGGATTTGTGTTCGAGGAAATCGGCCACCTGGTACAACAGGTCAGCTTCTTCTTTTTTGATCTCACGCAAGCGTGATTTCAGCGCCGTTACATTTTTACGTTGCTGTATCACTTCCGCTTCATTGGCCTCTACATTACTGAGAATGGCATCGGTTAATTCGGCACCCACTTCTTCACGCAGTCCTTTCAGTAAAGAAATACCATACAGCCGTTTCATATCGGTAGCAAGCTTGATACCCAGTCCAAACTCTGCATTGTCTTCGAAGAGCGAATTGGCCCAGGCGGGTCCATGTCCTTCTCCGTTTTTACTCCACGGTGTGGTAGGCAGGTTACCGCCGAAGATGGAAGAACAGCCGGTAGCATTGGCCACAATCATCCTGTCGCCAAATAACTGGGTCAGTAATTTCAGGTAAGGTGTTTCACCGCAACCACTGCAGGCGCCGGAGAATTCGAACAGGGGTTCGAGTAACTGAGAACCTTTTACGGTACCTCTGTTTACACGGGTTCTGTCTATATCGGGCAGGCCGATAAAGAAGTCCCAGTTCTTTTTCTCTGTTTCTTTCAAAGGCAGTACTTCCTGCATATTGATGGCTTTGTGGCCTGGCTCTGTTTTGCTTTCGATCGGGCAAACTTCCACGCAAAGGTTACAGCCGGTACAATCTTCTACCGCCACCTGTAAAGTGTAAGATTCGGTGTCTTTGAAAAACTCTTTACCGATCGGTGCAGTATGTTTAAAGAAATCCGGCGCATCTACCAGCAGGTCGTTGTTGTATACTTTGGGTCGGATGGCAGCGTGCGGACAAACAAAGAAACATTTACCGCACTGAGAGCAAAGACTGGGATCCCAGACAGGAACCTGTTCGGCAATATTTCTTTTTTCATATCGGGTAGTGGCAGAGGGATACACACCATCTGCGGGGAAAGCACTTACAGGCAGGTTATCCCCTTCGCCGGCAATGATCTTAGCCAATACCTGTTGCACAAATTCGGGAGCTTTACCGGAAATGGCAGGTTCGCTTTCTTTGTTACCAATTTTGTAATCAGAATAGTCTACCAGCGAAAGATTTTCCAGGGTTTTATCTACTGCATCGTAGTTTTTCTGCACAACAGCTTCCCCTTTTCTGCCATAGGTTTTTTTAATGGCTTTTTTGATATAACTGATTGCTTCCTCTTTCGGCATTACATTGGAGATGGCAAAAAAGCAGGTCTGGAGAATGGAATTGATCCGGGAACCCATTCCGGTTTCTTTGGCCACTTTGGAAGCGTTGATCACATATAATTTCAATTGTTTTTCTTTGATCTCTTCCTGGATATTATGCGGCAGGTTAAACCATACATCTTCTGTAGCATAAGGAGCATTCAGCAGAAAGGTGGCACCATGCTGCGCATCTTTCAGGATATCATATTTCTGCAGATACTGGAAGTGGTGACAGGCCACAAAGTTGGCAGAATTGATCAGGTAGGTAGACTTCACCGGGTTTTCGCTGAAGCGGAGATGGGATACGGTTAAGGAACCTGATTTTTTAGAATCATATACAAAATAGCCCTGTACGTGGTTCTGCGTAACATCCCCCACAATCTTGATCGTGTTTTTGTTGGCACTTACCGTACCATCGGCACCCAGGCCAAAGAACAGGCCGCGGAACAGGTGCTGGTCTTCGAGGGAGAAGGTTTTATCGTAAGCAAGACTCGTATGGGTTACATCATCTTCGATACCGATGGTGAAACCGTTTTTGGGTTTGTCTTTTTTCAGTTCATCAAAAATGCCTTTTACCATACCGGTATTAAATTCTTTGGAAGCCAGTCCGTAACGTCCGCCGATCACCAGCGGCAGGCTTCCCTCCCAGCCGGCATGTAAAGCGTTGATCACATCCATAAACAAAGGCTCGCCAATAGCACCGGTTTCTTTACAACGATCCAGTACAGCGATCTTTTTAACGCTGGCAGGTAAGGCATTGATAAAGTGTTTTACGGAGAACGGGCGGAACAGATGTATATGCAGGTAACCTGTTTTTTCACCTTTGCTGTTCAGGTAATCTACGGTTTCGTGAACGGCGCCGGTAGCAGAACCCATCAGGATAATGATATTCTCGGCTTCGGGGTGTCCGTAATATTCAAACAGTTTGTAAGAACGGCCGGTCAGTTTTTCGAACTGCTGCATGGTAGCTTCCACGATCTCTGGTACTTTCCAGTGAAACTGGTTACAGGCTTCCCGGCTCTGGAAATACACGTCCGGATTCTGGGCGGTACCACGGATAGAAGGGCTTTCGGGGTTGAGAGAACGGCTGCGGTGACGGGCCACGGCATCTTTATCAATCATCTGTGAGATGATACTGTCCGGAATGATCTCCACCTCATTCAGCTCATGCGAGGTACGGAAACCATCAAAAATATTAAGAAAGGGGATGCTGGAACGCAGTGTAGCAGCAGTGGCAATCATGGCCATATCATGGGCCTGTTGCGGACTATTACCGAATAACATGGCAAACCCGGTAGCACGTACAGCCATCACATCACTATGGTCGCCAAAAATGGAGAGTGCGTGGGTAGCCAGTGATCTGGCGGCAATATGAAAAACGGTGGGGGTTAACTCGCCCGCGATTTTGTACATGTTGGGAATCATCAGTAACAGACCCTGCGAACAGGTAAAAGTAGAAGCCAGCGCACCACCCTGTAAAGCACCGTGAATGGCGCCTGCCGCACCGGCTTCACTCTGCATTTCTATGATCTTGGGAACTTCCCCGAAAATATTTTCTCTGTTATCACTGCTCCACTCATCGGCAAACTCGCCCATGGCAGAAGAAGGGGTAATAGGGTAAATGGCACATACTTCGCTGGTCTTATAGGCAATATGAACAGCCGCCTCATTACCATCAATGATGGAGAGGTTGGCTTTTTTGGTAGGGGCTTTTCCGGCAGACTTACCCCTTACAACGGTTGTTTCCATGGTGTGAGATTTTGGGTATTTTGAAAGCACCAAATTACCCTTAGTGTGAGGGGTAAAATATGACCAATGTCAGGCAGGAACATGATTTATATAGGATTTGAGAGGCTACCCCCCGGATTTTGGCTACCCTTACCATGGTTTAGTATTCATATTTAACGCTTTGTCACAAATAACAACGGTTCGTGTAAAAGAACTGCGGTACAAATGCAGGCATTACTAATATTGTATCAAATCTGCATACATGAAAAACCAACAAAAGCTTTTTGCATTCCTGACTTTGATGATTTGTTTCTTCAGCGCCACAGCACAAAAAGGTATCCGCGGTCTGGTAGATGCCGAAGTAGCATTTGCCAACTATACTGAATCGAGTAATATAAAGGAGGGCTTTCTGAAATACATGGATACAGCAGGCGTCATCTTTAACCAGGGCAGAGCCATGAATGCGCATACAGTGTACGCAAAACAAAAAGCAGGTCCTGCTATTTTAAGCTGGGCACCCAATTTTGCTGTGGTAAGTGCCGGGGGCGATATGGGCGTAACTACGGGCCCGTACCTGATCCGTCCAAAAGCTTTAACAGATACACCGGTAGCAAGGGGCTATTTTTCTTCTATCTGGCAAATGAACAGCCAGGGCGAATGGAAAAACCTCGCCGATCTGGGAATAGCGTCTGCAGCAGCCGACCTGCCTGTAAGAGAGATCAATGAAATCATTTTACCCACGCAAAAACCCAAAGAAGTTTCTTTTTCTGCCATTCAGTTGATGGATAGCCTGCTGAATCAGGCCATCGCCGGCAAAAACAGCGAACAATGGAAGGAGTTACTTACCCGCGATAGCCGCCTTAACCTTGATCAATTACACCCGCTGACAGGCGAAAAAGCCATTACTGCTGCTTTGCTGAATGCGCCAGACCAACTACAGCTGCGTTTTTTAAATGGTGGATTATCGGCGGCTAAAGATTTTGCCTATACCTATGGTGTGGTTACCAATGGCAACCGGAAAGAGAATTATCTCCGTGCCTGGATCTACCAGAAAAAAGAATGGAAGCTGGTTCTGCAAACTTTGAAATGGTAAAGCGCATCAGAGTTTTATCCCGACACTGGCGGAGATATAAAAAAGGTTCTTACCCCTTTCCGACAGATCAGGTCGCCCGGCCACTGTTACGAGGTTTTGCGGCAATGTGTAGGAAGGTGTGATAGAAGCGTTAAACTTACCCGATACAAAAACCACCGGCACAGAAACTTCATAAGAAAGAATATTGAATTGCGTTACCTGTGTGGTGTTCTGTCTTGTTACAGGCAACCCGAGTATATTCTTTTTCTCCAGATAGGTATTGGAGAATTGCTGCGTACCAAAATACGCATATACGGATGGATTGATCGCGAAAGCGGCATTGGTCATGCCCTTGTTAAAAAGAAAGAGGTGATCGATACCCAATGTAGCACCTACATCGGTCTGGTTACTGAACTTGAGGTCCAGACCTGTATTGATGTTGATGATATTGGATAGATAATTCAGGTTGATGCCCGTCTGTGATTTCAGCGCAGACTGCACCAGGGTACTTTGATCTTTATAGAGGAACTGCGTGTAAAACAGGTTTCCCGAAAAATGATCTGTTTGCGGGAAACGATAGCCCGCTTCAATAGTAGTACCGGTGTAACTGAGGGGCAGGTCTTTGTTCTGCACAAAAATGAAGCTGCCCTGTGCATATAAACCTACCGACGACTGAAAACCAATCACCGGAAATAAACCACTGCTTTTTAAACTGTCGGTTCTGCCGAAATAATGCAGCGCAGATTGATAATTGACAGAAGCGTTGAGTTCATTTTTCTGTGTATTGTCTGTAGTCTTCTCCTGTCCTGATCCTACCAAAGGAAACAGTAATAGCAGGATAGCTTTATACCAGTGATTGCTGATTTTCATATGCATAGGTTTTAAATAGTTAGCGGAACTGACTATTGAAACGGGATCGGATATAGGATACTAAAACGGAGCCTTAGTGTTTACCTGCTTTTACAGAAGCTTTGGTGCTGGTTTCAGCACTGGCTTTTACGGCAGGTTTTGCTGCTTTTACTTTTTCCTTGGCATTGGCTTCTGCTTTACCAGCTGCTTCTTTTGTTTTTTCAACCTTTGCTTTTGCCTGTTCAGACTGATCCTTCATTTCGTCTTTTACTTCACTCATCGGAAGTTTGGCGTTTGCATTGGCATGTACTTCTGCTTCAGATACAGATTGCGCACGCACCAGGCCTCTTTCTTCACCACCCGCATTGCTGTTGAGGTTGGCATCGTTGCTTTGTTTAACAGAAGCATCTGTCTTCACATTTACATTGGTGTTGCTGCTTACTTTATCGGCAGTTTTTACGGCTGCCACAGAAGACTGTTTTACAGCACCGGTAGTTGCTTTTACAGCTTTACCTGCAGCAACAGTGGTACGGTTGGTTGCATTCAAAGCAGCATTGGTGGCTTTGGTAGCATTAGCGGTAGCTTTTACGGCTGCGTTTGCGTTGGCTTTCACACCCAGCTGCGCATGGGCAGCCTGGAATAACAGAACAGAAGCCAACAGGGCTGAGGATTTGATTAGTGTTTTCATAGTTGATGTTTTTTAGGTTAAGGATGTTTACTGTTCACCTGAATCCAAATACTGTGCCAACCGATATATTAAGCCGTAAGAAGGGAATTAACTAATTGATAATGAATAATTTAGAAAACGTTAAACCCGCAATAACCGTTTTGCATAAAACCGCTCGCTTACCAGAATCTGAACCTTAACGGCCAGCAGAAAATGCGGGTCTAACCTAATGCAGAATAGAAACAGCCATTACGATCAGTAGATAAGCCAACATCGATTTTAATGGGTAGCCTTTTGGTAGGTTCCCTACTTCGGAAAATACATTAATGAGAGAGCAGCCTGCCGGTTAGTTTGCTATCGATTTCTGCATGATACAGGTTCTCTGTTTTTCCGATATTTGTTTTTGCAGTAGTGTTTGTTGATATCACTTCTTACTGATAACGGGGATTGCTCAATAAAGTATGTAGAAAATTATTTCAACACTGCGAGGTATCATCAGTCTAAAATAAGTTACCTATGAAAAATCAGAACAGAAGAAAATTCATACAGCAATCAGCTTTTCTAACAGGATCAGTTTTGGCATCTGGTTTCAGTTTTGCATCTTCAGGTAATATGATATCCACACAGTTCCGGTTCCGCTTATTACGTCACGCCAGTCTTCTGCTGGAAGTGAACGGATTTACTATCCTGGTAGATCCCATGTTAGCCAGGAAGGAAACTATGGATCCGGTGGGTAACGCCGCCAACAGTTTCCGGATCCCCATGGTTGATCTGCCGTTTACTGATGAAGAATTGAAGCAGTTATTACAAAAAACAGATGCTATCCTCCTTACCCATACCCATCGTGATCATTGGGATGCTGCTGCACAAACATTGCTGGATAAACAAGTTCCTGTTTTTTGTCAGCCTACAGATGAAGCGAAGATCCGGCAACAGGGATTTGTTCGTGTAACTGCTGTTGAGACAGAAATGAATTGGAATAAGATCCGGATAAAAAGAACCAATGGACAGCATGGTAAGGGTGAAATTGGTAAAGCTATGGGAACTGTTTCCGGTTTTGTGGTATCCTACGCAGAGCATTCACTTTATATAGCAGGTGATACCATCTGGTGTACCGATGTAGAACAGACAATCCTGTCAGATAAGCCAACACATGTCATTGTAAACGGTGGCGGAGCCCGGTTTTTAACCGGCGATCCGATTACCATGACAACAGCTGATGTAGCGAAGGTTTGTCAGGTAACCGCTTCACCGGTTACGGTGGTACATCTTGATACCGTTAATCACTGCCTTGAAAAGAGAGAATCGTTTCGTGAGCTGGCAAAGACAAATAAGCTCACCGGCAGACTACAGATTCCGGATGATGGCGGGTGGATCGTTGTACAATAACCGCTCCTACTACCTATGCTCCTTTCATCATACACACATATTTGTGCGATAGGATAGCCGTTGTGGCCGCTGCATATTTGCTGCCTAAACACGCTACCATGTTACAAGTAATGAAAAATGTGAGATGGGTATTGGGGGTACTATTATTGACAACGGCCTGTAAAAAATCTCCCTTACCTGTTATACCCAATGAACCTGTAAAACCTACTGCCGCTATGACCCGGCTGGAAAAAGACGGAGACAGCTGGCTTACCTATTATAATGAAGATGGTACCATCCGGCAACTGGTCAGGAAACTGGCCGATAGTTCTGTATTCAACAACTTCGATTTTGTATATGCCAACGGTAAATTGAAGGAAGTGAATGCTACCGGTAAATGGAAATATTATTATAATGGCGATCTTATTTCTGCTATTGAAACCTTTAATAACAGAGGTGAATTACGTTATCGAACAGAGTTTACCTATGCCAATGGTAAAATGCTGGAAAGAACCGGTTATTACGCCAATGCCAGTGTACCACTGAAACCGGATTCCAGGATCTTGTTTACGTACTCAGCAGACGGGAATATTGCTAAAAAAGCTTTTTTTGATTATGTGAACGATGCCTGGATGAAAACAGAAGAGCTGCATATTGTGGCGTATGATAACCATCCCAACATCAGCGAACATCTCGAAAACTTTCCTTATCTACCGTTGAGTTATTATTCGGTAAACAATCCGGTGAAGGAAATTTATCTCACTACACAAGGACAACCTTACGGAACAGTGGAACATGCGTATGCCTATAACACTGCCAATAAACCCGTAGAGCGTAAATCAAAATATTCCTATGTGGGATTTCCGGATACTTATTCAGTGGTGAAGTTTCATTTCTGATGGAGAAAAAAAACTGTGCCTTGGTGCCTTTGTGAGCGTAATTCCCACACAAAGGCACCAAGGCACGGTTGTAAATAGTTATTCCACTATCCGCAGTTTCGCATAATTGAGCATGATCTTTTTCTCACCATTCAGTGTAAAGTTGATCGTGGCCACCGGATTATGCGCCGAGCCCTCAATTTTGGCTACAGTGCCAAAACCGAATTTCTGGTGCTCTACCTGCTGACCTGCCTGCAGGTTGCTGGTATCGCTCGCTGCAAAATCTGCGGCTGGTGTATGTTCTACCACTTTACTAACGGGTGGGGTAATGGGTAAGTATTCTGGTTTCTGGTTACTGCTGGCTGGTTTTCTGGAAGGAGGAGGACCATATTTTTTTGCGGCGCCTGCAGCCGAATCGCCAAAGCCATATTGGCGTTGGGTACGCTCAAAACCACTGCCCCAGTCGGCACCCAGGTTACGGGCACCACCACCTGCATAACTTTTATCGATATACTGCTCCGGCATTTCTTCAATAAAACGGCTGGGTTCATTCTGCACCAGCTGACCAAAACGGTAACGGTTATTGGCATAGGTTAACCATAAACGGTGTTTGGCCCTTGTTACCGCTACGTAAAACAAGCGACGCTCTTCTTCCAATTCCTCTCTTGTATTAATACTCATGGCACTGGGAAAGAGCGTTTCTTCGATACCTCCCACAAATACACAGCTGAATTCAAGTCCCTTGGCTGCGTGTATGGTCATCAGTTTTACTACATCGGTATTTTCCTTGTCGTCATCCGCATCGGTTAACAATGTGATCTGCTGTAAATAGGAGCCCAGTGTTTTATCGCCCATTTCTCCATCTTCGTTACTGGGACTCTCGGTCCACTCTTTAATTGAGTTCAGTAATTCCTGCACGTTCTCATACCTAGCCATTCCCTCGGTTGTTTTATCAGCAAACAACTCTTTTACGAGGTTGGTATGTTTACCCACCTGCACCGCTACATCATAGGCATTCTTATCAGTGAGCATGCTTTGAAAATAGCGGATCATGGTAACAAAGTTCTGGATGGCTTCCAGTGTACCGGCTTTGAAACCGAATTCAGCAGCCCTTGTCAGCACTTCAAACATGGTAATGTTCTGCTCGTTGGCATAGATCACACATTTTTCCTGCGTGGTTTTGCCGATCCCTCTTACCGGGTAATTGATGATCCTTTTTAAAGATTCTTCATCCCTGGTATTGGTGATCACTTTCAGATAGGCCACCACATCTTTCACTTCCTTACGGGTATAAAAACTTTGTCCGCCATACAGCCGGTAAGGAATGCCCATCCGCCGCAGGCTTTCTTCAAAAGAACGGCTCTGGGCGTTGGTGCGGTATAAAATGGCAAAATCGTGGTTATAATAATGATTGCGGAGTTTCTGTTCCTTAATGGTATCTGCCACAAATTTTCCCTCATCATTATCCGTCATGGTGCGTACCAGGCTGATCTTTTCTCCCTCGCTGTTTTCTGTCCAGAGGTTTTTAGGGATCTGTCCTTTGTTGTTTTTGATCACCGTATTAGCCACTTCCAGAATGCTCTGGCTGCTGCGGTAATTCTGTTCCAGTTTTACCACTTTTACATCATCATAATCTTTCTGAAACTGAAGTATATTTTCGATAGTGGCCCCGCGGAAACTATAAATGCTTTGTGCATCATCTCCCACCACACAGATATTTTCATGCATGGCAGCCAGCAGTTTGGTGATCTGGTACTGCACGGCATTGGTATCCTGGTACTCATCTATCAGAATATATTTGAATTTACGCTGGTACTTGCTCAGTACTTCCGGAATGGTCTGTAAGATCTCGTTCATTTTCAGCAGCAGGTCATCAAAATCCATGGCGCCGTTTTTAAAACAACGGTTTACATACGCTGCATAGATCTGTGCCATGGCCGGTCGGTTAGACCGCATATCTTCCTGCTGAATGGCATAGTTGTTGGCGTATTCGCGCGGGTATACCAGGTCGTTTTTGGCGGATGAGATGCGATTGCCTACTACACTGGGTTTGTATTGTTTATCGTCCAGTCCCAGTTCGTTGATCACGGCTTTGATTACCGAGCGACTGTCATCGGTATCATAAATAGTAAAATTGGTAGGGTACCCGATCTTCTGTGCTTCGGCGCGGAGGATCCTCGCAAAAACGCTGTGGAAGGTGCCGATGTATAAATTTCTTGCTTCAGAATTGCCAAGAATTTTTTCGATCCGCTCTTTCATTTCGGCGGCGGCTTTGTTGGTGAATGTCAAAGCCAGGATATGAAATGCATCTACCCCGTTGGCCATCAGGTGGGCAATACGGGTAGTTAATACTTTGGTTTTTCCGCTGCCGGCACCGGCAATGATCATCAATGGGCCATTCATGTGCGTAACCGCTTCGTACTGCGGTTCGTTCAATCCCTCCAGATATGCTTGCATGGGTGCAAGTTACTATTTGAACCTGATTACCTAAGTGACCGTGAATAAGTTAAACAGGTATTTTTCTGACAATTTGTTGGTAAATACTGCATGTATAGCAGGCTCACCAGCAAGGATATCGTTTACGATAAGAGAAATTTAGTATCGATATAAGTCTACTTAATTGATAGACTAATATTTTTTTCGTATCTTTGCATCCATAAATCATGTGATCAGTTAGTTATTTGATACAGCGGCGTATAGCTGAATGTAATCATACAAATAACAGATAGATCATATTCGTGAGGGCCATGTGGCCGAGTGGTTAGGTACAGGTCTGCAAAACCTTTTACGGCAGTTCGATCCTGCCCCTGGCCTCACATATACCGATGTTCTTTTATATGGCAAGCAATCGAAACGGGGCCGTATATCTATATAGCCCCCCTTTTTCCGAAAACCCTGTTAAAGCGGTCTCTGTTCTTCCCCGCATGGTGGATATTTCGTAAATTTGCATTCTACCATTACCGACCGTCGCTTTACGGCAGTTTTTACATGACTTTATTGTAAACCCCCAATTACCGATATGAAAGTATTCAGGCAGAGGAAATGGCATTACCCAACATGGATCATTGCGATCGTGTGTTTAGTGATGGGAGCAGGATTTACGCCTTCCACATCTAATGAAAAAACAATTATTGCGGCTACAACAGCCCCCACACCGGCTTCTTTGGTAGAAGCCAAAATGGGACTGTATGAAACCATGAACCTGGCTTCGCTGGGTTTATCGCAGGAGGCTTTTCAATATGCGCTAACCGGCTTCAACACCTTGCTGAACAGCGGTAAAAAACTGAAGGATAACCTGCTTACCATTGTTGATTTCAGTTTGCCCTCCAGCAAAAAACGTTTGTTTGTGATTGATCTGCAAACGGGCGAACTCTTGTTTCATACCTATACATCGCATGGCAGAAATTCTGGCCAGGTATTACCTACGCAGTTCTCTAACCAGAGCAATAGTAATAAGAGCAGTCTTGGTTTTTATATTACCGGTGATACTTACCAGGGAAAACATGGCGAATCACTTCGCTTACTGGGTGAGGAAGAAGGGATCAATGACAAAGCATTGGAAAGAGGGATCGTGATGCACAGCGCCAGTTATGTAGATGAAAGTATTATCAGAAGCCAGGGTTATATCGGCAGAAGCCAGGGTTGTCCGGCATTGCCCACCAATATCTATAAGCAGGTGATCAGCACCATTAAAGACGGCAGCTGTCTGTTTATTTATAGTCCGGATAAATATTACAAGACCCATTCCAAAATGATCAGGGCCTGATGAATTTATATGAGTGGATGCACAAACTGTGTATGTCTTTGTATTTTTAGATATGCCAGCGCCACAGCATATTGAATTTATCCATCCACAGCATTTTACGCGTAACTATCACCGGCGTAAAGCACCGGCATCCTTATCCCTGTTCATCGATTTTTTCTGGGAAACGGATTTTGATGGTTTGTGGAAACAGTATCCCGAAGGATTTTCGGATGTGTTATTTCCCAATACCGGTTATACCTATCTCATTAACCTGGGTACTCCGTTTGTGATGCAGGTGGGCGACCGGAAATTTCCTATGAAAACAGATGGGTTTTTGCCCAGGCAGAAAGATATCGAAACCCATCACAAACCCGGCAACCGTTTATTTGGTATCAAGTTCAAAACCTCTCCCATCATTTTAGAAAAGAAGATCAATTTTGCGGAATACCGCGAATCGGTTTTCCCGTTGAGTTATCTCGCCGATGCCGCTATCCTGAAAAAAGTAAAAGCAGCCGGTAATTTTGCTGAAAGAGTAACAATCCTCACCAACTACTTCAATCACTTATTAGAGCAGTACGAAGGCTCCCTGCATCCGGTGATGATCGTAAACGAGATCCTGGCCCATTGCGAACAGCAGCTTGATTTTAGCCAGTCGGTAGAAACATTGGCCGCGCAATACAAAGTTTCTTCCCGCACCCTGCAACGGTATTTTGAGATTTACAGCGGCATCAGTACTAAAAAAGCCCTGCAGATTCTCCGGATCCGCAAGGCTGTAGAATTATTGGTATCAGCACCGGCTGATTTTGATCTTACTCAGTTCGCTTATTATGATCATAGTCATTTTTATAAGCACCTGAAGCAGTTTTTGCAAAAAACCACCATGCAAAAATTACCAGCCCACCTGCCAATATTGGCAAAGCTTCACAAGTTATAATGGACTGACAGGTTTCATTGGTTGCGTTGGGTTCGAGTAACATAGTCTTGATTGCTTGCGTTGTATAATCAGTTTCCGGCTCTTTGTCGTTCTTCTTCAGAAGCCGTGGTTCTTCTCCTGGCAGCCTGCACGGTATTTTTCCCAAAACGATAAGTGAAACTCAGCGTAGCTATCCTTGTTTCGCGCTTGGCATGCCATTTCTCAATATAATTGGTGTAGGTAATGACTGCTTTGGGCAGATTGGTCCAGAAGATATCAGTTACATTCAGCCTGAGCGTTCCTTTGTTCTTCAACAACGATTTCTGCACCCCTACGGCGATGCCCCATAAAGGATCCTGTACCATAAAGCCATACTGACCGCCGGTGGTGAAGTTTCCGTTCAGTTCGGTAACCCATCCCTTGCCCAGTGTGAAAGTGTTGTTCATACGATAATCGAATGCGGGTTTACCGTTATTCAGGGTAGTGGCACCGAGTGAGCCGTTGAAATGATTGTAATACAAATTGGCGTTATTGATCATATTCCAGCGGCTGTTTACACGAACGGGTGCTGCTACAGAAAGACCATAATAATCGGATGAGCTTAGGTTGATGGGGATCTGTACTGTCACATTATCCATCTGCGGAATATTGGGGAACACATCTTTGAAACGTGCGATAGCGATATTCTGGTTATTCTTTGTATGACTGTACGAAGCGGAGAAATTAATTCCCTTCACGGTATAATTCAACTCATAGGCCCAGGTAAACTGTGGTAACAGCGAGGGGCGGCCGGTGGAATATGTGGTTACATCAATCAGGAAAAGAAAAGGGTTCAGTTGCGAGTAACCGGGTCTGTCAATACGCCTGCTCACAGAAATGCCCAGGGTCTGATCGTCTTTGATCTTGTAATTAAAATAGGCGCTGGGAAATAACTGCAGGTAGCTGGAATCAAAGAAGATAGCACCTTTTACCTGCTGTGTTTTCAGGTGCGTGTGCTCTGCGCGTAATCCCAGTTGCAGGTTAAACTTTTTAAACTCCTTACTGAAATTGAAATAGGCTGCATTGTTATACTCCTTGTAGAAAAAACGGTTGGTTTTATTTACATCATCCACCGGCGTGCCGCTGCTCATATCAAAAAACTTGGCATCGTTATCGGAAGAAACATAACTGGTTTTAATACCGGTTTCAAAACGTGCACCCTGGGCCAATGGATTACTATAATCTGCTTTGGCAGTACGCAGGATCAGTTTTCCCTGCTGATCACCGTTCAGCAGATAGTCGGGCTGTAGCAAACCACCGTTCAGGTTATAATATTTGGTGGCGTTGCTGGTAAGGGCAGATGAACTGTATTCACCATAATCAGCATCAACCGTTAATTCTTTACCGGTGGTGTTGAAACTGTGTTTGTAATTGATATTGGCTACGGTATTACCATTATCGTTGGTATTATTTGCCTTTGTCTGGAAAGTAGAAGCCTGCTGGTGAGCCGCATCTATTACAACCGAATTATTGTTGATAGTGGTATTGAATGAACCGCTATTACGGGTAACCACAAAACCGATGATATTCTTTTTATCCGGGAAATAATCGGCGCCCACACGTACCGTGTGAAAACCGGCCGGTGTTCTGGCAAAATTATCTTTCAGGTCGCCGCCATTGTATACACTGTTGGTATAGAAGTTTCTGTCCAGAAACAGGTGATTCATATTGATCCGGTACGAATAGTTATAGTTACCGAACAGGTTTATTTTTTTATCCCGGTAGTTAGCCGTTGCACCTGCATTGGCTTTGGCATACACACCCTGTCCGTATCCGGCAGTCAGTGTTCCGTTAGTACCTAAACGCTGGTCTTTTTTCATACGGATATCTATGATGCCCGAATTGCCAGCTGCGTCATATCTGGCAGAGGGATTGGTGATGAGGTCTATCCGCTCAATGGCATTGGAAGGTAGTCCGCGCAGGTAGTTAGCCAGTTCTGCGCCTGTTAACGGTGAAGGTTTTCCGTCAATCATAATAATGACACCCTGGCGGCCGCGCATCGCAATCACATCATTCTGGTCGATGGTAACACCCGGTGAGCGTTCCAGTACATCCATGGCCGTGCTGCCGGCACTGATAATACTGTTCTCCACATTTACCACTAACCTGTCTGATAAACGCTGGATAAAGGGTTTTCTCGCGGTTACCACTACTTCGCCGATTTCTTTGGCGCTGGGCTGCAGTATGATATTAGTCAACCGGAGGTTTAATTGTTCCTGGCTGAGTACAACTACTGCTGAGTATTGTGTGGCATAATTTACAAAAGAGGTTCTTACGAGATAGGTTCCGGGCCGGATATTATCCAACTCAGCCAAACCAGTTTTATCAGTGATCGCCGTTTTGGCCAGCGAGGAATCTTTGCTTTTCAATAATTCTACGGTGGCATTCTCTACCGGCTGGTTTTTTTCATTCAGAATAACAGCGGTAATCTTTCCTCTCTCTGCTACCTGGGCAAGTAAGGGCAGACTTGTCAGACAGAACAGACTCAGGCAGAACAGGTATGCTTTCTTCATAAGAACAGAAACTTTTGCTAAAGTTCTTCTGTTATGAATCCTTTTCAACGCGTTGTTGTACAAGCAGTCAAATCAGATAGATGAAAGGGTTGTTACCGGGAAGACTGTGTCCGTTTTTTACATAACAATAAGGCAAGCGGGATCGCTTGCCTTGAAAAGGATGGAGAAAATGGTTATTGAAAGGGATCTGAATATTTCAGATCGGAGGTAATAGCCACATCTGTCAGGGTTTGTAAAAAAGCGAGTAGTTTCTGCCGGTCCTGCACAGCCACACTATGCGCCGGTATGTTTCCGTTCAGCATGGTTTGGAGGCTGTTAATACTTCCATTGTGAAAATAAGGAGCTGTATTGGCAATATTGCGCAGACTCGATGATTTGAATCTTCGTTGGTTATTGATACCGAGATCAGCAGGATCGGCCAAAGCAAAACCGGCCGTGGGGTTGGAAGTAAGGAACATCGGCGGTGCATGGCAACCGGCGCAGGGAATATTGCCGGCGGTCAGAAACAGGGTTTCGCCATCCCTCTCGTCTGGGGTAAAACTGGCCAGACCCTGTTTTACCTGGTCGTATTTGGATTGGGTGGTAACGATGGATCGAACAAACTGGGCCAGTGCCCGGGCTACCCTGTTTTCATTGATCTCGCTTGTGCCGAAGGCTTTTTGAAACAGGGCGGGGTAATAAGACTGCGCTGAAATTTTACTCAAGGCTTCCGTCATGGTTAATCCCATTTCTGTGGTATTCTGTATGGGTTGCAATACCTGTTCTTCCAGTGTGGCGGCACGCTCGTCCCAGAACATTTTTCCCGAACGGTAAAAACGCACATTCAGCAAAGGCATTGAATGCCTGTCTGTAACACCACCCAGGAACCCCTTGCTTTTAATAGCAGAATCGGAAAAAGAGAGATCCTGCCTGTGGCAGCTGCCGCAACTGATGGTATTGTTCTTCGAAAGTTTTTTGTCGTAAAACAAAACCCTGCCCAGGGTTGCGCCATCGTTGGTAATGGGATTATTGGCGGGTGTATTATCTGCCGCCGGTAAAGCTGCTGCAATATGTGCGGGCAGGGCAAAATTGCCGTAATTAAAATTAGTAGCTGGTAATTGTGGTGTGGTAACGGTGGCTGTGGTATTGGTGGCTGATGATATGGTAGCAGCCGCATCCGTTTTGGAGCAATACTGGAAAAGCATGGCCGTAACGCCCAAACATAAGAGAATACCTGTTTTTTTCTGTTTCATGCTGGTTGGTTTTGGGTAAACAGGAACGATAGGCGCTTTTTTTTATCAGATACTGTTTTAGCCATAAACCTACGCCCTTAACAAAAATTTAAGGGTTATCAGTCTGCTGCTGAAGACATCCATTGGAGGAGGAATAATTCCGTTTATCCCAACCACATCAATATGTGATAAAAGACTAAACAGAAAATCAACAGATTTGTGCACAGCTACATGAGAGAAGCGATTTTCGTAAACAAAGATCAATTTATATGGAAACAGTTCGTTTTAATCCTTTTCACCAGGTGCACCAGGCACTGCGGGCATTGTTGTACCACGCATCTATTACTGTGCAACATACCGATTTTACACAAGAGGCGCAAGCCGGCAAAACCATTACTTTAATAGAAGAGCTCGTTAACTTTTTTGAAGCGCATGCGCACAAGGAAGATACACAGGTATTTCCATTAATTGCAGCAGCAGCACCGGAACTGGTGGCAGATTTTGAGGCGCAGCATGAAAAAGACCATGAACTGGGCGAAGAACTGGTAGATGCCCTGCATGATTGCCGCCATGCGGTTTCTGATCTGGAAAAGAAACTGGCAGGAAAAAAATTACAAAGAGCGCTGAATGCTTTTACAGCATTTAACCTCACACACATGAATGCGGAAGAAACGGTGGTACTGGATACATTACACCGCGAATACACCGATCAGCAACTGCTGGAAAGAGAACAACAGATTGTAGCATCCTTAACAAACGAAGAGAAAGCGTTTTCCGGTTACTGGATGTTGAAGGGGCTGGCTTTGAACGAGATCATCGACTGGTACAAAAAGATTCAGGCAGCGGCACCCCCGTTTGTGCTGGATGAGTTCATGCAGCTCGCAGAAAAAGCACTCTCAACCGAAAAACTGAAAACATTACAGCAATCGCTGAATTTTTCTCTGGCATAACCGCCAGCAACTGATAACAAAGAATCCCGCTTTGGCGGGATTCTTGTTTTTGAGATCGTAATAACTATATCCTACTTCGAAGGGTGAATATTGGTATAGTGCAGAATAATCCTGAACAACTCATCAGGTACAAAAGGTTTCACTACAATATCATTCACCCCTATTTCATTGATCCTGTCTTCAATCTCTCTCGGTAAACTGGCAGTAAGAGCAATGATGGGGATGGTTACGCCCTGGTTACGCATCTGTTTGGTGGCTTCATAGCCATCCATTACGGGCATGTGCATATCCATCAGTACCAGCCTGTGTTTGCTGGTATCCAGTTTGGCAAGGGCCTCTTTTCCGTTCATCGCCACATCAATGGTGGCGCCCCAACGCTCCAGAAAGGTTTTGGCAACCAAAATATTGATCTCATTATCCTCCACCAGCAGAATAGACATACCGGATAGCGGTTTACTCTCTTCTGCAGGTATGGAAGAAGGGGTATCTACGGTTTTCTTTTCCACGTTAATCACTTTTGGGAAGGTTTGTGAGAAATAAAAGACAGACCCTTTACCCTGTTCGCTGGTCAGGTGCAGGCTGCTTCCCTGCAGGTCTAATAGTTTTTTGCAGATGGCCAATCCGAGCCCTGTTCCGCCAAAATTACGGGAGGTAGAGGTATCAGCCTGTGTAAACTGTTCAAAAATGATCTTCTGTTTTTCCTGCGCAATGCCGATACCTGTATCTTCTACACTAAACTGTAAAGTGATGGTGGCATCGGTTTGACTTTCTACCTTGATATCGAGTAAAACATATCCTTTGCGGGTAAATTTGATAGCGTTGTTTACCAGGTTATTAATCACCTGCCCGATACGGGTAGGGTCGCCCAGCACTTTATGTTGTAAAGCAGGGTCTACCTGCAGCTTCAGTTCAATACCCTTGTCTTCTGCAGAAGTGCGTAAACCGGAAACAATATTCTTTACCATATTCGGAATATCTGTTTCGATCATTTCAAAATTCACTTTCCCGGCCTCGATCTTATTGTAGTCAAGAATATCATTCACAATAGCCAGCAGGTTATTGGCAGAGAACAACAATACATTCAGTTGTTCTTTCTGTTCGGACCGGGGATTATCGCGCAGAATCAGGTGTGTCATACCGAGAATCGAATTCAGCGGCGTCCGGATTTCGTGCGACATGGTAGAAAGGAATTCGTTTTTGGCTTTCAATCCCTGCTCAGCTTCTTCTTTTGCTTTCTTCAGTGTAGAAGCGAACCGGAAAGAAAGAATCAGCGACTGCAGGAAAAAGAAACTGATATAACCGATAAACAGAATGCCTTTGTGCGCGGTTATGATATCAAAATACTGCAGATTGATGACTATAAATACCATCAACACCACACCGGTACTGAGTAAAGCGTATTCGGCGCCCAGTCTTTTATGCTGCATGGCTTTTACATATACATAAAAAGCATAGGCAATTACACCGAACATGACCACCAGAAAGGGATTGATCAGATAGGTGAAAATCCCGGGCGGAAAAATGACAACAATGGCAGATAATATCAGTCCCAGCCACACTTCTATCCGGGTGGCCAGTTTCCCGGATTCTTCGGGATAGAGATAACGGGTGTACAGACTGAAAAATACCAGACTGATAAACAGGGAAAGATATTCCAGGTGAGCGGTAATATTCCAGGGAATATCGGGAAAAAGCGTATGCAATACATAACTGCGGGCCCCTACCATGCGGTAACTGTACGTCATACAGAACAAGGCAAAATAGAGGATCGATTTATCGTGCCGGCCAAACAGGAACAGACCGAAAAAGAACAGTCCACCCATGAAGAGACAGCCCGTAAGAACCAGGTCAAACGCTTCGTCTTTTTCCTGTTCATAAAACAGGGCTTCCTTATCGCCGATCAAAATATTTTTATAGGGCCCGCCTTTTGAATGCCAGTAATTAGCTACCTGTAACAACAGGTGAAGGGTATCGGAAGGATCTGTGATTTCGATGGTTTTTTCAACCCATTTGGCTACGGCTTTTTCTTCGACTATATCCGGACTACCCGCATTGGCAAATAACTGATTGTTCACAAAAAGGCGGTACGAACAATAGGTATCCGGTACCTGCAAAGCCAATGTATGGGTTCGCGGAGGCAGTATCACCGTTACGGCATAAGTGGCATAACCCTTGGCGGGCAAGTGCGTTCCGTTAAGAGTGGTTTTGTTAAACAGTTTCGGGAAAAAGAGATAGGCATCGGGTGTTTTTGGGGGAGATGAAGGGGTCAGTAATTGTCCCCAGTAAAAAGCCCATTCACCGTTTATGGGTACGGATAATTTCTGCAGATCGGTTTTTCGCAGATCAATAATCCCTCTTTTGGCTGCAGGTAAAGAGTCCTTTTTTGCATAAACTACCGAAGCCGACAATACACCCACCGTAAACAGGAACAGGAAAACTGGATAGATGTATGACCGGCTTTTCAGGAACATAGGTTGGCAGATAAAGTAAAACAATACCCGTTGCCCGTGAGAATAACTGGGTTGAGATTGTTTGCTCGCGTTCTTGTATACAAAAAAACACTAAATTGAACAAACAGCAATCATTTCATATGAAACAGTGGGTAGTTTTTTTAACGCTATGGGTATTTGTACAGGATTTGTACGCACAGAAAACAGATAAAAAACTGCAGGCTCAGTTAACGGAACTGGTAAAAGGGTTTCGGGGTAATCTGGGTTTGTATGTGCATGATCTGACACGGAACCGGGAAGTGGCGATCCAGGCCGACAGCCTTTTTCCCACGGCCAGTATGGTGAAAGTGCCGATTCTGGCGGGCCTTATGCGCAAAATAGAAAGTGGGGAATTGCAGTATCATCAACCCCTGGTTTATAAAGATTCTCTTTTGTATGAAGGAGAAGATATTCTCGGCTCATTTAAAAACGGGGAGAAGATTGAAATGAGTAAAGTAATGATGCTGATGCTGACCATGAGCGATAATACGGCCAGCCTCTGGCTGCAAACCCTGGCGGGTACGGGAACGGCTATTAACCGCTTGATGGATAGCCTGGGCCTGGTGAATACCAAAGTAAACAGCCGCACACCGGGCAGGGAAAGCTACCGGTCGGAATTTGGCTGGGGACAAACCACCCCACGCGAAATGGTCACCCTACTGGAGAAAATAGCAAAAAAAGAAGTGATCAGTGAAGCCGCCAGCGAAAAAATGCTTCGTTTGCTCGGGCGTAATTACTGGGATGAGGAAGCCATCTCACAAATCCCCTCCGATGTATTCATTGCAAGCAAAAGCGGTGCGGTAAATGCCAGCCGCAGCGAAGTATTGTATGTGAACGGAAAAAAAGCGAGGTACCTTTTCTGCATCTGCACCAAAAATAACCAGGACACCAGCTGGAGCAGCAGCAATGAAGCCTGGGAGCTTACGCGGAAAATTTCCAGGCTGTTGTGGGAGTATTATAATTGAAGTTTAGTAACTACCAGCATGATAGGTAATGGGGATAGTCATTTTTGGGGAGTAAGATATTGAATTGCATTTTTTGAGTAACCTGGGCGAGTGATAACCAAGAGAACATATAATATTTTATTGCCTGTATAACGCCCGGGGAAACAATAATAATTTGTCCGCCTAAAGACAGGTTTGATAATCAACCATTTATGAAATTCTGCGGGAGAGTATTTATTAATTCAAAAAACAAAGTACCTTTGTAGTAACAGTACCCGCTATCATACCATAAGAACTGATAGCGGGTCATTTTTTTTTATTGCTATGGCAAATAAACCTCCATTATCCGTAGCCAGGCAAATAGTGCTACTAAAGCAAAGAGGAATGCTGTTCCGGGATGAGGCTAATGCGCCTCATTTTTTACAAAACATAAGTTACTACAGGCTTAAAGGTTATTGGTGGGATATGCAAGCCGATTATACGCTTCACACTTTTAATAGTAATACTTACTTTGAAGATATTGTTGACCGTTACAATTTTGACCGTCATCTGAGATTGATTCTTTTTGATGCAATTGAAAGAATAGAAATCTCTTTACGGACAAAAATGATTTATCATCTATCAATGAAATATGGGGGCTTATGGTATTTGAACCCGAATTTATTTGTTAGACAAAACGTTACCATTGCGGGTGCGACGAAAACAATTCATTTACATACAGTTGATGAATTACGAAAGGAATTCGGCCGAAGTCAGGAAATATTTATCAAAGATCACCGGAATCGCTACCCAATGGAAGACGCCGATGCATGGAAAATCTTAGAAGTAGCTTCTTTGGGAACTCTTTCCAAGCTGTATAAAAATCTTGAACATCAGCTTCCTGAAAAATCTACGATAGCTAAACAGATGGGCTTACACCTCCATAGTGAACTTTCAAGTTGGCTGGAGGCCATTACGTATGTAAGAAATATAATTGCTCACCATTCAAGACTATGGAGTAGAAATATGGTAAAAAAGCCTGTTGAAAATCTAAACAATCCAATAGGGCAATGGTTTCAAAATGCATTACTACCCGTACAGAGTAAAAAGCCATTTCTAATAATATCCTGTATGCTTTACTTATGCAACTTTATTACGCCCGGACATCACATAAAAGAAAAGGTTCTTGAATTGTTTACTGATAATCCAACTATTCCCATTTATAAACTTGGCTTTTTAAATAACTGGGAAGAAGAGCCAATCTGGAAATAAGCAGTGTGAACGCACAACGACGGTATTTGCAGAAGCAAAGTCAGGAATGAAATACCGGTCAAATATTATTATCAAATGTGGTTTACGATTTGACTGAAAAGAAATAAAAAGTATTGAAATAACCTAAAGTGCTGGCCCCACTGCTATTGTATAATCATCCTCTCAGGATAAACTCACCAATCCCTTTTTAATCGCTTCCATCGCCAATCCTACCCGGCTCTGTACTTTCAGTTTTCCGAACAGGGATTCGCGGTAGCCATCAATGGTGCGTTCGCTGAGGCACATAGTGGCTGCAATTTCTTTGTAGGTAAGGTCGGAACAGGCGTATTGCAGAAATATTTTTTCTTTTTCAGACAGCACCGGAGATTCCTGTTCAGTCATTAACAAACGGCGGAAATTGATATTACTGCTATCGGCATTGTAAAACCCCTTTTTGTTGATCTCCTGTAAAGCCCTTTCAAGTTCATCGGGATGCGTTTCTTTGAGCAGGTAAGCACAACAGCCGGCTTTGATCATGTCAATGATCACCGTATCGTTATCATTCATTGATAAAGCCACCAATTTCATCTGCGGGTATTTGCTATTCAGCCATTTGGCGGTTTCAATACCATTCATGAGAGGCATGTTTACATCAATCAGCATAATAGAAGGAACAGCACCGCCCACTCCCAGCTTTTGCTGTACTTCTTTGCCATTCAGTGCTTCGAGCACCACATCGTACACTTTAAAACTCTTGAGCATCAGTCCCAGTGATTTCAGGAACAACTGGTGATCATCTACAATTCCGATCGGCGTTTTCATGGTGTGGATGGATTAACGGGTATTTGGATCGTAACCTGGGTGCCATGGTTGATGGAAGAGAGCCAGCGCACCGTGCCACCCAGCAGTTTGGTGCGGTGTTTGATATTCAGTAGTCCTACGCTCTGTGTAATGGTTGATTCGTCAAAACCGGTACCATCATCCGAAATGAGAATGGTGAGTAAACGGTTATCTTCTTTGATTTTGATCTCGATGGTTTTGGCAAAAGCATGTTTCATAGCATTCTGCAATACTTCCTGCACAATGCGGAACAGGATGATCTGTTCGCTGGCTTTCATTGATAAAATATCCGGCCGGTAGAGATTGATCTGCAGGCTACGCGCTGCATTGATCCGGCTGATTTCCGCTTCCAGGTTCTCGATAAAATTAAATTGCTGCAACCACTCTTTATTCAGCGATTTTGAGAGGGAACGGATTTCCTGAATGGCTTTACCCAGTGTATCATCTGCCATCAGTAAAGTTTCCGGCGGTTCCGGTAAGGAACGCTGGGTTAAACCGATCAGCAGTTTGGTACTGTTTAATAACTGGCCCACATTGTCATGGATCTCGGTACTCAGCTGGTGCAGGGTTTCTTCCTGTGTTTCCAGTTGCGATTGCAGCAACTGGTTTTCAAAATCGGCTTCCATGTTTTCTTTTTCCTTCAGGTGTTTCAGATCACGTTTCAGGTAAGCCACTACCAGCATGACAATAAACAGCGTGATCAGCAGCAGGATACTGGAGGCTGCTAAAATAATGCTTATGTTTTCTGATAGTTTTTGCATGTAAGACCGTAAATCGTGTAAATACAGAAAATGGTTAACAGTAAATTGTGGAACCGCCAGAGAATACCGATGATACTGGCTTCACGTACGATCAGGTATTTGTAAGAGATAAATATAAAAAAACTACCTGTATAGTACGTAAAAACCCCGATGATGATCCAGAAAAACGCGCTGTTGGTAAGCCCGGAATATTTCGCATCTCTTACCAGCCGCCAGTAAAAAAACACCAGGCAATAAGCCGTAATAATAAAACTGGCAGAGGCAGAAATGGCACTATTATAGGTGCTGATCCCATCTCCATTGGCAATAGAAGTAGTAGCAAACCAGACAAACAGCAGGGAGGTGAATGGAAATATTTTTCTGATAAACTGATTACCAATCTCATAAAACATGATGGATAAGATCACAAACGAGAGAATAATGTTTACGAGATACACCGAATAATTGGTGATACCCAGTTTTTCCAGGATCGTAGCCGTAAGGTTGGTCACAAACTGAACCATCACAAACCAGAAAATATAGCGGAGTGCCCTGGGTAACTGTTTGAATAGTTTGATGAAAAACAATAAAGTCACCAGGGGCGCTCCTATATCTATGTAATTCAGTATCGTAATGAAAATCTTCACAAATGTGTGTATCAATCGGTCATAAAATGCAGAGAAACCTTTGCCGTCTTATTCTGTACAACCGGGAGGGTAGGGACAGCCATTAATGGTTTCTTCTCCACCGGTAACTGTTTTCTGCATACTATCGGTGGTACTTTCTTCTGCCAGGTGAGGTCTTGCTTTGATGCGGGCTACGTTTACATAGTGCTCAGCTCCCTTGGGCTTCTCTCTTACAATCTGTTGAGAAATGATAATTCCTTTTGCATTAGGGTTATCGGCCAGTAATTTGGCTAATTCATCGGCTTTGAAGTAAAATTCAATGCAACATTCGTGTGTCATGCTGTTTAGTTTTGGGGGTGAGGATATAGAACCTCAAATATTCAAAAAATTACGCAGATTATGACCGGGCATTTTCTTGCGGAAATACGGGAAATTTCCCGTTGATTTTCCGGGGAATATGCTCTTTGAGAGCTGACTGGAAAACAGGAAATTTATTGTATCCATCATCCATTGTTTATGCCAACCTTCAATATACTTTCGATCGACGGGGGCGGGTTGAGAGGCATTGTACCTATCAGCATCCTGCAAAAGATCGAATCAATGACCGGTAAAAGGGTACAGGATATTTTTGACATGATTGCCGGCACTTCTACCGGCGGCTTCATTGCCTGCTGTCTTACGCTGCGCAATGATACAAATCAGCTCAGTCCCAAATATTCTCTTGAACAGATCGCAGATATCTATACAAGGTACGGGAATACGATTTTCCCTATCCGTTCAGGGATTGATAGAATTCTGCATCGCATTATCAGCCTGTTTGCTCCGGCCTATAGTCCGGAAGGGATCGACCAGGTGTTGCGCCAATTCATCTCTCGGCAAACCATCAGCCAGGCATTGCGGCCGATATTGGTATCTACCTATGATTTGAGCAGTAACCAACCTGTTTTTTTCAAATCGAGTGAAGCGGCAGGCGATGCATCGGCCGATGCACGGATCTATGATGTTTGCCGCGCCACTTCTGCGGCGCCAACCTATTTACCGGCATACTCTTTTACGCATAAGAACCAACCGATTACGGGAATAGACGGTGGTGTTTTCGTAAACAATCCCTCCATGGCGGCATTGGCAGAGATCAGCCGGTATGGTAATGCAGGGTTCTATCACAAAAAGGATGGCACACCGGTGACTTACGATGATATCCGGATCCTCTCACTGGGTACCGGCAGTTATGAAGGAACCATCAGTGAGGAGGAAGCAGTTAGCTGGGGACAATTACAATGGATCACGCGCATCACTGATATTATGATGAAGGGTGTAAATAAAAGCACACATTACGAAACCCATGAAATGCTGGATCCGGGTAAATACCTGCGTTTATCCATCGAGATCAGGAACGAAAAATATGCAGACATGGCCGATGCCCGGCCCGCCACCCGCCAATACCTGCTGCAACAGGTGGCTGAGCAGGTAACCGAAAACCCGGTGCAGCTGAATCTGCTGCAGCAATTTCTGTGTAACCTGCATTACTAACCCAAACCCTTTTCTCTGTGAAACTCCCCATCTCTGTTTCTCTGTGTTGAAAAACACCACTCATTCCCATCATCCTGCTGTAGCTGTCTTTTTTCAACACAGAGAAACTGAGTAACAGAGGGGCACAGAGGTGTTGCTTGGGAACATTTATGTGCCTCAGTTTATTAAATAAGTATCTTAACCCCGGCTTTTTAAAGCCGATGTGTATGCAGACAACTACGACTACTCATTCCGGTAAAAGGATCCGGGCCATCGTTAGCGGCTCTATCGGGAACCTGGTGGAATGGTACGACTGGTATGCTTACGCAGCGTTCTCCCTATACTTTGCGCCTGTTTTTTTTCCAGGTAAAGATGCCACGGCCAATCTGTTGCAGACAGCCGGCATATTTGCCGTAGGTTTTCTGATGCGCCCCATTGGTGGCTGGTTATTTGGCAGCCTGGCCGACCGGAAAGGAAGAAAATGGGCCATGACGCTCTCGGTATTGATCATGTCATTTGGTTCGCTGATGATTGCGGTTACTCCTTCGTATAACCAGATTGGGATAGCAGCACCTGTTTTATTATTGCTCGCAAGATTACTGCAGGGATTAAGTGTAGGCGGCGAATACGGAACCGCTGCTACTTACCTCAGCGAAATGGCGGGTAAAGGCAGGCGCGGATTTTTTTCCAGCTTTCAATATGTAACCTTGATTGGTGGACAACTGGTGGCGTTGGGCATACAGCTGATTTTGCAAAACCTTTTTCTTACGAATGATCAAATGCATAGCTGGGGATGGCGCATTCCTTTTTTCATCGGTGCCCTGCTTTCGCTGGTAGCTTTTTACCTGCGCAGAAATATGGAAGAGACAGCAGATTTTGAAAAGAGCAAACACGCATCCAACGAACAGAAGGGATCGCTTAAAGAACTTTTGCACCACCCCAAAGCGGTGGCAACGGTGGTGGGACTAACCCTGGGAGGCACTATCGCTTTTTATACCTACACCACGTATATGCAGAAATTTCTGGTAAATACAGTACACCTCAGTAAAGCCGAATCAACGCAGTTAACTTTTGCTTCTTTGTTTATTTATGCACTGCTGCAACCCCTGTTTGGTGCTTTGTCAGACAGGATCGGCCGCAGGCCCTTGCTGATCGGCTTTGGCATATTGGGTACCCTGTTAACTGTGCCTATCTTAACTATGCTCAGTCATACAACAGATCTCTTCTCTATTTTTTTGTTGATGATGGCAGCTTTGCTGATTGTAAGTGGATACACATCTATCAATGCGGTGGTAAAAGCGGAACTGTTTCCTGCTAAGATCCGTGCGCTGGGTGTGGGTTTCCCGTATTCGGTAACGGTGGCGTTGTTTGGCGGTACGGCGGAATACCTCGCACTCTGGTTCAAAAATGCCGGTAACGAAACGGGTTACTACTGGTATACCACGGCCTGTATTTTTATTTCTTTACTGGTATATGTGTTTATGAAAGACACGAAAAAAACTTCGTTATTGGAGAAAGGGCTGTGAGTGGCAGCGGTTGTTATAATTAAAAACTCCCCTCTGCGAAACCTTTCCGTTCTCCTGTTCTCTGTGGTTGGTGTAAGCTCAATATCACCGCAGAGAACGGGAGAACAGGGAGTTTACGCAGAGGAAAGACTTAACTGAATACCTGGTATACGATCAGGCTTAACACATAAGCCAGTCCTGTCATATACACAAACTGAAACACCGGCCATTTCCAGGTACGGGTTTCGCGTTTTACCACGGCCAGGGTACTCATGCACTGCATGGCAAAGACATAAAAGATCATGAGCGAGAAAGCCGCAGGTAGCGTGTATACTTTGCTGCCATTGGCATGTGTAGCGGCGGCCATTTTCTGGCGTAGTGAACTGTCGTCAGATTCTTCTACACTGTATAAGGTTGCCATAGTACCCACAAACACTTCCCTTGCGGCAAAGGAAGTGATGAGTGCGATCCCGATCTTCCAGTCGTACCCCAATGGTGTAATAACGGGTTCGATGGATTTGCCGAGTATACCTGCGTAAGAATTTTGTAATTTTTCGGAAGAGAGCTGTTTTTCCAGCGAATCCAGTTTTGCGGGTTGTTGCTGTATCAGCACGGCATATTTGGCTTCTACTTTTTCCATCCGGTTACCGGGTCCGTACGAACTCAGGAACCAGAGCAGCAGGCTGATGATCATGATGATCTTTCCAGCATCAAATACAAAGATCCTCGCTTTTTCTACCATGGTAATACCCACATTCTTCCAGCGGGGCGCACGGTAAATGGGCAGCTCCAGGATAAAGAAACTTTTTTCCTTGATTTTGATGAACCACTTCATCACATAACTCACAATCAGTGCCATCACGGTTCCCATCAGGTATAAAGCCATCATTACCAGACCCTGTACACTCAGGAAACCGAAATAATAATTATCATCTACCACCAGCGAGATCAGGATCGTATACACCGGTAAACGGGCACTGCAACTCATTAAAGGGGTTACCAGTATGGTTAAGAGCCGTTCTTTTTTGTTCTCAATGTTCCGGGCACTCATGATGGCGGGTACAGCACAGGCAAAACCGCTGATCATGGGCATCACACTTTTGCCGTTCAGTCCTACTTTACGCATCAGCTTATCGCTGAGAAAGCTGATCCGGGCCATATAACCGGTGTCTTCGAGGATGGTAATCAGTCCGAACAGGATCATGATCTGTGGAATAAATACCAGGATACCGCTGAGTCCGGCCACGATCCCATTAATGAAAAGATCACTCCACCAGGCTTTTGGCAGATGGGCATTTAACCAGGTAGTGCTTTGGGTAAACAGCCATTCAATCCCGTCCATCGGAAACTGGGCCAGCCAGAAAATGCTCTGGAACAGGAGAAAGAGAACAGATAATAATATGACATACCCCCAGGTGCGGTGCAACAGCAGGTTATCCAGTTTATCGGAGAACATTTTTTTCTCCAGTGGCCCGGGTTCTACCACATGTTTCTGCATGATCTGGCGGATGCGGGTATACCGCTGCATGATTTCTTCTGCCTGCGTTTTGGTGGGATTGAACCGGTTATCGATCTCGATCTGTTCTACAATTTCCTGCTCCTGCTCGGTTAACGGGAAGTTTTCGTGGTTGATGAGGTAATGAATCCCCGCATAATCACTCAGCTTCGGAAACAGCGATTGAACGGCTTCGATGGCAGCTGGTGCCAGTTTGCGGGTGTCCATAAAATCGCGGACCTGTGTGCCCGGGTTCATTTTGGCCACCTGCGCCAATACTTTTCTGATATCGCCCAGTCCTTTATTCTTCCGAGGGTTCACGGCCACAATCGGAATACCCAGCTCGGCCTGCAGGCCATTGATATCTATTTCAATGTCTTTTTTAGCGGCAATATCGGTCATGGTCAAAGCCATCACCACGGGAACCTTCAGGTCAATGATCTGGCTGCAGAACAGCAGGTTTCTTTTCAGGTTACTTGCATCGGCTACCAGTAATACAATATCGGGTTTGATCTCTGCATCGGCCCCCATCAACACTTTATAGGCCACCCATTCATCGCCCCTGCGGGGATACAGACTGTAGGTGCCGGGCAGGTCTATCAGTTCGGCTGGCAAACCGGGCTCAAGTTGTATATGTCCGGTCTTTTTATCAACCGTAACTCCCGGAAAATTGCCCACTTTCTGGTTCAGGCCCGTTAAGGCATTGAACAGCGAAGTTTTTCCGCTATTCGGGTTACCAACCAGGGCAATATGTAAATCGGGCGTAGACAAATGAATTGAATGCTTGCAAAAGTAGCCGCAAAGAAGGGGTATGAGTTACGAGATTGGTAACAAAACCAAAACTCTTTGGTGCCTGTAAATACAGGATTTTCTTTGTTTTAGCCTTTTCATAAGTAACGTTTGGGTTACGAACTTAGTCTGAAATTCCAGAAATAGCTGCTTTTATAGAGTAAAATTAATAGTAAAAACACCCACAGCTATATTACTCGGCTAATACATCTTCTAAGGATGAAATGAAGGCAGAAAAACTTTTATCGGTTTTAGCCTTTTTAATTAGAGTTAAAAAATCGGCATTGGGTATTAAGGAATGATGTTTCGCTCTCACCCAACTATCTGAATTCTTTCTGATGAGATTAAAATAAGAGAAGAGATATTCAATATCTCCTTTTTTTAACCCCAGTTCCCCCTCACTTGTTCGTTTAAAAACTTCAAGAGCGATAAATTTAGTTGGGTAGTTTGTTTGTTGTACGTAGGTAGCGGCAATTCGGATAAAAGTATGATCACCAAACTTGCACTCTTCGTTTTCGAGTTTATTATTAAAGTGGTTTTTGAAGGATTTTTCTATATCTAAATTAGTCATGTTGCTAATTTAGTAATCATACGATTTAAAAGGGCATTAATTTTCCAATTTCTTGAAATAGCCTGACCCACCCGGTTCAAAAAGATAATCACCATTAGGGTCTTGTTTATATTCTAAGCTCGTTCGTGAGAATTCTTTGTGCCTTAAGGTAAACCCGTATTTGTCATATCTTCCTTGTCCGAGTAACGGTTTAAACTCTTTATTATCAAATGAGATTTCGACATAATAAAAAAGTTCTTTTTTTGAAATCCGTAATTTAATCGGCATCTGTGATTGAAGTAATGGATTTGCATTCTCATCCGCAATTTGAGTCCAGATTCCTTCAAAGAAGTCATATCCAGGACGAAATATTGATTTTTCACTTTGCTGTGTATTATCAGTTTGTTGTTGAGTAGCAGATATCCGTATATTAAATATCCTGTCATAGTTTATCAGTACTATAGCGAGAATAAATGCAACCCCAAAAAGTACCAGCTTTGCATTATTCGAGAGTGTGGAAGACTCCTTTATTTTAGAATCGATTATACCATTTTCTTCTTCAGTTTTGGAGAGTGAACCTTCTTCTTTTATCATTTTAGGTGTTTTAGGCTAATTTAGTAAATATTACTTAGTTATAACTAAGTGTGCAAGATTTAAAATCTCATTTCCTTGGGGACTTATGGGAAGCCCCAAATCAGAGATAGAATTGTATATTACCAAAAAGGTAAAGGAAATGAGATTGGAGCAAGGCATGTCTCAAGCAGATTTAGCATTTAAGCTAGGCGTTTCTTATGGTTTTATAGGACAAGTAGAAAGTAAAAAATTTCCTTCGAAGTATAATATTGATCATCTAGATAAATTAGCCTTCATTTTCAAGTGTTCCCCCAAAGACTTTCTTCCGGAAAAGCCCTTTACACGTAGCATTGACTAGTTAAAAGTATTCTTTTTCTAGTCTTTTAGAAAAAGAACAAGTGCAACTAGGGTGGCTGAACTTCATTTCTATCTTGCTATATGACCACAATCATTTGGTTTATATGTGGTTACTATATTTAAAGCAATTGTGTAAGTACCCCTAATTTCAGACAGTCACTTTTAGAGTTTAATCATTTTTAATAAGGTTTGTTTTCCACTCAAAGGGCGTCATATTCCCTAATGATTCATGGGGTCTTTTGTGATTGTATTCTTCT
>DASWXD010000047.1:0-11151 GCA_036405675.1 Sediminibacterium sp.
ACAGGAAAATAAAAAAAACAGATGCTCCGGTAAGGAAACCGTTATCCGCTCGTCTTCATTCCGGTATATCACCGTAACTATTAAAAATCATGAAAACTATGAACCGATTTTTGCTCTTGATCGTATCTGTTCTGTGCATACTATCAGGCCTGCAGGCGCAGGATGCAGTTGCCTTGCGTAAAAAGCACAATAACCTGGAAGAAGGAATTGCTATTCAGGGTTACGACCCTGTGGCTTATTTTACGCAGAACAAAGCCGTAAAAGGAAAAAAAGAACTGGCTGCATTGTATGAAGGAATCACCTACTATTTTGCCACGCTGGAAAACAAGGAGACTTTTAAACAGGCGCCGGCAACCTACGAGCCAGCCTATGGCGGCTGGTGTGCTTATGCCATGGGGGCCAAGGGCGAAAAAGTACCAGTGGATCCCGGTACATTCAAAATCATTCAACATAAACTGTATCTGTTTTATAACAGGTTTTTTAACAACACGCTGAATGACTGGAACAGGAATGAAACAAATTTAAAAAACCAGGCAGATGCCAACTGGCAACGCCTCAATCGTTGATCCCTTAATTGATTGCAATGAAAAAAAGTTCTACGGTACTTGTCTGGATACTTCGTCTGCTGGCTGCTGTTATCATGCTGCAGACACTCTATTTTAAATTTACCGCTTCGGAAGAGTCGGTCTATATATTCACCACCCTTCACATGGAGCCGTGGGGACGGATCGGTATTGGTGTAATGGAGTTACTGGCATCGGTATTGATTTTGTATCATCGTACAACGGCCTGGGGGGCACTGTTGGGAATGGGTTTGATGGCAGGTGCTCTTTTTTCGCATTTTACCCAATTAGGTATTGAAGTAATGGGTGATGGTGGTTTGCTTTTTATCTATGCCTGTGTGGTTTTTATGGCCTGCCTGTTATTGGTGCTGCTGTACCGCAAACGGCCCGGTACCCCCTTGTTCTTTTTGTTAGGAAAATAGTTCCGGTGGTTGAATTAATATCTGGAACAAATAGTAATTTAATCCGGCATAATCAGCGTAGTATATACGCTGATACCGGTTCACTTATACAAGTACAAAATTAATTTTGTTATGCTTATACAGGAAGCTATCGGTCATGTATTCGTTCAGTTGCAGGATGTACTGGCAAATATATCTTCATCACAATACAGGCAAGCGAGTCAGCGCCTGTCCGGGGCCACTATCGGCCAGCATGTACGGCATGTGATCGAACTGTTTCTTTGTCTGGAAACAGGCTATGCCCATGGCGTGATAAATTATGAAAAGCGGAATAGAGATATACAGATCGAAACCGATAAAACCATGGCTGCTGACCTCTTACAAAATCTGTATACCCGTATAGGAAAAGCAGATACCTCACTCTTACTGGCGTTTTCGGGAGATAGTTCTGCAGAAGCTACTATTACGATTTCTACCAATTATTACCGGGAACTCTTGTATAACCTGGAACACACGGTGCATCATATGGCTTTGATCAGGGTAGCAGTAGCAGAAGTATCGGATCTCTTATTGCCCGATGGGTTCGGGGTAGCGTCTTCTACACTCAAATACAGAGCCTCATGTGCACAGTAAGTTTTTTGCCTGCGAATAATGGATATTATATCACATCTAACCGCGATGAAAAAAATATCCGCCTGCCTGCCTTGCCCCCGCAAACCTATATGGTTAATGGAAAGAAACTCCTGTTTCCCAGAGATGGAGATGCAGGTGGCAGTTGGATAGGGATCAACGAAAGCGGGCATGCTGCCGTATTGTTAAATGGCGGTTTTATCAAACATGTGGAAACACCACCGTACCGAAAGAGCCGGGGACTGATTTTTGTAGAGATCTTGTCGGCAGATAGTCCGCTGGATAGTTTTCTCACGGCAGATCTGATCCGGATCCAGCCTTTTACCCTTATTTTATTATCACAGACAAATCTCTATGAATGTTGCTGGGATGGTTCCCGCAAACATACCCGCGTGCTATCGCAGGAGCAGCCGCATATCTGGTCATCCGTAACCTTATACGAACCTGCCGTTATTGCCAAACGCAAATACTGGTTTGCGGAATGGCTGAAACAGTATCCCGCTCCATCTATGGAAGATATCCTGCTTTTTCATCGTTTTGCCGGCGATGGTGATCCGGTTAATGATATCCGGATGAACCGTGATAATCGGATGCTTACAGTAAGTATTACAAGTATTGAAATTCATCCGCAGGCGGGCAAGATGACTTACTTTGATCTGTTAGCAAATCGTAACGACCAGTCACTGCTTCCATTTACGCTACAATCCGTTTCTTCGTAACGAAATCTGCAGATGAAAAAAATCCTGAATCATCCCTTTTTGATCAAATTACTGCACTGGGAGTACTGGTCGTTCAATATATTGTATGGCCCCATTTACCTCTACTGGTTTGTACTCTGTGTCCGGGCCCGTTCTTTTTTCTTTTTTAATGCAGCCAATCCCAGCATCAAAAACGGCGGTTTTCTGATGGAAAGCAAAAAGGAGATCTATGATCTGATTCCTAAGCAGTACTATCCACGGACGATGCTGTTTACAGCCGGCACCCCTGTTGAACAGCTGCCCGAACAGATCCGGGCGGCCGGTTTTATTTTTCCTTTGATAGCCAAGCCCGACATTGGTATGCGTGGCCTGGCCGTGGCCAAACTGGCTGATGAACAAGAAGCGTGTCTGTATGCACAGGAAAGCCGCGTTGATTTTCTGGTGCAGGAATATGTGCCCTATGAAAATGAGATCGGTATCTTTTATTATCGTTACCCCGATGAAGTGTCGGGTCATATTTCGGGCATCGTGAAAAAAGAATTCCTGGCGGTAACGGGTGATGGAAAAACACCGACAAGGGAACTGCTGCTGCGTGATCCCCGTTACATAATACAATTACCCATTCTGGAACAAACCATGCCGCATTTATTGGCTGAAGTAGTACCGGCCGGCGAAAAAAAAGTATTGGTTCCTTATGGTAACCATGCCCGCGGAGCCTTGTTTCTGGATGACAGTGACCGGGCGGATACAAAACTTGTTTCTATGATTGATAAGATTTGTAAACAGGTACCAGGTTTTTATTTTGGCCGCCTGGATATCCGTTACCGGAGCTGGGAAGAGCTGAAAGAAGGAAAACATTTTTCCATTATAGAATTGAATGGTGCAGGCAGTGAACCTACACATATGTATGATCCACGGCATTCTGTATTTTTTGCCTGGAAAGAAATTATCCGGCATTGGCATATCCTGTTAGAGATCAGTATGCAGAATCACCGCAGGTACCAGTTGCCTTATCTGTCTGCCGCTTCCGGGTTACAAATGTTCCGGGAGAATGCTGCGTATGTGAAAAAGATACAGCCCGGATCCTAACCCTGCAAGCCATATACTTTATTGTACGGTTTCGTTGCCTATTTCATCTACGTTGATCAATCTGTACGAAACAGAATTTTTAGAGAAAGAGATCAGGAATTCGGTACCAATATATTTGCCGCGGTATTCATAAATACAGACCAGGTTACCTTCTTCTTCTACCTGGCCAATAATGGTATATTCTTTGTTATGAAAGCTATACGTGATCCGTTGTTTGGGGTCTGCAGAACTACGGCTTTTGTGTTTGTTGATATATTCAAAATTGCCTTGCTTCAAAATAGTAGGATTAATAGCTGGATAACTCTCCCCAAAGGCTGTTTTTGCATCCAACAGCAGGGTAAGCTACGCAAATTGTTTGGTTTGGCAGAATCAGCACGTGAAATGACCCATTGCTATCCGTAAAAGGCTGTCTTTCCTGCATTTTTGATAGGGCTGTTTTCAATAATTCTGTATCTTGTTTTAGGATCCATCATCCTGCTATGCCATCGGCAAACTGGGATAACATAATTATAGCCATTACTATTGATATCCTTACAATGCAAGATGATATTCAGCCGATAAATGAAACTGCAAGACTGGAGGCATTAAAAGCGTATCATATACTGGATACCCTTGGCGAAGAAGCCTATGATCGTCTTACCAAACTGGCTTCACTGATCTGCGAAGTGCCCATCTCACTGGTTACATTAATTGATGAAGACCGGCAATGGTTTAAATCCAAACAAGGACTTTCCATTACCCAAACACCCCGCGAACAGGCATTTTGCCGGTATGCTATTCTGCAGCCATCCCTGTTTGAGGTAGAAGATGCTTCATTTGACGAACGTTTTAAGCATAATCCACTGGTAACCGGTGATCCCCATATCCGGTTTTATGCAGGGTTTCCACTCATCGATAATAAAGGCTATGCGTTGGGAACTTTGTGTGTGATAGACCGTGTTCCCAGAAAACTGACTGCCAACCAGCAGGAGTCGCTTTCTCTGTTGGCAAAAGAAGTAATGTCTCTGATTACTGAAAAACGCCAGCGGGAAGAGTTAGAAAATTTCGAGAAGCTTTTTACCATGTCTAATGATATGATTGGCGTGGCAGCTACAGACGGTTTTTTTAAAAGGATCAATCCCGCATTTGAAAAAATATTAGGCTGGCAGGAGGCCATTTTTCTCAGCAGTAGTTTTTTTGAGTTTATCCATCCGGAGGATATAGCCATTACAGAAAATGAGATCCGTAAACTGGCAGCGGGCGAGATAACGATCAATTTTACCAATCGTTTCCGCGCCAGAGATGGTTCGTATAAAATCATTCAATGGGTAGCTACACCTGAGCCCCAGAGTGGTTATCTTTTTGCCATTGGCCGTGATGTTACTTCTGAAAAAATCAAAGAGCAGGAAGTGAGGGCCAGTGAAAGTAAATTCAGGTCTTTTTTCGAGAACTCGCAGGGATTGATGTGTACCCATGATATGAATGGGGCTTTTATCAGTATCAATTCAGCGGGGGCAGATCTGTTGGGATATACTCCTGCAGAATTACTTGAGAAAACACTTTTTGACATTGTTCCTCCTGCACATCATCCTGCTATTCAGGTTTATCTGGAGGAGATAAAATCCACAGGAAGATCGAAGGGCTTGATGACAACTCTGCACAAAAACGGTTCTGTACGGGTATGGTTATATAATAATACGGTAGAAAGAGATGGGGAAGGAGAATTGTATGTGATCGGTAATTCGGTTGATATATCAGACAGGTTACGCCTCGAAAAAGACCTGCAGCGAACCAAAGAAATTCTGGAAAAAACCAACCAGGTAGCCCGGATTGGTGCATGGGAGATCATACCCCAAAAAAATAAAATATTCTGGTCGCCGGTTACCTGCCAGATCCATGAAGTGCCCGAAGATTTTGTGCCTGATCTGGTAACCGCCATCCAATTTTACAAAGAAGGAGAGAGCCGGCAGACGATTGAAGCAATTGTGGCAAAAGCGATGGAGAACGGTGGTTCCTGGGATGTTGAATTGCAGTTGATCACTGCCAAGGGCAATGAAAAATGGGTAAGAGCGCTGGGTGAAGCAGAAATGGTTCAGGGGAAATGCAAAAGACTCTTTGGCGCATTCCAGGATATTGATGAACAGAAAAAGATCAAACTGGCCCTCCAGATCAATGAAGCCAAATACCGGGCTTTCTTTGATAACGCACCGGTGGGTATTGCTATCAACCGTCATTCGGATGGTAAATTCATAGATGGTAATCTGTCATTGTATCAGATGGTTGGTTATACAGAAGCAGAATACCGACAGCTCAGCCACCATGATGTAACTCCCGCTAAGTATGATGCTGATGAAATCAAACACCGCCAGTCGCTTACAGATACGGGCAGGTATGGTCCCTACGAAAAAGTATACATGCACAAAGATGGTCATGCCATTCCGGTGCTCTTGAATGGAATCAGGTTTACGGATGAAACCGGAGAAGAACGTGTGTACTCGGTTATTCAGGATATTTCTGAACGGAAAAAAATTGAACGGGAACTGATTGTTGAAAAAGCCCGGCTCTCTGCTTTTGTAGAGAATGCTCCTGCCGCTGTAGCCATGTTCGACAGGGACGTGAGATATATTGCCATCAGTAACCGCTGGCTGGAAGAATACCAGTTGGTAGGAAAAAATATTATCGGTTTATCGCATTACGAGGTTTTCCCTAATATCTCGCAGCAATGGAAAGAAATACATGCCCGTTGCCTGGCAGGCGCCATCGAAAAAAATGATGAAGATGTATGGCGTCCGCCCGGATGGGATCATGATCAGCACCTGCGGTGGGAAGTAAGACCCTGGTATCTATTTGATGGTTCCATCGGTGGCATCATGATGTTTACACAGGATATCACAGAGATCTGTTTGCAGCGCGATGAGTTGAAAGCTGCCAAGAAAACCGCTGAAAAAGCCAACCTGGCTAAGTCTGAATTTCTGGCCAGCATGAGTCATGAGATCCGTACACCCCTGAATGGGGTGATCGGTTTTACTGACCTGATCCTGAAAACCAGACTGGATGAAACACAGCAGCAGTACCTGTCCATTGTGAACCAATCGGCCAATACCCTCTTGAGTATCATCAATGATATCCTTGATTTTTCCAAGATCGAAGCCGGAAAACTGGAACTGGAAATGGAGAAATGTGATCTCTATGAAATTGCCAGTCAGGCGGCAGATATGATCAGCTTCCAGGTAAAGAAAAAACGCCTGGAAATGCTGCTGAATATTTCTGCAGCGTTACCGAGATTTATCTGGACCGATGCCGTACGTTTAAAACAGATCCTCATCAATCTGCTGAGTAATGCATCGAAGTTTACAGAACGGGGAGAGATAGAATTGAAAATTGAATTATTGCATGCGGTATCAGAGAAAGAAATCATGGTCCGTTTTGAAGTAAGGGATACCGGTATCGGGATCCGGGAAGACAAACAGAAAAAAATATTCCAGGCATTTTCGCAGGAAGACGGAACGGTTACCAAACGATATGGCGGAACTGGTTTGGGACTCACCATCTCCAACCGTCTGCTGGCACTGATGGGAAGCCTGTTACAACTGAATAGCAGTCCCGGAAAGGGAAGTAGTTTTTATTTCGACCTGCAACTGACAGCCGAACAGGGGCAACCCCTGCGCTGGGAGAATATCTCCTCCATCAAAAAAGTGCTGATTGTAGATGATAATGAGAACAACCGAACGATTATTACCCAGATGCTCCTGCTGCAGAATATTCAGGCCGATCTGGCGCAGAATGGAATTGAAGCCCTGCAGATACTGGGAACCGGTAAAAAATATGATGTAATTCTTACGGACTATAATATGCCGATCATGGACGGACTCGAAACCATCCAGAAGATCCGGAAGAGTTTTTATGCAACGGCCGAAGAGCAGCCGATTATTCTCCTGTCGAGTTCGTCAGATGATGAGAATCTGGTTCGCAAATGCCAGGACCTGCAGGTATCGCTCCGCCTGGTAAAACCGATCAAAATGCAGGATCTGTATACGGCTTTGTCAAGGCTGGGTTTACAGAAAGAAGGGCAGGAAGTGGCGCCGACAGCCAATTTACCCGTGGCTAACCTGAATGCCCTGCGCATATTGATAGTAGAAGATGGGGCCGTGAATATGTTACTGGCCAGAACCATCATACAGCGTATCGCACCCAATGCAGAGATCCTGGAAGCGGAAAATGGTAAAGCAGCATTGCAGATCTGTACCGGGCAGATGCCAGATTTCATCTTCATGGATATCCAGATGCCCGAAATGAATGGGTATGAAGCCACCCGCAAAATCCGGATGCTCGAAAACGGCAAAGAAGTGCCTATTATCGCGGTAACGGCGGGTAATGTAAAAGGAGAGAGGGAAACATGTATTGAGGCGGGCATGAATGATTTTATCGCGAAGCCGATCATAGAAGATACGATCAGAACAGTTTTTAATAAATGGGTCATTGCTTCTCCCGCTCCTTCAGAAACAGGAGAACCGCGAAATACGATGGATCAGATAGAAGAACATATTAACCTGAGCAAACTCCGTGATATTGTAGGGGCCGATGAAGCCATGCTGAAAGTATTTTTGTCTTCCATAGAAACAGAGATCCGTAAATCCATCCTTGACCTGGAAGAAAATTTCAGACAAAAAGACCTGCGCGCACTGAAAAGCGGGGGGCACAAATTAAAAGGGACCACCTTAACGGCCGGGTTGGGATTACTTTCGGAGTTGGCCAGAAAAATTGATGCGTTATCGGAGTTTGATGAACCGGCTATAGCTGGCCTGCTGTCAGACACGCGCCGGGAAACGGAAACGATTCTGCAGATTATCGAAAGCTTGTCAGAAAAATGATGAAAGTCATTTGTTGTAAAGAAAGGTTTTCCGATGATTTTATGCTATTTCTGTTTTTTTTGAAATAAGCGTTGCAATTCTTTGTCTACCCCATTTTTTTGGTATGAAATTCCGTAATTTGGGGTGGGTATAAAATTCACACCCGAATCTGCATATGGGAGCCATTTCTTTGATTGCATTGGGTCTGGCAGCCATCCTCTTTTCTGCCGGTGGTATCCTGGTTGGGAAGTTCCTGCTGAAGAAAAGTACCAATCCACAGAAAGGCCAGCCATACGAATGTGGGATCCCCACACAAACATCTCCCTGGCACCAGTTTCATGTAGGTTATTACCTGTTTGCCCTCTTGTTCCTCATTTTTGATGTGGAGCTGGTTTTCCTCTATCCATGGGCCGTGGTGGTAAAGAAAATAGGGATCGTTGCTTTAGTAGAAATTTTCATCTTCATATTTATATTGTTCATGGGCTTTTTATATGCACATAAAAAAGGAGCATTGAAATGGAGTTAACCGATACATTACAGGAACGGGCTGATTTTCCGGGAGAGATTGTTCCCACAGCAGGCGGCGGTATCATTGTGAGCAGTTTTGATGGCCTGATTAACTGGGCACGCTCCAACTCTTTATGGCCCCTCACTTTTGCTACCAGTTGCTGTGGCATCGAAATGATGTCTACCGCATCGGCCAAATACGATTTTTCCCGCTTTGGATTTGAAGTGGCACGCGCCTCCCCAAGGCAGGCCGACCTGATCATTATTGCCGGAACCATCGTGAATAAAATGGGACCCGTACTGAAACGTTTGTACGACCAGATCCCCGATCCCAAATACGTAATTGCCATGGGTGCCTGCGCTATCAGCGGCGGACCTTTTTTTTACAACACCTATTCGGTAGTAAAAGGAGCTGATCATATTATTCCGGTAGATGTATATATCCCCGGATGTCCACCCAGACCGGAAGCTTTGCTGCATGCCATGATCAGTTTACAGGAAAAGATAAAAAGTGGGTTGACCCGCGAACAGATCCGCGAGCAATCAAAAGCCTAGTATAAAGAAATTGTATGACGAACGAAGTACTCAAAGAACAGATCCTCGCCCTGGAACCTTCCGTCAGTTTTGACGAAACCGGCGAGTGGCTGAATATTCTCGTAGCACCTGCCAACTGGAAAACACTGGCACAGGCACTGCGCCAATCGGCGATGCACTTTGATTACCTGTTCTGTCTTACCTGTGTTGACTGGAAGACGCATCTTACTATGGTGTACCATCTTTCTTCCACCACACACAGACATACTATTGTTGTAAAAGCCAATCTGGACAGAACCCAACCCGAAATTGAAACCGTATGCGATATCTGGCGTACGGCAGAATTTCATGAGCGGGAAGTATTTGAGTTATTCGGTGTGATATTCCTGAACCATCCGGATCTGCGCAGGTTGATACTGACAGATGATTTTGAAGGATTCCCTTTGCGGAAAGATTTTGAGGATCCTATTAATATGATAAAACTGTAGCCGGGCATGTATACGCAAACAGATGTGATAAAAGATACCACAGCAGACGGTCCTGAAGGCGAACTGGTGATTAATATGGGGCCACAGCACCCTGCCACGCATGGTGTGCTGCATCTCGTGATCACACTCGACGGCGAAACCATCAAAAAAATTGAACCCCACCTGGGTTATATCCACCGCTCTATCGAAAAAATGACGGAGAGTCTTACGTACCGGCAGTTTACCTATGTAACCAGCCGCATGGATTATCTCTCGGCCCATATCAATAACCTGGCCTGTGCCATGACGGTGGAGAAAGCCATGCAGATAGAAGTACCCGAACGCGCCAAAGTGATCAGGGTATTGATGAATGAATTGACCCGTATTGCTTCGCACGAACTGTGGATCGGTGCCATGGCCATGGATCTGGGAGCTTTTACTCCCTTCTTCTACGCATTCCGCGAAAGGGAATTGATCACGGATATCATGGAAGAAACCTGCGGTGCCAGGTTAACCATGAACTATATGGTGCCGGGTGGTGTGATGTATGATATCCATCCTTCCTTTCAGCAAAAAGTAAAAGAGTTTGTAACACAGTTCAAGCATAAAGTAACTGAATACGAAGACCTGGTTACCAATAACGTGATCTTCCAGAGCCGTACCAAAGGGGTGGGTTTTTTATCCAGGGAAGATGCGATCTCGTATGGTTGCAGCGGTCCTGTAGCAAGGGCCAGCGGGGTAAGTTGCGATATCCGCAAGCTCTATCCTTACGAAGTATATGATAAAGTGGAATTTGATGAAGTGCTGGATACGGCCGGAGATTCTTTTGCCCGCTATATGGTAAGGGTAAGAGAAATGAACCAGTCTATCCGTATCATCGAACAACTGATTGATGCTATTCCGGAAGGAGAATTCCAGGCCAAAACAAAAGCGGTACTGAAACCCCCGAAAGGAGAGTTTTATACAAGAGTAGAAACAGCCCGTGGCGAACTGGGCGTGTACCTGGTTAGTGAGGGCGGAACTACGCCGTACCGGATTAAATACCGTTCACCCGGATTCTCCAATCTTTCTGCACTGGATCACATGGCCAGGGGCAGCAAGATCGGAGACCTGATGGCCACCATGGGAACATTGGATCTGGTGATTCCGGATATTGACAGATAGGGAGTGGTGAGTAGTGAATTGTCAATGGGCAATGGTGAATAGGGTATTGACCATTCACAATTGACTATTGCCCATGCAACGATCATAAACGAAAGTAATTTATAAGCGATGTTCAGTTTAGAAGGCATAACAGGCACGATACAAAACTGGTTGCTCAACACATTCAGCCCGCAGGTGGCTTTGTTGATTGAATGCGCCATTGTGATACTGCTGGCCATTTCTTTGTTTGCGGTGCTGGGACTGGTATTGGTACTGATGGAAAGGAAAGT
>DASWXD010000048.1:0-5026 GCA_036405675.1 Sediminibacterium sp.
GGATACTTCATCGCCGGATCAAACCAGGTAGGGGTTTTCATCACCGCTTTTTTATGACTGAACGTATCGAATGAGTACCTGCCATGATAAGCGCCGGTACCACTGAATCCTCTTCCGCCAAAAGGCAGGTTGGGATTGGTCAGATGCCAGCTGGCATTGTTTACACAGGCACCACCGGAAGGCACCGCTTCCAGCCAGTACTGCTCTTTGGCTGCCGAAGCCGTGAACACATAAAACGCCAATGGATTCGGATGGCGTGCAATAACAGCCCTCGCTTCTTCGGGTGTTTGAAAACTGAGTATAGGTAATACCGGACCAAAAATTTCTTCATTCATCACACCGGCATCCAACTGTACCTGATCTAATAAAGTGGGTTCAATAAACAAGGCATCCCGGTCTTTCCGTCCGCCAAACAGCAGATTCCCTTGTGTTAGGTAAGCGGCTACTCTGTCAAACTGTTTGCTGTTAATGATGCGGCCGTAGTTTTCACTCGCTTCTGCACGCTCACCAAAAAACTGAACGATCTTTTCTTTCATGGCAGCCACCAGTTTCTCTTTCTGCGAAGCATGCACCAGTATATAATCCGGCGCCACGCACATCTGTCCGGCATTCGAGAACTTAGTCATCACAATGCGTTTGGCAGCGATATTGATATTTGCATCGCTCTCCACCACGCACGGACTTTTACCCCCCAGCTCCAGCGTAACCGGCACCAGCCGTTCAGCCGCCATTTTATAAATGATTTTACCCACGGCGGTACTACCGGTATAAAATACATGGTCAAAAGAAAAATGATTCATCATCTCCGGAATTACAGTGGCGCCATCGCCGGGTACGTAGAGAATATATTCCGGCGGAAAAGTAGCTTCAATGATCTGCTGCATAACGGCTGCCGTGGCTGGCGCAAATTCGCTGGGTTTCAGCACCACACAGTTACCGGCGGCAATGGCTCCCAGTAAGGGAGTAAACAGTAATTGAAAAGGATAGTTCCACGGACCAATGGCCAGCACCACACCCAATGGCTCCCGCATCACAGCACTGCCCGATGGCAGGTTCAGCAGGTTGGTACGAACCGATTCGGTCGCCATCCATTGGCGCAGATGGTTCAGAGTATCGTTGAGTTCGGCCAGAAAAAAACCGTTTTCGGTAACCCAGCATTCTTCCTTGCTTTTTTTCAGATCGGTATACAGTGCTGCATAAATGGCTTCCTCATGCGCTGTTACCGCCTGTTTCAGTGCCAGTAATTGCTGTTTGCGGAAAGCATATGGTTTGGTAACACCGCTGTCGAAATATTGACGCATGGCGCTTAGCTGGGAAAGAATGGACATGGCAGACTTGGTTTGCAGTATACAAGTTAGGAAAATGTTGGCACCAACTCTTGTATTTCATGGCATCGGCTGTTGCGTCGCACACTTCAGCTTTCGGGGATAAGGACAGAAGGGAGCGGCAAAAAACAGCAGTTTTATTACCTTAGACCATGGCCGATGTACACACCCAGGCACAACGCAGTTATAAGAAAATCTATATAATTTTATCGTGTTTTTGAAGATTATGTTTAGCACAAAGCAATTGAATGTTTTCAGCCTTTAAAGATGTGCCTCCTTTTGAATAAGGTAAAATATGATCGAAATGTAAGTTGTCAGTATTACCACATTGCGTGCATTTACCTTGGTCACGTTTCCAAACAGCAAGTTTAACTGATGTTGGAATCATACGATTATGGTCAAGTTCCTCAATATCTTTAGCTCTTTGCTCTTTTGAATCGATTGTCTTATCTGTCACTCTTAGTTTAAACTTAAATACCTGACGATTTCCTGAATCTTCTAACCAAGCATCAAGTAATTCAAAAACACCATTATAAACCCAAATGCCATCTTTAATTTTTTCATAAATCTTAACTTCTTCCGGTGCTTGCAATCCTTGCTTAAACTTTTCTGCCACTTCGAAAAATTTTCCGTTCTCTGTCAACCTACCCGTAGGCGTATACATAGGCTGATCCATATCTTTTGGATTCTTTGCCCAATTTTTTTGAGCATCATGTCCTTCATAAATTAGAATGTTACCATTTTCTTCAACACGATCAGCATAAGGAGCCCCCTTTCTTTGAGACATTAAAAAAACGCATACCCCATTATTAACACGGAAATTCATACCCCTTTGCAGACTATACCCTTCTTCTTGACACATATCCACATGTGAAATAACATCCCCAGGTTGAATTTTCTCTCTCATTTCTTAAACTCTTTAGCATTAAAGAATTCAGAGAAAGAAATGTCCAGTGCAGCTATTAGTCTCTCCAAAATTTCAACCGAAACATTGCGTCGGCCATTCTCTACATCCGTCACATAAGTCCTGTCAACTTCCGCTTTATATGCCAATCCTTCCTGCGAAAGCGCTAAATTTTTTCGTAACACTTTGATTCTCTGACCAATTTTCAATTTGATATCCATGTAGGAAAGGTCATCAAATGTGGCTTTTAAGTCAACGGACTTTAAGTGTCATTTTAATATCTTTGCAAAAAACTATTTTATGAAACCAATACAATCCTTAGACGAATTGAAAAAGATCGCCGAGTATGCTGAAAAAAGAGATCCGGCAGAGTTTTTTATTATGCTAAATGGAGGCGCACGCAGCAGTAAGCGTATCATCTATTACCCAGATACGAAAACATTTGATGTACTCAATGAGATAGACTTCTCTTATCAGGATGATTTAACCGAAGAACAATTAGCAACAGAAACATTTATTGTAGAAGCCATTGAGAAAAAGGCCCTGTTTCAATATCCATTTAGTCGATGATGTAAAAGTCATCTATTGCATATTAGAAAACAAAACCACAAACCCCACTCATCTCCCCCCTCAACCACTCATAAAAATAAAAACACAAAGAAGCAACGTTCCCATCTCATTGCGTGTCATCCTTCCGATATTGCATTCAATATTTTTTGTATGTATGTGTTCCGGTACTAATTTTGCACCGGTATTTTGCTGAACATAAATCCTTTATCTGAATGAAACGTTCGCACGTGTCTTTATGGTTATTTCTGGTAACTGCGTGGTTAACACAGGCTTGTAGTTCATCCCGCTCTGCTGCACACGCTATTATCTTTAACGAATCCGATCAGGAAACACCCATTCGTTTATCTGTTACCCACACTAATAAACGCAGACCCCATACCATTATTCACCGTACCCTCAAACCCGGTTTACAGGAAGTAGAAGTAGGCCGCTTTGCCAAAGGTCAGTACCTCGTTACCGCCGAAACAGCCAGCGGAAAAATTTCTCTCACCAAAAGTGTTTCACTGGATACAGAAAGGTGGATCATCATCAATTATATCAGTACCGACTCGCTCAGCATCCAGAAAAAATATGGCTATGTAGACACCTCGGTACTGAAAAAAATAGAGGGCCGGTATACCGGTGTAGACATGTACAGCGAAAACAGAAGACCTCCCTCCCTGTAAATCAATCGCTTATCCATTCTGAAATAAAAACTGCCCGTTTCCCAGCAGGGAACAGGCAGTGCGTATTGGACTTTAACTGTCATAAAAACGCTGTACCCGCATTTTTATTGTATCTCCACCTGTATCCTGCCTGATTATTCCATATTATAGAAGGCCGGTAGCTTTTTGCAGACTATTATAGGTCTCTCACTTTTTTATTTCTACTGTTCGCTACTTTCCATCCGATATTTCGATAAATTCATGTCTCTATTTTTTTCTCAAACAACCAACGATTGTTCCGTATGAAAAACAAACCCCAATCAGGTAACAAAACCCCCGAAACCAGCAATGCCGGTTCGCGCCGTTCTTTTATCCGTAATGCAGCTTTGGCGGCTGCCGGATTTTACATTGTTCCGCGTCATGTACTGGGCCGCGGTTTTACTGCCCCCAGCGATAAACTGGTAGTGGCCGGCGTGGGTGCCGGTGGTAAGGGCGAAAGCGATCTCTGGAATTTTTACCAGAGCGGCAAAGCCGAAATCGGTTTCCTCTGCGATGTAGACTCCCGCCAGACCCGCAAAAGCCGCGAGCGTTACCCCAAGGCAAAAATCTATACCGACTACCGCGAAATGATGGAGAAAGAACACAAAAGCTTTGATGCGGTTTCCGTTTCTACTCCAGACCATATGCACGCTGTAATTGGTATGGCCGCTATGCAGCTCGGCAAACACGTATACATTCAAAAACCTCTTACACACGATATTTACGAGGCCCGTATGTTAACCAAAGCCGCCCACGATTACAAAGTGGTAACGCAGATGGGTAACCAGGGTGCTTCGGGCGATGGCGTTCGCCAGCTGCAGGACTGGTACAATGCCGGCCTCATCGGCGATGTACACACTATCTACTGTTATACCGACCGCCCCGTTTGGCCGCAGGGTATTCCATGGAGTACCAATAAACCACCCGTTCCTGCCGAGCTCGACTGGAACCTCTGGCTGGGTACAGCCCCTTACCGCGATTATGTAGAAAAACTGATTCCATTTAACTGGCGCGGCTGGTGGGATTACGGTACCGGTGCATTGGGCGATATGGCCTGTCACATCATGGCCCCCGCTTTTGCCGTACTCGGCCTTGGTTATCCCGAATCTGCAGAGTGCAGCGTAGCCACCCCTTATATCGAAAACTGGACCCGCGGTAACTATCCCGATTCCGGTCCGGTTTCTTCTTCCATTACCCTATCCTTTAAAGGCGCCAACGGCAAACCCATTAAACTGCATTGGATGGATGGCGGTATCCAGCCCGAGCGTCCGGACGAGCTGGGCCCTAACGAAATCATGGGCGATGGTGGCAACGGTGCCATTTTCATTGGCTCCAAAGGCAAAATGATCTGTGGTACCTATGGTATGTACCCTAACCTATTACCTACTTCACGCACCAAAGAAACCACCGTACCACAAACCGTGGCCCGTGTTCCCAAGGGTGATGCAGGTCACTATGCCGCATGGGTAGAAGGCGCAATTGCAGGCTATGGTTCTGAGGCTGCCAAAAACCTCAGCTCCAATTTCGATATTGCCGGACCTTTA
>DASWXD010000049.1:0-36159 GCA_036405675.1 Sediminibacterium sp.
AAAACAAATGATACTCGCCTTTGTAATACACCATACCATTCGGATCGTTCATCCATTTGGCAGGGGGAGAGAAATGAAACTGTGGTCGGTGAGGTTCCTGGTACAACTTTTTCTGTCCGATGGCGGAATGGCAACCCAACAAGATGAGCAGCAGGTATAAAGAGAAGATTCGCATGGTAGAGATTTGTAACAATTTACATCGGATTGGGTAAATAACGGACATACACTGCCGTTGGGGGGAGCTAAAACCAACCGCGGACCTGCCTGTCGGCAGACAGGGAACAAGCAGACAAAGAGTTTATGCAGAATTGGATACAATTGTATCAAGCCATAAACGAAACCATTTCCAGGGCTGTATTGGCCAGTTCCAGATCGCCCTCCAGTCTGATTTTGTGCAGTACATCTGCAGGGCGTAAGCTTTTGGAGAATAAGCGCCAGCTGGTATCGGGATCCATGGTCACAGCAGCAGCTGGACTGGCATTGGCCTCTTTTGATAACTGCCATTGTCCGTTGGCATAATGGTTATACCAGGAGCCTCCCGCATGGCCAGTGATGGTAATCTGTACCGTAACCGGATGGGGAGGCTGTATATGCCGGAAAGTGTAGGGTAAAGCCATCAGGCAGGTATCGATAAAAGGATAAAAGAATTCTCTTTCGAAATGATGACCGGGTTGGTTAACCGCATCGCGGATCTGTTGCTGGTGCAGCCATTTTTCGGTGTACTCACGGGCAATATGCATCCAGTTTTTACTTTCTTCTTCACCCGCCCAGTTAACGGCAAAACCCGCTTTGCCAAAAGGATCCAGAGAGGCATAAAAATCACAATAGGTTTTGCCGGTGGCTTCGTGCAAAAGGATCAGCATAACCGGACTTACCCTCTTCATCGCTTTTACCCAATCTGCATTCAGTCCGTTCAGAAAATCTAATAGTCCCTGGTAATCATTACCGGCAAAGGACTCGCCCCAATAATTATCGCGTAACATAGACAGGCTTCTGATATTACCATCCAGTAAATGGGCCACTACCTCTTTTACCTTCCATTGTTTGGCAATGGTTTGTTTTTGCCAGTCGACCGGGGTAAGGGATCGTAATAAGGTAAGTAACTGCTGGTCAAGCAGGGGTAGCAGGTGAGCAGTATCAATAGGTATAGCAGGTCTACTCGTCATCAATTAAACAGTTTCCCTAAATTAATTGATTTATTGATTGGCGGGTAATACTGAATCCAAAACGCTGTGGTTCTCTATACCGCTGTGTTAAAAAACAGGGTTCTGATTGTTGTAAGATGCATCATTTTTTCAACACAGAGACCACAGCGTTAGGAGTTGCACAGAGAAAGGCAGGTAGTTCCCTTGGAAGAGGGTAGTGTTATTTTACTTTACTTTTTTCTGTCAACAGAATGATGGCTTCCTGGTAACGCTGTATGAATGACCTTTTCGGTTGTCTGGTCAGTGCTTTTTCCAGGGTAAGCCTCGCCATCAGGTAACTAACGGTAGATTCGGAACCCTGGTTCAGGTTAACGTTTTTTTCTTCTAATCCATCGTAACAGCCACCTGTGCAGGGATTATAAATGATCTGGTGCAGGTGGTTATCTCCCAGAAACCAGTTACAGGCTATTTCCATCAGGGCCAGGTATTTTTTATCACCGTAGGCATCATAAAATTTACTGAGGGCCAGAAGGGTATAGGCTACATCAATGGGTTGTTCTCCCCCTGCATTTACATACACGGCCTCTTTTTCTTTGTGCAGCCAGGTTTTATTGGATATAACTCGGATATGCCCGTTCTGAAAAATTTTAGAGAGCAGAAAATCAAAACTGCTGTTGGCTATCTGCTGGTAAGTACTGTCTCCGGTTGCCAGCCAGGCACATAACATGGCTTCGGGTAAAATACTGTTGGCATAGGTAAGATAACTTTCGAACCAGCACCATTTCTCATCTGCTTCATGCCGGTACATCTGCACCAATCGGTTGCTCAGGTGTTTGATCAGTGCTATATGCGAAGCCTGATTATTGTGCAGATTTTTATAGTACAATCCCTTGATCACAAATGCCAGTGCCCGGGTAGAATGTATGCTGTTCACATTCAGCAAAGCTTTTTGCATGGTTTGTTCTGCAGCACTGGTAATGTTTTCCGGTAAGATGGATTCCAGCGAAAGTAAAAAGCCCAGCGCCCAGATGGCGCGTCCATTTGAGTCGGCCAGGTTGGTGGTAAAATTCTGTTCGGTAAACAAACGTTGTTCATCCACATAATTCAGAAAATACCCCTCCGGTTGCAGGCAGTACTGTATAAAGGCAAGGTATCTGGCAATATAAGCCAGGTCTTCTGTATCGCCCGTGAGTTCAAAATGCTGACAGATGGCGATCAGGGCTCTTGCATTATCATCCAGCGTATATCCTGTGGTAATATCGGGCTGGTTGATCTGTGAGAATTGGATGATGCCAAAGCGGGTTGTCATTTTTTTAAGATGGTCGAGACAGATCTCCGGCAAACTGTATTTTAACGTAATACCGCCATTACTGATCTGCTGAAACAATCCTGCATGGGCAATGGCCGCATTTTGCCAGGAAGTAGCAGCCATTTTCTGCAAACCGGCAGCGCTGATCCTGTTCTGCAATGCTTCATCATTCAGTAAACGGATCACGGCGGAACTGAGTTGTGCCGGATGACGGAACCCGATAATGATACCCGCATCATCTTTCAGTACCTCCAGTGCATGGGGAATGGGGGTAGAAATGATCGGACAACCACAACTGATGGCGTACGAAAAAGTACCGCTAACCGCCTGGTTGGGATCATGAGAAGTGAACAGGTAAATATCTGTCAGCTGCAGGTAATCCAGCAGGGTGGGTAAGGGAAGAAACTGGTTAATAAAGAGCACATGTTCTTCCATTTTGAGGGCAGCCACTCTTTCTTCCAGTGATCTCCTGTATTGCTCGCCTTCCTGCTTTACAACGGAAGGGTGTGTTTTCCCGATAATCAGAAACAATACATCCGGATTGTTTTTTACGATGGCCGGTAAAGCTTCGATTGTGGTTTCAATACTTTTGCCGGAGCTGAGCAATCCAAAAGTGGAGAGGATCTTTCTCCCCGAAAGCCGGTAACTGGCTTTCAGTATATCCTTATCCGGATGTGGAACCAGGTGGGTACCATGCGGGATCACGGTGATCCTGGAAGCAGGAACGGCATAATCGCGCATCAGGATCTTTGCAGAAGAATTCGTCATCACAATAACAGAACGCGATAAAGTGGCGATGCCTTTTACATTACCCCGTAAAGCTTCGTTGGGATGTGGAAGTACGGTGTGAAAAACGGTGACCACCGGTTTGTGCAGCAGTGCCAGAAACTGTGTAAGAAAAGAGGGGTTTTGGGAGAAGAATCCAAATTCATGTTGCAGTAAAACGATCGAGATATCCGCACTTTGGTTGATCGTATGTGCCAGTTTGATAAAATCAGCTGAACGGTCTGCGTGGAGTATGTATTTTACCTCTTCGGGGTATACATGCACTTCATTGTCATTCTCAAGCGCACAGATACTGAGTGTGAACGACTGGCCAAACTTTTGTTGTAATGATTTGATCAGGTCCTGCGAATACGTAGCAATACCACATTCTCTGGGCGGATGGGAGCTGATACAAAGGATCTCCGGTAGTTTTTTAGCAGCGGGTTGAATATAAATTCTGTTTCCACTGGTAACGATCTGTTGTTTTGCCGGTGAAGGGGGTTCAGTATTATGTAAAGAGGACTCAGTTTTCATCTTTTGTGGTAGGGTGTTGGATAAGTTCACGAATCAGTTCGGTCAGGCTCATGGAAGCACAGGCAATCTGCTCGTCAGCGGCTCCATAATAAATAAACAGGGTATCATTAATAACAACTGCACCTGTGGGAAAACATACATTGTTCACTTCTCCCCTTTTTTCCCATGAAAATTCGGGAACAAATAACGGATAGGAGAGACGGGCAATTTCTTTGGTAGGGTCATTCAGATCAAGCAAAGCAGCACAGGCGGAATAAATATATCCCTCTTTGGTATCACGTACACCATGATAGATGAGGAGCCAGCCAGCCATGGTTTCAATGGGCGGACAGCCACCGCCGATATAACTGTTTTCATGTGCATATTTGGGCGAGAGTACAATTTTCTCTGAAAAATGCAGAAAATAATCCTGCCAGAATGCATCTGTCAGTTCATCAACGCTACTGATGGATACCAGTATCTGTATATCCGGTTTGATCCGGTGCAGGAAGCATAACTTGTTATGTATCTTTCTCGGAAAGAAGATCAGGTTTTTATCCCATATCAGTGGCTGAATTTCTCCGTTCTCCATTACCCGGGCATGTTCATTGTAGCAGAGCTCTTTTTGAACACCTGTTTTTTCTTTGAGGGTAAGGTGAAAAAACTCTTCGTAAGTGATCTGCGGAACAATCACTCCTTTTTTTTCAAAATGAATCAGGTCTTTGGAAACAGCCAGCGCGCCTAAGGCGTTTACACCATCGTAGGCAGTATAGGAGAGATAATACAGATCTTCAATCTTCACAATGCGCGGGTCTTCTAAACCTTTGCATTCGTAGTCGAATTCGGGGGAGAGTAAAGGTTGATTGGAACGCTCTTCCACCACCAGCGGACTGCTTAACCGGCAATAACCGATGGTTGAAAAATTACCTTGTCGTACAGCCCTGTAAAAAAGATGAATGAGCGATCCGTCTCTGATGGCTGCCGGATTCAATACACCTTCATTCTCGAATTCGTTGGCTGTTTTCTGCAGAATAATTCCCTCTTTGATAACCTTGATCATAATCAGATATTGAACTTTTATCAGGTAGTTGGTTCCTGCATAAAGGTCAAATATTCTGGTACCGGTATCTTATAAATGTTGGCGCTTCTTTTATAGAAATCACAGTAGCTTTACGACCGTTGTGCTTTTTTAGACAGCATAAAGATTACGGCACCACTCGCCAGAAAAATCCCTCCTACAATGGGCGACCATTGTACCGGATGTTCTTTCTGGGCATTAACCTGGAGCGGTCCGAGGTCAACTACTTTTTCTGTAGTAACATAAGTGAATCCTGTATAGGCGATCATGATGATTCCGACGGCGGCTAATAAAATGGCAATTGTTTTCATGGTGTGGGGTGTTGTTGATTAGTTATTGGTATCTGTTTTTTTCTTTTTCTTCAGTTCTTCCTGTTTTTTCAGTTCCTCGGCTTTTTTGGCGGCTTCTTTTTTCTTTTTGTTGAAATAGCCTTTCAGGAGAAAATTACTTTTAGCCGCTTCCATGTTCTCGCTCAATCCCTTTGATCCTTCTTTCAGGTTATTCATGGTGGCGTCCAGTGATTTTCCGAATTTTTCATCGTTCATCAGCTTGGATAAAGCGCCTTTTCCGTTATTGAGTTTATAGGTAAATTCGGCCAGTTCGTTGGTGATCAGGCTGATATTATCCACACTTTCTTTAACACTGATCATGATATCATCCATCTCAACCGGATCTCTCGCCAGTATGATGGCATTTTCATTTACCATGCCTCCGGTACTTCCGGGATAAACCGTTAATACTTTATCGCCCATTAATCCATCAGAAGCGATACCAGCTACCGCATCTTTCCGGATAAATTTTCTCACTTCTTTTCTGATGATCATATCCACTCTTACAGACGTGTCAGTAATCAGTTGTATCTCATCTACCGTACCGATATTGATACCGGCAAATCGTACATTGTTGCCAATCTTCAATCCGCTAACCGTACTGAATACGGTCGAAATTTTAAAAGTAGACCCAAACAGGTTTCGTTGGTCTCCGATAAAATAGATGGCTGCAGCAAACAGCAGGATGCCTGTTATGACAAACATTCCCAATTTCCAGGTAATACCGCTTTCTTTATTCATTTGAATGATTTTATAATTAGTTAAAAAATGAAGCTACCCATGTATCCTTGCTCTGGGCCAGTTCATCATAACTGCCTTCTGCGTGGATAACGCCATTTTCAAGAATCACAATCCTGTCGCCGGTTAATTTGGCGCAGGCCATGTCATGTGTGATGATGATAGAACTGGTTTTATTCTTTTGTTGTATCTGCAGGATCAATTCACTGATCTCTTTGGATGTAATGGTATCCAGGCCGGTAGTAGGTTCGTCGTATAACATCAGCAACGGATTCAGGATCAGGGTTCTTGCCAATCCTATTCTCTTACGCATTCCGCCCGACAGTTCCGAAGGCATTTTATCAATGGCTTCCGCCAGTCCTACACTTTCCAGTTCGGCAGTGATGGCTTCGGTAAGTTCCTGTTCCGTTTTTTCGGGCGAATGTCTTTTTAAGGGGAAAGCCAGGTTTTCTCTGACCGTCATGGAATCATACAAAGCCGCATTCTGGAACAGGAAACCCATCTTCAGCCGTAGCTCATTCAATTGCTGATTGGTTAAAGTATTGATCTCAGTACCCATTACCTGGATACTGCCCTGGTCGTAAGTGACCAATCCGGAAATACATTTTATGATAATGGATTTACCCGAACCGGATCTGCCCAGTAATACCAGGTTTTCTCCCTTCTTAACGGTTAAGTTGACACCTTTCAACACAGGATTGTCTTCGCCAAAAGATTTATACAATCCTTCTATCAGCACAATGGTCTCCTTCTCCGTAGTGGCTTGCCCTGTAGCTGGTATGGTTACTTCATTATTCATGGTTACATAAAAAGATCTGTGATCTGCACTGCCAGCATATCAATGATAAAAATGGCCAGCGAAGCGGATACCACTGAGGCGTTGGCGGCTTTACCCACGCTTTCGGTTCCGTTGGCTGCGGTAAAACCTTTGTAGCAACCGATGGAACCAATAAAAAATCCGAAAAAGAAACTTTTAATAGTGGGTGGTATCACATCGATATAGTCCAGAGATTCCAATACCTGCGATGAATAGCGGTAGAGGTTTACATCGCTGTGTATATTAATACCGGCATAACCCCCGGCCATGCCAATGGCATCGGCAAAAAACACCAGCAGAGGTACCATTAGTGTGGTAGCCAGCACTCTTGTTACTACCAGGTATTTGTAAGGATTGATACCCGACACTTCCATGGCATCGATCTGTTCCGTTACTTTCATAGAACCCAGTTCGGCCCCGATGCCCGAAGAGATTTTTCCGGCACAGATCAGGGCAGTGATCACCGGTGCAATCTCTCTTACCAGCGAAAGGGCCACCATGCCGGGTAACCAGGATTCTGCACCAAAACCGGCAAGGGTAGGCCGTGTCTGCAGCGTGAGTACCAGGCCCATGATAAACCCTGTAATACCTACCAGGGGCAATGTTTTGTAACCAATGAAATAACACTGGCGCAGAAACTCTTTCATTTCAAAAGGCCGGCGCAGCAGTTCACTGAAAAAACGGGCCATGAACCGGGTAATGGTTCCTGTATCGTTGAATATGTTCTTAATGGAAGTTATCAATGAACAGAATTTTATAAAGTGGATGATGAATTTTCTTTTTTCATGATTTTGTCAGGTTCAGCAACCAGTGATGGCTCTGTCTCTGTTTTTAGCTTCTCTAATAAGGCCAGTTCACCCAGTTCGGTATATTCCTTAGCTAATTCTATGATCTCACTCTCTGTTTTGTCTTCTGAACTGAGTACCGAATTATTCGCTGGTGCATGCGATGCCACCAGTTCATTCACCTTCAGGTGCAGAGAGCCGGAAAAACGGCTAAACGCTTTCTGGATGATGAAAAGGGTAAGAAAGGAGGAGCCCAGAATAATATTCTCGATCTTTTCGTGCAGGCCCTGTGCCAAAAAATGATGGTCGGTACACCAGTAAATCACGATTCCCAATGCCACAATAAAAGTGATGGAATTGCCCAGTATAGCAGTTACCACAGAGGTCAGTCTTTCAAATAGATTTTCTGTATGCCTGTATAGATTTTTCAACTGAATACAAAGTTGCGGCACAGCAAAGCATATCACTTACACTTGTGCAGCTGAAACTTGTATGTATCACTTGTGGCGTTGAAAACAGCGAAAACAGGTTTTGTAAGGGTTAGCTTACATCCTCGTAACCACTCTTGATAATGGTGGAGAGCATTTTAAACCGGACATTCGCGTTAATGGTATTGCGGGTATGCGCGGGGATAATGATCGACTGACCTACATCCAGCACATGGGATATATCATTGATCACTACTTCCGCCTGTCCGTCAATAACCTGGATGAACGTATCAAAGGGAGTGATCTTTTCTGTCAGGGCCTCTCCTGAATCAAAGGAAACTGCACTCACATTACCGGTTGTTTTCCGGATAATGGTTTTGATTAATACAGAGTTGGGGATATATTCGAGTATCTCTACAACAATAAAGACTTTTGATTTTTCTAATTCTGGCGCTTCCACGTAGAGTTGATTAAATTGGAGGTGAGTTAGTGTGACAAGGTGTAAGTTCGGTAAACTAAACGGATAATCCGTTATAAATTACTATATAATGGTTGCACATATCACATTTGTGTATGAACGGTAGCCGGAATGACCTGTTTATAGGCATTCTGTCATTCTGTGATGAAGGATTTAATATCAGGCATTGGCAAAATAATCTCTTACAAACGCATGTTCCTGGTGAGCTGTCATTTTATCTGTCTGTTTCACTTCAATGGTGATATCTGCAAATCCTTTGTCGGCCTGTAAAAAATTGAATAGTTCCGTTTTAGCATGAGTAGGACCGAAAAGAATCACTTTATCATATTTTGAAATGATCTCTCCCAATTGCTTATAAAAAGCGGATTGTACCTGTTGCTCTTTGTTATGCAACTGGTGTTCTCCTCTGTCCGGGTGTTCCCCTGCAGCTGTATCCTCTATATTCAGTTGTATCGTACTGGTTACCATCGGATCGTTACTCACTTCTACCAGATGCGCATGCGCATGGTCCATCCACACGCCTAATTTTCTGCTGTTTTTCATTTGTATTGGGAATTGTATGATAAAATAGATTTTTTGCAGGAAGGAGATTACATATAAAATATGAGATATTACATATATCACACATTTTCCAGGTTCTCTCTTCTTTTGAGCTTTAATTTCTTGAAATAGGTGGGGGTAAGCCCTGTTATTTTTTTGAATTGATTGGATAAGTGTGCCACACTGCTATAGTGTAACTGGTAGGAAATCTCTGTCAGATTCAACTCATCATACAGTAACAGCTCCTTCACTTTTTCTATTTTATGTATGATAATATAGTGTTGTATGGTAATACCCTTTACTTCCGAAAACAGGTTGGAGAGATACGTGTAATCATAGTGCAGTTTTTCACTGATATAATCCGAATAATTGGTAACAGGTAATTCATCTGCATAGTGGATCATTTCTACGATAACCGCTTTTATTTTTTCGATCAGGATACTTTTTTTATCGTCTAATAACTCCAGACCCGACTTTAGCAGATTGATTTTTAACGCATCGTGTTGTGCAGGGCTGATGGTCTCTCTTAGCTCAATCACGCCCAGCTCAATACTGTCAGGATGTAGTCCCAGCTTGAGTAATTCCTCTTTTACTACCATCTTGCACCGGAGGCTGACCATGTATTTGATATATAATTTCATGTCTGCTGTTTATGCTGTCTGGTAAAATATTGTCTCTGTATTGCTGGTTTTATAACGCTGGTAATGACTTTTTCAACAATACCTATTGTTATAAAATATGCTGCCGATACTGCCTGTCTGGAAAAAATATAACCCCTGGTGTGATGCAATCGTCGATGCTGATGTGTGGTAAATCTGTCTGCGTGCCTGTCTGTTTTCAGACGGGGTAACTTTTGAAGTGTTGGTAATGGCCGGCAAGTAATTTTATCAGATTCTTTCAGGATGCGTACACCGTTTATTTATCCGATGTGTGAAGCTGTTGAAGAAAAGGATAAGTTGTATTTCTTCTTGTTTGGTAAAGTTCCTTAAAAACTCAATGCAAACCTATTTTTGAACAAGGTTGCTGCCGGAATCAGTTTTTCTAAACCGTTTGCGGTTACGTTCAGATTAAGTGATTTTCTTTCGGATAAAAGATTAATAGTCATTGAATTCCTCTTGCCAAAAAGACCTGATATGAGATTCATACCAGGTCTTTGCTATTGAGGGGATGACTGTTGTAGTTATTTTACGGGCACAATGTCAATGATCACTGATCTATTGTAAAAGCGCTCTTCCGGTAAATTGTTCTCAAACGGAGCTGTTTGTGGATCTTCTCCAAAACCATAGGTTTCAAATCTGACACCTCTTTTGCCACTATTGGATAAGGCACGCTCCAGAATTCTTTGTGCTTCACTGGCCCTTTCTCTAGAAAGTGTCAGGTTGTACGCTTCTTCTCCGATCACGTCTGTATGCCCGTGTATGATCACAGTACTGTTATCAGTAATCAGCGGAGCTACAATATTGACCAGGAATTGCTCGTATGCTTCCCTGGTTTTTGATTTGTCAAAGTCGAAAAGTATGCTGTAACGTAAACCTTCCTGTTTGCTGTCTTCTGCTTTCAGCAGACTCACAGAACTTTGTTTCCTGATGGTAGTGCCTTTTTTGGTCTGGCCTACCATGGTAATGGTATAATTACCCTGTGTTTTATCCTGCAGGATGGTTTTACCAGGAACAGAAGCCTGGTCCAGCGTATAAGGTCCGTAGGTCTGCATTTTACCCTGATCATCTGTTACTTCTACATTCCAGCTGCTCAATGCTTCTGTAGCACCTTCATTGGTAAAGATCACATGGCTATCCAGTGGATCCTGCTGGTAAGAAGTGATATAAACCGGTTTCAGGAATTCTGAACTGGCGCCGCCAACCTGTAACATCATGTCTGGTGAATTGCTTACTATATCTACTCTTCTGTCGCCTTCGCGTAACAGATCCAGTTCTCTGGTACCACCGGATTGCTCTGACGCTATCACCGGCTTATCTCTTCCTTCAGTAGTGATCCTTGATGGATCAATGCCATAACTGGTTACGAGGTATTGTTTCACATTTTCGGCCATCAGTTTACCCTGTTCCGGGTCTTTGTCTGACGCACCCTGTAAAGTGATAGTTGTCTGGCTGTTATTCCGCATACGGTCACCCACGATGTTCAGGATATTATGGTAAACCGCTAATTGCCTGGCTGAACGTCCTGTACTCAGGTTAGCCGGTTGTGCTTCCTGTAACTGTTCTTCTTTAAACGCAGCTGCCTGCGCAGGAGAAAGCATTACGTAACGGTTGGGGATCTCGGCAGAACCCATGTTAAAGAACACCGATTTACGGATAGGGAAGGTTTCCTTCACCTGCCTGTTCACCGGTACTACTTTAGGTGCACGTACAGAAAACTGAACGTCTTTCTCTGCTTCTTTGGCCGGCACAATTACCGTATTGGTAACAGTTACTGTTTTAGCCGGTACTTTATTGGCTTTATAGCCCAGTTTAAAAGCCATACCTGCCCGGATGGTGTAAATGGCCAGACTTTCTATTTTACGTGGACTGCTGCCCAGATCTGTCTGAAAAGAAACAAATGGGGAGATCGTCATCTGTGTTTCACTCGCAGGCTTTGATACCGGAATGTCGATGCCAAGTCCAGCCTGTGCACCTAACAGCGTTTTACGAACTTCGCTCCAGTCTGCATGGGTATCCGGTTGTCTTAACTGTGTATATCCGAATGAACGGGATACATTAAAAGCAACCGTTGGTCCAGCATACAGGTATAATGCGGATGCAAAAGGTGCTATCCGTAAGCTGGGTTCTATTACTGCATACCCGAGTTCGGTAGTAAGATTGGCCGGACAATTACAGGGGGCTATGACTTCGTCAAATTTGCCACCCTTGTTGTCATAAGCCAGGTTCAGCATAAAACCGGCTACTTTGCCGGGACGGTATTCCAAAAGAATAGAACCATAAGGTTTAACCCCTTTTCCTTTGTGAAAAGCAGTAGGAACCGTGAGGTTTTCGTTCAGGATCTGCGTGGTACCACGGAAAGTGTTGAAATTGGCAGCACCGGATACGCCAAACCACCAGGTTGGTTGGTTCCGCTGAACGGGTTGTGCATAACCATTGATACCTGCTATCGCAAATAACAGAACCAGCAGGGTTGTTTTTTGTCTGGGTGTGATGTATTGTAACATGATCTTATTTTTAAATGGGAAACAGTTGGTTTCAGGTAAACATCCCGCCACCGGCGGGATGTTTCGTATTCATTATTGGTTATTGATAGTGGTATTAACCATGGTAACAGAGGATACCAGTGATAAAGCCCTTCCGTTCAAAGTTGCCTGCGGACCCACAACAGAGGAAGCAGGGGAAGAGATGGTAACACCTGAGTTGGCAATGATCGTTCCCGACATAGTTCCACCACCTGCATAGTTAATCACAGCAGCAGTTCCTACATACCAGAACACATTTTTAGCGAGTGCACCATTGATCAGTTTCACATTTCTGCCCTGGCTGGCGTTACCAACCGTTAATCCGGCAGCTGTCTGGAAAATCCATACGGCATTAGGATCTCCTTTTGCATCAAGGGTAAGATCCAGCAGTGTGATATTGAACGTACCACCGGCAGCTTTATACGTGCCCGGTGCCAATACCAATCCACCCAGTTCTCCTGCACCAGGATCGGTACCACCTGGTTTGGATGCAGGTGAGATACTGATATACGCTGCATTGGCATCAGCCAATCCCTGGTCGGCAATGGCTTTGGTAGCCGCATTACCGCCGTAAGGTCCACCTGCGGCAAAGATTACTGGCGGAGGCGCATCGGTATAGATCCGTCCTTTTACGTCACCGATGTTAAGTGGTGTTTCATTGTATTTATCTCCTGTATTATCATGGAAACCGGTGATCAAAGTAGAAGCAGCTGTTGTGCCTAATCCACCATTGTTGATCACGGTATTAATTCCCTGGTTGGTAACACCCGCATTACCGCCAAATGCGCCAAAGTTGGCAGCGGTACCCAGATTAACCACCGGTACTACCGCGGTAAAGTTGGCAATGATGTTTTTGTTGGCATTCATGGTAATGCTTAACGGATTGGTAGCACCCGTTGCATCTCCTGCCCATGAAGTAAAGGTATAACCGGCATTAGGCGTTGCTGTCAGTACTACAACGGTTCCGCTGTCGTACGAGGCACGATCCGGTGTTTTGGTTACTGCACCACCTGCTGTTGGATTGATGGATAAGGTTAAACCATAACTGTTCAACGTAAAGTTGGCCACCAATACCCGGTTAGCTGTCATGCTGATCTGGTATGCGGCGCTGGTAGAAAGGATCGTTCCGTTTTCTGTCCAGTTGGTAAACCGGTAACCGGTAGCTGCTGTTGCTGTAAGCAATACCTGTGTACCATGATCGTAGCGTAACTGATCAGGCGATTTCACAATGGTTCCACCTGTGATAGGGTTGGCAGTAGCCGATAAAGTATAACTATTGATCACAAAATTGGCAACCAGTGTACGGTTACTGCTGATGGCAAATGTATAAGTAGGACTGGTAGATACGATTGTCGTTCCTTCTGTCCAGTTAACAAAGGTATACCCTGTATTAGGAGAAGCGGAAATCACAACCGAAGCGCCCGAGGTATAAGAACCCGATCCGGTATTGGTACCACCGGCTGGCGGATTCGAAGCCAGGATCACGGCAAACTGTAATGCCGGAATAATGCTGAAGTTGGCTACCAGTGTTCGATTGCCGGTAAGGGTAAATGTATAACTGGAGCTGGTAGAAACAATGGTACTGCCTTCTGTCCAGTTAACAAAAGTATATCCGGGATTGGGTGATTCAATTACAGTAACAGCTGTGCCGATATCATAAGAACCCGATCCAAAAGTGGCACCTCCGGCTATCGGACTCGATGATAATACCACTGCAAACTTAGCAGGCGGGATAATCGTAAAGTTGGCGATGAGGGCACGGTTGCCGGCTACGGTAAACTGATAACTCGGACTGGTAGAAACTACAGTGGTAGAACCACTATCTGTCCAGTTGGTGAAAGTGTAACCGGTTTTCGGTAACGCACTTACGGTAACCGTAGATGCCTGCGCAAAATAACCGGCACCACTTACGGTACCACCTGCTGCAAGGTTTACACCCACAGTTACCTGCGGGATGGTGGTGAACGACCAGGTATAATCAGCCACCATGGCTGTGCGGAACTTATCCGCAGCAGCCATGGTTACTGTACCCGTATATTTGGTAAAGGGGCGAAAAGGAACTTCCGGTGTAAACGTGAATACCGCTGCATTAGCGGTAGGAGCCACGGTTCCGGTAATCAATTGTGTACCCTGCCGAATGGTAAAGGAACTGGAATTGATAGTAGCCGCATTCATGTCTGTATTGAATGTGATAGAGACTACTTTGCCGGTGGCTACATCTACAGCGTTAGGTGCGGGGTCTGTAGAAACTACTACGGGGCAAACGCCCACCACACCCGAAACTTCGGTAACTTTTTTACAGGCTACTGCCGAAAACAGCAATAACAAGGCAATAAACCATTTACTGCTGATGCAACTGTTGAAACTACTGCCTAGTTTCTGTAGTTGTTGTCTGATTGCGTAAAGATTGTTTTTCATAAGATAATTGTGAATAGGTAAGTTGATAAACTGCAGCTTCTTTGAATGATAAACAGCAATAGTTGCATCAATAGAATTGCAATACACAAACCTATGACAGGCTGAAATGGAGGTTGTTACAACGCAGAATGAATATGTTACAAGAATCACATATCCGGTGTTTTTATAGATGCGTTACAAGATTTTGTAACTATAGAAAGGGATCGAATTACCTTAGCGATTCAGTTAAGAAGAAGTTATTTTATTTTTTTTGAGGAGATTTCATCAATGGCCATTGCTTCAAAAATATAAGAACGCAACAGTTCGGCATCAATCTCTTTCAGCCTGCGAAAGTCTTTATAACAGACAAATTTCCGGCTACCCTTATCCAGATAACCAATCTCGTCAGTCAGGAGATGGCCGGACGTAAAACCAAACCTTACTCCTTCATAGTTTTTTTTCTTACCCCAGAGAATAGCGGCGGGCCAGATAAAACAGAGCTGTTTGTGCAGTCTGTAATACGGTACATTATAAGAGAGCTTTTCTGTGATCTCAGGGTGACAACTGAACACGATCTTTCGTAACAGCACTGTGATCTCTCTTTCTTCATCAGGCAGGTAATCCAGAAATTCTTCTACATTCCGGAAAGAAACACTTTGCATTTTTTGTTTGGCCACCATTGGTAAGGTTACGGGTGATATATATCTGTTGGTTACTGAAGGGGTAACTGCCATTTGGCATAGATCTTACCCAGATCAATCTGGCAGGACTGGTTCAAGAGCTGCGGTAGTTCTTCCAGCGTAAAAGGTCTTTTGTTTTGTTTGCTCCATTGATACAGGTAACGAAACACATCTTTCATCGATTTATGACCACCACTCACCTGCAGCAGGTACTCATTCATCTCCAGCGCCATCAGCGCTCCGCGGGAATACAAAGAGGTACCGATGCGGAAATCAGTACCGTACATGGTAGATGCCAGCTGCGATAGCTCCTGTAAACTTAACTGTTTGATCTGCGGAGCTGTGTGATACACATTATCAATAAACCTTTTTTTCATCCGCTCCAGTTTCAGTGTATCGTAGGGCAGAAACCACATAAAACCTTCGTTAAACCAGATATGGTTGATGATGGGCGGGATCTCCAGCACGTAGGGTCGGTAATTATCTCCATAACAACGCAGCGGTAACATTGAATGCGCCATGTGGTGAATGATGGTAGGAATGGTAGCGGTGATCCGCTCCTGGCTCATGGCGGTCCTCCTCATACCGCTGGTATCGCCAAAGAAAGTGCTGCTCTGCAGGTGCTCCATCGCCAGGGAAGGGGCTGTTTTGTGATCCAGCGGTACCGCTTTCCGTAGCAAGATGCTGTATTCCTGAAAAGGTAATTCGCCGAAATATTCTTTTAAGATTCCCATGGCACTGGTGCCCTGTTTGCCATAATCATCGAGGTATTCCTCATCGGTTTCACAGTAAGCAGCTATATAAAGTGGCTTAATGCCCTGGTAGGTTTTTACGTTGAAACGGGTACCGATAAATAACTGTCCATCCGCCAGCGTATAATAATTGTCTGTTTGAAAGCTGAATGTTTCTTTGGCTGGATTCTGCGAAGGCTCGTTGCTCGAAAAAATAGACCAGCCGGAGAAACTGGTAACCGTACAAGCCACCGGCTCTTTTTCCTTACCATCCAGCCAGCCAAAAACGGAATAGTTCAGGATACCCGCAAAACCCGAACGGATAATGGAAGCATCGGCCAATGAGATCCTGTTTTCCATTTTCCCGAGGTTAACCCGATAGCTGATCTGCTGAATGGGTTGCGAACTGTCTGCAGCATACCACCGTGGCGCGTCATTGCCATCTTCGAGCATGGGTATTTTTTGCCCGCCGGGAGTAATGGCATATACATCTTCCACAAACTGATCATACAAAGAAATGCTATAAGAACCCGGAATGGATCGTGGCATCACAAAAGCGGTACTGCCTTTTACAGGCGCAGTTGGTTGCAGGGTAATGTTTACATACGTTACAGTGCTGTCTGTATAATCCAGTGTATATTTTACCTGTGCCTGCGAAGCGAGACAGCAACAGGTAAACAGGAAGATGCAGAGCCACTTTCTCATTACCCGCTTTTTACTCATTGATAGATGGTTTATATGAATAAGTGTCAAGATCCCTCTGCGTAAACTCCGCGATCTCTGCGGCGCTGCGGTGAACATACGTTCTGTTCACCGCAGAGATTGCGGAGTTTACGCAGAGGGAAGCCACCTATCTTTTAACGCAAACAGTTCCGGTTATTTTTTACCGGCAGGCTTCTTTTTCTTCTCCGCACGCAGCTGTTGTTTCAGTAAATTCTCCTTCACCCTGAATGTAACTATTTTACTGATGAGTGCCAAAGGAAGCGGTTCATCCAACCGAAACTGGATGGTTCCTTTGGAACAATGGTAGTTGGTAAGTTCTTTCTGAAACTGTGCCACCCCCGAAGCGCCCGGATAAAACCCGATATGCTGCGGGTAGGCACCAAAATATACCAACGGACCATGTTGTTTATACGAGGGCATACAATAACTGATATCCTCTGTTGCCTCCGGTGCCGTTTTGCGGATGGTAGCGCGTAATTCTTTTAACAGTGCCTGTGTAGGTTTGGGATAGCGGGCAATATACGAGGGTACATCGGCTGCTACATCCCGATCTTTCATCATAGTAGTTGCATTATAGATGAGAAATAATGATTGCCTGATACCAACCTGCCTTCGATCCTTATTACAGCTGTTTTGCCGTTGCCGTCATCAACTCCGTTGCCAGTGTAATGTCTGTAGTACAGGTACGCCAGTTCACCAATGCCGCACGGATTCCTTTTTTGCCATTGTATACAGTAGGGGTCATGAAAACTTTTCCTGTATCATTCAGCCTGCTTAAAAATTCAGTAAGTTTTTCCTGGTTCGCTTCTCCTGCTAAGGTAAAACAAACCGTATTCAAACGCACCGGTGCCAGCAGTTCAAAATACGGACTCTCCGCTACAAAAGCACCTAACTGCTGTGCATGCTGAATGCAATCTTCCACTATTTTCCGGTAACCCTCTTTGCCATAAGCCACCAGGGTAAACCAGGCAGGTAATGCTTTCAGTCGTCTTGAATTTTCGGGTAAAAAATTCATATAGCTGAAATTATCCAGGGGATCTCCCAGATAGGGGGCGTTCGAATTCTGGAAAGTTTCTACCTGTAACAACCTGTGTTTTTCTTTCACAAAAAATACGGCGCTTTCATACGGCACATTCAGCCATTTATGACAATCTACCGTAATGCTGTCGGCTTCTTCCCAGCCTGCCAGCAGGTGTTTATGTGTGGGAGAACAGGCCGCAAACCCGCCGAAAGCCGCATCAATATGCCACCAGAAATTGTATCGCTGTTTCAGTTGGGCAATAGCCCGGAAATCATCAAAGTCAACTGTATTCACCGTTCCGCCACTGCTCAGTACAATACAGGGTTGCCCGTTCAGAGCCGCCAGTTGTTGTTCCAGATCAGTGATATCGATCGCTTCGCGGTTGCCGGGCAATACATTTATCCTGGTATACCGGCTACTGCCCATGCCCAGCAGGGAAAGAGATTTAATGGCCGAAGAATGCGGGGTGGCTGTTAATACAGGTAACTGTCCGCTAACACCTTCTTTCGCAAAATCCTTCCCCAGTTGTTTGCCCAGCCATTGCCGGCCTACTGCCAAACAGGTAAAATTCGACAGGGTTGCACCCGTTACAAAACCACCCAGAAAATCTTTGGGTAAGCCAAACAGGTCCAGCAATAGTTGGATGGTCTCCAGTTCTATCCGTGCAGACAGGTCTCCCTGTCCCTGGGTGGCAAAACTATTCTGGTCGTAAATACTCGTTAACCAATCGCCCACCACCGCGGCAGGAGTGGAGCCGCCTGTTACAAAACCCCAGTAGCGGGGGCCGGTAGTGGCTACAATAGTGGGTTCAAAACGTTGATTGAATTGCGCCAGTGCCGCCCATGCACCCACCCCTTCTTCGGGTAAATGATCTGTAAGTGATAAGGGTAAGGCGGAATGCGTAGGCCGGTCAGTTAGCTGCGAGAGATAGGCCAGTCCCTGCTCTTTTACTTTTTCCAGCAGTTCCGGAAACTGCAGCAGGTCTTGTTGAATAGGATTGTTCATGACAGAATAGGGATAATGGTTACAGCGGCAAAATAATCAGAAACCAGAAAAGGGCATTTCCGTTTATCCATCTTTCCCGATTCAGTAAACCAGGCTCAGCTTTTGTCCGCTTTATGCGTTACACGCTTTAATGCCCGCTTTTTAATCATACCTCCCTTGGTGTCTTTGATCTTACTCATCACTACAAAAGCATCGCGGTCTATTTTGGTGATCTCTGTGGTTAAACGGTTCAGCTCCAGTCGGGTAATCACCGTATATACGATTTCTATATCCCTGACCTCGCCGTTTTTTCCATACCCGCTCTTGCCGTTATAAATGGTAACCCCTCTGCCCAGGGTTTCAACGATCATTTTTTTGATTTTATTACTGTGGGTTGAGATGATGGTAACGCCGGTATATTCTTCAATCCCCTCAATAATAAATTCCAGTGTTCTGGAAGAAGCAACATAGGTGATCATCGAGTACAAAGCAATTTCCAGCGAAAGAAAATAAGCGGCCGTCACAAAAATGAGGATATTGATCAGGGTAACCACATCCCCGATGGTGGTATTGATCTTGCGGCTTACATAAATGGCCAGCACTTCGGTTCCATCTATCACAGCGCCACCCCTGATGGCCAGACCTTTACCCGCCCCTAAAAAAAATCCCCCGAATATGGCTACGAGTAAATTGTCTCTGGTCACATCCGGTAAATGAATATTGGCCACTACCAATGCCAGACCGGAAATGGCCAGCAGGGTTTTCATGGCAAATCCTTTGTTGATGATCCGGAAGCCCAGTATGATAAAGGGAATATTCACAATAATGATCAGCAGGTACAAGGGTACCGGACTCAGGGCCGATGCCAGCAGTGCAATACCCGTGGCACCGCCATCAATAAAATGATTGGTGAGTAAAAAACTTTTGAAACCGAAAGCGGCAGAAAATACCCCTGCCGTGATCAGGATCACATCTTTCAGCAACCGGAAGGCATTGATCTTTAACTCGCGCCAGCCCTTGGCCAGTTCATAATTGGAAAACTGCTTGTCATCACCATCGGCTTTTTCTTTGAGGGTGGTTTTGATAATCAGATTTTTCCAAAGTCTGTTCATAGAAAGGATAACGGTATTACGGGTAAAGATCAATCAGGTTGCCCGCTAAGGTCGGAAATTTCAGCCAAACCGTTGTACACTGATCAGCTTTGGTAACATCTGAGTCGCTCACTTACTTGTTTCGCAATATAGAAATTATGTGTTATCAGTTAATTCAAAACCTGTTTTGGTTAGACTATGAAGATGCCAACCCAGGGTGTTGGGAAACAGACAAAGGCGATGGCAGGAGGAGTGCTATTTTATTTTCGATGCTGGCCAGGTCCATGCCTTGTAAACAATGAAAATGGTTAAAATACTTTCAAGGAAGGAGAGAAAGACATAAAAGATTCTCCATTCAGAAATAGCAGATATGCCTACTAATAAGGTGAACAGGGTATAGAATATTCCCCATCCGATATTTAACCATTTTGTTAGAATGGGCTTTAAGAATACTGACAGAAATATCATCAAAATAGGGATCGTAAGTAGTATCGTTGCTGCCAACAATTTAATAGGACTGTCTAACATATTTTGCCCGTTCAAAAGGCCTGCTACTTTGTTGGGTACATACAATTCAAAGTAATCACCATAGATATAACAAAACAGTACCGATGTCCATAAGGCAGCGATTTGTAGTCTGAGATTGACTTTGAAATCTTCCAGTTCTTTTGCCATTTGATTAGCTGTTTGATTTTTCTTTTGTTCCCACCAGCAGCAACCAAAGACAGGTTCCTATTTCGCCAATGCTTGCCGGTAAGCTTATGTAAGATGAAATACCCAATGCTGCATAATGGGGAATTACCGTATGCCCTATGAAATTGATTAGATAACCAAAACAACCGGCCATTAATAATACCCCCAGGATGGCAGGAAGAAAGCCTGATCTGAATACTAAATAGCCAAACGGAAACAGCCAAAGACCTGAGAATATATGAATCACTCTCATGCCATTATCATATTGTTCAAGCAGCAACATGACTTGTGATGGAACTTCTGCGGCAGTAAACCCTAAAAGATGGTTGGTGTCATTTACCAGTGAAAGAACAGTAAAATGGTGCTGTATATTGATGAAAAAAGCAGGTACACTGATAACGGCCAGTAGCACCATGATTTTTGCATAGTTTTCATTCACCTGCTTTAATAATTTGTACAGAACAAGCGGTAAAAACAAAAAGAAAGTATAGCAAAGTAACCCGCTGATAATTCCAAAACGGAACAGGGATTCTGAAGCCACAATCTGCTGATAAGTCAGGGACGCATTATCCGGTGCAATTAGTTTTGATGGAACATACAGTAATGAGAATATTCCTGTTAATACCACACCCAGGTAGAAACATCCTGCGATTCTGGCTGTTTTTTTGTTGGAGGAATTCATGAAAAAAAATTAACGGTTATTGAACTGAATATTTTATTGTTACAGCATTCATCAGGATCATAGGCTCCGGTTCCCTGTGACATCCTAATACAGTTAATGCAGCTCTCGTTCCTGCACGCAGGGAGCTGCCAGTTTTGTTTATACAACTCTTTTCGCAATAGCTTTTCTCCTGCTTCAAATAGATTTCTCAACAGCAAGCCTGGCGTCAATATACTTAAAGTTTCTTTTTCTGCAGGACGTATCAGATTTTCAAAAAGCTTTTTTTTTGAGAAAGTTTCCGATGAGTATCCGGTTCATCCACCCAGCATAGCACTGGCAAAAATCTATGCTTATTCTCTCTCGCCTGTAGCACTTAATGAAACATACTGATTCTCAGTGAAATAGCGGGAAGTGTATACAGACGCATTCAAAGACGGGCAGGGCGAAAACAGGATTTCTGCCGGTTGCTTCCCGCTAATCGTAAATGACATGACAGCAACAATAGCATCCCTACACAGCGTTTATTGCTGATAACCAGTTAGTTTAACCAATCCTGTTACACTTGTGTTCCTCAGCATGCGGTAACCTGACAGGGTATTGATACAGGGATGACAGGTAGTTTATCCATCTATCTTTCCCTGGTAAACCGCTCTTTTAAAGAGGCGGGTTATCTGCGGGTTATCTACGGCTTACTGGCGGATTATCAATGAATTGTAATAGGCTGATTTTTGGGTGTTTTTTGACCCTAAGAACAATGCTTATTAGGGAGCCAACGACAAGGACCCGGGAGACGGGTGTTTTCAGGTAAAAAGGGAAACCGGGTATAGGGTAGTCCGGCGGGACCCTGGAAAATGAAATGGATTGGTATCCCGTTAAATAAATGAGACAGGATGCCTGTTTAGGGTTGGTTATTGTGAGCGCAGTTTCCACAGATAAGCAGCTATAGGGGTAGACAAGAACAGGTACACTACTATCCAGCATACGATAGCAACAACATGTAACCATAGTGTGGTGGTTGCCTTTTTTCTATCAATAGCGGTTCTTTGTTTTAGCAGGCAGATCAACACTGTTATACTGATATGAAGGAGTATGCATAACCATTGCTGCAATCCGGTTGCAATTGGGTCCGGTACGGGATGGGTAACAAACAGCCAGCTGGTTACGGTAATATAGCTGGCAACGATGATCAGGTGTAATGCGAATAGGAACAGGATCCTGGTTTTCATAGGGGTTCACTTTTATCGCAGGGTTTATTGCTGCTGTATCTGTATCATTCGCCGTGCAAATAACTGTTCCTGAAAACATTATTTGAGCTGATCAGGTAAAGGCAGTTGTTTTTATTCAACAGGAAACTTAAAATTAAGTTCGGGATCGGCTGATGCAAATAGTTTTGATTCATAAAAATAATTGGCCATATGTAACGCGTCCCCTTTTGATCGTTTATTCGCTTTTAGTACAAACCATTGTTTCATGTAGGAGTCTTGATAAACCAGTTCGGTATTTGTTTCTGTTATCAACCTATATAAATCAGATAACTTATTTTCATTAATAACTTCCACATAAAAATAGTTACTGTAACTGTCTACACAAAGATTCCCCATTGGCTGCATCAGCATACTCTGGCAGTTATTTGTTTTCATGGCATAGTGTGCAAATTCAACAATCGCATTCTTTTCCAGGTTGAAAATAATAGCAGTTATTTCTTCGCAGGTCTTAGGGGTGTTGAATCGTAAAGCTGCTACCTTACTGCTGTAAAGTGTATAGCGGTATTGCTGGTCAAAATCTTTGCTGGCAGAGATAAATTTACGTATGTCAGTTTCGCTGTAAGTGGTGTCAAAAGCCACAACTATATATTTATTCGATAATTCTCCCAGCGTATCTTTTGCGCCACGATAATACCTGTAATTGATAAAACCGCAGCCTTTGGGCGTTTCGGGTGTTGTATCCTTATGACAACTGAGAAATAGGATAGAAAGCAATATAAAGTATAGCGTTCCTCTGATCATGTTGAAGTAACAGTTGATAATTAAATATACAAAAAATCTATATCAGTGAGAGATAACCTGGAAATGCAAACGGGAAGACTTGTCTCTTTTGTTGATGGTGAACAAACTGTTCTTCTATGGGATCTTCCATTTTTAACTGTATTAGTTTCATGCGTATGAAGCATTTAAGAAGCCTGATGTATCCAGCAGCTACGCTCCGCTAAATAGAACGCGGGCATGACCATCAGCAGCATACCATTGCGGCTCCCTGGTGCTGCATACTTCGGCAATAGCACTTATATTTACCTCCACAAAACGCTATATGAAGAAATATATCTTACTCCTTATTAGTCTGTTCATGCTCGTTTACCAGCCATTGACCGCTGCAGTTTCAGACGGTATGGCTGCCCAACCCATCCTCACCGGGGCAGACCAGGTTGCTAAATACCTGCCGCTGCTGAAAGGCAAACGGGTAGCTATGCTGGCCAATCCTACTACCATCATCGGTAAAACACACCTGGTGGATAGCCTGCAGAAACTGGGCGTGCATATTGTAAAAGTATTCGGTCCCGAACATGGTTTCAGGGGTAATGCAAGTGCGGGTGTTGAAATAGGAGATGAGACCGACCCGGTAACGGGCATTCCGGTTATCTCCCTCTATGGCCCGAGGAATAAACCCAGTAAAGAAGACCTGGCGGATGTGGATATCATGATCTATGATGTGCAGGATGTAGGTGTCCGGTTCTACACCAATATCAATGCACTCGTTCGTTTGATGGAAGCCTGCGCGGATAATGGGAAAGAACTGCTGATCCTTGATCGGCCCAACCCGAATGCCTACCTCGTTGATGGACCGGTATTGGATATGAAATACAGGTCGGGTATCGGCATGTTCCCGATACCTATGTCGCATGGACTAACCATTGGCGAGTTTGCGCAGATGGCCAATGGAGAAGGCTGGCTCGCCAACAAAGCAAAATGTAATCTCCGCATCATACCGGTTGCCAACTACAATCACGATATGCCGTACACCCTGCCGGTAAAACCTTCGCCTAACCTGAATACACAACAGGCCATCATGCTCTATCCCTCTACCTGTATGTTCGAAGGGGTTTACCTGAACCATGGCCGCGGCACTTATTTCCCGTTCACGGTATTGGGCAGTCCAGAACTGAAAGGGATTTATTCCTTTTCCTATACGCCCACCAGCATCAAAGGAATGTCGGAAACACCCTTGTTCATGAACGAGGTATGTTATGGACTGGATCTCCGCAACTATGATGTAGAACAACTCCGGAAAAGCAAAAAGATCAATATCAGCTGGATCTTGGAATTATACAAAGCACATCCTTACAAGGAAAAATTCTTTGAGAGACTGAGTAAGGAAATGAACTCTATCGAGATCCAGATCGGCGTGGGCGAATTCAGGCAACAGGTCATCAACGGTGTTTCTGAAGAAGAGATTCGCAAAAGCTGGGAGCCCGGACTGAACGCGTATAAAGAGATGCGGAAAAAATATTTACTGTATCCTTAAAAAATAGCTGGCACCGCTGTGTCTTTGCCATGTCGTGGCTGCTTACCCGGCCAGAAACGATTGTAAGCAGTTTTAACCGCGTATGCAGATAATAAAAAAGAGGCTGTATCAAAAATCTGATACAGCCTCTTTTACCTGGTACATCATCGTTTGTCTGATCTGCGTAAATCCTATTTCTCAGTGCTGAATTTGTCTGAGATACATTAATCCTGTTTTTCAGCGATCAATGGTGCCCCTTTCCTTTGCCCCTGTTTTTTCCATTCCCCCTGTCATCATGATCATTGTGCGAAGGCCCGTTGTTTTTATACCGGTTATCATGGCTGTCGCGGATGATTACCTGTTTGGGACCACGACCGCCCTTGTAATTGGCATATTTAACCCGGTACACATCGGCGCGTAAATAGGGGCGGGGTTCGTTGATCACCACTTTATAACCGCTGTAGAGGTCAAAACCACGATAGCGGCCGGGTAAACTGGCAGCAAAGATCCAGCGGTTGCCTTCGAGATAAATAAAGCGGCGTTCGGGTACGTAGTAATACACATCAATATCGGGCATATAGTAGTAGTCTACATAATCATAGCCGACCGGTCCCCAAACGGGTTGGTTACCAATATTGATGTTCACATTCAGTTTCACCTGAGCTTGTGCAGTTGGTGCAGCCGCCAGGGCGGTAAACAATACGGCGAGGGTAAATAACTTTTTCATAGAGGTTGATTTATAGGGAGATAAATGAAAATACCGTGCCAGATTTGAGAATAACCACCCGTATTGAAGGAAATACGTTGATTGTCAGTATGATACGATAGTTCTGTGATAAGGGTTATGCAAACTTATTTGCGACTATTTTATTCTTTGCGGGGTATCCATTCCGGATCTCACGATGAAGGAGAAAGGGAGAGTTGTTCTCGCAGATGTCTCACAAAGTGGACGCTGCGGATGAGAAGCAGTTATCATCAGGTTGCGCTGAACATGATGCGAAACCACTAGCAGGTATTCTTATGGAGATGTTGTTTCAAAAGGATGTCTTGCTGTTCAAACCGCAGCGTCCTCTGGCGAAAGACATCTGCGGAGAACATCGTAAAAGTGCACCTTGCCGAGAAAGAAAGTTCGGAGGAGAGATTTGGGATTTTATGGAGGGGTAGCTATCAAATCGCTAATGGCCATGTTTTGGTTGAAGATGCATGGTTTTTTGAATGGAGATAGTTACGATCGTCTCCGGTTTATAAAGTAATGATGATAAAGCTGAGATATCTGCAAAGCCAGCACCAAAGCAAAACAGAATAAGGCTATAATTATGAAGTAAAGAGCTGTCTCAGAACTACCTAAAATGGATAGAACCATAAAGACCAAAAAGGAAAATATTCCGATTATTCTTAGCATAAAAAGAAACGGTTTCATTGTTTTCGTTTTAATATATTTAAAGATTGTCACCCCTTTTTTAACGCCACACAAATACCTGTTTTCAAAAAAAAATCTATGCAGATAAGTCATAGCCAGTTCTATTCAACAGGCACCCTGCCAAGCTCAGGCTCCGTTTCGGCAAACAGCTTTGATTCGTAAAAAAAGTTGACCATATGCAGGGCATCTCCCTTAGAATATTTGGTGGCTCTAAGGGTAAACCAATCTTTCATGTATTGATCTTGGCTTACAAATTCGGTATTGGTAGCAGCTATCATTTTATATAAATCAGTCAGATCTTTTTCATTATAAACCTGTACGTTAAAAAGATCGCCGTAAACGTCCACACAAAGTTTCCCCATGGGTACCATGATAGGACTCTGACAGTTATAGGTTTTGATGGTATAATGCGCATATCTAACGATCGGTTGCTGTTGCAGGTGGAAGATGATATTCGTAATTTCCTCGCAGGTCTTCGCAGTATTGAATTTTAAGGCCGTTATTTTGCTGCCATAAAATGTATAACGGTATTGCTGGTCAAAATCTTTGCTGGTGGAGATGAATTTCCGAATGTCAGTTTCGCTGTAAGTAGTGTCAAAGGCTACTAAAAGATAGTTATTGGACATTTCTCCCAGTGTATCTTTTGCACCACGATAATATCTGTAACCGATAAAACCGCAGCCTTTGGGTGTTTCGGGTGTTGTATCCTTGTGACAACTGAGAAAGAGGGTAGAGATTAATATACAGTATAGTATTCCTCTGATCATGTTGGATTAGCAGGTGACAGATAAATATACAAAAAATATATATCAATAAGAGGGAGGTAGAAATACAGGATGGGATGACTTTTCATTTTACCTGCACACCATTGTTGGTCGCCCGACCAACAACTAATTCTATGCTGGGAATAGCTAAAAATACAAAAGGGAAAGACTCTCATCTTTCCCTTTTGTTGGCGGAACTCAATTTCCATCGCACTACTTTTTGAGAGATCTAAAGGTGTTAGCAGAGTTAAGTGATTGATATATAATTATTTAGTCTGTAATTTGTGCAGAATCATTATTGGCTTTTCAATCAATAAAGTATTATCAATGATGTGAAGTGTTCTGTATGGAGCATTGCGCCGTTTCATAAGAATCAGTCATTGTGTTTGGGGTTCAACACAGCAATGGCAAAATGTTCTAATAGTGTCAGCCAATTCGAGTCAGTAACAGAAAGGAATTTGAAATGAAGACTTTCCCTAATGAAAGTATTGATTACCTGTTGTTGTTCCCTGAAGGCGGATTCAGTGATAATATCTTTGTCGATCCATTCTTTTTTTGTTTTATTGTGCAGCACTGTAAAAACGAAACCGAGTTCTCTAAAACGTTCACCCAACAATTTCCTGTTGAAGGTGTGGCTTCGAAAATCTGCCGCCAGTTCCTGCATCCTGATCTTCCCGGTTCTTGTTGTCTTGCCTATGTAAAGAATTTGTGATTTGTCAAAGATGATGTAAAGGCCTTGTTCACTCATTTTGCAAATAGAATGATAATCAAGTGCAGGAGAGCTCGCTGCAGTGGCTAGCGACTCTCCAAGTTTATGCTGTTTGTCATTTATGTTATTCAGGCTGAAAAGATTTAATGAGCTAATTCCCACGTATTGTAAAGTTTTATAGTTTACTCTTTTGTACCCTATCTGCAAATGCCGATTAGGAGGTTGGTTGAAATCCTTAATTCTTCTTCTGTATATGTAACAGCAGGATTAGGATGGTCTATGCTATTTCTTATTAAAGTTGGAAGTGTTTCATAAGTAGTGTTTCCTAAACCAGGCGACGGTCTTCTGTGAATTGCCGGATCATATAAGGGATGTGCTAATATATAGTCATCGGTACCTTTCACATTTCTGTGTTCTCTAAATTGTAAGTAACCATACAATGCAATATGAAAGTCACTGCTGACTAGATCGAAAGCCAAATAACTAGTTTCAGCATCTGAAATTGTTGGCAGCACCCATGGCGAAACAATCTGTCTTGCAGTAATAATACCATTTGCAGCTGCATTTAAAACAATTACAAGGTTACTTGTTTTGTCCGAAAGAGCTGTTTTGAGAACATTCTCGGAATGCGATGCAAAGAAAAGCTGCGCCTTTTGTCCAGCGGCATCTGTGAATAGCCCCTTATAGTATTGGAGAACCTTTCGCTGCCATTTTGGGTGCATGCTAAGTTCAGGTTCATCAATCAGGACAATTGCTCCCCCAAGCGAATTCATATTTTTCAGAAGATAGACTCCACGAAATACAACCTGTTTTTCTCCTGTACTAAGGTTATCTATCGGAATTGCAGTTCCATTTTTGGTAAACAGTATTCTTTTCTCACCTGGCTGATCTTCAACTCTATCAAATTGAATATTCCCGAAAAATGTATCAAATGAATTTTTGAATCGGTAGGTTTTAGAGGTAGGATAAAAAAGCGCCCAGTCCATTGGATTACCCAAATTATGTTTCGCGTGATCGGCATAGGCTGCATTATCTTGGCTATCTATGTCAACTATCAGTTGTTTTAATACTGTAAAGTTATCATCGTCATCCTTATTGTATTTTTCGATATCAAGTTGACTTGTCTTTATTGATTCGACAGCGACGGTTTTGTAATCAGCCCTTGCCTTTGAAAAAATGCATCCGTGGTTACGAATATCCAAATTGTCCGCTGCGATAGCATCCCGATTGTTGTTCCTATTCGTATGCAAAGCTGTTCTCTGTCCATTTACATCGAGTCTGTCATAGAAATCTCGGATTGTTGCGTGAGGATTTTGTGGCTGAACCGCAGTATATGTATTTCCTGCAACTTCGTACTCAATATATTCGAAGAATTCAAATGAGCCGATATTGAGAAAATTGCCTATCGTTTCAAGTATTGATGTTTTACCCGTTCCATTCTCGCCTGCAAATACAATGTTATCAAAGGCCACACCTGCAGCATTAGTGAAGTTTAATACTAGATCCCCAAGAACGGGGTGATTATTCCATTTGACTTTCTTGATTTTCATTTTATGCTGGAACTATTTTGTAATAAGCAGAGCTAAATCTTTTTTATAGGTATTGCCGACTTGCTCAAAGCCATACTTGCGAAGTATATGCGCCATTGCGGGCTTTCGTGTAGTCGCGAACATCTGTTTATGAGCAATCTTTGGTATAAAGTCAGTCAGTAACTTCTGACATTTTTTCTTCCCTTCAAACTTGGGATTTGTCACTATATAACCAAGTTCTTTATCGTAACCTTTTTTCAATTGTTCTTCACCGGCCATTTCAAAAACATCATCTCGATATGAGTTGCGTGGATTTTTAAGGGTGGCTGCGGCTACAACATCATTATCATCTACTATTAGCGCGATAAGGTCTGCACGTTCAATTCCATAATCTAAATATTCCCTTTTCACCTGTTCTCCTTCCTCCACCAATTTTTTCATTTTTTCCAATAGTGTTGGATCAATATTCGATGGTTTATCTATGATTGTAGTTTCCATTATTTACTTTTTTAAGGTTCACTTCTTATTCAATATCAAATAAAAGTCGGTTTTTGATTGAATAAACATTCATAGTGGATATTATCAAGGTAACTGCGGGGAATAAGAACAGGACACAAGTTACCGTTCGTTTCTCGGATATGCAAGAATGGCTATGTTCCCTATAATGAGATTTCAGTTATATGGTATGAAGTTAGTGTACTGCTTATTCGTTAGTCTGTCATACTAGTAGTGTTGTTGTTTAAAATTTGGATGCGAATGAATTCTTTAGCGTTTTTTGTTTAGGGTTGCCGGATGATTAACTGCTAAATCAATTAAGATTGATTATGATGTAAAAATAAAAAGTAAGATGATTAAGGAAGGAGCCTTCCCGTTTTTCGGGAAGGCAAACTCGAAGTTGGTTCATTCTTTCAGAGGAGTCGTCTTTATATAGTTTACGACCTTGTAAACCTGTCTTTGATTTTTTTGAAAAAATTTGAAATTTTGTCCATTTAAAATGAATTGACGGTTAAGATCACATTTTATGAAAATGCACTTATGGAAATTAAAAAATTGTTTTATAGTTATAAAATAATATTCAGTATGTTTATTGTTGATAACCAGCATATTACAAATGTGATTGGATATCAACAATCATTTGGGTAAATTCGTTAAAATCGTCCAAATCCAGATCCAAGAATAAATTATTACAAATGAATCAGTACGAGACATTACTCAAGCACGTTCTAGCAAAGGGTGTTTCTAAAACCGATAGAACCGGTACAGGAACCAAAAGCATTTTTGGCTATCAAATGCGGTTTGACCTTTCAGAAGGATTTCCTTTAATCACGACAAAAAAAATACACACGAAATCCATAATTTATGAATTATTGTGGTTTTTGAAAGGTGAGACAAATATAAAATACCTAAAAGATCATGGAGTTACCATTTGGGATGAATGGGCTGATAAGGATGGGGAATTAGGTCCAATTTATGGATATCAATGGGGGTCATGGGAGGCACCCGACGGGAGACATATTGACCAAATAAGCCAGGTAATTGAACAAATAAAAAAGACACCTGACTCTCGACGGTTGATTGTTAGTGCATGGAATGTGGCTGATATAGAGAAAATGTCCTTACCTGCTTGTCATGCATTCTTTCAATTTTATGTTGCTGAAGGAAAACTATCATGTCATATGTATCAACGAAGTGCAGACCTTTTTTTAGGTGTGCCATTTAATATCGCTTCGTTTTCTTTATTAACTATGATGGTTGCGCAAGTATGTGAATTGCAGCCTGGTGAGTTTATCCATTCGTTCGGTGATACTCATATTTACAATAACCATTTCGATCAGGTTAGGATTCAATTAGAAAGAACCCCAAGGCCCTACCCGAAAATGATTATAAATAAGAATGTAAAGTCAATTTTTGATTTTAAGTATGAGGATTTTAAGATTGAAGACTATGATCCTTATCCTGCTATTAAAGCCCCGATCGCCGTATAATGACTAAAACTGAAATGCATCTAAATGAAACGAAGAATGATGCGATAATTAAGAACTTTATTGTACAATTTGCAAAGAAAAAAAAGCCTGTTGAGGTTTCTTTTAGAGAGTTATTGCCTGAAATTAGAAACACTGAACGATTTACACATTTAATCCACTCATATCCTGCTAAGCTGTTAGTACACATCCCTTATCTTTTTATTAATAACACTTTATTTTCCAAGCCGGGGGATTATGTATTAGATCCATTTGCAGGAACTGGAACTGTATTGCTTGAAGCAATACTGGGGAAACGAAATGCATATGGAGCTGATGCAAATCCACTAGCAAGACTAATTTCAGAAGTCAAAATTTCAGATGTTGATATCACAAAATTAAAAAAGTATAAAGCTTCAGTTTTAAAAAGTGCAAAATCACGGAAAACCAGTGTCGTCCCAAGTGTAGTCAATTGCAAATATTGGTTTCCCAAAAAGACAATAATTCAATTGTCAAGAATATTCTCATCTATTGATTCGATAAAAGATGCTACGATTAGAAATTTTATGCTTGTTGCATTTTCAAATTGTGTGAAAAAAGTGAGCTATGCAGATACTAGGATTTCTGTACCGGTTAGATTGAATGCCAACAGATATAAAACTGGTACTAGTGAAAATGTAAAAATTACAAGCTATTTAAAAAAATTAGAAACATTAAATATTTATGATAAATTTGAACAGATTGTCAACGAAAATATAGCCCGTCATGCTGCATTTCAAGAAAAAAGGGTTAAAAAGTATAAGGGAGCTATCATTTCGAACGATGCCAGGAAATTAACGAAGCGAAATTCGAAATCTCTGTTGCCAGACAAAAGTGTTCAGCTAATTATTTCGTCTCCCCCGTATGCTGGCGCTCAGAAATATATTAGGGCATCTAGCTTGAATCTAGGTTGGACAAACCTAGCGACAGCAGACAAGCTATTGGAACTTGATGGGCAAAATATTGGTAGAGAGAATTTCAAGAAATCTGAGCTGATATTAAAACCTACTAAGATCCCTGCTGCAGATTCTTTAATCAAAATAGTAAACAATATAAATACAACCCGTGCAACTATTGTAAACCAGTATTTGCTTGATATGCTAGATGCTTTGGATGAAATGTATAGAGTTTTAAAAAAGAATGGCTATCTGGTTTTAATAATTGGTAACAATAAGGTCTGCAATATGGAATTCAATACCCAGGAATATCTAACAGAATACCTATTAAAAAAGAAAATGAAATTGCAATTCAAACTTATCGATGATATTAGATCTTATGGATTGATGACAAAACGGAATAAAACTGCGGATATTATCTCACGTGAATGGATTTTAGTTTTTAAAAAATAGTCAATGAAAACATTAGATACAATACCTCTATATGATAAACTCCTCAAAAAAATATATGCTTATTATCAAACCATATGGAAGGAAAAATGGAAAGAAGGGATAGAACAAAACTGGTTAGCCAACTTTAAAAACACCGATGAAGATGAACTCGCAAAAGAGCAGGTAAATATGTTATACCTGCTTTCTAAATTTATGTATTTCGGTAATGATGAGTTAAGGCAACTTTTAGTTTCACTTTATCGTGATTTATTTAAGTACCCAATAGTTGCATCAATACGTTCTTCAAATGGCGACACAACAGACTTAAGTTTTATTGAGAAAGCGTATAACGAGGAATTAAATAAATCTAGATTTTTAGGAGTAGGGAACCCCTCTGAAAGTGGGGTCCACATGTTGTATTTTTTTAGACAAGAATGCAATTTGTCAAAGGAATATTTCATTAATACCAGCGACGTTTTCTCAACATCTAAGATTACAGAAACATTACCTGATGGAACAAAAAGAACTTATTTGAGGAGTGAGCTGTCTGCTAAAGATATTAAACGATATATATTTATCGATGATTTTTGTGGTAGTGGTTCACAGGCATCGGGATATCTAAAGACTATTGTTGAAAATATTAAGTTCGAAGATCCACATGTCGAAGTCAACTATTTGATGATTTTTGGCACTGAACATGGAATTAAGGCTGTAAGGGATTTAGGAATTTTTAATACCGTTGATGCAGTTTTTACCATTGATGAGACATTTAAAGCATTTTCTGCAAATTCAAGGTATTTTAAAGTGATACCTGATGTGATAATTGAGAAATCATTTTCCGAAGCAACTGCAGTGAAATATGGCACAACATTGTTTGGTTCGCCTCTGGGATATGGTGATTGCCAATTGCTTATCGGATTCCATCACAATACACCTGATAATTCGCTTCCGATATTTTGGAGTAACCGAAACTCTTGGAAGCCTATTTTCAAACGCTATAATAAAATTTACTAATCATGATAAATGAGTTAGAAAATCCGTTCAGTGTTACGAAGGCGACTGAATTTACAAATTCAGAAATCAACGAGTATTGGGTAAATTTTAATACTAAAGCAGACGTATCGATTCAATCACTCTTGAATCCAAATGAATTTTTGCCAAAATATATAATTGGAGGCAAAGGCTGTGGGAAGACACATATTCTTCGATATTTTTCCTACCCTTTACAAAATATCCGATATCAGGATGATGTAGCGAAACTTCTGGCTACCGATAAATATATAGGACTATATTCTATAATAGGCGGCATGAACTCTAGTAGGTTTAAGGAAAAAGGTATTGAGCAAGCAGAATGGGAAGCAGTCTTTGAATATTACTTTGAACTCTATATCTGTGACAGTCTTCTTCATACAATAGATGAAATTGTAAAGAAGCTTAATATACAGCCCGAAGTAGAAAGTAAGGTATTAGCTAATATATTGCCATTATTCACTAACAATAAGGAGTTGAATACTATTCAATGCATTCAAGACCTAATAGCTTATTTGAAAGAACTCCGGGATAAGATAGATTCGCAAATTTTGAATGCAGCATTTAAAAGAAAACTTGATTATAATGAGGTTCGCGTGTTGTTTACGCCCGGGGACTTAATTTTCGGTATTCCCAGCGCAATTGAATCAAATATTGAGTCTTTCAAAAATGTGAAATTTATTTGCATACTTGACGAGTATGAAAAATTATTTGAGTGGCAAAAAGTGTTTGTAAATACACTCGTTTGGGATAAAAAGACACCTGTAACTTTTTGGATAGGGGCTCGGAGGTATGGATATACTACCCGTGGTACTAAATCGGGTGAAAGTATGAAGCAAGGATCTGAATTTCAAGAAGTGAATCTCGACGATATAATTCGAAGCAATGAGGAGTTATACGTGCAATTCGCCGAGAAGTTATATACTAATCGTTTGATAAAATATTATCAGGTAAATGGACTCAATGTTAATCAGAATGATATTGGAAAAAAATTCTGTGAACGATTTGAGAGTTATGACGAAGAAAAAATGATTCAATTTTTAGGTACCAAAAATCGTAAGGAGTATAAACATTTAAAGGAATTGAGAAAGATTTTGAGTTATACCATAAAAAATAAAATCGCGTTGGATTTAACTGATGATAAGGAAATAGATGGTGTTATCAATGCTATTGTTTCAGACACTGGAAATAATGTACTTGATCAAAAATATAAAATATTTCTGCTATACAAGTTGTGGCACAAGGCAAGTAAAAAGGAAACGTTTCAAAATGTACTTTCAACTATTAATGAAGAATATAGAAAATTTAAAAGCAATACTGAAAGTTTATTTCGTGAAATTAAGGACAAACGAAAAAAGGATTTTATGGCTCAATTATTTAATGAATTTGGCATTGAGAATCCTGAATATTGTGGAATAGACAAGTACATTGACATATCCTCTGGAAATCCGAGGTCTTTTATTTTGAGCTTAAAAAAAACGATTGAATATTCAAAAATTAGAGGTGAAAAACCACTAGAAGATGGGGGATTTATTTCAATAGAGTCCCAATGTTTAGCCATTAATGATACTGCAAAATGGTTCTATGAAGATGCCGAGGTAATAGGAGAAAATGGGAGGCAGATGTATGTCTCTTTAAGAAATCTGACGGATTATTTTGCATTATATAGATTTTGTGATAAGCCTACGGAAACAACAGTGTCAAGTTTTTATATAAAAGCTGAAGAGCTTTCGGCAAATTCTCTTGCTATTATTGAATTGATGAAAATGCATTCAGTTCTCATTGAGAGCGAAGATGGAAGATTAGAAAAGAATACGGGTAGGCAGGAAAGAATGTTCCAGTTGAATAAGATTCTCGTTCCGCTTTGGGATCTACCGGCAGTAAGACGAGGAACGGTTTATTTGTCTAAAGAAGTTGCAGATTCAATATTTGATAGTGATTTCAACTCAAACTTTGATAGATACTATAAAGAGAAAAAATCTGAATTATTTGCTCCTGATTTTTTAAAGAAAGATGCAGACAAGTCTAAAAACTCACTTTTTTAATTGAAATAATGGACTACACTATATTCTATAAGAGCAGTTATGAAGATGGTAATGTTGATTGTGGTGCTGGGTATGATTATTTTTTCTCTGGGTATGATGACTGCGACCGGACTAAAACAATATTTAAAAAAATAAACTCTAAATCCAAAATATGGATTGACTTTCCACATTATGTTGGTCTTACTTTGCCAACTGATGAAGTGATCTATAAATGCCCTTCATACAAAGAGGATGAAGCATTTATTGAGCTATTTAATAAAATTAATTTTGATGTAAATACTAAAATCTGTATAGATATTACAGGGTTCATTAGGCCGCATTTAGTTTTTTTTGTAACTGCCTTGTATAGGCTTGGGGTAAAGCGAATGGATTTTTTATATTCCGAACCACAGCATTATAAGAATGCTGAAGAAACGACTTTTTCAGGATTTATTGAGGATGTGCGATTGATTGAAGGGTGTACCTCTACGATAAATAATCCAAATACGGAGGATGATTTGCTAATAATTACGGCAGGTTATGATGATAAGCTTATTGCAAAAGTATCTCAACACAAATCTAAAATCAAACATAAATATTATATTCTTGGATTTCCTTCTTTACAACCAGACATGTACCAGGAAAGCATTTTGAAAATGTATAACGCAAAGGATTCGATTGGTAATATTATTTCAAGATTCTCACCGGCAAATGACCCATTTGTTACTGCCCAAACTATACATGATATTATAGAACATGCTGGTGTTTACT
>DASWXD010000050.1:0-86389 GCA_036405675.1 Sediminibacterium sp.
AAGTATTAAGCAATGCGAAGGAACTGAAACTTATTGCAAGGGTAGGGATCGGGCTTGATAATGTAGATTTGACTGCAACGCGAAAAAGAGGCATCCAAGTAGCCTATACACCGGATGCGCCAGCGCCTGCAGTCGCTGAGCTTACTGTCAGCAATATGCTGTCTCTTCTGCGTTCTACACATGTTGCCAATATTAACATGCACGAAGGCAAATGGAATCGTTTTTTTGGTAGACGCCTCGCAGAAGTAACAGTCGGTATCATTGGAATCGGCAGGATTGGTTCCCGCGTACTGAAACACTTGGAGGGGTTTTGCCCCAAGAAGGTATTGTTGAACGATGTACAACCAGGAAAAAAAATTCATAGCTCTTTGAATGTAGAGTGGGTGGATAAAAGCCGGATATACCAGGAAGCGGATGTGATTTCGCTACACTTGCCTCTTTCTATGAATACAAAAGGAATGATCAATCGCAATATATTATTATCAATGAAGAAAGATGCGATCTTAATTAATACTGCACGAGGAGGAATTATCAATGAGCAGGATTTATATGACGTAATGTCTGCGGGCCACCTTTCCGGAGCTGCCATCGATGTGTTTGAGACTGAACCCTATAAAGGTAATCTTGTTGAAATTGAGAGATGCCTCCTCACTTCTCATATGGGGTCAATGTCTATTGACTGCCGAACACAAATGGAAATCGAAGCAACTGAGGAAGCGATCAGATTTGTTACTGGTCAATCACTTGTTAACCCTGTTCCAGAAAACGAGTATCATCAAAATGCAAGATAATGTTGTAGCGAAGGGAATAACCCCGATTAGGTACAGAATTTTTGAAGACCATGAGTGGTCATGCCAAACAGCAAAGCTCATCGAAAATTTAGTCTCGAGTGTATTGCAAGTAAAACAACATTGTTCTATCGTACTTACAGGCGGCCATAGTGCAGAACAGCTGTATCGGCTACTGGGTGATGTTTTTACGTCAATGTTTAGTAGTATCGCATTTTTTTTTGGTGATGAAAGATGTGTTGCTGTTGACAGTATTGATAGTAATTACAAGATGGTAAAAGAATCGCTATTTGCTGCGGAACACTTATTAAACGTAACTGTTTACCGGATAATAGGTGAGTATAATGACCATCGAGAAGAAGCAGAAAGGTACGCAGATTTGCTCCCCGATCAGGTAGATATTGTACTTTTGAGTTTGGGAGAAGACGGTCATATTGCCTCAATATTTCCTAATGACAGAGCTGCTATTTATTCTGACCGTAAGGTAGTAGCGGTAACTGGGACCAAAAAGCCTTTCGAACGTATTACTATTACGCCGATGTTTATACAAAAAGCTAGGCACAAGATTGGCTTTATCTGCGGAGCAACCAAAACTAATGCATTGGAAAAAATGATCTCAACAGCCGTGACTGCGGAGGAAATCCCCGCAAAACTGGTCACAGATTGTGAATGGTGTATTGACAGATCGGCGGCTTCGTCATTATTGACCTAAAAGACAAGCTTATGAAATTATCAATTATCATTTCGAAAACCTGGAACCGCCTGAAATGGGTTTTATATATATTTAATGGATGGAGGTGGCGTTTTTTTCTTGCCTCTTGTGGCAGTGATTTTGTGGCGCCGTTTAACCTTAGTATAACTGGTGCGGAAAATATTGCCATTGGAAAAGATTTCAACGCAATGGGGCCATGTTACTTGCTTAGTAATGATGGAAAACTGCTGATCGGAGATCATTTCAGAACCAATACTAATGTGCTTATTGGCGCTTCTTTTGGCGAGATTAGAATAGGGGATAATGTTTTAATTGGCCCGAATACCGTTTTGCGAGCTGCAAATCACGTTACGAAAAAGTTGAAAAATATTAACGAACAGGGGAATATCGGTGGCCGAATTGTGATTGATGACGATGTGTGGATAGGCGCCAATGTCGTGATACTCAAAGATGTGCATTTGGGCAAAGGGTGCGTAATTGGTGCAGGTGCCGTTGTTACCAAAGATGTAGAACCATATTCGATCGTAGCAGGTATTCCTGCAAAGAAAATTTCTATGCGTGATTGATATTATTTAAGTGCTACTTTCCAAAATTTATTACCAACAATGAAAATAACAGTTATAGGAGGAAGTGGATTTCTCGGATCACATGTGGCTGACCAGTTAAGCGAGGCTGGACATAGCGTAACTATATTTGATATAAAGCAATCTCCATGGCTCCGTGATGACCAGCAGATGATAGTCGGAGACATACTTGATATAGTATGTTTGGAATCGGCGATAGCTAATGCAAATGCTGTTTACCACTTTGCTGCACTTGCTGATCTGAACGATTTGGTCAATAAGCCCGTGGAAACGGTTAAGGTTAATGTGCTTGGTACCGTACAGATATTGGAAATATGCCGTAAGTATGAGGTTAAAAGATTTGTCTATGCCAGTACCCTTTATGTGTACAGCCGTGAAGGGGGGTTCTATCGCTGTAGTAAACAAGCTTCCGAACATTATATTGAGGAATATGCAAAAACTTATGGTCTCGAATATACTATCCTGCGATTCGGTTCTTTATTCGGGCCGAGATCGAACGAAAACAATGGGTTATACCGTATCGTAAAGAACGCATTGACAACAAGAACGATCAAACTAGACAAAGTAAATGCTGAATCCATCCGAGAATATATTCACGTAGAAGATGCGGCTAAAGCTAGTGTGGCGATATTGCGCGATGAATTTATCAATGAAAGTATTGTACTGACAGGACATGAACCGATGCGAGTTGAAGACGTTATGAAGATGTTAGCCGAAATACTCGGCATACCGGGAAATATCGATTTTCCCGAACTGATAAACTCAAAACACTATGTGAGAACCCCTTATGCATACCAGCCGAAAACGGGTCGTAAGTACACGCCTGAGCTAAGGATTGACCTGGGGCAGGGGTTACTTCAGTTGATCAACGAAATTGCTTCAGAACAACCGCAATAATGAACCAGCAGCTATCTATATGTCAAAAAAAAGTAGTATTCTGGGACTTTGATGGTGTGGTAAAAGAGTCTGTTGAGATAAAGACAATTGCTTTTATAAAACTATTCGAGCCATTTGGTGCCGATGTCACCAATAAAGTGCGCGAACATCATCTATTAAATGGGGGAATGTCGCGATTTAAAAAAATACCCTTGTATTTGTCATGGGCCGGCCAACCTGCTGACAAGAATACTACCCAAACATTCTGCGATCAATTTGCGAAGCTTGTTATAGATGAAGTAATTAATTGTGAATGGGTGCCTGGTGCGCAGGTCTTTCTTAATGAAAATCGTTTTAATCAGTTATTCATTGTTACATCTGCTACACCACAGGTAGAAATGGAAATGATCATTACGGCTCTTGATTTACAGTCTGTTTTTTCACGCGTATATGGCGCGCCTGTTGCAAAAAAAGATGCCATCGCCAAAGCACTTGCTGAATTGAATATTGACAGGGAGCATGCTGTGATGATTGGCGATGCTACTGCTGATTATAATGCTGCAGTAGAAAACGGAATTGCATTTGTGCTGAGGAGGCACAAGTCAAATAAGGCATCTTTTTTATCTTATGATGGATTAGCCATTGAAAATATTACAGAATTGGTATGAATAAGCCGGAAAAAGTTAAGTATATACGACAGTTGATGGCATCTGGAAAAGCTTCTGTTGGAAGTTGGATGCAACTGTCTGATGGCTCTGTGGCAGAAATTATGGGCCAATCTGGGTATGACTGGGTTGCTGTAGACTTGGAACATGGCTCTTTTTCTTTACATCAGTTACCTAACATTTTTAGAGCATTGGAACTTAATGGCACACTGCCATTGGTAAGACTTGCACAGGGCCATGTAAAAGATTGTAAGCAGGCTCTTGATGCGGGAGCAGCCGGAGTAATAGTACCAATGGTCGAAAGTGCTGAGCAATTAGAAATGGTGAAAAATGCCTGCTCCTGGCCTCCTTCAGGAACAAGAGGCGTAGGCTTTTCACGAGCCAATCTTTTCGGAAAAAATTTTATTACATACAATGAAGAAGCGCAAAAGCCTTTCCTTGTTGCTATGATTGAACATATAAATGCGGTGGAAAATCTTGGAAGTATCCTTAAAGTAAAGGGATTGGATGCCATTTTAGTGGGGCCTTATGATCTTTCGGCTTCTATGGGAATTACGGGGAACTTTGAAGAGCCACTTTTTGAAAAGGTCATGTCTCGTATTCTCGCATTGTGCGAACAAAATCGAGTGTCGGCAGGCATCCATGTTGTGCAGCCAGACATAAAGCTTGTAAACAGACGAATTTCAGAGGGCTATCGTTTTATTGCCTACTCGATTGATTCGGTTTTCCTGCGAGAGGCAGCCTTTTTTAAGAGGTAAAAAATAACTTATGAAACAGAAAGTACTGATTACAGGAGTGGGTGGGTTTATTGGCTCCCATATAGCTAAACGATTTGTAGAAGAGGGCTACACGGTTGTTGGCGTGGATGATCTCTCTATGGGTAGAAAAGAAAATATACCTGAAGGGATAGAATTCCTGCAAAAGGACCTTAGTGTAGCCGACAATGTGGCTGCTTTTCCACAAGATTGTACACTGATCCTTCATCTGGCGGGTCAGTCATCGGGTGAGATCAGTTATGATGATCCGGTGGCTGATCTTGAAAAAAATGTTGTCTCAACATTGAATTTGATTCAATATGGCATACGGAACCAGGTTGAACGAATTGTATACGCCAGCTCGATGTCGGTATATGGAAATGTACCAGACGAACCTGTAAAAGAGCATGTGTTTCTCAAACCTCTCTCCGTGTATGGTGTAGGTAAATTTGCCAGTGAAGGATATCTGCGTGTTTATCAGGCAAAACTACCGTTTGTGGCAATGCGGATGTTCAATGTTTATGGGCCTGGGCAGGATTTGAGCAACCTCCGGCAGGGAATGGTAAGCATATACCTTGCACAGGCACTTGCTACAGGAAGAATTTGTGTGAAGGGAAGTCTTAACCGTTATCGGGATTTTATTTATATAGATGATGTGGTGGAGTCATGGTTCCGGGCAGCAACCGAAGCTAGTGCACTGAACCGGATTTTTAACATCGGCACCGGGCAAAAAACGACTGTAGGCGAGCTACTGAAACAGATTTGCGATAATATCCCTGGCTCAGAGTTTTATGTTGAGGGCTCAACACCAGGGGACCAAAACGGGATTTATGCCAATACAGAAAACCTACAAGAGATAGTCGATGTGAGTTCTTTTACATCTTTAGGCAAAGGGCTGACTACTTTTATTAGCTGGGCAAAAAGTAACATTAATAAATAACAAAATCGTATTATGGCAAACATTATTGCAATCATACCGGCACGCATGGGCAGTAGCCGCTTCCCCGGAAAACCAATGGCGAAAATTCTTGGAAAACCTATGATTGGACATGTGTATGAACGGGTATCAAAATCCGAATTATTAACACTAACTGCGGTAGCCACTTGCGATCAGGAAATTGCGGATTATATTGAATCAATCGGCGGAACGGCCGTAATGACAAGTGATACACATGAACGTGCATCTGACAGGTGTGCTGAAGCTTTGGAAAAACTTGAAAGGGCAAATAATACCAAATACGATATAATAGTAATGGTGCAGGGCGATGAACCAATGACAGATCCGGGTATGATTTCTGAAGCTATTGAACCCATGCTTCACGATAAGGATATTCTCGTCACGAACTTACTCGGTAAAATCGAATCTATGGAAGAATTTGAAGACAAGAACTGTATCAAAGTGGTTTGTGATCTTGAGAACAACGCTTTATATTTTTCCAGGGAGCCTATACCTACCCGTGGACGTATGAATAAGATACCTATGCACAAACAGGTATGTATAATCCCTTTCAGGCGTGATTTTCTGCTTGAGTACATACAATTGAGTCCGACGGCTCTCGAAATAGCTGAATCTGTGGATATGATGCGTATACTGGAACATGGTAAAAAGGTGCGTATGGTACCTACTTCGTATAATACCAATGCAGTGGATACCCTGGAGGATCTTAAGAAAGTTGAAAAAATAATGAGCACCTTATGATAAACGGAAAAAGTGTATTAGTAGTAATCCCAGCCCGAATGGGTGGTTACAGGTTCCCTAATAAACCTCTCAGGATGATTTATGGAAAAGAAATGCTTCGTTGGGTTTGGGAACACGCAAGCCAATCCCAATATGCCGATGAAATAGCTATAGCTACTCCGAACGAGGAAATTGTGAAAGCTTGTGAGGCATTTGGTGCGAAAGTCATTTTAACCTCCGATAACCACAGAAGAGGAACCGAACGAGTGTATGAAGCTTATAAGGCCACAGAAAAGAAATGGGATATTGTTGTCAATTTTCAAGGAGATGAACCTCTTGTAACAGGCGAATGGCTGGATAAAGCTATAGTTGAATTGGAAAGCAATTCTGATGTTTCTTGCGTGAATCTTTATAAGTGGATGAGCTATAACGAATCAGAAAGAGATCAGAATGAGGTAAAAGTGGTGGTTGATGTTCAGTCGAACGCGATGTACTTTTCCAGAAATCCATTGCCAGCGCTATGGCTTGGGGATAAAAAATTCGAATGCCGTGTTGAGATATGTGTGATGCCTATGACTGCACAGGCACTTGAGAATTTCGTTTTACTGCCCAATGCTTATTACGAAGAAATCGAATCAGTGGATATGATGCGTTTTGTCGAGAACGGATTAAAAGTGCGTATGCTTGAATGTACATTGCCTGTTAAAAGCGTAGATTGTCAGGAAGACCTTGATGAGGCCGAAAAAATGATCGAAGCGATTTATAAAGTGAAGGATAAGTGAAAGTGAACAATACGGTTGCACTTGTTCAAGATGGAATAGAGGTTCCGGAAGGTGTCAAAGATGTTTTTTTTTGGAATAGTTTCGACACGAGCTCTGTTGGAATCTCTTTGCCAAAGCTGGTTGAAGAAGATATATTTAATCTTAGGTCTGTCTATCTCAACTGGACAACTAGTCTTGCTGAGGCTATGGTAAGGAAAAACAGCCTTGCAGAATTCCTTAGATCTCCTTTGCTGGATGGGCAATCGTATTGGTGGCAGACACTTATAGCAGACAAATGTCCCTATAAGACAAACACACCCTACCACATTCTTCGACTATATGTGTTTGAAAAAATATATGTTGATAAAGGATATTCGGGGTTGGTTTATATAGGCAACGATGAACGATTGGCTGATGTACTGAGTGCCTGGTTGAAAGCTTCTGGTGCGGGCAGCTTTGAATGGAGAAAAAAAAACACCGGTATCAAAAACAAATCAACAAGAAAATGGGGTGCGCAATTTCTGGGTGTACAGGCTTTCGCGTACCTTCTTTTTTTTATTTGGACGCGGTTACGTCGCGCACAAGGGGTGAAACCTGATCCACAGGCGTTATGCACTATTGCAACATATTTTCCCGGTATTGATCTTCAGAAAGCAGAGAAAGATGAATTCTATTCAAATTACTGGGGGCCTTTACATGAAGTAATGATGAATAGGAATATCCGCGTAAACTGGGTATGGATATACACCAATCTTGCGCAGCTTTCCTATAAGGAAAGTATCGCATTCCAATCGCGCATAAATGAGAGATACAAACAAAAGGGGAATAGGTTTTTACTAGTTGAAGATTTTCTTGATGCAAAAACTTTTCTGTCTGCAGTGACTGAATACCTCAGAATATACTGTAAGAGCTTTTGGTTGGGGAAAGTTAAAAAGAATTTTTCTTTGCCAGGGTCAAGGCTTAATTTTTTCCCATTGCTAGCTGGTGAATGGTATGAATCCTTCCGGGGTCATACGGCAATGATTAATTGCCTGCATATGGCAGCGTTTCACTGTGTTGGGAAAAAAATGCCCATTGATACAAGACTTGTTCTATATGTATGGGAGAACCAGCCATGGGAACAATGTCTACTTGCAACGCGTAAACAGTTGAACAGGGCAAGATATATTGGAGTTGTACACACACCTGCTAATGCGGCTGTCTGTAACCTAAAGGTATTTCCGGGCAGCACCAGGGAGCTTAATACTCCGAATGGGCGATTAATGCCTGATTTTATCGGAGCACCCGGGAATATTCCCCAAAAGGTACTTGTAGAGGGGGGGTGGCCTCAAAACCGGGTAATAACAGTAGAAGCACTTCGGTATTTAAATTCATTGGCGACTGTACAGGATATGACAGCAAGGCAGAAAAAAGAGGAGAAAAATCTGTTGGTTATCACAGGTTCGATTTATCGTGAAACGGATCTACAACTCGCATGGCTCTCTGAAGCAGACCGGATAGGAGCACTTGCCAGCTATACAAAAATTATAATCAAACCTCATCCTGCCCTACCTGTGGATAATATGGTAAAATATGCTGGATTCAGGATAGCGCATAGCATTGTATCTACCGGATTGAACAATCTATGGGAATCTGCGCATGTTGTATATGCTGCTAATTCAACATCTGTATCTATTGAAGCTGCATATCTTGGAATTCCTCTAATTATTACAGGTGCATCAGACAACCTGAATATCAATCCATTGTTTGGATCTGAGGAAGCTGATTTTGTAAACACTGCGGAACAGCTTGTACAAAAATTAATCAAAATCACGAAGAACACAAAGCCGATTCGAAATTTCTTAGAATTGGACCCCGGATTACCTCGTTGGCACCAGATTTTCACTGACGCTTTTGGGGATGAATTTTTATCACAGTAAGAAACAGCGAATGCATAAGGTTTAAATTCTTCAATAATTTTTATAAAACAAACAGCTAATGAAAGTAGTCATTCTTTCTGGTGGCTTAGGAACACGCCTGGCCGAAGAAACGCAGATAAAGCCGAAACCAATGGTAGAAATTGGAGGACGCCCGATCCTGTGGCATATATTAAAGATCTATGAATCTTTCGGAATAAAAGATTTTTTACTGGCACTTGGCTATAAAGGGGAAGTAATCAAAGATTATTTCATGCATTATCATGCAAGGCAGAGTGATCTCACTGTACATCTGAAGCAAGGTACGATAGACTATAGCAATCCTACAGCTGAAGATTGGAACATTTCGTTGATAGACACAGGTGCAGAAACCATGACAGGAGGGAGACTTCTTCGGTTAAAACCATTTTTGGCAGACTCTGGAACATTTATGTTGACTTATGGAGACGGCGTTTCAGATGTTGATATTTCAAAACTACTTGCTTTTCATCGCTCACATGGTAAATTAGCCACGGTAACAGCGGTGAGGCCACCCGTCAGATTTGGTGAATTGCTGATTGAGGAAGGTCGTGTATGTCAGTTTCAGGAAAAACCACAGGCCGGAGAGGGTTGGATAAATGGAGGTTTTTTTGTCTTTGAGCCTGAAGTGTTTGATTTTATCAAAGACGATAAAACTTTCCTTGAGCGGGAACCACTTGAACAACTGGCTGCACAGGGGCAGTTAATGGCATACCAGCACGCAGGTTTCTGGCAGTGTATGGATACAATTCGCGACAAAGAATTTTTACAATCCGCTTGGCAAAGCGGAAAAGCACCTTGGATAAAAAACAACTGATATGTTTGCAAATATTTATAAAGGTAAGACTGTTCTTATTACTGGGCACACCGGATTTAAAGGTAGCTGGTTAGCAACTTGGCTTATTAAACTTGGCGCTAAAGTAGTGGGAGTTTCCAATGGAATTCCGACGAATCCTTCAATGTTCGAGATTGCAGGTATCGCCGATCACATGACTGATACTCGGGAAGATATACGTAATCTCGAGGGGATTAAAAAGATAATTCTTGATATAAAACCAGATTTTGTTTTTCATCTGGCTGCTCAAGCGATCGTTTCAACTTCCTACAAAAATCCGGTTGATACTCTAGAAACCAATGTAATGGGAACGGCCAATATCTTGGAAGCACTCCGAAATTATACACATCCATGTGTTGCCATATTTATCACAAGTGATAAGTGTTATGATAATGTGGAATGGATATGGGGGTACCGTGAAACCGATCATCTCGGAGGCAAAGATATTTACAGTGGTTCCAAAGGAGCCGCCGAACTTGTGATCAAGTCATATCGCCATTCATTTTTCGGAACGACACATCCTGTCAGGATAGGGATTGGAAGGGCGGGTAACGTAATTGGTGGTGGGGACTGGGCAATAGACCGTTTAGTGGTGGATTGTATGTGTGCGTGGAACGAAGGCAGGAACGTTGAGATCAGAAGTCCTCAAGCTACACGTCCATGGCAACATGTGTTAGAGCCATTAAGCGGCTATTTGCGTCTGGGTCAGACCATTTTTGAGTCTGCTGAACGTCATGGCGAAGCGTATAATTTCGGTCCGCGTGCGGAACAGAATCAAACTGTGGTCAACCTGTTACATGATTTGGCACAAAAGTGGGGATTTAAAAATACCCACGATGCTTACCTTATTACCGACAATATCCCTTTTCATGAAGCTGGCCTGTTAAAGCTGAACTGTGATAAGGCCCTCAGCCACTTGAAATGGGAGTCAACGTTGGGCTATCCGGAAACAATATCCCTGATTAGCGACTGGTATATAGGCTATTATAAAGCACATGCTGATATGTGGAATTTTACACTTGAGCAGATCAATACTTACGAGCAGAAAGCTGTTGATCGGAATAGATCCTGGGCTAAATCGTAAAATTTATTGATGATGCGTAAATATGTACCTAGTAATATTGACGGAGTAATTGTTACACCACTTCGAATCATTAGTGATGAGAGGGGAGCAGTACTCCATATGCTGCGTAATGATGCAGAAGGGTATTCGAAATTTGGAGAATGTTATTTCTCGGAGGTCGTACCCGGTAAAGTAAAAGCCTGGAAAAGACATGCTATTCAGACTCAGAATTTTGCTGTGCCAATTGGAATGATGCGTGTGGTCATCTTTGACGACCGTCCCGGTTCTCCAACCCGCTCTCAAATTATGGAAGTTGACCTTGGACGCCCGGAAGCTTACAACCGTATTACGATACCACCATTATTGTGGTATGGTTTCAGATGTATAAGCAAGGAAATAGCTCTGTTAGTCAATTGTGCGGATTATCCGTATGAGAAGGCTGAAAGCGAGACCATTGATTTATATAATCCTTTGATTCCTTATTCCTGGATGTAGCGGGTAGCTATACTTATGAAAATTCTAATTACAGGAGGTTTTGGTTTTATTGGTGGAAGGTTGGCGAAATATCTTGCAAGTAGGGGGCACAAAATCCTGCTCGGTAGTAGGATTGTCCGGTCACATCCGGAGTGGGGACCTTGCTTGGAAGTTGTAAAAACAGACTGGGATAACGAGGATTCACTAATTAACCTTTGCAGAAATGTTGATGCTGTCATTCATTCAGCAGGAATGAATGCATATGATTGTGAAACAAACCCCGTTGCAGCCCTTGATTTCAATGGTGTAAGCACCTCCGCACTTGTGAAGGCGTCTTGTAAAGCCGGTGTAAAAAAAATTATCTATTTTTCTACTGCACATGTTTATAGTAGCCCTTTCAGCGGAGTATTAACGGAGGAGACCTGCCCGGCTAATTTACATCCGTATGCTACGAGTCATCTTGCAGGAGAAAACGCTGTCTTATGGGCTCATCAACAAAAACAAATAGAAGGCTGGATCTTCAGATTGTCCAACTCATTTGGTGCCCCCACACATAAAAATGTTAATACTTGGAATCTTCTGGTAAATGATATATGCAGGCAGGCGATGGTTAGTAAGAAGATTATATTGAAAAGTAATGGAACACAATATCGGGATTTTGTTGCGCTAAGCTCTGTTGAAAAAACGATAGAAATTTCATTGCTTGATTCTGCACCTCCATCATGTAACCTGATTTTTAACTTGGGTAGTGGTCGTCCTATATCTATTATGGCAATGGCAGAATTGGTGGCCGCACGATACCAAAATATTACCGGCGAACAGATTCGTATTGAAAAGGTATCCGATGATGCGAATAAAGCATGGCAGCCATTTCTTGTATCAGTTGAAAAATTGAAAATGAGCGGGCTTTTTTTTGAATCGATAAATGAACCGGAAATAGATGAGTTGCTGCTTTTTTGTAAAAGATGTTTCGAGAAATCATGAATAGGCCTTTTGTATCTGTAGTAATCCCAACATATAATAGGGCTGAAGACCTGCAACGGGCATTACAATCTGTACAAACGCAAACTTATACTAACTGGGAGGTGATTGTTGTTGACAATCATTCAACAGACAACACTGATTATATAATTGAGATGCTGCATGATGCTCGTATTTTTTTGTATAAAATCAGAAATAATGGGATAATTGCGGCATCAAGAAATTTGGGAATTCAAAAAGCTTCTGGAAAACTAATTGCATTACTGGATTCTGATGATTGGTGGACAAACGAAAAACTGGAGAAATCTGTAGCTGCAATTGAATCAGGTGCAGACCTGGTATACCATGATCTTTGGATGGTAACAGCAGGAAAAAAAACATATAGAAAAGTAGGATCATGGCCACTCATGAAGCCCGTTTATGATTCACTGCTCACTACTGGTAACCCCGTAATCAATTCTAGTGTCGTTGTCCGGAAAACCATTCTTGAAAAAATCGGTGGAATATCCGAGAGCCCTCGACTTATTGCTGCCGAAGACTTTGATTGCTGGTTGCGTATAGCACTGATTACAGACAGGTTCACTTTTCTGCCTGATGTGCTCGGTTACTATTGGCATGGGACAGGTAATACAAGCAATTTTCAGCGGAGCGTAACTCACCTGGCAGCCTTAAAAGAGATGTATATGAAGCCCTATATGGATAGATATAATACCAAAATGCCAGCATGGTTTCAATATAATTATGGGCGTGCTTTGTTTAAAACTGGTCGCTACTCTGAGGCCTCAAGGTTGTTAACGGATCTGGTTAAACGAGCAACCCCAATGCAGATAAAAATCAAGTCTTTGATTATGCTGATAATTGGAATATTTACTGTGAAGCCCGGAAAACTGTAGAGACAATATGCAAATAACCACCCAGAAACTTCAGTCACATTCTGCCCGCTTGGTAAATCCTGATCTATCCTTGGATAGGATTGCTGTTATATGCTGTGCCCTGCTATTTTTTGTTATGGGGAGGTTTCAACTGACAGATATGCTGGGTTTGAAAAGAATATTTGAAGGATTACTGTTTATTCCCATTTCTGTTTATGCGATTTTTAGAATACGCGACCTTTCATTTAAGAAGCATGTGAATGGATTGCTTATCGTTGTTTTGATAACCTTGGTTACAAAGGCAATATATGGTGAGTACTTGAAGGTTTTCGATAACTTCTTTGCACTAACGGCCCTATACGCGATCTTGTCAGCGCCTAAACACCATGTTATAGCAGGAATCAAAAGTATCATCATCTTGGACACTTTTTTTTCATTAATTGCGCTATTGCAGCTGATCATTCTTATTTTATTTCCGGATCTTACTATTAATACACAACTAGCATTACTTGATAGTGGTATCTGGACTACTATATCAGAGACACAGGGTGCAGTGGTTGTTTCTTCGTTTCATCCGATTGCATTTCTGGGATTGATGACAAGTGATCAGCTTAATGTATTTGGGATACAAGTGGCAAGAATGCGGAGTTTTGTTTCAGAACCTTCTTTATTAGTTATATTTTTTATGCTGCCTGCAGTAATGGGGTTCTTTTTGAAAATGAAATTCTGGACTAATTGTTCACTAATTATTCTCTTGTTTTGTTTACTTTCAATATCGGGGTCTGTACAAGTTTGTATAATTTTTGCCGGTCTATTTTTTTTGCTTTCTTCTTTTTTCCCCACACGCTTCCTTTTTATATGGACGCCACTTGCAGGAATGGCAGTTATGTTATTTATCATGATAACACTTGGGTTAGACCTTTTTACCAATTTTGACATGAATCTGAGTCAGTCAGAAAATACCAACTTTTTGGCTAAAGGGAATTCGCTTGTGACAAGAGGAAATGGATTAATCTTTGGAGCGAACGAAGCATTACGATCACCTTTTGGTAGCCAGTTCGGACATGAGCTTCCTCTCTCGGTATTCCTGAGTGTGATTTTGAATGCTGGATGGATCGGAGCCATACTGTTACTTATTTTTTTTAGCAAACTGATAACACGCATCAGTTTGATGCGAAAAATAGATCACAGCCTGGTAAGTAAAATAGGAATTTCAATTCTGTTTGGGATTATTTGTACAATTTTTTTATTTAATGATTATGCTGTTCTTAATTATACAGGACTTGTATTATTCACCTTTCTATATCGCCAGTTAGAAATAGAAAAGTAAGCCCGGCTTTCAAACTGACCGGATATTAAAATGATGTTAATGTTTAAAAGTATTTTATGTTAAGGGGAGAGCTAGATAGCTTGAATAAGACAAGTAGTTTGTTTTTTGTATGCGATTCGAGAGATTATCATGCAATGGATTGGTTTCATCAGGTCAAAGAAATTGCTGGTCATTTTCCAGTAAGTGTTGCTACTGATATCTCTTCTAATGTTGGGGATGCTAATTCCCTGCTTCACTATGATGACAATGTAGTTGTTTTGTTCAATATAGAGAAGTTCTTATTCTCAAAACAGTCAACCCTTTGCGATATCTGGAGAAACATAGTCAAGTTGTTTTTTACACCTATGCAAATAAGGCGACTTCGTAAAATTGGAAAATCAACCTCGGGTGTTGTGTTTCATGCACATTCAATGTATTATATTTTTTTATGTTGGTTGGCTGGTGTGAACTTTATAGCCACGCCAATGGGTAGTGATGTGCTGGTTCGACCTTTTGAATCTCGGATATACATGTACATGACAAAAAGGGCATTGCGAGCGGCGAATATAATAACAGCTGATTCTATCCGGATGCAAGATGTAATTAAGGACTTGGTAGATCGGGAGGCACAAGTAATACAGAATGGAATAAACGTGAGAGAAATCTCAAAATATGTAACTTCAAATGCAGTTAGGAATGAAATTGCATCTATACGAGGTTTTTATGATAATTATCAGATTCATAAAATAATGGATGCAAGGGCATATGTTAGCGAAAAGGCCCCAGTAACTTTCATCTATCCTTTCTATGATGAAAATTACCGTGAGAGTATTCGGAAAAGAATGATGAAAGGGGACGAGGATTTAGGCAGATTGGATAAAGAGGGGTTGTACAATCTTCTTGCGAGATCTTTTTTGATCATCTCAATACCAGAAAGTGATTCTTCTCCGCGGAGTGTATATGAAGCTATATTTTGCGGGTGTGCAGTTGTGGTGAGTTATTCGCCGTGGGTAGATTCATTGCCTGAGTGCATGAAAAAGAGGGTTATTGTAGCTGATCTGGAGGATAATCATTGGCTCCAGAAGTCTATAGATAAGGCAAGGGAAATCGTTTCTACACCTTATGTAGCTTCTATGAAAGCGCTAATGGAATATGATCAATATGAGACAATGAAAGCTGTTTGTAAAAACGTATACAAAATTATATAGAAATGGGATCAATGATTGTAACAGGTGGCTGTGGTTTTATAGGCAGCCATCTTATAGAACTGCTGATAGAAAAAGGCCATAAAGTATATGTGGTTGATGACTTAAGTTCAGGATATATTAGGAATGTTGATATAAGTTCTAATAGGATATCTGTGATTCAGCAAAAAGTTGAAGAATTTGACTTTTTTTCACTTGAGAAAATAGATGCAGTGTTTCATTTGGCAGCTCAAGCCAGTGTTCCTTACTCTATTATGAATTTTGTGAAGAGTTCGACAACGAATTTGGTAAGTACTTTTAAAGTTATTGAGTATTGTACTTTTCATAAAATACCTTTGGTATATGCGACATCTTCAGCTGTATACGGGAATTTACCCTTTGGGATAGAGACGGGCGAAATTGAATTACTAAGCCCTTATGCTACTGATAAGTATTGTATGGAAATGTATACAAAGGCCAACTATAATCTGAATGGGTCGCGAAGTTTTGGGTTACGTTTTTTTAATGTATATGGACCAAGACAAGATTCGAGTAATCCTTATTCTGGTGTGATTTCTATTTTCGCTGATAGGTTGATCAAGAAACAACCTATAACGATAAACGGGGGATTTCAAACACGAGATTTTGTTTTTGTAAAGGATGTGGTAGCCTGTTTGTACAAAGCATATGAATACTTACTAAAAAACAATGGAGCTGAGGTTTCCAATATCTTAACAGGGAAATCAATATCGATAGACGACCTTGTCAATTTTTTGGCAGATCTACTGGATACCCAACCCGAGTGCATTTATAAACCATTGCCTCCCGGTGATCCTGAGAGTTCACTTGGCTCCATCGAAATAATGGAGCGTTTGTTGAACTTAAAAGCTAGTACCTTTGTTGGTGTTCAGGAGGGTTTAATTGCAACTGTTGAATTCATTAAGGAGGAGATCTTACGAAATAAGTAAACAACCAGGAGTATAGGTTATTAGCCGATAAAATTAACACATATGCAAGAAGATAAATTCGAATATGATTGGGCTGTAGTTGGCGGTGGGGTAGTGGGGGTTTTTATAGCAGAGATACTGACCAGAGAAGGGCATTCTGTTGTATTAATAGAGAAGAATGAGAAACTAGCTTCTGAAACAACCCGAGAATTTCACGAATGGATACATATGGGATCATTATATACCCTCATTCCCGATAACCTGATGACCTTGAAGTTCCTGCTGGGTGCCATTGATGATATTCTGGATTATTACGGTAGTTATAAAGGAATGAATCTCGTGCCAACTGAGCGTGGAATGGATATGAAAGATGTAAAGGGTGCCTGGTTCAACAGGAACTATATTCATTTCAAATTCCGTATTGGCCAGCGTAAAATTACGTTTCCATGGTTGTTTGGTATTGCGAGGGCGGTATTCCTGATAGACAGGATAAAAGAACATGACTGGTTACGTAAACGCGGCGGTATACTTGATCCGTTCAAATTAAAACCCAAAGTAATCTTTGGTATTTTGATGAAGCTGATCAGGCACCCACACAAATTCTATGATTACGAAACGCCTGATTTTACAACCAACTCAAGAAATTTGTTAAATGATATCCTAATTGCGGCAAAAAATAGCAAACTGCGAATATCAGCTGCCAACGAGTTTATTGATTATACCAAAGAGGGTTCGGATATTCTCGTGAATGGTAAGCGCGAATCTTTTAAAGTAAAAAATATCGTTTTTTCCAACGGCGAGAACATGGCGAGCCAGATCGATTCCAGGGTGAAGGTTTCTTATGCGCCTATGGCGGTTATCAAAAATGTTTCAAAAGAAACCAATTCATTTGTTGAACTTGATTATTATCCTAAGAATTGCATCAATATCCTTACCAAAGAGGATGGCGTAGCTTTAATTGGTGGCATCTCTTTCTCGAATATAGATAAATGTGACAAATACATCGACGAAGTAATTGAAAAACACAAAGAGTATAATCCTAATCTGGAAGTGCTTCATAAATACACAGGCAAGAAAAGTGAAATCGTATTGAACCAGAAAGATAACCGGAATTATCTCTATCATATTCTGAATATCCAGAATAATGTATGGGGTATCATCCCTGGAAAATTTACGCTGGCATTCAGTATCGCACCTGAGTTTTACAGGAGGGTATATAAGAGGAATCCCTCAAAAATCAACCCGAATGTTAATACGGTTCCTGAAGTATCAGAGTTTATGTCCAATACTGTTTGGCATGATGTATCACAAAATAAATAATCTTAAAATAAAAATCACCATTATGGGAATGATCAAAATACCCCAGGCTGCTATCTCGAAATTTGAAAAAAATTACCCGGAGATCTTTGCAACAGGTAACCTTGCTGAAGGTAAATGGAACAAAGAATTGGCGCAATTCTTTAAAACTTATACAAGGTCTAAATATGCAATGGCCTTCTCATCAAATGGTTCCGGTTTATTGGCCATTTTAATGTTGTTGAAAAAACACAGAGGGTATAAAAGAGTATTTATACAATCCAATACCATGTATGGTGTTAAAACAATTGCCGTTACCAGCGGCCTTGATCTGGTGGGTTGTGTACCCTGCAGCCTTCCTGCATTAATGCCAACTGCAAAACAGGTATCAGAATTCCTGAATAATATTTCAAACCCGCAGGACTGTGTGTTTCTGGCAACGCATGTTGGTGGTATTGTTAATCCGGAAATTGTTGAGATCGCAGACATATGCATGAAAAAAGGTGTTGCACTTGTTGAAGATTGTGCACATAGTTTAGGTGCTACGCTTGATGGCAAACATACCGGGTTGTTCGGTGTAGCGGGTGTTTATTCATTGTATGCAACCAAAGCGATTGCTGCAGGTGAAGGTGGTATTGCAGTATCGGATGATGAAGAACTTGGTAAACAACTCGATAAATTCCAGATCTATGACCGCTTTGACCAAAAAGAAGAGATCGGAGTGAATTTTAGGATCTCTGAATTGCAGGCATTATTCTCCTTTTCTATCTGCGAATTGTCTGAAGCGATCATTGAAAACAAAGCTGCCATTGCAGACAGGTATATTGCTGCATGCAAACAGGCTGGCATTGAATATGTGGATCCTTACAATAACGGCCAGCGTGGTAATCACTATAAATTCAGCATCATTGCCAAAGAAAATGCAACTGCTGAATTTAGTGCGATCAAGAACCGTACTTCACCGGTGTATGATTATACATTGGGTGCGGACCCTTACTTGGTTCACCAAAAACATATCTGTTTACCTATCTGGTATGGGCTGGAAGAAGAGATCATCCAGGCTACAGTAGAACAGGTATTGGCCTCAGGTAAATAATAAAAGAACCTTCGTTAGATACTGTATAAATAGCAACATTGATATGAAAGATCGCGCAGCATGGCAAAAAAAATCATATTCACGCTTTTGGGCTGATCAGGTGGTGAAATATGGTTTTGATGATTATTGTATGGGCCTCTGCGAAATGGTGGAAAAGAAAAAGCCTTCATCTGTATATGAAATGGCGATAGGAACAGGCTGGCCCTTCGCAATCACTTTTTATGAAAAAGGGATAGAGGTAGCCGGTAGCGATATTTCTGAATTACTCATTGAAGAACTTGCAGATCGGTACCCAGGTATTAAAGCAAATGTTGCTTCTTATGAGAATATCAATCCCGCTGAAGAACAGAAATATGACGTAGTGTATTGTTTCAGATCCACTTGGTATTTCCCGAATCTGATCAAAGCACTGGATACTATGTTCGAGCTAGCGAAAAAGGGTGGTGTGGTCATTTTCGATATCATGAATAAGGATTCTGATTATATCCAGAATATCATTCGTGTACACAAGTGGTCGTTCGCACTTACGATATGTAAGAACATAATTAAGAAAGTAGCAAATATGTTATTTGGAAAAACTTACCTGATACAGGATCCGTGGAACATACATGAATTACCAGTCTCTCCCAAAATCATCGAACAATACCTCACGTCGAAAAATATTTTGTTTCATAAATATTCGATCAACCAGGTAACGGATGGTTTAGAAAAGGCTTTTGTCGATCACGGCAAATCAAATAGTAAAGTGATCTTTGAATGTCAGGTAACGTAAATAATAATTTTATAAATGTTAGCATAAGCAGATCAGATGACAACTAAAAGAGAATACCAGATTTGTACAAACTGTGTCATGGATACTTCTGATTCAGCTATTGTATTTGATGAAAAAGGTGTATGTGACCATTGTAAGACATACTATGAGAAAACCCTTCCTTCTTGGCATACTGATGAACAGGGACTCAAGGAACTCATGGTGACAGTCGATAAGATTAAAGAAGAAGGGAAAGGAAAAGATTTTGACTGTATTATAGGAATGAGCGGGGGGATCGACAGTTCCTTTCTGGTATATATCGCCAAAGAAAAACTGGGGCTGCGTCCACTTGTATTTCATGTTGATGCAGGATGGAACTCCCAGATAGCCGTAAATAATATTGAAAGGATCGTTGATAAATTAGGCCTTGACCTCTACACTCATGTAATTGATTGGGAAGAAATGAAGGACCTGCAGCTTGCTTATTTTAAGTCAGGGGTACCGCATATTGATACACCGCAGGATCATGCCTTCTTTGCCACTATGTATAATTTTGCATCCGACTATAAAGTAAAGAACATACTTACTGGTGCCAATTATTCAACAGAGTGTGTACGTAACCCGGTTGAATGGATGTATTACCAATCGGACAGCATTCAGTTAAAAGACATTCACAAAAAATTTGGTACAAGACCCTTAAAGCAATACCCGCTTACTAAAATACTGTGGCACAAGATCTATCTCCCTTATATTAAGGGTATTAAAGTGATCAGGCCGCTGAATTATGTTCCTTATATCAAAAAAGAAGCGATGCATTTGCTGGAAGAAAAATTCGGATGGCAGCCTTACCCTCAAAAGCATTTTGAATCAAGGTTCACCAAGTTCTATGAGAGTTACTGGTTGCCTGAAAAATTTGGCTATGATGTAAGAAAAGTGCAATACTCCAGTCTAATACTTACCAACCAGATGACACGTGATGAGGCGCTCGAAAAACTCAAAGAACCTACTTACGATGCCGCTACCATTCACCAAGATTTTGAATACATAGCCAATAAATTGGGTATCACAGTTGAAGAGTTGGATTCTTATTTTAAAGCACCCAATAAAACATACAAGGATTACGCATCGCAAGAAAATATTTATAAAGTTGGGGCAAAATTGCTGAAAGCATTGGGTATCGAGAAAGCAGGAAAACGTTAGTGGTAGGAGGGTGTTCGATACTTACTAACTAATGATTCATAGATAAAATAGCATATCGTGATAGGGATCGTAAATTATGGCTCTGGTAATATTTATGCCATATCTAACATTTACAAACGTCTGAATATTGACCACTTTATTTCAGACGATACAAAAGAACTGAGGAAAGCATCTCACCTGATACTTCCGGGTGTTGGCGCATTTGATGAAACGATGCGCATCTTATACAACACAGGTTTAAAAACATTTCTCGATGAAATGGTACTGGGTGAAAAAAAACCGATTATGGGTATCTGTGTAGGTATGCAGTTGCTGGCCGAAGGAAGTGAAGAAGGCATACTAGAAGGTTTTGGATGGATCAAAGGAACGGTAAAGAAAATCGACGCTTCTAAATTAAAAGAGAAGCCATACCTGCCCCACCTCGGCTGGAACACAGTTGAATTAAAATACCAGCATCCTATTTTTACTGATATTGAACATGACAGGGGATTTTATTTTCTGCATAGTTATTATTACGATTGCCATTCTACCGACGATATACTTGGTACAACAGACTACGGAAACGCTTTTTCTTCCGCTGTTCATCATCAAAATGTTTTCGGGATGCAGTTCCATCCTGAAAAAAGTCACCAGAACGGGATCAATATTTTCAGAAATTTTTCAAACATATAATACATGCTTCGCCCACGTATCATACCCTGCCTCCTGGTAAGAAATAAAGGATTGGTAAAGACCATAAAATTCAAAGACGGTAAATATGTAGGCGATCCATTGAATGCTGTAAAGATCTTCAATGAAAAAGAAGTAGATGAATTAATTCTTTTAGATATTGATGCAACCGCAGAGAACAGGGAGCCTGATTTTGAATTGATACGAAACATCGCTATCGAAAGTCGTATGCCTTTGTGTTATGGCGGTGGTGTTAAAACGGTGGAACATGCCAAGAAGATAATTTCGCTCGGAGCAGAAAAAGTAGCCATCAGTTCCGTTGCATTAGAGAACCCCGGTATAATTACAGAAATGGCACAGGCCGTAGGCACCCAGAGTGTGATCGTTGTGATCGATGTGAAAACAAAATCTTTTTTTGGTAAACAGGAAGTAGTATCGCACAATGCAACAAAATCAACTGGATTGAGTCCAGTAGAATTTTCCAAACAATGTGAAGCAGCTGGCGCAGGCGAGATCGTAATCAATTCTGTTGATCATGACGGCGTAATGGATGGGTATGACCTTAGGCTGATTAAAGAGATTCGACAGGCAGTAAGTCTTCCACTTACCATAATTGGAGGTGCTTCATCATTAGATGATCTTTCTGACCTTATTAGTAAATTTGGTGTAATAGGTGCTGCTGCCGGCAGCCTGTTCGTATTTAAAGGGAAATATAAAGCGGTTCTGATTAACTATCCTAATGCAATCGAAAAGAGGCAAGTGCTGAGAAATGCAGGAGTCAATTGTTGAACACTTTCCTTACGACACTTATGAGAAATTTAAATGGAACTGTATTCCTGCCTTCAATCAGCAAAAACAATAATTTTAACATTGTACGTTTGATTGCCGCATTACAAGTTGCGTTTTCACATGGTGCTCATCATCTTGATGTTATACTCGGACCTTCTTTTTTGTTTGTATCTTATCTGCCTGCCGTGCCTGCTTTTTTTGGTATATCCGGATTCCTGATAACAAACGCATACTGTCGTAATCCAAATCTTAAAAAATATATCCGAAACAGAGCATTACGGTTGTATCCGGGTTTATGGGTTTGCTTATTATTAACAGTGGTACTCCTTCTGGTCTTTCAAGTCATTGATTTTTCAACTATAGCTTCATTATCTTTTATTCGATGGATTTTCTGTCAGGCAACTTTTTTTCAGTTTTATACTCCCGACTATCTACGGGGGTGGGGTGTCGGAACACCCAATGGTAGTTTGTGGACAATCTCTGTGGAACTCCAGTTTTATATTTTTTTGCCGGTGTATATACTAGTGATGAAAAATGTGAGGAAAATTTTTTTTATCATGATTTCGGCATTGCTTTTCCTCGCATCCTGGAAAACAGGTTTAATACTCGAAAATATGGGCGAGTCCACTCTAGCAGGTAAGTTATTGCATGTGAGTCTCGCACCTTACCTGCATTACTTTTTTCTTGGGGTATGGTCTTTCTTTTTGTGGGACAGTATTAAAGGATCCTTCGAAAATAGGTTCTACTTGTGGTTGCTTGTATATGTAGGATATATTTTAATTTTCCGTGTCTTGTTGAACTGGTATCAACCTTCTTATTATCCGGGCATATTGGCTTGGATAGCTAATTGCCTACAATGGTGTATGGTACTCTCTTTTGCCTTCACTCACCCTTCCTTATCTTATACAATACTCAAAGAAAATGATATTTCATACGGACTGTATATTTATCATATGGTGATTGTTAACTGTATGCTCAGTATCTCATTGCCTTTTAGTCCTCAAATAAAACTAATGGTTATGCTACTGACAACTATATTGGTTGCTTTTTTATCGTGGCGCTATATTGAAATGCCTGCACTTAGGCAAAAAAAATAATACAGATATTTAACATGTTTCAGATAATACAAGACCTTAAGAAGGGAGACACTCTTTTAGAAGAAGTACCTGCACCGCAGGTGAGAAAAGGAACAGTGCTAATTAAGACGCATAGAAGCCTGATTAGCCTTGGTACTGAAAAAATGCTAGTTGAATTTGGGAAAGGCAATATCATTAGTAAAGCCCGGCAACAACCTGAAAAAGTGAAGCAGGTAATTGACAAGATTAGGACTGAGGGGTTGATTCCAACACTTGAGGCGGTTTTTAACAAGTTGGATGAACCGTTACCACTAGGATATTGCAACGCAGGAGAGGTAATTGCTGTTGGGGAAGGGGTCTCTGAATTTTCTGTTGGAGATAGAGTAGCTAGTAATGGGCATCATGCAGAAATTGTATGTGTGCCCAAAAACCTGGTTGCCCGAATACCGGATAATGTAACATTTGAAGAAGCTTCTTTTACAGTCGTCGGTGCTATTGGATTGCAAGGTATCAGATTGGTAAACCCAACAATGGGGGAAACGATTGTGGTGATAGGGCTAGGATTGATTGGGTTGATTACGGCGGAACTTTTACTGGCCAATGGATGTGAAGTGATCGGCTTTGATTTTGATCAAAAAAAAGTATCTATTGCTAAGGAAAAGGGAATAAAGGCTTTTTTGTCAAAGGATATTGATGTGGTAAAAACGGTCGAATCAGTTACTGGGGGAGTCGGGGCTGATGCTATAATTATTGCCGCTTCTACAAAAAGTAATGACGTAATTAGTCAGGCCGCACAAATGAGTAGGAAAAAGGGCAGAATTGTATTGGTAGGAGTGGTAGGCCTTGATATACAACGAGCAGATTTTTTCAAGAAAGAACTTAGTTTTCAGGTTTCTTGTTCGTATGGTCCTGGTAGGTATGATGAGGATTACGAACAAAGAGGGGTTGACTATCCATTGGGATATGTTCGATGGACTGAAAAAAGAAATTTCGAGTCAGTTTTGAATGCCATTTCAAAAAAGCTACTTAATGTTCAGTCTCTAATTACAGAAAGAGTTTTATTACAGGATTATTTACAGATTTATAATAATATGGGAGGCACCTCCATAGCTTCCATACTGGAGTATCCTGTAAAATCTGTTAAAATAGATACTACCGTTCCTGTTAAGAAGTATCTTTCAAAACCCGCTAATGGTATTCTCGGGATCATAGGAGCAGGAAATTTTACCAAAATGACCGTTATGCCTGCACTAAAAAACGCTGGTGGGCATTATAAATATATTTCCAGTGCTGGTGGACTTACCGCCAAGGCTTTGGCTAGTAAATATGGATTTGAATTCAGTACTTCTGATTATAAAGAAATACTCGCTGATAAAGAAGTGGATCTTGTAATGATTACTACAAGACATAATATGCATGCCAAAATGGTCGTAGAGGCGTTACAAGCTAAGAAAAATGTATTTGTAGAAAAGCCACTAGCTATTGATGAGAACGGCTTGAGTCAGATTATTGAAGCATACAACGGGTTGACAGAACCATTGTCTGTAAATGTGGGATTTAACCGTAGATTTTCTCCTTTCATACAAAGAGCCAAAAAACTTATTGGCGAATCCGATTCGCCAATAAATATGGTGGCAACAATGAATGCCGGCTTTATTCCTTCAGATGTGTGGGTTCAGGATATGCAGATTGGGGGAGGGAGAATTATTGGCGAAGCATGTCATTTTATTGATCTTATGACTTTTCTTTCCGGTAGTAAAGTTAAACAGGTGATGATGAGTGCCTTAGGGACTGCACCTTCTGACAATACTGATAATGCGATTATTACACTAAAATTTGAGAATGGATCTCAGGGTGTGATCAATTATTTTTCAAATGGGAGTAAGGCTTACCCAAAAGAGCGGATTGAAGTTTTTGCACAAGGGAAAACTTTAATAATTGATAATTTTAGGAAATTAATAGGGTATGGTTTCAAAGACTTTTCTTCTTGCAAAAGCTCTATTGATAAGGGGCATAAAGAACAATTTTTGCGACTCATCAAGCAAGTGAAGAGTGGAGGCAGTCCATTGATTTCGTTTGATGAAATAATTAATACTACCCGTACTTCTTTTGCTGCACTTCGTAGTTTACAGGAAAGCAAATGGATTGAAATAGCCAAATAAATTATGAGAATAACCATTATTGCAGGGGCACGCCCAAATTTTATGAAAATAGCCCCGATTATTGAGGCAATCGAAAACAAGAATAGAATTTCTGACTGTATTCAATATCGATTGGTGCATACCGGGCAGCATTATGATAAAAATATGAGTGAGAGTTTCTTTGAGCAATTAGGTATACCAGCTCCACATGTAAACCTGGAGAGTGGAGGAGGCAGCCAGGCTGAACAAACGGCAAATATCATGGTTCGATTTGAGAAAGAATTGCAGGAAAACCCTGCTGATGGCGTATTGGTAGTCGGAGATGTGACCTCAACATTGGCCTGCTCTATTGTGGCTAAGAAAATGTGTACTGATGTGATACATGTGGAAGCTGGTATTCGGTCGTTTGATATGACCATGCCAGAGGAGATAAACCGATTGGTGACCGATGCGATTTCAGATCATTTTTTTACTACTTCTGAAGTGGCTAACAGTAATCTGAATAAAGCAGGGGTAAACTCATCCAGGATTCACTTTGTGGGGAATACCATGATCGATACATTGTTGAAAAACGAGTCACGTTTTAAGGAACCTGTTATTTGGAAGGAAGCTGGCTTAAAAAGCAGTCAGTATTTTGTTTTGACGCTGCATCGGCCTGCTAATGTTGACAAGGAGACACAATTAAAAGCTTTACTTGACAAAGTAGTAGAAGGTTCTAAAGAGTTGCCCATTATTTTTCCGGTGCATCCCAGAACGCTGCAAAAACTTCAGAATATAGGCTTTCAGTCGAGTAACCTAATCGCAGTAGGTCCTATGCCTTATCTGGAGTTCAATTTCCTGGTGAAACATGCCAAAGCTGTTATTACAGATAGTGGGGGGATTACAGAAGAAACGACTGTTATGCGTGTGCCCTGCATGACTCTGCGCGATAATACGGAAAGGCCTGAAACGGTAGATGTGGGTACAAACGAATTAATCGGAACCAACCCAGATCATTTGATCCCTGCCTTCCAGAAATTATTTTCAGGAAATTGGAAAAAAGGAGCCATACCTGCTTTGTGGGATGGAAAAACGGGAAACAGGATTGTTGAAAAATTACTTGAGATCTATCATTGAACTGCTTTTGAAACAATTGAATCAACTATTTCGTTTTTTTCATACAGTCAGGCATATTCGCCTTATTCAATTGATTTACCAGGTTTGGTATCGCATTAAAAATCGGTTATTGCATATTGGATGGTATAGAATGTACCTCAAGGTGCCAATATTTTTTTTTCAAACGAACACTGATCGTTTATTGTATGTATCTGAAGCTTCACAAGTTGATGGATACTTATTTACCTTTCTGGGGCTAACACATCAGTTTGGAGAAAAGATAGATTGGGCATTTGTCGGGCACGGTAAACTATGGAATTATAACCTGCAATACCTGCACTACTTATTAGATGATAGTTTGCCGGTTATGCGAAGAAAACAACTACTCAAGGATATTTCAGGAGCCCTTTTATATAGGAGGCTACTTTTGGAACCCTATCCTGTTTCACTTAGAATCTTGAATACACTGCTTTTTTTACAACGAACAGGTATCCAGGATGACCAAATTGAACAAGCATTGTTACAACAGGTCGATTATTTAGATAACAACCTGGAATACCATTTACTTGCGAATCATTTTCTTGAAAATATATATACGCTGTTTATTGCTGCTCAGTATTTGAAAAACCAGCGGTTGAGTACAAAATATGAAAGACTGCTGTTAAAAGAACTACAAGAACAAATACTGCCGGACGGTGGGCATTATGAATGTACCCCCATGTACCAAAGTATCTTATTATCGAAGCTTTTACTTTGTATTGAAGTTGGAATGCAATCAGGGTTGCTCCAACCAGCTTTTGTACGCCAATTAAGAAAGGTGGCTGCTAAAATGTTGGGCTGGATGCAGGCTTACAGTTTCCCTGATGGTTCCTGGGCACTTTTCAATGACGCAGCAGAGGGTATAGCGCCCACTACCAATCAGCTAAACGAAGCGGCTGTCTATTTAAATATTACCGCGGAACAGGTGGTACTAAATGAATCAGGATTCAGGAAAATGTCTATGGGCGGTTGGGAATTGATTATTAAAACGGGCGAAGCGCAACCGTCTTATCAACCGGGGCATGTACATGCGGATATTGGTAGTTTTTGTTTGTGGTACCAAGGACTGCAATACATCGTAGATCCTGGCATATCTACTTATACGGTTTCTGAGCAGCGTTCTTGGGAAAGGAGTACCTCGGCTCATAATACGGTTTCGATTGGAGACTTAAATCAAAGTGATGTGTGGGGAGGTTTTCGTGTTGGAGCAAGAGCTAGTGTAGTAGTGAGTTCTCCTTCGAGCAATGCTATTATGTTATCAATAAAGGGATATGGAATAAAGAAACTTACCGTGCAACGTTCATTTATCTGCGAGGGGAATACATTACAGATAAATGATTCCGTTAAAGCAGCCCCAAAAGATTGGTTAGAGCAGATTAAAGGAAGTTTTTTATTTCATCCAAGCATTACATTAGAGAGGGGAGATAATGGTAGTTTACGGGCTGGCCAACTCAGTTTTATATCCAAGGAGAGTGATTTTGAAATATGTGAGTCTGCCCTGTCTTTTCGATACAATCAGCTACAAGCGACCCGGAAAGCATGGTATGCAGTACAGCCAACAACGAGTATTATAGTAAGATTTCAATGAAAAAAATTTTATACCTCAGTTTTTATTTTGAACCGGATTTATGTGCAGGATCATTCAGGAATTCTCCATTGGCGAGAGAATTAGCCGCACAGGTAGCTGGCATGGCGGAAGTGCATGTAATTAGCACTTTGCCCAACCGATATAATAGTTTTTCGGCAGATGCTCCTCTGGATGAACAGATAGATAATTTATATATACATCGTGTGGTGCTGCCGAAGCATAAGAGTGGGTTTAAAGATCAGATCATAGCTTTCCGAAAGTATTTTGCGGAAGTAAAGAAGGTTACTCGGGATCAGGAGTATGATCTGGTATTTGCTTCTTCATCGCGTTTATTTACCGCTTACCTGGGACATACTATTGCACGTAAACAACAGGTCCCTTTATACCTGGATATCCGGGATATATTTACGGATACTTTGAATGATGTTATTCCCAATAGAGTCGTTAAAACTGTAGTGCTGCCTTTTTTACGATGGATTGAAAGCAAAACTTTTCGATCTGCAAAACATATCAATCTGATTTCAGGAGGGTTTAAGGAATATTTCCAGCAATACAAAGAACCAATATATAGTTTTTTTACCAATGGGATAGATCCGGAGTTTATGCAGAATGATTTGCCTGAGAAGTCAAGGATTGGGAATCCTGTAACCATTACTTATGCAGGTAATATTGGTGAAGGGCAGGGGTTACATAAGATCATTCCACAAGCAGCAAAGGTATTAGGGCCTGAATATTTATTTCGGGTAGTAGGTGATGGTGGTGCACGGCACTTATTGGAATCAACAATTCGGCAAATGCAGTTGACAAACGTTCAGATAGAAAATCCTGTAAAACGACAGGAATTACTCCGCATTTATGATGAGTCTGATTACCTGTTTATGCATCTGAATGATTACAAAGCTTTTGAGAAAGTTTTGCCATCGAAAGTATTTGAACTGGGTGCATTTCCACGTCCCATTATTGCAGGTGTAAATGGCTATGCACGTGAATTTATCGCAAAGAACCTTCCGGATGCTTTATTGATTCCTCCAACTGATTACAATGCATTCGTAGCCGAGATCAAAAAACATGATTTTCGAAATATACGAAGACTGGAATTTGTAGATAAGTACAACAGGAAAAAAATCAATTTCGACATGGCTAAGTCAATCCGACAATATTTATGATCGCATTGGTGACCGGAGCCGGTGGTTTTGTCGGCCAAAACATCATCCCTTATTTGCTGTCGAACGGTATTGACACAATTGCTTCTTATCGAAATGGAGAAAACTCACTACAGGATTTTGTAAAAGAGGGTAAAATGGATGATTGTAAAATAAATACAGTTATCCATTTGGCTGGTAAGGCACATGATCTTAAGAATGTTTCTAAACCGGAAGAATACCACCAGGTGAATACAGTGCTGAGCGGACAAATTTTCGATGCATTCCTGGCATCGGATGCCAAACTGTTCGTCATGCTTAGTTCTGTAAAAGCTGTCAGGGATACTTTGCATGAAGAGACCTTAACGGAAGAATTAGTCCCTGAGCCTGGTACTGTTTATGGGAAAACAAAATTGCAGGCAGAAGAATATATTCTAAGTCAACCTATCCCGGAAGGGAAACGGGTTTATATTTTAAGGCCTTGTATGATTCATGGACCCGGGAATAAAGGCAATCTTAATTTACTATTCAAGGTAGCAAAGCTGGGTATACCTTATCCCCTTGCATCCTTTGAAAACCAACGTTCTTTTTTAAGCATAGAAAATCTTTGTTTTGTGATCAGGGAACTGTTAGAAAGAACTGATATCCCATCAGGTATTTATAATGTGGCAGATGATACTCCTTTGTCAACTAACCGGGTCATACAGATTATGTGTGAAACAATTTTGAAACGACCAAGATTATGGAGAATTAATAAGAGGTGCATAAAAGGCATTACCAGAGTGGGCGATTTTTTGTCTTTACCTTTAAATTCTGAACGACTGCAAAAGTTAACAGAAAGTTATGTGGTAAGTAATGCTAAGCTGCTAACCTCACTTAATAAACCTTTGCCTGTGAGTTCGGAAGAAGGGTTGAGAAAGACCATTCAGTCTTTTATGAAGGGTTAGTAAACCGCAGCTGTAGAGAATAGAGGGCAGTGAGTTTTCGCAGAGATATATCAATTAGTACTTATTAACTCAATATCTTTTTATTTTACTACTATTAGATTTCACCAGAAACCTACTTTTCGGCAAGTGGTCTGCCAGATTGAAGTATTTAAGCTGAGGTCATCCTTCTCTTTATTCGAAATAGCCATAGGCTGATAAAGTGGGGCATTCAGTTCATTATATCTGACTGATAATCCATAGGTTGTGTCTGCAGATTTATTTGGATTTCTTACAATATATATTATCTTTAGACTCCGATTTGAAGGCAGGTACGGACTATTACTGCTTATTGACCTTACTCAGATCATAACTTATGTTTAAAAAGATAAACATTGTTCCCCGCTGGATCATTTTTATGATTGACCTGGGGATTTGCTGTTTTGCATTGATCTTCTCTTACCTGATACGGGTAAACCTATCGGTTGATGCCATTAATATGCACGATCTAAGTGGCAACCTGTTGATCCTGGTACTGATCAATTCCATTGTATTTATCAATTTCAGAACCTATGCCGGGATTATCCGGTACACCGGTGTACAAGATGCTTTACGGATCTGTTACGCCACTGTAATGACTACCTGTGTACTTTTCTTCATCAGTTTGGTAGCAGCTAATTCAGGAGGTGCATTGGTTTTTTCGAATGTTACACTGATTATTTATGCCCTGTTTAGCTTTTTATTCCTGATTGCTTACCGGGTACTGATCAAATATGCTTTTAGTTATCTGCGGAACTATAAAATGGATCGCAAGAATGTGATCATTTACGGTGCTGGGGAAGCTGGTTTTGCCACTAAACGGGTACTGGAGCATGATACTACATCGAATGTAAATATTGTGGCTTTTGTGGATGATGATACCCGAAAAGTAGGTAAAGTGGTAGATGGTATACGGATTCATCATACTGCAGACTTACAATCATTGTCTTTGGCACAGAAAATTGATGAGATCATTATAGCCGCTTTTACTTTGGCACCCAGCAAAAAAAATGATCTGGTTGATTTTTGTTTGGATCATGATATCAAAGTATTAAATGTACCCCCGTTAGATAAATGGATCAATGGTCAGTTCTCTGCCCGCCAGTTACAGGCCATCAAAATTGAAAACCTGCTGGAGCGGGAGCCAATCCGGATTAATAACGAAGAAATAGCTAATCAGATCAGCAACAAACGGATATTAGTGACCGGTGCCGCAGGATCGATTGGAAGCGAAATTGTACGCCAGTTACTCAAATTCAACCCCCAGACCATCGTACTCTGCGACCAGGCCGAAACACCCCTGCACCAGTTGGAACTGGAACTGCAGGATCTGAAAACTTCCACCAATTGCGTACCCTTTTTAGGCGATGTACGCAATGAAAAACGTATGGAAGAATTGTTCAGCCTCTTTGAACCCCATTATGTGTACCATGCCGCTGCCTACAAACATGTACCCATGATGGAGCTCTGCCCCACAGAATCGATTCTGACCAATGTATTGGGTACCAAAATTATTGCCGATCTGAGCGTGAGACACCAGGCGCAGCGTTTTGTGATGGTATCTACCGACAAAGCTGTAAACCCCACCAATGTAATGGGGGCCTCCAAAAGATTAGCGGAAGCCTATGTCCAACAATTGCACTATAAAGTAAACCACCCGGAACCCTCTGCCAACGGTAATACGGTTAAACAAGGAACTACGAAATTTATCACCACCCGTTTTGGGAATGTACTCGGTTCAAACGGTTCGGTGATCATACGTTTTAAAGACCAGATTGAAAAAGGAGGCCCGGTTACCGTAACCCATCCCAATATTACCCGTTTCTTCATGACGATACCGGAAGCCTGTCAATTGGTACTGGAAGCCGGTTCTATGGGCAAGGGAGGGGAGATTTTTGTATTTGACATGGGTAAACCTGTGGCCATTGTAGAACTGGCCAAAAAAATGATCCGCTTATACGGGTTGGTCCCTGGTATAGATATCGAGATTAAATATTCCGGCTTACGCCCCGGTGAAAAATTATACGAAGAGTTATTAACCGACTCTGAAAATACCGTACCTACCTACCACGAAAAGATCATGATTGCCAAAGTTCGGCAACAGATGCATGATCTGCAGCTTCATTTTGAAGAACTGATTGAACTGGCCCGCCAAAAACAAGGATCGATGGCCATGGTGGCTAAAATGAAGGAACTGGTTCCTGAATTTGTAAGTAATAATTCTGTTTTTGAGAGTTTGGATAAGAAAGAAGCGGCAGCTAGTGTGGTTTCGATTTCGAAAGTGAGTTAGGGCTTAGTCTTTGGTCTTTAGTATTGGGAGCATTGGTTGTACATTAACTATTGACTACTCACACTCAGCCCCTCTCTGCTTCGCAAAGAGGGGAGAGACGGGCGCATTTATTGTCAAACTGCGACAATTCAATTATCCAATACGCCCAATGTCAACCTGCTTGCCGGTAGGCAGGTACCCCAGATCTAAACCCGCAAACCCCTAATCCCCCAATTACCATAAATTAGCCCCCTCACTAAAAACTAAGGACCAAAGACTAAAGACCAAATGCTGAACCGCCTCTTCGCCCTGCTACTGCTTATAGTTTTTTCTCCCTTATTCCTGGTCGTAGCTTTGTTTATCCTGATAGAAGACGGATTCCCCATTTTCTTTACCCAAAAAAGGGTGGGTGTTAATTACTCATTTTTTCAGATCTACAAGTTTCGTAGTATGAAGAAAAATACACCGAATGTAGCCACACATTTATTGGCCAATCCAGCACAATATCTATTAAAGACGGGGGGACTTTTACGTAAACTCAGCCTGGATGAATTACCCAACCTGATTAATATTATTAAGGGAGAAATGGTTTTTGTTGGACCTCGCCCGGCCCTATATAACCAGGATGATCTGATGGCTTTGCGTGTAGCTGCTGGCGTAGATAAGCTAAAGCCCGGGATTACCGGATGGGCACAAATTAATGGAAGGGATGAGATATCCATTGAAGCAAAAGTGCAGCTGGAAAAGGAATATTTACATCGCAAATCTTTTCTTTTTGATGTTGAGATAGTAGTTAGAACTTTTACGAATGTTTTGTTTAGTAAAGGGGTGAGTCATTAGGCAGCTGGTCTTTAGTCTTTGGGTTGTAGACTCCTGAGGTGCTGGAGCTTCGCTTCGATAGGATTTGGCGTGTTAGCGCTTTGGCGTATTGGAGCGCCTGTCTGCGGCATACAGTTGAGACCTCAAGCTTTGAGTTATGAATGGTCAATGGAGAATTGTCAATCGATAGAATTACCTAATCTGCCAACCTTTCTGCCAGAACGCAAGTGCGCTAAAACGCTAATGCGCCCAATATCTCCAATCTAAACTCGCAAACATCTAATTACTAGAAATCAGCCAATACGTTAACCGGCTAATGCGCCAAATGCCCAATCCCCAATATTCTAACAAAAAAACTGCTTACCCTTCCTACTCCTAACAAGCAAAGACCAAAGACCAAAGACTAAAGACCAGAGACCCCTTATGCGCCATCTCATTCTCATCCTATTATCCGCTTACCTCTCACTCCCCCTTTCCGCCCAAACTACCCAGGTTGGTTCTGTAGAAGAGGAAGTACTACGAAGCAAACAATTGCAGGGTAACTATGATTCACTGGTGTCTTTTACTGTAAGACCTTTGGCACAGGTAGTTAAGGCTGATTGGAAAAAGCCAGACTTTGCTGTTTTACCCATTATCCTTACCCAACAATACAACTCTCATCACCCTTATGGCTGGAATGATGGGGCTATGATAGCAGCAAAAGGATACCAGGCGATGGTTAGCGCGGGTGTATATGCCCGATATGGCGTGCTAGAAATTCAGTTGAGGCCTGAATTCGTGTATGCGGCTAATCCAGCCTATGCATCGAATAGTCAATATGGGAGTGGGGGTAAATCTTTCCAAAAATTGTATCCCGGCCAGTCAAGTATTCGGTTGAATATGGGTCCTGTTGCTGTTGGCGTATCATCAGAGAATCTCTGGTGGGGACCAGGTTATAGAAGTGCTTTATTAATGAGTAATAATGCTCCCGGATTCGGTCATGTGTTCTTTCGCACCCGAAAACCAGTTCGTACGCCCATTGGTAGTTTTGAATGGCAATTAATTGGGGGAGAACTTGGATCTGTTGATGCTTTACCTTATGAGAATCAAAACCTGGTGCCTAATCAGATCAGTGGTAAATCGAGGTATTATAATGGAATGGTATTGAGTTACCATCCCAAGTGGGTGCCCGGGCTTTTTGTAGGGTTTACAAGAGCTGTTCAATCTTACACATCTTATAATAATTCTGCTCAGCTGAACGCTTTTGAGAAATATGTACCTGTTCTGGCCCTGGCCATCCAGAAAAAGAATAATCTATTTGATGATACCCTTTACCGGGATCAATTGGCTTCTTTTTTCTTACGTTGGGTGTTGCCCAAGGCGGGAACCGAATTTTATGCAGAATATGGCTTTAATGATTATGGAGCCAATACCCGCGACTACTTAATGAGTCCGACCCATTCGGCAGCGTATACGGTGGGCCTTAAAAAAATCTTATCGCTTAGGGATACAGCAAGGCTTGAACTGGGGTTTGAGCTGACACAAATGAGCGAATCGCCAGATAGGATTGTTCGTCCCGCCGGAAACTGGTATGTGCATGGTCAAATCAGCGAAGGGTATACTTACCAAAACCAGATAATGGGAGCTGGAGCGGGCTTTGGTACTAACGTGCAGAGTGCCATGGCTACCTGGATAAAAGGAGGACGTAGACTAGGATTACTGATTGAAAGATTAGAGCGGGATCCTAACACGCATGGAAACAAATGGGTTGATCTTGGATTCGGTGCTCAATCTCAGTGGACCTATCAACAAATGGTAATTGGCTTGAATATTGAATTTATCAATTCAACTAATTATTTGTGGGAGAAGGGAGTTAATAAGCTTAACCTGCATAGCAGGTTAAGTGTGGGTTATCGGATTAAGTGACATAGAGATTTTTTTTTTGAGGTGATCGATTAGGAGTAGTAATTCTTTTGCGCGGCATCATTTAGGTGTTTTCGTTTTGAAATAGGCACTATTGCCCATTTACCGTAATTACCTTATTTACTTATATACTTTATATACTTACATGAAACATACGTCTCTTCTTTTCCTTTTCAGTCTGATTTTCCTGCAGAGCAGTGCTCAAACTATCTCAGACGACAGGCTAAAGGAGGCTTTCAGGAACCGTCAGTTGGTTGATTCGGCAAAGCCGACTAACTCACTGATGGTAGATGCTAATCAGATTAAGTTAGCAGATCTGGATGCTGCTGTTTTGATGAAAGCGAAACCGGTTTTTTCAAAGGGGAACATACGTGTTCAATGGCTGCCTGTCAGTTTGGTGGAACAATACAATTCGAAAGCACCCTACGAATGGAACCTGGGTTCTATGTTACCTGCCAAAGGACTACAAACGATGATTTCTGCTGGGGTGCATGCTTCATTTGGAAAACATGTAGAAATACAGTTAGCACCGGAATTTGTAAATGCAGCTAATAAAAACTTCGAAGGTTTCCCACTCCAATTAAATGAACGCGCCTGGGCAGACCGTTACCAGTTCTGGAATACCAGCGATATTCCGGGACAGTTGGGAGAAGGTGCTTATACCAAACTTTTTGCCGGGCAGTCGTATATCCGGTATAATACCCGTTCTGTTTCTTATGGGATCTCTACCGAGAATATGTGGTGGGGGCCGGGTTCGCGGAATGCCCTTATCATGAGCACCAATGCTCCTGGGTTTTTGCATGCGTCGATTAAAACCTTGCGACCTATTCAGACGGGTATCGGACGCTTTGAGGGAGAAATTATCGGTGGTTTCCTGCAATCATCCGGCACCCTGCCTCCGCGGATCAATAGTGTATACAATGGTAGTTTTGTATATGTACCGAAGGAGGAGAAAAGCCGCTATATGAGTGGTATGGTACTGACCTGGCAGCCCAAATGGACAAAAGGTTTATTCCTCGGTATTGCCAAAGCATCCTATCTGTATGCTTCAGACATCAGTAATCCGCTTGACGTGTTGCCTTTACAGGGATTTTTCGGACGTGCGATTACCAGGACTGAGAAAACTGGTAGAAAAGCTTCCATGGGTTCTCTGTTTGCCCGTTATGTAATGCCGGCTGAACAGGCTGAGCTGTATATGGAATTCGGACGGAAAGATTTATCCCTAATGCCTTGGAATATTTTGCAAACAGAATCTTACAGAAGGGCTTATGTGGTAGGCTTCAGGAAACTCTTTTCAACCAGTCATGGGGCTCATATTCAATTTATGGGCGAGTTAACACAAATGCAGGCACCCACGGCCGAACTGATTGCCACACCGGATAGTTGGTATACACATAAAAATGTTCGCCAGGGTTATACCCATTTAGGAAGACCTATCGGGGCTGGCATTGGGCCAGGCAGTAATAGCCAGACAGTGGAAATAGCCTGGGTAAAGGGATTGAAAAAACTGGGTATCCAGTTTGAGCGGGTTCGTTATAACAGTGATTACTATTATTACGCTTTTGCTTATATCACAGACTTCAGAAGGCATTGGATTGATTTGTCTACCACATTTAAAGCGGACTGGCAGTTCAAAAACCTGTTGGTTTCTGCGCAACTGGGTATTATCCGTTCCTACAATTACCAATGGCTGGTAATTCAAACAGATCCTACTGATTTCTTTCAACCGGGGAACGAGGTGTTGAATTTTGCACCAAGAGTTAGTGTGAGGTATCGGCTTTAGTAGTGAGTGGTGAGTAGTGAGTAGTGAATGGTGAATAGGCAATGGTCAATAAATGGTTCAATCCCCCCTCTTTGCGCAGCAGAGAGGGGCCGGGGGTGAGTTGAGACTTGTCAATTCGCCAAAGGCCCCGAGCTATGAGCTGCGAGCCGTGAGCGATGAGTGGTGAATAACTCCCCAATGCGCCCAATGCCCATAACCCTATACACTGAATACTTAAAGACCAAAGACTAAAGACTAAAGACCGTGAGTGGTAAATAGGCAATGGGCAAACTCCAAACCTAAACCTTGTACGCAATAAACGACTTATCCAAACCCACAAACTTTTCAGCATAGATTTTCGCATCCGGGAATAGCTGTTTCATTTCCCGTAAAGATAAAAGCCTGATCTCTCTTACCTGTTCTATTGCCTCTCTTTTTGAGAGGCTTTTTTGTATATGGCCCAGCGAGAAATGTTGGGTTAAAAAAACGCGCAAAGAAAAAGGCAGATACTGGAACAGGGGGAATACCCAATGGGGTTCTACCGGAAACCAATAATTGGGGGTTTGTATAAAAAAGCGTTTGCTTACTCTTTGTACTTCTGCCGCCATTTTCTGCTGGTTCTCCCAGGTAAAAAGGTGTTCAATCACTGAATTGGAGAATACCAGGTCAAATGACTGATCTGCAAATAGATGCAGGTTGGTTGCGTCTCCGGCCACGCTTTGCATATCCGGGTTGCTGGTAGAGGTTTCTGTCAGGTTTAATAAGGTGATATGTATGCCTTCTTCATGAAACCGCATTGCCTTCCAGAATTCTTCTGTTCCGCCGATATCTAATATGGATAGGGGCCTGGGCAGCTCTTTTATCAGCGATAAAAAGAACAGAAACCGCTTACTGCGCATTTTGTGCGATAGGGAAGCTTCGTTTTTGTTGTTGGCTAAATTGTCCAGAAAACTCATGCTGCTGATATGTAGGTGTTTTTTCTGCGCTGGGATCTTTGTAATACCATGATAGAAAGTATACAAAGTATAGAGCCAAAAACAGCGCCATACAAAATGGACCATCCCAGTTTGATACGGTTATCCTGTAATGGTAATTCGGGTGCATCAACTACCTGAATAGTGGGCGTTTCCTGGATCTGGGCCGTTTTGTTCATTTCCAGATTCTTGATAATTTCTGCATAGATGGTACTCTGAACAAATTTATCCCGGGCCGAAATTTCTGCAGACACTTCCGGTGCTGCAAAAACCGGGTTCGCATCCAGCAGCAGCCTATTGGCATTGGCGGCTGAGTAGGTTTTTCGGTTCAGGTTGCGTTCCAGACTATCGGCTTTTGCCTGCAGTCGTTGAATGTTTTTGGTGAGCCTTTGGGTTTTTGTTTCAATATAAAAACCAGTCGCGGTTTTTAATAACCTTTGACAAAACAAACTGCTTAATGTTTCATTGCGCATGGTTGTTTGCATTTCAATGAAACTCAGTTTACGGTCGATCTTGGCAACTACCAGTTCTTTTTTGAGGATGTTTTCCGTGATTTTCTGCAGTAGGCTATCTTCCAGTCTTGTAAACATCCTTTTGTTTGCCGGAAAATCGACTTGCCGGTTGACACGGGAGCTATTTTTCCATTTCTCTTTCCAGTGATAGATTTCTGCATACAAATCGGCCAGTGATTGTGTAGAACTGCTGTCTACAGGTGTTAACAGGGTTTTCCTGATCAAACTATGGCTTTTCAGCAGTGCTAGAATATTATCGCCCGAAAGCACACCACTACCACCGGTTACATTTCCCAGATCAAATCCAAACTGTCCTGCCAGTGCTGACATGATTCCTCCGCCTGATGTTTTGGAATCTTCTACCACAAAAGTGATCCGGGCTGAATAAGCAACGGGTTTCCAGTACCTGTATGCCACACTGATGACAATCCCCAGAATGGCGGATAGTAAGATCCAGCGCCAGAAGGTAAAAGCAGACCGTAGTGTAACCAGGAGTTTTTCACTTTCATTCTTAAGTGAAAACAATTCATCTTCCGGAAGTTCTTGTGTATGGCTGTTATCGGGGTATTGCATGGGTTAATTTTATCTTTTTAGAATCGTGATCATACTAACGATCCCTGTTAATATCCCGGTTAATGCTGAAAGTTCAATAATGGATATCCCTTTTCTTTCTCCCGCCTGTTTAGCCGGTACAATGATCTTACTGCCGGCTGTTACTTTGGGATAACTCCTGAAAAACAGAAAACGATGGATCTGTTTGTTTACTCCGTTACTGTATTGGATGTAGGCTTTTTTCAGGTTTCCGTTGTCGTTAACCCCTCCCGCATCGGATATATATGAGAGGAAGCTACCTGACTGGTACCTGAGTATTTGCGGGTTAAATACTTCCCCTTTCACTTCTACAAAAGGTTCATTTCTGGGAATGTAGATGCTATCGCCGGGCAAGAGCAGAAAATTGTATTGGTTCTGACCTTTGGTGGAAAGTACGGTACTGGCCACCCTGAGATTGTTCCGGTAGATCTGTGCATCGGATAAGGAAGCGTACGGAGTGGGGCCGCCAGCCCTTGTTAATAACTCTTCAATACTCTCATCCCTTCTCTCCAGAGAGTAATCGCCGGCGTATAAAACTTCTCCTCTTAATTTAATGCTTCCCAGGTTTCGGTAATTGAGCAGTCGAGGTACAAAAATATAATCCTGCGGCTCCAGCAAGGTATTGCTTTTGGAATCCTGTAAGCTGGAATCTACATTCACAGTAATCAGATCGATCAATTTATTGGCCAGCGTGTCTGATTTATTTTTTTGTAAACGGGATATTTCTACTTTATGTGTGGCAGCTTCATTGGTAAATCCACCCGCCAGTATAATAGCATCTTCGAGAGAAATGCCTTTTCTGAATTGATAGGTTCCGGGTTGTCTTACATTACCCCCTACCAGTATGGTTGGGATATCCTGTAAACTGTCTTTAGCCATGATGTAAACAGAGTCTTCTTTCACCAACAGGATATCCGGATCTTTTCCATCTAAAATTTTACGGGCATCAAAAGACAGGAACTGTTTCTCGGCACCATCGGTTTTCACACGTTTGATATAGCCCCTGTTGGTAAAAGCATCTTCCCGAATTCCATTTGCTTTTTTGATCAGTCCTGATAAGGTTAATCCCTCAGTTAGCTCATAATTACCCGGGCGCATAACAGCACCGGTCAGGATAATCCTGTTCTCAAAACGAGGTAAGATCTGATCAACATGAATAGAATCGCCATTACGGGGGATGGTATAACTGAAGTCGGCTGCAGTGATATCTCTTATCTTTTTTTCTCGCTCTCCATTCTGCACCATTTTGACCGATTCCTTATAGGCGTTTTCTCCAAACCCGCCGCTGTACTGAATGATATCTGCAATAGTTTCTTTATCAGACAGCTCATAAATAAATGGTCTTTTTACGGCTCCGGTAAGTGTCACCCGTTTTGCATACACAGGGTAGCGGATAATATCCTGGTCCTGTAACTTATAGGATTTGCTGAACACCCCTTTCTGCAGGAAGTCATAAAAATCAATTGTCTCGATTACTTTATTGTTCCGGATCAGTTCAATTTTTCGCAAAGAACCATTTTCAGCCGGTCCACCCGACAGGTACAATACATTAAAGAGGTCTGTTAATCCGGACACGGTATACGTTCCGGGAGTTTCCGCTTCGCCAATAACCGATACATTGATGCTTCTGGCATTATCTACGGTCAAAAACAGTTTTGTTCTGCCCGAACTGATGGCAGGATAGGCAATTTTCATGGCATTCATTAACTTCTGTGATGCCTGGTCAATGGTTAAACCACTGATGGTAACTATTCCTACATAGGGAATCTGAAAACTGCCTTCTTTACTGATTTTATCAGAAATACTGACTTCGTTTACACCGGTCAGATTAACTGTGATAATATCGCCAGCACCTAAAATATACGTTTTCGAAGGACTGTTGCTAAGGCTTGGCTCAAAAGTAATATTGGGGGAACTAAAAAATTCAAAGCCGTAGTAAGGTGATATTTTCCGGATTTTAGGTACGGCAGTATACCAGCTGTTATCGTTCAAAAAAAGAGCAGTATCCTTAATATTTATGGTTTGGGTGCCTGATTTTGACTTAGACTGGCTCTGTAACTTTAATAAGCGGGTTTTGAAATTCTTGACCTCTGAAGGGTCTAAGCCTCTGCTAACCAGTTCTTTCATGACATCTGACTCGCTCATGCCAGACTTTTGTGTCTGTTGCCATAGTTTGAGGATCTGATCATCAGAAAGTTGACTAACCCTGCCTGTAGAGGAACCAGCTGGCAATGTTTGCGCCTGACTGGTCCCGGATATCAATAGTCCCGAAAAAAGAAAGATAAGGGGGTAAGCCAGATTACAAAAAGTACGTTTCATCCGTTGGTTGATTTAAGGTCAGACAGTATTTGTCTATTTATGCTGCTGGATATAAGGCCTGTATAAGTAATTATGCCCAGCAAGGTTTACAATCAGGCAAATATCGTTATTTATGAACATGGAATTGCCAAAAAGCTGAATTTGACAGCTTCCTTTCTCCGAAGTCTCCCACCTGCTACGAAGCTCCTGTGTACCCCTAACTTCAAACTCTATGATACGCTGATTTCGTTTGCAGCATAGCCCAAAGAGAACTCAGGCAAACCACCGTTCCTTTGTGGCTTTGTGTGGATAATCCTCTCACAAAGCCACAAAGGCACGGTGGGGATTTGATAAGGCAGCAACTGTTTTTCTTTTCTACTGGCTCCGATTCTCCCGTCAAGGGACTCTTCTTCGCTTAGAGAATTTGACAGGTTCCTGTACTTATCGCGACTGGGGTAACTCTATAAGCCATACCTGATGCCAATAGAGCTGGTGGTTTCTGTAAAACTGGCAGCGGGGCTCGTGTTTTTTATGTGTAAGGAATTCAGGTAACCCATGAGGTATAATTTAGGTAACCACTCATAGGAACATTGAAAATGCCATTCCTGTTGTTGGGTTTGTAACCCGAACAGGAAAGAAGGTTGTGGTTCCTGAAAATATTGCTGGTCAATAGTGCCCATGGCCCCTTTTCGGACGGTCTGATACCTCAAAAGGCATTTTACCCTGGGAGCGGGTGTGTATTTAACCGTTGCGATCCATCTATCAGCATTACTGCCCATCCAATCGCCCAACAGATAATCACTGTTTGTGTAGTTCTGGGCAGGTATTAGATTCCTGTATACAAATGGGTTTATGCGGGTATATTCCAGGCCAAGTGTAAGGTAGGATAATCCAGGATCGGTTACTGATCCGCCCAGGGTATATCCCAGCTGGTTACGGCTTTTGGCAGGGTTAAAAAGGGTAGAGACCCTGATCTCATCAATAAACAGGGAACCATACAAATGTGTATTGCGGAGGTTATTTCTGGAACTTATCTGCAGGAATAATTGTCCGTTGGAACCAGCATTGATATTGTTGTTGTTAATCAGGTTATCATAGGCTTTGAAAAAGAGTACCGGTATCAAATAACCCACATTTAACCTGTCGCTATACACCATGGATTCTCCCACCACAATATCCAGGCCTTTGGCAGGGGTAAAACGGATACTGTGTTGTGCCATGAATTTTGGTACATACATTTCTCTTCTGCTCCCGAATGCACCGCTTCCGGTTGGGTAAGAGGCGGCTGAATCGAGGATATTGGAATTGAGCCATGCGTGGGTATAATTAAAACTGAGCTGGCGAAAAGGGGTATAATCCAGCCTGATATAGGGGTAGGCCGGTGATTTGGAAGAGAGTATAATTCGCCCGTTTTCACCGTAACCGTTTAACAACTGGTCCTGAACAAAACTGAAAGAACCATTTTTCCAGCTATAGGTAATGCCACCCCTGAGTTCGCTGTAATTATGGCTTTTGCCATTGGCAGCAATTTTACTGATAATACCGGTGGCAGGGGTGAATTGCCGTAAGGTATCCAATCCAGATCCGTTTTCATTTACATCGTTAAAGGAAAAATAATAGCTCCATTGTTTACCGGCATACCCATATAAATTAAACCCTGAACTGGTTTGTTTGATATTTCTTCCGGATCCCTGAATGATAGCGGCAGAAAGTATGGGGTCTACCCGCATCAGAAAATTGTTGGCGGTGGTAGAAATTGCCCGGAAGCGATGATAAGCATCCTGGCCAAACATAACCGTTTTGGCTTTTGTTTGAACCGTATTCAATGCCAGTGCGTCGCTAAATTCCCGTTTGTAGAAAAGGAGCTCTTTTTTTTCTATGTTGCTTAATGCAGGTTCTTTTGCTGCCAGTGAGTCGAGGCATTGCTCCAGATACATCCGGCTAACTGGTCTGATATAGTCGTCAAAATGAATCAACCCCTTTTGTGCCATTCTGTAGAGGAAATTGTAGATTTCACTGTTTTGATTTTCCCAAACTCCCTGGGCCGCCGGGCGACCAGTAAAGAGGACGAAAACCAGTGAACTGAGAAGTAAACTTTTTTTTAGCATGTGGATGGTTGGGTTGGTCTTTAGTCTTTGGTCTTTGGTGAATTTGCGGATTAGCGGATTGATAAGTATTGACTCACCCCCGACCCCTCTCTGCTGCGCAAAGAGGGGGGATTGAACCATTTATTGCCTATTCACTGCTCACAGCTCAAGGCTCATAGCTCAAGGCATCTGGCTCATTTATTGCCCATTGCCCATTCACCACTCACCACTCCCGCTTAATACGCATTCTGATCACCTCTGAAAATATTGATAACTGTTTGCAGGATAATCTGGCAGTCGAACCAGAATGTCCATCTGTGAATATAATAGAGGTCAAAGTTAACACGTTCCTGCATGGCTCCGGGCATTCGGGTTTCGCCCCTGCTGCCATTCACCTGCGCCCACCCTGTGATACCGGGTTTGATTATGTGGCGAAGCATATAATTATCAATCGTATGCATGGCTTCCAGGTTGAGTGGGGTAGGATGCGGGCGCGGACCTACCACCGACATATTCCCGAGTAATACGTTCCAGAATTGTGGCAGCTCGTCCAGATTTGATTTCCGGAGAAATGCTCCTATAGTGGTTACCCTGGGGTCATTCTTTTTTGCCTGTTGGTAATTACCCTCATCATCAAGATCAGAACTGTCGTGTATCATGGTTCTGAATTTATAACAGGTGATTTTTTCATTATTTAAACCCCATCTTTCCTGGTGAAAGAAAACGGAACCCCGTGAAGTGATTTTAATCAATAAGGCAATCAATGGAAACAGCCAAATGCCGATCAAAACAAAAAAAAGCAATGAAAAAAGAATATCGAAAACTCTTTTCAGGAATCTGTTCTCCTGTTTATCAAGCGGCAGAGAACGGATACTGAGAACAGATAACTGGCCGATATTATTTACCTGTAACGGTGATAGGGCAAACTGATGAAGATTAGGAACGATCCGGGCTTTTACAGAATAATAATCACATATCTCCACACATTTCTGAATTTCCTTATTTTGCGAGTTGGGCAGGGCAATCACCACTTCGTCAATCTGTTTGGAAGCAAGTAAAGAGGGTAACTGTTTCAGGCTGCCTCTATACGGGCAGCCATTCATTACCTGAACCTGATCGTCTATAAATCCAATACATTTATAACCATAGTAGTAATATTTATTGATGGTTTCATAAAAATCAAGTGCACTATTGGTGGCACCTACCAGTAACAGGTTATCCAATACTTTACCCTGAAATATGGCAGAATGCAGACTCTTTCGTATGATATACTTGGTGATGGTCAGTGTCACTAAAAGAATCATCATAAAGACAAACAGTTCTGCACTACTGATCTCTATGTAGTTTTGGAGGAAAAAACTGACAGAACTTAAAATGATGGCATAAATAATCAGTGAATACACAATAAATACCATTTCCTCCGAATACTTATTTGAACGTCTGTCGGCGTATAATTTTGAAAAGGAGGTAGCTATATACCAGGTAACTAAGGCAATGAGTGCAAAAAGCTGGTTGGAAACGGGAAGGGTAAAGATGTTGATTTTTCGCACAAAACTGATCGCTGCGATAAAAGACAACATTATCACAGGGGCATCTATGATATAGCGGATTAGTGTAAATCGATTGAAATTCTTATTCATAGATTTCTACAGGCCTACTGGTATTTTGCACATAGGTGGTTGATCGTCAATGACCTTGACCTCTATGCCGAGGCATCCCATTTCCATATACGGTCACAAAATAGGTAATATTTAAAAAAATGCCCATCTGATTGCTAATTTTAGGATTTTGACAGCTAAAAGATCGGTTTCTTCGCCTGTCTGATGCCCGCTATCCCGTTTTTTTTAGTTTCTGTTTGATAAGCAGGGGGATAAACCGGGGCGCTTCCAGCAAATAACGTTTATAAAGCCTGCGGGGCTCTTTCAGGAGCCGGTATAGCCATTCAAGACCGGACTTTTGCATAAAAACGGGTGCCCGTTGAATAGTTCCCAAGGTTACTTCGAATGCACCGCCCACACCAATGGCAATATGTACATTCAGGTTTTGTAGTTGCTCATAAATCCAGAAATCCTGTTTGGGAGCAGTTAAACTAACCCAGAGAACATCCGGAGCGACCTGATTGATCAGGGAACAGATCTTAGTATTTTCTTCATCGCTAAACCTGTCTGCAAAAGGGGGAGAATAGGTACCCTTTATCCGGATACCGGGATACATGGCTTCACATTTTCTTTTCAGAGCATCGGCCACTCCCTCGCTGGCACCCATAAAAAACAGGGAATAATTTCTGCGGTAACACTCTTCTATGTATCGTGGTAAAAGGTCAAGGCCGGTAACTCTTTCTTTCAAAGGTGAATTCAGCATACGGGCGGCCCATAAAAGCGGAACGCCATCGCATAAAGTAAGGTCTGCTGAATTATAGATTTTTCGGAGTTCTTCATTGTCGTTTGCCCATAACAAACAGTTTACGGGGGTAACACATACCCTTTTCTTTTCGTTCTTTTCAATCCACCCGTTGAAAATGCTGATAGTTTCTTCCAGGGAAATATTGCTGATACCTGTTCCAATGATATTGACTTTATCTGCTATTTCCTGGTTCATAGGAAAACTTTTCACAAAAATAGCGTATCCGGGTCAATCCTCGTTTGTATAGATGTTGCGGATTGTTACAAGATGAATACTTTCGTGATAATGGTTCTCATACCTTTTTCTGGCATTCCCTGAAAGTATTTGTAAGGAAGAAAGATCGAGTGCTTCCAAACGCCCGATGGCCTGGTTGAGAGATGCAACATTGCCGCCTTCATACAGGAATCCATCCGTACCATCGCTGATCATGCTACTGGTATTTACAGAGGCTGCAGCAATGGAGATAGCGCCGGCAGCAAATGCTTCTATCAAGGTCATAGGCATCCCTTCTGTGAGTAAAGAGGGAAAGATAAATCCTTTGCATTGCTGAAACAGGACAGCGATTTGTTCCGGGGTTTGCTGTCCTATATATTGGATGGTTTCGGAGGTATTTTCTTTTATATACGGGACCATATTCCCATCCCCTGCAATCAATAGTTTTCTGCCCGACTGCTGAAAAGCCTCTATCAGGTGTCTAATTCCTTTTTCTTCTTCAATCCGTCCGGCATATAAGTAAGTATTATTCCGGTTTTGATAATCGGCATAGGCCGTATCGGTAATAAAGTTTGACTTGACCGTTATTTTCTCTCCGTTTACCCCGATACCCTGTAATAATTCCTTGGTAAAAGGATTGAGTACAATAAATCTATCCACCTTATGAAGCCAGGTGCCTGCTTTTCTATGAAATTGAAGCGAAGCCGCAAGGATCGCAGAAAAAGTGGGGGAAGCTTTGAAACAGGCATGATGGATACCGGGCCTGAATGAGCGCGAATTTACACAATCCATGCAAGTGCCGCCCTCTCTGTAAAAAAGTGCATTCAGACAGAATAACCGGTAATTGTGGATGGTCATGACTGTTTTTGCACCAGCTAATTTTCCTGCCCAGAAAACGGCTGGGGAGGCAGTATAAAAAAAGTTGTGTGTGTGAAGAACTTTGATCTTATGTTTTTTAATCAGTCTGTAAACGGAAAAAAAAGCAGACAGGTTAAAGAAAAAATTGAAACCGGCCAGGATTTTTTTTAAGGGGTTGGTTGATTGAAAGTTTTCATTCCCGAATTCTTTTAACCATACCGAATACCCATGCTTTCTTAAAAGGTTGATCTCGTTTAATACCACACTATCCTCCCCTCCGGTTTTGAGATATTTATTATGGATAAAAAGCAGGTTGGTATTTGCTGGCTCGGGTAGTTGCATCACTTAAAGAATAAAGATACAATTTTTGAAACGGATGAACGGCTGTTGTGCGGGTTTTATGGACGAGTGGCTTTATGGGAAAGAGATGTTTGGTATTTGGCGTGTTGGCGATCCATTTACTACTCACCCCCGGCCCCTCTCTGCTGCGCAAAGAGGGGGGATTATTTGGAATTGACATTCACGCATCACGCCTCACGATTCACGATCTCCCGCAGAGCGGGATCTTTGCTTCGCTACGATTTGGTCTTTAGTCTTTGGTCTTTAGTCTTTGGTTGATTGGGGGGTGATTGTGTAATTAGTGCATAGGATTATGAGCGTGTTGGCGTGTTAGCGCATTGGCGCATTAGGGAATTATTGCCCATTGTCTATTCACCATTGACCATTCACAACTCCCAGCTAGCGGCTCGCAGCTCATAGCTCAGAGCATTTGGCATTTGGCTTTTGGCGTGTTGGTGCATTAGCGCATTGGCTAGCTTATCACAGCTCTTAGCATTTGGCGCACCTGCTTCCCTGGCAGGCAGGTTGGCGTATCGGTGGCTTATTGACCATTGACCATTGCCTACTCACCACTCACTACTCACGCCTCACGCCTCACCACAGAACAGTTGTGCATTTATCTATCGGATAACAACCTGATGATCTGTCTCGCAGTCTCATCCCAGGAAAAATCCTGGAGCCTTTTTCTTCCTTGCTGGCTGAGTTGGTCTCTTAGTGGAGGGTTGTCTGCCACCATTCTTAGTTTTGCCAGCAGATCGGCTTCATTATGCGGATCAAAGCTGAGAACGGCATCGCCACCAATTTCGGGTAAACAGGTATTATTGGCCACCAGGACCGGCAGGCCAAACCTAAAAGCTTCCAGAACAGGGAGTCCGAAACCTTCATTCAGTGAGGGGAAAACATACATGGCAGCATGCTGGTAAATCAGCGAAAGGTCTTCATTGGAAAGATAACCGGTAAAAATCACATGCTCCTCCAAATGACAGGCTTTGATGGTATCCAGTATATTTTGCGCATCTGAAATATACTGCGAGGTTTGCAAAGAACCCGCCAGCACCAGTTTATACTGGTACCCATTTTCGAGGAACTTCGCAAAACTCCGGAGCAGAAAAGGAATATTCTTTCTTTTATTCATCACACCTACATGCAGTAAATAGGGCTGCTGGCTGAGATGTAATCTGTCTAAGATACTATCAGTAGCGGCTATAGCTTCTCCGATAGCCAGGGTTTTCGGTCCTTCGTGGATAGTGATAATATTTTCTGCAGGCAGACAGGTATAATATCTGATCACCTGCTGTTTTGCATAATCGGAAGGAACGATGATATAGGCGCAACGTTTTGCAGACGGCAGGGCAATATGTTTAAAGAGCCAAATAAACAGGGGATGATAGTGCTCTTTATTCTCAAAGAAAAAAGCATCATGAAAAACAGTGACTGTTTTGTATCCGAGGTGAAGGTAGGGAACGAAATAATCGGTGCATAAAAGTACATCACACCCGCTAAGCGCCGCTTTTACCGGTAGTACACATTGTTTCCAGAAATGCAGGTTGAGTTGTTCCAGAATTTTAATAAACTTACTGTTTCCCCGAAAAGCCGGAATGGAAGTATCGAGCAGACAGATCTGGAGATCCTTGCCAGATTGTTTTTTGAATGCCAGGCATAGTTCTTCCAGGTAGGTTTTTTGTCCTGTGGTGGAGGTCTTCAGGTCCCTGATATCAATTCCTAACTTCATGGATAGTGGAAGGTTTACTGTTCTCCTTTTTCATGCTGACAATCGAGATCAGCAAACCGGAAAAGAACCAGATAAAATAACTGATATAAAGATAGGTTTCAACTTCTGCAGTTAAAAGGGGAATAATGATGCCCACTTTTAATAAAACGAGCATTAAACCCAGTTTTCTTTCTTTGCCGGATTTACTGCTGATGAATATCTGAAAGGCATTTTTGATGATAAGCCAATAGATGGTGATGTACAAAAGAATGGCTATGATACCGGTTTGTACGCCGATAATGATCAGTTGGTTTTCGCCACCGATATTTTCTCCGAAACTGCCGGCAATCCGGCCGGAGTAGCCCAATCCCAATCCCATGGGATTATTGCCGATAGATTGTATTCCCGCCAGCCATTCTATCACGTGACTCACACTGGAGCTATCCGAGAAATCGATGGTAGTGGTAATGACTTCGTAAATATCTCCTTCCAGCCAAACAAGCACCGCTACAATGGCTGCCGCTATACCCCAGTGAATCATTTTGAGCCATGTTTTATTTCTGGTAATCAGCATGTACATATAGATCATCAGAAAATAACTGGCAAATGCTGCCCGGGAAAACGCAAAAGTGATAGAGAATAGGGTAAAAGCGAAAGTTATCAGCAGGAAGTAGTTTAGCCTGATCCTGTTTTTCTTATCTGTAGCCAATGCCGCCAAAACGGATATGCTGATCAGGCATGCTGCCGCATGTTCCAGGGGCATGGAAAAAAAACTGGCGAATCGTTTGATGCCATTAATAGATTCAAAGGTCCAGGTGAGCCCATAATTGCCTGCGGGTTCTACGTTAAAGAAGATCTCGTTATAGTCTGCGTAACCGGTATAGGTTTGTAAATGCTGGTAAGGAATCACTTCAAACAACAACACAATCCCGGAAAGGATGGCCAGCACACATATATAGTAAAACCATTTATTCAGGTTAATCAGCCTGGGATTACAAAACCTCCCCGTAAAGTATACAAAAGGGAAAAAACAGATTCCTTTGCAGGCAATCAGTTTTTCGAGTAAACTATAGGTGCCGATGGGTAACACCACATAGAGAAGGTTGTATACCAGATAGCTGATAACGAGCCAGTCAACAATATGCAGATTCAGCTTTTTTTGATATTTCCATGTAAAACTGATCAGTGCCACCAGTATCAGGACTTCTTTGAAAGTCTGTAATACAGGAATCACCTTTGTGAGGCCATACATATTGGCCACCGATAAACTGGTGATGTAAATAGGGAGGGCAACTAATAAAAAAAGAAGGATGGCATCCTGTTTCCCCTTTAATAGCCGGTATACTGCCGTAAAGAAAGCTATGATATAAAGGCTGGGGAAGATGAACATATGAGATTTTAAGCAGTAGAAACTGGATAGATGTCGGGTTCCCGGTAGTTACTTCCCGAAAACCTGTATCTCGGACGCTGCTGTATGGGTCAATCTGTTAACCGGGATCTCCTTCTAACCAGCCATACCTGTGGGTTGGTACTCGATGGATCCCTTTAAACCATCCCGAACTGCCCTTACAACAGCTTTCATTTTTGTAAAACGTCTCCTAGCCGCAAAATACCCTATAACCAGTGAAATGTAAAAAAAATTAAAAACCGTTGTAGAAGGAACAAAATACCAGGGAGTATAGCGTTTTAATATCCATATCCTGTTTCTGATATTACGGTAATGGGCCGCAGGATTCAAAAATCCTTCAGCGCCTTTTGTACTTGATTTGAGCGACATGCTGGTTATGTGATAAATCACTGATGAAGGAACATAGTCCAGGCGGTACCCGAGTTTTTTGATCCGGAAAGAAAGATCCACGTCTTCATAATTCATGAACATATTATCTGCCAGTACACCGGTTTGTTTCAGAATGCTGTTACGTACAAAAAAGGCACAGCCGGTAATCCAATCCACTTCTTTTTCAACATTATAAGTATCGCCTTTTGGCTTTCCTACTCCTTTTGTATAAGTATGTCCCAGGAAACGGTTAAAATAAGATCCTCCATCCCAGATCAGGCTTCTGTCGTGATGATAGAAGATCCGGGGTTGCACGGCACCTGTTTGCGGATGATTGTCCATATGGTTAACAAGGTGTGTCAAATAATCAGGTTCTACAAAGGTATCGTTGTTCTGCATGAGCGAGTATTCGTAACCATTGTTTATCGAATACTGAAATCCAATATTATTGCCGCCGGTAAAACCGGTATTGACAGGAGATTTGATTAAAATAATTTCCGGATACACTTCCTTTAATCTGTCTGCGGAACCATCTGCAGAAGCATTGTCTACCACAATGATGTCGAACGCAGGACCGGTTACTTTTTTCAATGAATCTATGCAGTCGTTGGTAGTGTCAAAGCTGTTCCAGTTGATCAGGATGACCGCAATTCTTTTAGTACTCATTCGGATAGGTGTTTTTAGGAGATCTCTTTATGGCGTAAAGATAAAGAGGAATAGAACAGGACTCTATTATTAAGGGATAATATCCGAAATAGCTGGCAGAACTGAAGGTGATTAATAGCAGGGAGGTTAGTATGGTAATGGCGAGTAATATCATGGAAATCTTAAATATATCGCTATACCTGTTTTTGATGAGCAGATCCAGTACATTAAGCACATTCATTGACGATACAAAAGGAACAAAACTGACTGCACGGATAAAAGAACTGGTGAGGGTATCCTCGCTACCGGTTAGTATTCTTGTAATCAGCGGCGATAAAAAAAACAGCGACAATCCTGCCAGTAAAAAAAATCCTGCCAGGTATTGGTTGGTTTTTCTTTTATAGGCATACCAAAGCGATTCGCCTTCCTGGTAAAGGCGTACTGCCTTAGGAAAAGTGGCACCAGAAAAAGCGGTAAGTAATAACCGGAAAGACCATACGATTTTATCGCATAATGAGTAGGCGCCCAACAGTAATGGATTGTGGGTGGTAGCGATGGTAAACAGAAAAAAAGACTGCTGTAATTGAACGGATATATTATTGCCGACCAGATAAAAATTGTGCTTCAGCAGGGAGTATACGGCTGAGAGATGAAAACTGACCTTGCCCAAACTGTATTTTTTGATGGTATAGATCCCGAGAAGGAGATAAAAGAACAGGTTGAAAATGCCAAGATAGAAATTTACCCAGGGCGCATTTTCCTGTGTTTTTATCATTAAAAGGATAAAAACAGCAGCCATCAGCTTCGAAATTAAATTGGTGAGATTATACAGAAATAGTTTTTCAATACCCGTGAAAAAAAAGAGCGGGTTTACTATTTCTGTCAATAATATCGGGGTAGCAAGCAGCAGGTAGGTAAGATTGTAATTAGCGAGATATAATACAGGCAGGGCTGTTAAACAAAGGATAGACAAGGATAACCTTGTAAAAAAGATGGTATATACTGTTTTAGAAAGGGTAGATGGGTTTTCTTTATGAATGGTTACATCTTTTATGCCTGATAAACCTGTGCCGTAATTAATGATGAGTCCGGCAAGTGAGGCCACGGAATTGGCCACCATCACCAATCCGAAATTGCCTAAACCTACCACATGGATGATCAGCGGAAAAAGAAGGATCTGCATAACGGCATTGGATACCTGTATAAAACCCAGGTTAAAAAAATTGGAAAGAAACGGCATATTGGATTTAATCAGATGCATTTTATTTTTAAATCCAATATTGGGCATTGCCGGAAATATTTAATGTAGTGAAATAACAGGTTTATGATTATTTATGCCAACGAATGTTTTCTGCAAGTACCGATAAAGGCTGACTGCCAAACACCTGGTTAGTGCCCGACAGTTTTTTAGTAACCAGGCTATTGGCTGCTATAACAGAGCCATCCGGTATAACGGAACCTTTCAGGATCAGTGCCCGGCAGCCGATCCAGACATTATGCCCAATGATGATTTCTGTGGGTGGGTTCTGAATTTCTGACTGGGCATTGGTAATCGGATGAAAGTCGGTATCCATGATTAAAATATCCCAGGAAAGCAGGCAATCATTTCCAAATGTTACTTGTTTATAGGCTATGATAGCAGTTTCGGCGGTAATAGCGAAGTTCTTGCCCAGTTGTAATTGTCCGGTTTCACCAACGGAAATCTTTGATCCATGACCTATTTCAGCATTGCCTTCAAATATCACCTTGCCGGCAACTTCCCAGATGGTCCTGGATCTTTTGTTATCAAAAATGCCAATATCGCCGTAGCCGATTCTTATCATACCCGTTTGCAGCTCACCATTAATAATAATACTTCCTTTTGTTTTACGCAGGTATGTTTTTGAGGAGATCCAGAAAGGGAAACGTATCGCCTGCTGCCAGGGCAAATAGCGGAAATTGAAATAGATTGTCTTAGGATTCGCCCGCCAAATAGCTTTCAGAAATGAGACGTTCTTTTTCATACGGTCTGTTTAATCAATAGTGAAAGATCCATTCTACGGTATCCATGTTGCGGTAAAATGGCTGCTGGCTTAATGTTGTGTATGAAAACGGATTTGAATAAACGGATAGAATGACAGGTAGTGGATAGGTTAGGGGAATGGAAAGTAAGGATTCCCCATGGCAGCCTAAAAGCAAAGCGGAAGGGAGACTTATACCTGGAATCATTCACAAACAGGCTGGTTTTTGAGGGTGAAAGCGCCCAAAAACCTATCAGGAACACAGGAATTGTTAAGAAAAGAACTGTTGGAATAGCGGAGAAGGCCTTACGTCCTTTCATAAAATCTGTATTCTGTTGCACCTGCCAATCCGGCAAAACCAAAAATACTGATTTTTTAGTAAAAGCCGATATCAATTGGAACTGGCGTCCCCAAGTCTTATCCCTCTTTTTACCAGCAAAAACCGACAGAATCACTGTTTATGGGAAGCCTTTGCAGCTGACTTTGTCCGGATTTGATTTTTCAAACTGGGACGATACCTGAAAATGGTAATTTCGCGGTAAGATTCCCATCTGAAGAACTATCTTCATTGTTTAAAATCATTTAAACGACATTTTTGCAGCAAAACCTTTCTCTGTTTTATGATGTACCAGCAGGCACCCTACAAAATAAGTTACGACACAACAAAATACCCGTTTCGCGATATAGTATCCAACATGCTTGGATTATCCGGGGAGAACAGGAAACTGGAAGAGCTGCATCTTCTTAAACAGTATGAGCTGGTAAAAAGGGAAAATGATCAAAAAACAGACTGGCATAAACTGTATTATGATCGCTTTGTGGCTGATTTTCGTGCTTCTTACCTGGCACTGGTTGACGAGCTGAAAAAGCATTTCGGATACAATGAAATCATCTACCAGCAAATACCCACATTCAGGGTGCAACTCGCTAACGGCAATATTGCAGTGGGCGAATGGCATAAAGACAAAACCTACAATCATGGTATTTCAGAACTCAATTTCTGGATGCCTTTTGTAGATACAAATGAATTTAATACGATCTGGATGGAGAGCGAAGAAGACAAGGGAGATTTCAAAGCCTATCCTGTACAATATGGTGAGATCCTGGTTTTTAATGGGGCCAATCTGTTTCATGGCAATAAACAGAACAACTCTGACGAAACCCGTGTTTCGGTCGATTTCCGTCTGGTAGATCCTGCCCGTTTCATTCCCTCAGAGAATGGATCCATCAATATGCAGGTCAAATTTGATATTGGGGGTTACTTCGCAAAATTATAAGTAAGCAGTTGCGGTAAGTGAGGAAGCTATTATATTAACGTCTTGTGGTACTTGATAATTTTAAATTTATTTGATTAGTAGAATTAAAACCGCAACCTCAGGGTATTCGATAAAAAAATCCTAATCAGTCCCTGTGGACGGGCCTCATTGGGTTCGGTGTCAAGCGAAGCGAAGACAGATCAGATCATGCGAAGCAGATCTGATCAGAGGCCAATGCAGCCCGGTAACAGGGACGGGGCCTAGCGGCCGTGAGCGACAAGGGTTTTCGAATGACAGGGTGTTTGATTTTTTCTTAACACAACACGTAATTATATTATTTATAATTGATAGCAGTTACCCGGAGATTATCTACCGACCAGCTTTTCAGACAATAACTCAGATAGGGCTGTAAAGCATCGTTACAGGCCAGTGAAACGGTAGAAGCTGTATGCGCTGTTGTATATTCTATTTTGTAGAGAGAGCTTCCATTGGGCTGCGATTTGAGTGCACATACCCCCGGCAGATTGGGGTTCCAGGCATTGGCCCTTGCCGGATTGGGGGTGTAACCGGCAACATGATTATAGGGGTATGATTGTCCGTACGTTCCATTTGAAAAAGTAGTTATGTAAATGGGACGTCCCTCTAACTGCATTTGCCATGCATCGGGTACGGAACTTCCGGGTAACAGATAATCTCCGTCCCATTTGTCATGGATCAGGAGATCAAACTCTATTTTGATGGCATTGTGTTCGGGCAAATTCTCCACCAGCAGATCAAACCTGTTATTATTAAAGAATCCGAAAACCTTATTGTTGTTGAATGTAACGATCTTCAGGGTGTCTACTTTTCCGTTATGATCATATACCGACAGGTTCCTGTCACTTCCACCTTCAAAATCATTGAAATACACTTCATTTTTTACAGGCAGGTTTTTAAAGCATCCGCTTAATGATACAAATGCCGTAATCGCCATCAATGAAACCATAACCAATGACCTGCCCTTTATCATACGAATACATTAAGTTATACCGGTAAATCAGATATTTTTCAAATGTAAGGCTTCTGCCACTTATTTGTCTTATCAGGCATCATTATTGAGCTTGATTCAAGGGTTTACGGTAAAAAATATGCAATAAGGTATCTTTTACCAGACCTATAATACCCATTTGCATCAACTTCAACGGGCATGGCCAAAAGAGATTAGTTCATCACGCAACGGGTGGCTGAACCCGGGGCCTGTCATGATTAGTAGTTCCAGTACAAAATGGGGCCTATATTTACATCATCTTGCATTTTGAAACGGCAGCTATGAAGATGTTTATCAAAAAGACGGTATTTGGCATCATCGATATACTACTACTGCCCTTCACTTTATTGCTCCTGCCTTTTCTGAAATGGATCAGACGCTTTGGCGTCGAATATTTTCCGCTGCACCGTAAGAGTTTTTTGGGGATAGGTGTTTTCCCGGTCCGGGACCATTTTTATGAACCTCGTTTCCGCTACCCGGTTACTTTTGATGCCGGAAAAAAAAGAGAGCTAACGCTTGATTTTCAGATAGCCGACCAATTGGCGTCATTGCAAACCCTATCTTACCAGGAAGAGCTTGCTTCCCTGCAAGGCGTGAATAACCCCAACTTCGGACCGGGAGATGCTGATCTGTATTACCTGTTGATACGCAATCTGAAACCCGCCCGAATTATTGAAATTGGCAGTGGTTACAGCAGTCTGATTGCGCTTCAGGCGCTGAACAGAAATAGGGCAGAGGGTAGCGAGGGTACGCTTTTTTGTATAGACCCGTTTGAGACCATTGTTCCTGCTAATGCTGTAGGCATTCAGTTTATCAGAGAACCCGTGGAAAACATGGATCTTTCATTGTTTGAAAGCCTGCAGGAGAAGGATATTCTGTTTATCGATTCTTCCCATATCATCCGGCCAGGCAATGATGTGCTGTTTATTTACCAGCAAATTCTACCAATGCTGGCCAAAGGCGTCCTGATCCATATTCATGATATCTTCACCCCCCGCCATTACAGGCAGGATTGGCTGAACGGCCTGTTTCGTTTCTGGAACGAACAGTACCTGCTGGAAGCTTTTCTCTACCAGAACACCGCATTTACCATTCGTTATTCCTTGAATTATCTCGCAAAAGATTATTCAGCTGAAGTAAGACAAACACTAACGCATCTGGAGGAAAAAGATGAACCTTCTTCTTTCTGGATAGAGAGATGTGAGTAGTCAGTGGTGAGTGGGCAATGGGCACAGAAACAATGAGCGAATGAGTGATTGAGTGAATGAGCGAATGCTCAAACCCGATATACCAAAGACCGTGAGTGGTGAGTAGTGAATAGGCAATGGGCAATACCACCCAACGCGCTAATACGCCAACACGCCAAAGGCCACGAGCTATGAGCTGAGAGCCGTGAGTTGGGAGTTGTGAATGGTCAATCGTGAATAGTCAATCGCTAGAATTACCTAATGCACCCAGTACCTCTACCCCCCCAATCAACCAAAGACTAAAGACCAAAGACCAAATCGAAGCGAAGTGAAGATCCCGCTCCGCGGGAGACCTTGAGTGAGTAATCGTGTATTGTTAATTGGCAATACGCAATGTGTTGGTGTATACAAGCAACACCACTAGCGCCACTATTAACTTTTAACTATTAATTTTCAACTGCCATCAGGCAAGCATACCAATCAACACTCCCTACTCACTACTGACAACTCACGCCTCAGCCCAACTCCGCCTCAATCATCCGCTCTATCACTTCCTCAAAAGAAACCGTTGCTTTCCAGCCCAGTTGTTTTGCTGCTTTGGCGGGATTGGCCATACCTCCATGCAGGTCGGTTAAACGAAAGAGGGCAGGGTCGGTTAGTACATGGTCTGCAGGGTTCAGTTGTAATTTTTCGAAAGTAATATTGATCAGTTCGTTCAGCGAGTGTGTTTTGCCGGTGGCGATCACATAATCTTCTGCTTTTTCCTGCTGCATCATTAACCACATGGCGGTAACATATTCAGGTGCCCAGCCCCAGTCGCGATAGATATCAGTGTTGCCGAGGTATAATTTTTCCGGGCTGCCCTTGTAGATCCGGCAGGCAGTAGAAATGATCTTTTTGGTAACAAAATTCTCTTTGCGCAAAGGCGATTCGTGGTTAAACAGGATACCGGTGCAGGCAAACAGGTGGTAGGCCTCGCGGTAATTGGCCAGTTGCCAGAATGCAGTGGATTTGGCAACCGCATAAGGACTGCGCGGCCGGAAAGGTGTATTTTCATCTGCCGCAATGCCTAAGGTATCTCCAAAAGATTCGCTTGACCCCGCATTGTATAACTTGATGGGAAGAGCCACAAAACGGATCGCTTCTATCAGATTCAGGTTTCCCATCACGATACTTTCCAGCGTTTCTACCGGCTGCTCAAAAGAAAGTCCTACAGAAGTCTGCCCCGACAAATTGTAAATTTCATCCGGCTTCACCCGCTGAATGGTTTGCAGGGTACTTCTGAAATCGGTTATGTTGATAGAGAGTAATCGGACGGATGACTTGATGCCCAGTGTTTCCAGGTTCTTAAAAGAGCCGGACTGCGCATCGCGGGAGCCACCGAAAACCTCGTATCCTTTTTCTAATAAAAGCCTGGCCAGGTAAGACCCGTCCTGACCCGAAACGCCGCAGATAAGTGCTCTTTTCATGGGGAATAGTATTGTCCGGTGGCCAGCCATTTTGCACAGCAGGATAGCCTCTATTTCGACCGTATGACCAAAAATAGCAAATCTTAACCGGGATGGACTATTTTTGCAGCTATGTCTTTAAACAGCATTCCTGTCAAAATTGTCAATCACTCAAATCATCCTCTGCCGGAATATGCAACCGCGGGTTCCTCAGGAATGGATATCAAAGCTTTTCTGGAAACTGAAGTGGTGCTTCAGCCTATGGAAAGGACACTGATTCCTACAGGACTGTTTCTGGAAATTCCGGATGGTTTTGAAGTGCAGATCCGGCCCCGCAGCGGATTGGCTGTAAAACAGGGGATCACCTGCCTGAATACCCCGGGAACCATTGATGCAGATTACAGGGGCGAGATCAAAGTAATCCTCATTAATCTTTCCCAGGAACCGCAAACCATCAGAACCGGAGACAGAATAGCCCAGATGGTATTACAGAAAGTAGAAAAAATTAACTGGAAACCCGTAACCGGTATTTCCGAAACCGAAAGAGGTGCCGGCGGATTTGGGCACACCGGAAAATAATCCCCCCATGCGTATGAAACAATTATTGCTGGTCTTTTTTACTGTGGTGCTTGCAACAGTTTCCTGCACAACCGTAAAAAAGACACAGGTGATTCAGGAAGCCATCACCAAAAAAGATACGGCACAGACCATCGTTATCAAAGAATCCCCGCATGTGGATTCTGGAGCTATTGTGAAAGAAATCCTTGGAAAAGTAGCTACCAGTAAGATCGATTTCAACACGTTTAATGCCAAAATAAAAGTATCCTACGAGGGTGCAGAGAAAAGTGATAATTATACGGTGTACCTGAGTATGAAAAAGGATAGTGTCATACTGATAAAAGTTACCGGCACTTTTCTGGGAATACCGGGTTTGGGACTGGAGGCCAAGATCAAAAAAGACAGTATTACCATCGTTCGGCATGCGGGAGAAAAATACGTGATGTACCGCTCTATCAATTATCTGCCGGAAGTAACACAGATTCCTTTTGATTTTGCTACCATCCAGAATATCCTGATTGGAAACCCTATTTTTATAGATGGCAATGTGATTTCTTACAAGGCCGGCTCCAGTCAGTTGCTGGTACTGATGGTGGGAGATGTGTTCAAACACCTGCTCACACTCGATAATACCGATTTTAAAGTGCTTCACAGTAAATTGGATGATGTGGATCTGCAACGAAACCGTACCTGTGATATCACTTTTGGCAATTATCAACCCATGGGGCCCTATCGTTTTGCCACTTACCGCAGCATCTCAGTGGCAGAGAAGTCGAAACTGGATATTTACCTTGATTTTAAAGAGTTTAACCTAAATGAACCGTTAAAATACAATTTCGAACCGCCTAAAAAATACAAGCGTAAGTAATTTACCTGCAACTTAGCCGTTCTATAGTAGACCGCAGGTGGGTTGTACCTTTAAATTCAGTTGTTATGCGTAAAAGACTTTTTTCTGTTTTCTTTCTTGTGATCATGATGAGTTTCTGTGCTTTTGCGCAGAATACAAGGGAAGAACTGCAGAAAAAAGAACAGGAACTGCAAAAAGAGATCGCCGATCTGAACCGGATGATCAATGAAACACAGAACAACAAGAAGATCTCCTTAAAACAGCTGGCCATTATCAAAAGCAAGATCAACAAGCGGGAAGAACTGGTGAACAGCATCAACCGCCAGGTAAGGCAGATGGATGAAACGATCTTTACCAATGAGCGGGATATCTATCGTTTGCGTAAAGAACTTGATACACTCAAAGTCAAATATGCCAAAAGCATTGTTTTTGCTTATAAGAACAGAAGCAGTTACGAATACCTGAACTTTCTTTTTTCCGCCACTAGCTTTAACGATGCCATTAAACGGGTAACCTATCTCAAAAGCTACCGCCAGAACCGCGAAACACAGGCTAACGCCATTATGCAGTCTGATCAGCTCCTGCAGCAAAAGATCAGTGTACTCAGCTCCAATAAAAAAGAAAGATTGGGTGTTCTGCAAACACAGAGCCAGCAGTTAAAAGTGCTGGAAGCCGATAAAAAAGAACAGGATCAGGTAGTGGCCCAGTTAAAAGGAAAAGAAAAAGAACTGGCCCGCCAGGTAAGTGATAAAGAAAAGCAGCGGCAGCGTGTGCAACAGGCTTTTAATGCCATTATCCGCCGCGAGATCGAAGAAGCGAAGAAAAGGGAACTGGCCCGTCAAAAAGCATTGGATGATCAGAAAAAAGCCGCTGCGTCAGACCTTGCCAAAAATAACACCGCTCCCAAACCCACTAAACCCACCAAGCCATCTGCCAGTCTCAGTAATGAGCCTGTAACAGGTGTGGCAGCTCCCGCCCGCGACCGGGTCTATACCCCATTGGAATCGACCCCCGAGGAACGGGAAATGTCTATCAATTTCGAAAATAACAAGGGCCGCCTACCCTGGCCGGTATCAATGGGTGTGGTTACGGCCCATTATGGCATTGAAAAAATTGCCGGAACGAAACTGAGCCGCCGTACAGATGGCATTGAGATCTCTCTTCCAATAGGGTCTACTGTAAGATCAGTGGCTGATGGCAAAGTCATATGGGCCGGCGAAGTAGATGGTCAGCAGGTACTGGTAGTACAACATGGTAAATATTTCTGCGGATACCAGAATCTTTCATCTGTTTCTGTTAGCAAAGACCAGGAAGTTAAAGCCGGTTCTGTTTTGGGAAAATCCGGCATATCCATTGACGGAGAAGGGATTTTGCTTTTCTCTATTATGAACGATAAGAGTGTTCAGCAGGATCCGGAGAATTGGTTGAAGCCGAAGCGGTAGGGGGAGCGATTAGCGGATTAACGGATGTCGGATTAGCGGATTGACAAATTATAACTCACTACTCACGATCTCCCGCGGAGCGGGATCTTCACTTCGCTTTGATTTGGTCTTTAGTCTTTAGTCTTTAGTCTTTGGTTGATTGTATATTCGGTGCATAGGATTATGGGCATTTGGTGCACCTGCCTGCCGGCAGGCGTGTTGGCGCATTGGGGGTATTGCCCATTGACCACTCACCACTCACAGTCTTTGGTGCATTGGGTTTGCGCATTCACTCATTCACTCAATCACTCATTCGCTCATTGTTTGTCTCCGTTCACCATTCACAACTCCCCCTGGCCACGCAATTCCCAAAATCCCTAACTTCAACCAAATGATTGCTTCTTATGAACCAGTATATTTTGTCATTCGATCAGGGAACCACCAGTAGCCGGGCCATTGTGTTTGATAAAAAAGGGGCCATTATTTCAGTGGCGCAGAAAGAGTTTACACAGATTTTTCCGCAACCGGGTTGGGTGGAGCATGATGCCAATGAGATCTGGAGTACCCAGCTGGGGGTAGCAGCAGAAGCCATTACCAAAGCAGGACTTACCGTACAAAATATAGCCGCCATCGGTATCACCAACCAGCGCGAAACAACGGTGGTTTGGGATAAACATACCGGTATGCCCATTCACAATGCCATTGTATGGCAGGACCGCCGTACGGCTTCCTTTTGCGACGAGTTGAAAGCGGCTGGTAAGCATACATTGATACAGCAGAAAACGGGGCTGGTGGTAGATGCCTATTTCTCAGCCACCAAAGTGAAATGGATCCTGGACCAGGTGCCGGGGGCGAGGGTAAAAGCCGAAAAAGGAGAACTCTGCTTTGGCACGGTGGATAGCTGGTTGCTGTGGAAACTCACTAACGGACAGGTGCATGCCACCGATGTGTCAAACGCATCGCGCACCATGCTGTTTAATATTCATACACTGGCCTGGGACGAAGAGCTGTTGACGTTGTTTGATGTACCCGCAGCTATCTTACCCCAAGTACGCAGCAGCAGTGAAGTGTATGGTCATACACAAAATGTATTAACTGCCCATAATATTCCTATTTCCGGCATTGCCGGTGATCAGCAGGCCGCGCTGTTTGGACAAATGTGCACGCAACCCGGAATGGTAAAGAATACCTATGGAACCGGCTGTTTCATGCTTATGAATACCGGTGAGAAAGCCGTACCCTCTACCAATAACCTGCTTACCACGGTAGCCTGGAAAGTAAAGGGAGTAACCCACTATGCATTAGAAGGAAGTGTATTCATAGCCGGGGCCGTAGTGCAATGGCTGCGGGATGGATTAAAGATCATCCGGACCTCAGCAGAAGTAGAAACACTGGCGGCAGAAGTGAGCAGTAGCGAAGGTGTATATGTGGTACCCGCTTTTGCCGGTCTGGGTGCCCCTTACTGGAACCAGCATGCCCGCGGTACCATTGTGGGCATTACCCGGGGCACTACCGGCGCACATTTTGCACGGGCCGCTCTGGATAGTATTGCCTATCAAACCATGGATGTATTGAAAGCGATGGAAGCTGATGCCGGCATTGCCATTAAAGAATTACGTGTAGATGGCGGCGCCACTGCCAATAACCTGCTCATGCAGTTTCAGAGTGATCTCCTGCATACCAAAGTGGTTCGTCCTACCGTAGTAGAAACCACCGCCCTGGGCGCGGCCTATCTCGCCGGACTGGCCGTAGGCTACTGGAGCAGTACCGATGAAATCCAGGAACAATGGCAGATGGAGCGTGTATTCTCTCCCTCCATGCCCGAAGAAGAACGCACCCAACTCTCCGAAGGCTGGAAACGTGCCATCAACACCACCATCTCCTGGAGCCTGTAAAAAAAACATTCACTCATTCACTCACGCACTCATTCACTCATTAATCCATGCACCGCCCTTCCACTCTTCAACAACTCAGTTCCGGTTCGCAATGGGATCTGGTGATCATCGGAGGAGGAGCTACCGGACTGGGAGCGGCTGTAGATGCTGCTTCCCGCGGATATAAAGTGCTGCTGGTGGAACAATACGATTTTGCCAAAGGAACTTCCAGCCGTTCTACCAAACTGGTGCATGGCGGGGTACGTTACCTGCAGCAGGGGAATATCAAACTGGTAAAAGAAGCATTGCGCGAAAGAGGGTATCTGCTGAAAAATGCACCCCATCTCACTTCTATCCAGGCTTTTATTGTGCCGGCTTTCCGCTGGTGGGAAAAAGCATATTATGCCATTGGTTTGAACATATATGATCTGCTCGCTGGTAAATTATCCCTCGGTAAAACCAAAATACTTTCGAGAAAACAAACCATCAGTCGCTTACCGGCCATCAGCACCAAGGGACTCTCCGGCGGCGTTTTATATTACGATGGGCAGTTTGATGACAGTAGACTTTGCACCGACCTCGCCATTACTGCCATTAATTACGGAGCCAGTCTTGTGAATTACTGCAAAGCAGTGGGGTTTGAAAAAGAAAAAGAAAAAATAGTGGCCGTGTTACTGGAAGATACGCTTACCGGCAACTTTTATACTGTACCCGCAAGGTCCGTGATCAATGCCACAGGTGTTTTTACAGATGCCTTACTGCAGATGGATGATAGTACCCGCGAAGCGATGGTCTCTCCTTCGCAGGGCATACACCTGGTGGTGGATAAGCATTTTTTTCCGGGCGATGATGCCATGATGATCCCCAAAACCGATGATGGTAGGGTATTGTTTGCCGTGCCCTGGCACAAACAGGTTGTGTTGGGCACTACTGACACACCCATCGAAACCGCTGTGATAGAACCCAAACCGCTGGAAGTAGAGATCAATTTTATACTCGAACATATCAACCGCTATGGTAGTTTCACCATCCGCCGCAGCGATGTAAAATCCGTGTTTGTAGGATTGCGGCCGCTGGTGAAAAAAAACGGAACCGGCAGCACAGCACTTCTATCACGCGACCATACTTTATTGATAGCAGCAAGTGGACTGGTAACCATTACCGGTGGTAAATGGACCACGTACCGGAAGATGGCAGAAGATGCGGTAGATAATGCGGTGTTTGTTGCCAAACTGGCTAAACGGGAATGCATCACCCGCGATCTGCGGATAGGAGACCCGGCAGGACGTGAAAAAATATTGACCGCCTTAATAGCGGAGGATCCGGCATTGGCAGAAAAATTACATCCCGCCTATCCCTATACCTGGGCAGAGATCCTCTATGCCATCCGTTATGAAATGGCCCAGACCGCAGAAGACCTGCTTGCCCGCAGAACCCGTTTGTTGTTGCTGGATGCAGAGGCTGCTATCACCCTTGCACCGGCGGTAGCGGCATTCATACAGAAAGAGCTGGGTAAAGACGAAGCCTGGAAGGAAGCGCAGGTTACCGGTTTCACCTCGCTGGCCAAACAATATTTGCTTGGATAATTTTCCTATCTTTTAATTCTAAATGCTTGCCGTATGACTGCTTTTGTTGCCGAACTCACCGGTACCGCTTTACTCATTATTCTCGGAGATGGAGTAGTGGCCAATGTAGTACTTAACAAAACCAAGGGAAACAACGGAGGTCTTATTGCCATCACTTTCGGTTGGGCCATTGCGGTATTTGTGGGTGTATATGCTACGGCTGGTATCAGTGGGGCACACCTCAATCCGGCAGTAACGGTTGCACTGGCAGCCATCGGGAAATTTGACTGGGCATTGGTGCCGGGTTATTTACTGGCACAGTTACTCGGTGCCATGCTGGGTGCTTTGATCGTATGGATCGTGTACCGGCAGCATTTTAATGCCACGGAAGATGCAGATGCCAAGAGGGCCGTTTTCTGTACCGGTCCGGCCATTAAAAATCCGGTAGATAATATTCTCTCTGAACTGATCGGAACTTTTGTGTTCATTCTGGCCATATTGTTTATTACCAAATCACAGAATTCATTGGGGGCGCTGGATGCGTTGCCTGTATCGCTGCTGGTGCTGGGTATTGGCTTGAGTCTGGGTGGACCCACCGGTTATGCCATCAATCCTGCACGCGATCTGGGGCCACGTATCATGCATGCCTTACTTCCTATCAAAAACAAAGGCGGAAGCGATTGGGGGTACAGCTGGAACCCTGTAGTGAGCCCATTGGTGGGTGCCGTGCTGGCTGCTTTATTCTATCAATGGATCGCGTAAACTCAGCCTTTCTTTTTGGTACTGAGAAAAGGCATATTGAAATAGGGTTTGGGCAAAGGCTTCTTACGAATCAATGGAAGCGGTTTTTGGTATTCGAGATAATAGATCCGTAACAGGATAATAAAATAGGAAATAATCAGCGGGCCGAAAATCAGTCCCGTAATGCCAAAATACCGGATTCCCACAATCACACCCAGGATGGTTACCACCGGATGTACATCGGCCATTTTCCGGGCCAGTACAAAACGGACCACATTATCTACGCTGCTTAAAACAATCAAACCCCAGCTTAACAGGAAAATTCCCTGCCAGATATGATTGTTGGCGAGTATAATAATGCTCATAGGCACCCAGATCAAACCGGTACCCACAATGGGTATGATAGAAGCAAAACCGGTAAATACCGCCCAGAAGCCAGGCTCATCAATACCGGCTATCAGGTAAGAGATATAAGCAACGGTTCCCTGCGCGATGGCTACCAGCGGCACACCTACGGCATTGCTGAAGGTTTGCGCTTTCAGCTCATGGCCAAACAGCTCAATTTTTTTCCGGTTGAACGGGAGGTAAAAAATAATGGCGGCTTCCATCCGGTTGATGTTAACGATCAGGAAGTAGAGAAAGAAATACATCATGGTAATGGTACCCAGCAGGTTCAATCCCTGGCTTAACAGGGAAGATATCAGCGAGGTTACAAATGATTGTGCCTCGGCGATCGTTTTTTCGGTGATCAGTTTTACATGAAAATGTTCCTGCAGAACCGCATCCAGGTGATGCAGGGGTTGAACCACGATACCCTGTACGTCGGAGCCGATGCTCTGGGCTTTTTTGAATAACATAGCCGCCATCAGCGAAATAGGTACCAGGATGATGAAAAAGGAGATCACGATCACCAGTACCGCTGCTGCGGACTTGCTCCAATTCTTCTTTTTGATCAGCCACTCCACAAAATGTTTGCTTAACACATAGAACATGATCGCCGCCAGGAAAGCGGTGAAAAATTCTACCAGACTATACAGCAGGAATCCGGCAAAAATGATAATAATTGCTAAAAATATGTAACGATTAATCTTATGATCCTGTTGATTTTCCATGTACCTTGTATAGTGAAATCTGAATGTCTTGTGAAGATAGACAAGAAAAAATGGATTTCATTCATAGAATACCGGACGTCAGTCGGGAATTCACCAAAAATCCCACTGGCATCTGTCCTCGTTCGCATTTTTAACAAACGGTTCTATATGACAAATAATCAAAAATTCATAGCTGGTTTACTGCTGGGTGCAGTAGCCGGTGCAGCACTGGCCCTGTTCATGAAAACGGAAAAAGGCCAGGAAATACTCAGTGATGTTCAGGAGGGCGCAGATAAAGTGCAGGATGAGCTGAAAGAGAAACTGCATGAATTTGATACAGCCGTGAACGACCTGCTGAGTAAAGGAAAGGCTTTTATCAACGATCTTGAACAAAAAGCGCAGCAAACCGGCACCGGCACAGCTGCCTAAACAGAAAACAATGGAAGAGTCTAAAGAAGATTTTTTTTCTGCTTCGCGAAAAGAGGTGGAATCGTATGTACGTGACAGGATCTGGCTGCTGAAATTACAGGCGGGCGAAAAAACAGCACAACTGATGGCGGCCATGGTATCGATCATGATGATCGGCCTGCTGGCATTTTTTGTATTGTTGTTTCTCAGCATCATGGCAGGCTATTATTTTTCTGAGCAGATGGGTAGCCTGTTTGCCGGTTTCGGTATTGTAACCGGTTTTTATGTTCTATTACTGATAGCGCTTATACTGGCTCGTAAAAAAGTAGAAGCAAAAGTGATTGATACGATGATCCGTATTTTCTTTGCCAAAACACAGGAAGGGGATGAATAACCAGATGAATATAAAACCGATAGGGTCACTGTCAGACCTCCGTACTGAAATGTACGAGGTAAAGAGCAGGCTCAAACAGAAGGAAGCCGGTTTAACAGAGCGGTTGCACCAGCTACCCGGAGAAGCATTGAAAGCTACCGTGGGGGGTATTGTTCCCCTTTTTCTCGGAGGCGAACTGGCTTCCGGTGCCTGGAAACTGGCCAAGGGGGCTTTTGAACTGGTCAAAAGCCGGAAATCCGGCGACCAGGCCGGTTCGGCTGGCGACTGGAAAACCGACTTGTTGGGTGGAGCCAAAAAACTGGGCATTTTCGGAGCCCTGAAATTATTGTTCGGGTTGTGGAAAGGGAAATGATACTGCTGCAACAGCTGATCCGGCCACCTAAAAGCTCATTTTAGCCCTGTAAACCAGGATTCTATCGCTTTGCCCTGCCGCTTCCTGCCCGGATAAAACAAAAATCCCCGCTTTTTACCCACAATTTTCCAGTTTCAGTTACTGTTTTTGGCATTTTTCAGGCGCATCCCCTTACCTTTGCCGCCAAGTCGGAAAACCCCTGTTTTCTGGCATAAAAGAGCTCATTTTAAAACCATAATATATCTCCTGATATGGCTACGAAAGGTAAGATCAAACAGATTATCGGTGCGGTAGTTGACGTTCATTTCCCCGACGATAATACCCTGCCTGAAATTTATAATGCCCTGGAAATTACCAGGGATAATGGCGAAAAGCTGGTACTGGAAGTACAACAGCACCTGGGTGAAGACAGTGTACGTACCATTGCGATGGACGGAACCGAAGGTCTGGTACGCGGAATGGAAGTGATCGATACCGGAAAAGCGATTGCGATGCCTGTAGGTGAAGGTATTAATGGTCGTCTTTTTAATGTAACCGGTGATGCTATTGATGGATTGCCACAGCTGAGCAAAGAAGGTGGCCGCCCTATCCACAACAAACCACCGTTGTTCGAAAACTTAAGTACTACTTCTGAAATATTATTTACCGGTATCAAAGTAATTGACCTGATCGAACCGTATGCAAAAGGTGGTAAGATCGGTCTGTTTGGTGGTGCCGGTGTAGGTAAAACCGTATTGATCCAGGAATTGATCAACAATATCGCCAAAGGCCATGGTGGTCTGTCGGTATTTGCCGGTGTGGGTGAGCGTACCCGTGAAGGAAATGACCTGTTGCGTGAGATGATCGAAGCTGGTATCATGAAATATGGTGATGCTTTCAAACACAGCATGGAAGAAGGCGGATGGGACCTGAGCAAAGTGGATATGGAAGGCCTGAAAGATTCCAAAGCAACTTTCGTATTCGGACAGATGAACGAACCTCCGGGAGCACGTGCACGTGTGGCTTTGAGCGGTCTGACCATCGCAGAATATTTCCGTGACGGAGATGGTACCGGAAAAGGTAAAGACATCCTGTTTTTCGTAGACAATATCTTCCGTTTTACCCAGGCAGGTTCTGAGGTATCGGCGCTGTTAGGCCGTATGCCATCTGCGGTAGGTTACCAGCCAACCCTGGCTACTGAAATGGGTCTGATGCAGGAGCGTATCACTTCAACCAAAAACGGTTCTATCACTTCTGTACAGGCGGTGTATGTACCTGCGGATGACTTGACCGATCCGGCTCCCGCAACTACTTTTGCCCACCTTGATGCGACTACGGTATTAAGCCGTAAGATTGCCGACTTAGGTATCTATCCCGCGGTGGATCCATTGGATTCTACTTCAAGGATTCTGACTCCAGCCATTGTGGGTGATGCACACTATGATTGTGCCAACCGGGTAAAACTGATTCTCCAGCGTTATAAGGAGTTACAGGATATCATTGCCATCCTTGGTATGGATGAATTGAGCGAAGAAGATAAAATGACCGTACAGCGTGCCCGTAAAGTACAGCGTTTCCTGAGTCAGCCCTTCCACGTGGCTGAGCAGTTCACTGGTCTGAAAGGTGTGTTTGTAGACATCAACGATACCATCCGCGCTTTTAACGCCATCATGGACGGAGAAGTGGATGAGTACCCAGAAGCAGCATTCAACCTGGTAGGTACCCTGGAAGATGCGATCGAGAAGGGTAAGAAGATGATGGAAGCAGCGAAATAATTAATTTGAAGATTTGAAAATGTGACAATGGTTAAAACCATTCGCATTAGAAGAATTTTCAAATTTTCAAATTCCCAAATTCTCAAATTGATTCAATGACACTAGAAATATTAACTCCCGAAAAAAAGCTCTACAGCGGCGAAGTGTACGGTGTAATGTTACCCGGCATCACTGGTTTGTTTGAGGTTCTCGACAAACACGCCCCCCTGGTAAGTGCTTTGGGAAAAGGCAACCTGAAAATTCTGAAAGCCAAGAACGATACAGAACTCTATTCTATTCAGAGTGGTTTTGTAGAAGTACTCAATAATAAAGTGACTGTGTTGGTAGAGGGGGCTGTGGCTATTTAATGAGTGAATGAGTGAATGAGTGGATGAGTGAATGTGTGAATGACTTTCAAAGGATAAAATGATTACGGCTCCGGGAAACCGGGGTCGTTTTTTTATATACATACACCCTCGATCTCACATGTATCACCGCTCGAACCATTCACTCAATCGCTCATCCACTCATTCACTCATTAGTTCAGCTGCGGATCTATCGGATAATTCACCATCTGGCTATACTCGCCACCTAATTCCTGCAGGGCGGTTTTCCAGAGTTGGGGGATGTTTTTGGTAAAAACGAGTTGGGGGGTGGTATCACGGGTGATCCAGCTTTTTTCTTTGATCTCTTCTTCCAGTTGGTTTTCATCCCAGCCGCTGTAGCCGAGGTAGAACCGGATATCGGTCTGGCTGAGTTTTTTCTCGCGTAACAGGGTCAGTACTTCGGCAAAATCTCCTCCCCAGTAAATGCCTTTGGTTACTTCCGTTCCGCCGGTGATCAGGTCGGGGCGTTGGTGCAGGAAATGCAGGGTTTCTTTTTGTACCGGGCCGCCCTCATAAACGGGGAAATCGATTCCTTCTGCTTCTTCGATCAGGTCACCAATAACGGGTTCGATCAGTTTATTGATTACAAAACCGATGGCCCCGTTCTGCTGGTGGTCGCAGATAAAGATGACCGAGCGGATAAAGTTCGGGTCCTTCAGAAAGGGGTTTGAAATCAGTAATATGCCGGCTGTCAGTTCGATCATAAAGGAGGATTAAGTTACAAAATTAGTCCGATATCCTTAGCCGTTAAAATCCTGATAAACCTGACCGATACGAAGCGGATATATGGGGTTCCCATTATATTTGTGAGGATGAAGAGAACTTTCCCCGTAATCGTCATACTGATTTCCCTTTCACTGTGCGGCCTGATTATTCTGCAGGTTTCATGGTTTAAGAATCTGTTGGAAGTAACGAGGAACCAGTTCGATGATAATCTGGTGGACGTGGGGAAATCGGTTTCCATGGACCTTAGTAAAAGCGTGAACGCCACCCAGGTACTCCGCCTGCCCAGAAGGGGTGGACTGACTTTCAGTTCCGAATTTCATCTGCATGTAATCAAACCGCCTACCGTTCAGGAAAAATTTACCCCGCAGGAAGTGCATAACCGGATCCGCAGCGCCATGGACAGGCAGAACCTGAAACACATGGATTTTGAATTTGCGGTGACGGATATGAATGATGATTATGAAATGCTCAGCAAGAATTTTGGTAACGAGCTGTACGATACGGTTAATAACCGGCGATTGTATGCGCCCATTCTTCCCAATGATAATCCGGATGTGGAAGAGATCCCATCGCTGGAGCATCTGATCATTGTTGTGCCTGATTTCAACAAACAGATCTGGGCATCGCTGCGCTGGGTGATGTTTGGGGCCATTGTATTTATGGTGGTAATCATTGCCGCATTTTATGTAACGGTGAAATCATTGCTGAACCAGAAAAAACTGAGTGAGATCAAAAGTGATTTCATTAATAATATGACGCATGAGTTCAAAACACCACTGGCTACTATTTCACTGGCGGTAGATGCGTTACGTAATGAGAAAGTGCAGAGTGATAAAGAGAAGGCGAAATACTTCAGTAATATCATCAAAGAAGAGAATGTCCGCATGAACAAACATGTGGAAACCATTCTGCAGGCGGCATTGATGGAGAAACAGGAACTGCAGCTGAACCTGGTGCCGTTGCAGGTGCATGAAGTGATACAGAATGTATTGGAAAACTACCAGTTACAGCTAAAAGACAAAGGCGCGGAAGTGCAGTTGCTGCTGAATGCTAAAAACGACATGATCAGTGCGGATGAGGTACATTTTACCAACCTGGTATCAAACCTGATCGATAACGCGATCAAGTATTCGAACGATAAACTGCGTATCACCATTTCTACCCATAGTACAAAGAATCATGTAATTGTTCGTGTAGCGGATAACGGAATTGGTATGAGTAAGGAATCTGTAAAACGGATCTTTGAGAAATTCTACCGGGCACATACCGGTAACCTGCATAATGTAAAGGGCTTTGGCCTGGGCATGAGTTATGTAAAAACCGTGATCGATGCACACAAAGGCAAGATCAAAGTAGAGAGTACACCGGGTAAAGGAACTTCCTTTACGGTAGAAATGCCCCTGATGCCGGAAGAAGATCTTTCCTGATAGTTATGCTGTATCAAAGCCAAAGCAAACTCCCATCTCCATAACTCAGAAAGCGGAATTGATGGTCCAGTGCGTACTGGTAAATTTTTTTCCAGTTATCTCCGGTAATGGCGGCAACCAGTAACAGCAATGTAGACTGCGGCTGGTGAAAATTGGTGATCAATCCCTTTATAATTCTGAAAGTGTATCCCGGCGCAATAATGATCTGCGTTTTGGTGACCAGTCTTTCAGTACGGTTCTGTTGTAACCATGCTAACAAAGCCCCCAGCGCTTCTGCAGCGGAGATATTATGCTGCGCCAGTTCATACGGTTCCCATTGTGTGATGGTAAGTGCCTCGGTAGAAATAGAGGGATCCAGTTTTGTTTTCACCCCCAGCCAATACAGACTTTCGATTGTTCGCAGAGAAGTGGTTCCTACCGCAATCACCGGGCCTGCTGTTTGTTGTAACAGTTGTTCGATGAATGCGGCAGATACATCAATAAACTCTGCATGCATCTCATGATCCTGCATGGTTGCGCTCTTCACAGGTTTAAAAGTGCCGGCACCTACATGCAGGGTAACAAAGCTGTGCCGGATATTTTTTTGGGTAAGTTTGGCAAAAAGGCTGTCGGTAAAATGAAGTCCGGCAGTAGGTGCCGCTACCGAACCATCGTGTTTGGCATAAATAGTCTGGTATCTCTCCTGGTCACTTTCTTCGGCTGCCCGGTTCAGATAGGGTGGCAGGGGAATGACACCAGCTACATGCAATAGTTCTGCAAAACTCATATCGGCATCATCCCAGCTTAGCTCAATCAGGTATGCATCTGCGTACTGCTCTGTTTTTCTGGCTGTCAGTGTAATTTCATCAGTATCATATTTCTTAATCCGCGAAATCAGCGCTCCCTCCTTCCATTTTTTGGCACCACCTACCAAACATTTCCACCATACTTTTCCTTTCTGCAGCATCGCGGTAGTAATATCGCCATACTGTTCATGCGGCTCGAGGCAAAAGATCTCGATCCTGCCACCATTAGGTTTCTCAAACAATAAACGCGCTTCTACTACTTTGGTATTATTGAATACCAGTAAACTGTTGGCGGGTATCTGTTCTGCAAGTTCTGCGTAGATGGTTTCCGAGATCTGACCGTTGCTGTAGATCAGTAGTTTACTCTGGTCCCGCTCCGCCAGCGGATACCGGGCAATGCGTTCATCGGGCAATTCGTAAGTGAAATCTATAATGGAAAGTTCTTTGGGGTGCATGAGCGCAGATGGGTATGATTAGTTATATGATTTCGCTGAAGCGTTTTTCTTATGATTTTATGGATGATGCTGCGAAGCTAATTCAACTGTTTAAAATTTCTTCGTCCCACTTCTTAGCAATCATATTTCTACCTCCTGTTTTTCCGTGTTACTATTTTTAAACCGCTCCACAATTCACTTACCGCACAGACTTTTACATCCACCCAGCCGGTGGGCAGTACGATTTCACGGATGATGTCTTCTGTTATATCGGTTGGCATTTTAGCCGACTTTTTATACCAGGAGATCCAGATGATGGCTGTGGGAGGCAATTGCCTGATCAGTGAAAGGAACTGTTTTTCCAGTTCCGACCGTTTTACCGCAAAGAGATGTACAAAATCGGCTTTACCACTTTTTACCACCTGATGCCTGATATCGGTCTCCAGTAACTGGTTATATTCTGCTGGTGGGTTCAGCAGTAAAACCTTCATTTCCGGTTGGATACCCAGTTTTTTCGCCAAAGGGGTACCTGAATAACCTGTAGTAGCCATCTGCTTGATTTTTAAGGAGATAAATTTCGTTGACTCGGGGTAATGCACAATTACCGCTCGTGTATTCACGGGTTATCCACAGTAATTCACAGATAATATGGCTTTTTGACAGAAAAATGGCTTCAAATCCTTTGCTGTATTGCATTACAGGTCAATGGATTCTGTGGATAAATACAAACACTCCAAAATAGAATTAAAAGTGGGAAAAAGTGTTATTTTGTGTCAACAAGTGGTAAACTTGGAAATATTTATACCCAAATGAACGGATTTCACGGAGAATATGAGGCTACGGTAGACGCGAAAGGTCGCTTCCTGCTTCCGGGTGGACTGAAAAAACAGTTGCCTGAAGGGGAGGGACGTTTCATCCTCAGCCGTGGTTTCGAAAAATGTCTCACGTTATATCCGATCAAAAGTTGGGAATTGATTATTGCCAAGATCAGCCAATTGAATGATTTCGACCCCAAAGTACGTCAATTTCGCCGCCAGTTTTTGGGTGGGGCAACAGAAATAGAGCTGGATGCTGCCGGCCGTATGTTGCTTCCGCAAACACTGAAAGAATTTGCCGGGTTAGGCAAGGACATTGTTCTGGCCGCCGCACTGGACCGATTCGAGATCTGGGATGCTGGTAAGTACAAACAGCTCTTTGAGGATTTTTCACCCGAGGCCTTTAGCAGTCTGGCGCAGGAAGTGATGACGGAAAAAATTTGAAAATGTGGCAATTTGAAAATTTGAAAATGAAACAACACACAATCAATTTTCAAACGCTGCGATTATTTGAATTTTCAAATTTTCAAATTTTCAAATTTTCAAACTCATGACATCAGCGTATCACATTCCTGTTTTGTTTCATGAAACCTTGCAAGGTTTGGCCATTCAACCCGATGGTGTGTATGTGGATTGCACATTTGGTGGTGGTGGTCATAGCAAGGGAATACTGGAACAGCTGAGTGTTAAAGGAAAACTGATCGCTTTTGACCAGGATGCGGATGCGCAACAGAATTTGCCCGGCGATGACCGTGTGATTTTTGTAGCACAGAATTTCCGCCACCTGCAACGTATGCTGCGTCTGCATAAGATTACGCAGGTGGATGGTATACTTGCTGATCTTGGTGTTAGCAGTCACCAGTTTGATGAGGGCGACCGTGGGTTCTCTATCCGTTTTTCCGGACCGCTGGATATGCGTATGGACAGAAGGCAGGGCGCCACAGCGGCCGATCTCATCAGAACCTACAGCGAACAGCAGTTGCATAAGCTGTTTGAACAATATGGCGAAGTAACCAATTCAAAAACATTGGCGAAGCATATTGTGCACGAACGCAAACATCTGCAGTTTGAAACAGTGGAGCAGTTCAAAGCGCTGATCAGTCCGGTGGTGAAAGGAAATCCTAATAAGTACCTGGCCCAGGTATTCCAGGCTTTGCGAATTGAGGTGAATGACGAAATGGGTGCGTTGAAAGAAATGCTGCAGCAGGTTCCTGCTGTGCTGAAACCGGGTGGCCGTGTTGCCATCATCACCTTCCATTCTATAGAAGACAGGGTAGTGAAGAATTTCTTCCGCCAGGGCAGTTTCGACGAAACGCCTGATAACCCCTTCATGTCTGTAGCGAAGGAAGAAGTGTTCCGGATCATCACCAAAAAGCCGATCACGGCAGCGCAGGAAGAGTTGAAGCGAAACACCAGAAGCCGTAGTGCCAAGTTGCGGATAGCAGAGAAGATGTAGGTGGGTTGGTTTATTGGTTTACTGGTTTATTAGTAGGGACTCCGGTAAATGCAAGCCTGTAAACCTTAAAACGAATAAACGAATAAACCAATAAACCAATAAACCAAAGTGCCCGAACAAGTCACCGATAAAACAAACAAGAACCCACTGAAAGGTCTATTCAACTACCAGTGGATCGTGAAGAACATTCCGTTTTTTCTGTTCCTGTCTGTGTTAACGGTACTCTATATAGCCAACGGGCACCGGGCAGATAAAACCATACGTAAGATCAACAGTACCACCAGCGAGCTGAAGGATCTGCAGTTTGAATATAAAACCCTGAAAAGTGAAGTAATGTTTCGCAGTGAGGAAGGTCAGGTGGTAAAAGCAACAGCACCAATGGGTTTGCAAATAAGTAAAGAAATGCCCACCCGCCTGCAGGCGGTGAAGCACTGAAAATAAATTACTAACTACTAATTATCAATTACTAATTAAAAAGTGGATGTAAAACGCGACATATTATGGAGAGTGTACCTCAGTTATATACTGGTGGTTCTTACCTGTGTCGCCATTTTCGGGAAAGCCATTTACATACAACAGGTACAGGGAACACATTGGCGCAGTATGAGCGACAGCCTGCACCAGAAGCTGGACGAAATAGAAGCGGAGCGGGGAACGATTTACAGTGAAGACGGACAGATGCTGAGTACGAGTATTCCGCAGTTTGATATCTATATCGATTTCCGCGTAGAAGCGCTCAGGGAAAAAAATGGTCAGCGTTTCAGAGAAAACCTGGATTCTCTGAGTGAAAGTCTGGCCGGTCTTTTCAAGGATATGTCTGCCGGAGAGTATAAAGCATTGCTGCAGGAAGGTTACCGGAATGAGGAAGGTTATTTCCCTTTAAAGAAAAAGATCTCTTTTCGTGAGTATGAAGCTTTACGCAGGTTTCCGCTGTTCAAACTGGGCAGGTATAAAAGCGGGATGATTGCTAATGAAAAAACTATCCGCCTTAACCCATACCAGATGCTGGCTTTCAGAACCATTGGTTTGGCAAGAGACTCCAATAAAGTAGGATTGGAAATGACCTATGATTCTATCCTGAAAGGACGAAACGGTAAACAGTTTGTGAGAAAGATTGCAGGTGGCGTTTCTGTTCCGGTGGATGATACCTATGAGATAGAACCGGAAACAGGGAAAGATATTGTAAGTACGATTGATGTATTCATCCAGGATATCACGGAGAACGCTTTGATGAAGATGATGATCAAAAACGAAGCGCAGAACGGTTGTGCCATAGTGATGGAAGTGAAAACCGGAAAGATCAAAGCCATTGCTAATCTGGGTAAAAGAAGTGACGGTACTTACTGGGAAGATTTTAATTATGCGATCAGTCCAACAGAACCCGGCTCCACTTTTAAACTGGCTACCATGCTGGCTTTGCTGGAAGATAAAAAAGTGTCGTTGAACCAGATGATCACACTCGAACATGGCGCCTGGAAAATTGCCGGACAAACAGTATATGATTCGGAAGTGCATAAAGAGAATGATGTAACCGTGAAACACGCATTCGAATTAAGTTCTAATGTGGCCATGGCTAAAATGGCAGCCCAGCATTATTCAGATAATCCCAATCAGTTTATCAAACACCTGAAGAAAATGCGGATGGATACGGTATCAGGTGTTGATCTCAGGGGCGAAAGAAAGCCGGTGATCTACAAACCAGGCGGACGTTTCTGGGGGCCTACTACTTTGCCCTGGATGGCATTCGGCTATAACCTGTCTGTTAGTCCGCTGCAAACAACCGTATTGTACAACGCCATTGCCAACAATGGCCGGATGATGAAACCTTACCTGGTAAGTGCAGTGAAAGAAGAGGGCATATTGCTGAAACAGTTTGAGCCGGTAGTAACAGATGAAGCGGTTTGCAGCCAGCAAACATTACAGCAACTCAAAGCCTGTCTGGAAGGTGTTTGTACCTCAGGTACCGCTACAGCGCTGTTCAAGAATGCGGCTTACAAAGTAGCCGGTAAAACCGGAACAGCCCTGGTGGCAGATGGGAACAGGGGGTATGCGGATAAGATCTACCAGTCATCTTTTGCCGGTTATTTTCCGGCAGACAATCCGCAATACACTTGTGTGGTGATTGTCAAGAACAAAGCACATGCGCCGGTTTATTACGGAGCTGCAGTAGCGGGGCCGGTGTTTAAAGAGATAGCAGATCGTTTGTATAGTACCTATATCCGTCAAACCAACACCGCTTTGCTAGAAAAAAAGAAGGATAGCAGTGCTTTCAACTTCGCAGGTAATAAAAGAGATATCGCTTTTATCAATACAAAATTGCGACTGCCCTTCATTGATTCAACTACCCGCCTGGATGAGTGGATAGAGATGAATGGCAAAGATGCGGTAGTGACATTGAACAGAAAAGCTATAGATAAGAATACCATGCCCCAGTTAAAAGGAATGGGATTGAAAGATGTGGTGTACCTGTGTGAGAATATGGGTTTGAAGGTAAATGCTAGAGGGAAAGGGAAAGTGGCAGAACAGTCTATTCCTCCGGGGCAGATGGTGGTGAAGGGGCAGATGATCAATATTGCATTGGATTAAATACAAATCAAATCAGGTTATATGTCAGGCCGCTATAGCGTCCCGACATAAGCTAAAAAATATGGCACTACTCAAAGACATATTATACAAAGTACACCTGAAGCAGGTTCGGGGTGGTACGGATATTGACGTGACTGCTATCCAGATCGACTCACGCAAAATCGTAAAAGACAATGTGTTTGTGGCTATTCGTGGGGTGCAGTCCGATGGGCACCAGTTCATCGATAAAGCTGTTTCACTGGGTGCTAATGCCATTATCTGTGAAGAAATGCCTCCTGCATTTACAGACGGCGTTACTTATGTGCAGGTAAACGATACCAATGAAGCGGTTGCCTATATGGCACATCAGTTTTATGGCGAGCCATCTGCAAATATCAAACTGGTAGGGGTAACCGGCACCAATGGTAAGACAACTATTGCTACCGTTTTATTCAAGCTGTTCACCAAACTGGGATACCGTTGCGGACTGGTGAGTACGGTGCAGAACCAGATTGGAGAAAAAATCATACCTGCTACACATACCACACCTGATGCGGTAAGTCTGAATGCACTGTTACATCAGATGGTGGAAGAAGGTTGTACCCATGTATTTATGGAATGCAGCAGTCATGCGATACACCAGCACCGCATTACGGGCCTGCATTTTACAGGCGCATTATTCAGCAATATTACACATGATCACCTCGATTATCACAAAACCTTTGATGAATATATCCGTGTAAAGAAATCATTCTTCGATCATTTACCTGCTACTGCGTTTGCTATTTCCAATGCGGATGATAAGCGTGGCGAAGTGATGCTGCAGAATACACAGGCACATACTTATTTCTATAGCCTCAAAACCATGGCTGCCTTCAAAGGAAAGATTCTGGAGAATGCGCTAACGGGTCTGGTAATGCTGGTGAACGATAAAGAAGTTCATTTCAGATTAATTGGTGAGTTTAATGCTTATAACCTGCTGGCAGTGTATGGCGCGGCGGTTTGTTTGGGAGAAGATAGTATGCAGGTGCTTACCACACTTAGTATGCTGAGTGGTGCCGAGGGGCGTTTTGATTATACCATCAGCAGCGGATTGATCATTGGTATTGTTGATTATGCGCATACGCCGGATGCATTGGAGAATGTACTGGCTACAATTAAAAAACTGCGCAAAGGCCATGAACAGATCATCACAGTAGTGGGTTGCGGCGGCGACAGGGATAAAACCAAACGTCCCGTGATGGCACAGGCAGCCTGTGATCTGAGTGACAGGGTAATACTGACAAGCGATAATCCAAGAACGGAAGATCCTGCACAGATATTGAGAGATATGGAAGAAGGCCTGAGCAGTTCGGCTAAACGAAAATATATCTCCATCGTAGACAGAAAAGAAGCCATTAAAACGGCTGTGAGTTTTGCCAACCGGGATGATATTATCCTGGTAGCCGGAAAAGGACATGAAAAATACCAGGACATCAACGGGGTGAAACATCCTTTTGATGACAAGGAGGTGCTGAAAGAAATGTTTGCATTATTAGGAAAATAGGAAGGTTGGATACCCCGATCAAAACCATTTAACCAAGCAATATGCTTTATTACGTATTTAACTGGCTAAACAAAGAGTTTCACATACCGGGTGCGGGAATGTTCCAGTTCCTCACTTTCCGGATAGCAATGGCTGTGATATTATCGCTGCTGATTGCCACGGTATACGGTAAGCGGATCATCCTTTTCCTGAAACACAAACAGATCGGTGAAAGTGTTCGTGACCTCGGTCTCGAAGGACAGGTACAGAAAAAAGGAACGCCTACTATGGGAGGGATTATTATCCTCTTAAGTATCCTGATTCCAACATTGCTGTTTGCCAATCTCGATAAAGTATATATCCGCCTCATGGTACTTTGTACGGTTTGGCTGGGTGTGATCGGTTTTCTGGATGATCTCTTCAAGATCCGTGCGCGTAAAGCTGCACAGGAAAAGGGGGAGTCCTATAAGAAAAAAGATAGTGATGGTTTGGCCGGGATCTCAAAAGTAATTGGACAGGTAGGATTGGGGATCATCATCGGACTCACTTTGTATTTCAGTAACGCAGTAACTGTTGAGCGCGAAGTGATCACGAGTCCGCGGGCACAACTGCAACAGGGCGAGAGACTGGCAAAAGACTCCAACATTGTTGTACGGAAACTGAATGGCATAGAGAAAAAGTTTGTAAAAGTAAAAACCCCGATCACTACGATCCCTTTTGTAAAAAATCACCAGTTCAATTATAGTAAACTGATCAGCTGGATCGGTCCGGGTGCTGAAAAATATACCTGGGTCATTTATATCCTGATCGTAACGTTCATCATTACTGCGGTATCAAACGGTGCCAACCTTACCGATGGGTTGGATGGGCTGGCTGCAGGTGTCAGTGCGATTATAGGTGCGGGTATCGGCGTGTTTGTATATGTAAGTGGTAACTACATTTTTGCCGACTACTTTGATGTGATGTACATCCCTAACCTGGGTGAGCTGTCCATATTCGTAGGTGCGTTTGTGGGGGCCTGTATCGGGTTTCTCTGGTACAATGCGTTTCCTGCCCAGGTATTCATGGGCGATACAGGAAGCCTGGCACTGGGTGGCATTATCGCTTCACTTGCCATTATAGTAAGGAAAGAATTACTGATCCCGATCTTCTGTGGTGTATTCCTGATCGAGAATCTCAGCGTGATCATCCAGGTGAGTTATTTCAAGTATACCAAGAAAAAATACGGTGAGGGCAAAAGGGTGTTTCTGATGAGCCCTCTGCACCATCACTACCAGAAAAAAGGATTTCATGAAAGTAAAATAGCTGTGCGGTTCTGGATCATTACCATTATCTGTGTAGTAATGTCTATTGTAACACTGAAAATGCGATAAAGGAAATGAGTCACAGACTGGTCATACTAGGCGGAGGCGAGAGCGGGATCGGTGCAGCCATCCTGGGAAAAAAAGTAGGGTATGAAGTATTCCTGAGTGATGGCGGCCAGCTGAAAGCTTCGTATAAACAAGAGCTCTTTGATAACGGAATTGAATTTGAAGAAGGACAGCATACAGCTGAAAAGATCTTATCGGCCAGTGAAGTGATGAAGAGTCCCGGTATTCCTGAAAAGAATGAGATGGTAAAACAGATCAGGGCCCAGGGAATTCCGGTGATCAGCGAGATAGAACTCGCCTATCGCTTCAAGGGAAACAGCAAGATTGTGGCTATTACAGGCAGTAATGGTAAAAGTACCACTACGGCGCTTACGTATCATATCTGTAAAACGGCCGGACTGGATTGTGCGATGGTAGGTAATATCGGCATCTCTTTTGCCAAACAGGTGGCACTGGATCCGAAAGAGATCTATGTAGTAGAAGTAAGTTCTTTTCAGCTGGATGATATCAAAGAATTCCGGGCAGATATAGCGATGCTGCTGAATATTACCGAAGATCACCTCGACAGGTATGACTACCGATTCGAGAATTATATCAACAGTAAGTTCAGGATCATCGAAAACCAGACACCAAATGATTATTTCATCTATTGCCAGGATGATGAAGTAATCATGCAAAAACTCCCATTACTAACCATTCATACTAACCCATTACCATTCTCTATGAAACAAGAAGTAAAAAAAGGCGGCTACATCAAGGGCGACCAGATGATGCTGAGAATCCAGGAAGAAAGAGTAAGCATGAGTATCTATGACTTTGCTCTGAAAGGTAAACACAACAACTACAACACTATGGCAGCAGGCATCGCAGCCGCAACGCTCGGCATCCGCAAAGAGAAGATCCGCGAGGCAGTTAAGAATTTCCATAGCCTTGAGCATAGAATGGAGTTTGTAGCCATGGTAAGAGGTGTTGAGTTTATCAACGACAGTAAAGCAACCAATGTGAACAGTACCTGGTTTGCCCTGGAGAGTATGAACAAGCCAACCGTATTGGTATTGGGTGGTACTGATAAGGGTAATGATTATGGTTTGATCGCCGACCTCGTAAAGGATAAAGTCAAAGCGATCGTATGTATGGGTGTGGATAATAAAAAGATCATAGAGGCTTTTAAAGATATTGTTCCGGTAATCGTAGAAACAGATTCTGCTAAAAAAGCGGTAAATGCTTCCTTCAAATTAGCTGAAAAAGGAGATGTGGTATTATTGAGTCCGGCATGCGCCAGTTTCGATCTCTTCAAAAATTATGAAGACAGGGGAAGGCAGTTCAAAGACGCAGTAAAGGAATTGTAATCATCTGATCCCGCTCTGGCGGAAGAAAGTGTGGGAATTTGAAAAGAAACTACTTGATGGTGCTCATTTTTAAATTCTCCTATTTTCAAATTAAACTCTTGTATGGGTGAAATAAAAGATACACTGTTCTCACAAATGCCGAGCATCGGTGGCATGCGTGGACAACTGGTAAACCGTACCCGGGGTGATAAATACATCTGGGGTATCGTTGTATTGTTGTCTTTGATCTCTATCCTTGTAGTGTATAGCGCCACCGGTTCATTAGCGTATAAAATGTATAAGGGCAATACGAATGTGTACCTGTTCAAACAGGTATCTTTTTCGTTAGTGGGATTATTGGTGATCTATTTTCTTCATCGGATCAATTATACCATATTCTCAAAAGTGGCTACGATACTGTTTTTGGTATCGATCCCTTTGTTATTGTATACATTATTTTTTGGTGCCAAGATCAACGACGGAAGCCGATGGATCAAACTGCCCATCATCAACATGACCATCCAGACCAGCGACCTCGCCAAACTGGCACTGTTCATGTATATTTCACGCCTGCTGAGTAAAAAGCAGGAAGTAATCAAGGATTTCAAAAAGGGATTTCTGCCCGTTGTTACGGCTGTGTTGATTATCTGTGCCCTGATTATGCCGGCTAATTTATCCAATGCCTTGTTAACGGGTGCTACGGCATTGCTGCTGATGTTTATTGGGCGTGTAAGTATCAAACATATCCTGCTAACCATTGGTGTAGCACTGATACCGGTAGTGCTGATTGTTATGACTGCCGTTTTTACTTACGATGGCAAACAAAAAACGGAAGCCCCAAAAGCTGGTATTGCCGAAAAAGCAAAATCTTTCGGACGTATCGGTACCTGGGTAAAACGCGTGCAGGATTTTATGTACGCCAAAGACAATGAAACGCCCTACCAGGTACAGCAGGCCAAGATTGCAATTGCCAATGGAAGTGTATTGGTGGGACTGGGTCCTGGTAACAGCCGACAGCGGAATTTTTTACCGCAGGCCTATAACGACTTTATTTACTCCATCATCATAGAAGAGTACGGTTTGCTGGGCGGTGCGTTCATGATTTTTATTTACCTGGTCTTTTTATTCCGGTGTATCCGCATTTTCCGACGCTGTCCTTATGCATTTGGCGCCTTTCTGGCATTAGGGTTGAGTTTTACACTGGTGATACAGGCTGTTGCCAACATGGCCGTAAATGTAAATCTGGTACCGGTAACCGGGGTAACACTTCCGCTGGTAAGTATGGGAGGAAGTTCTTTCCTGTTCACCTGCGGCGCGATCGGCATCATATTAAGTGTGGCGCGAAATGTAGAGCAGATGGAGGGTAAGGAACCTGTTCCGCAACCGGTAGTGACTGCAGAAACCGAAACGAATAAAACAGTACCGGCTTGAGTAAGCATAAACATACCAAAGTGATCATCGCAGGTGGTGGTACCGGTGGACATATATTCCCGGCCATCGCTATTGCCAATGCGTTAAAGCAGGAAGAGCCTTCTGTAGAGATCCTGTTTGTAGGGGCCAGGGGGAAAATGGAAATGGAGAAAGTGCCACAGGCCGGTTATCCGATCAGGGGCCTGGATATTGCCGGACTCGACAGACAGTCTGTATTAAAAAATATCAGCCTGCCATTCAAGCTTATGAAAAGCTTTTTGCAGGTAAAACTGATAATAGACAAGTTTCAACCAGATGCTGTGATAGGTGTGGGTGGGTATTCTTCATTCCCGGTACTGCGTTATGCGCAGTCGAAGCGGATTCCCACATTTATTCATGAGAGTAATTCCTTTGCGGGTAAGAGCAACATTCTGCTGGGTAAAAAAGCAACAGCAGTTTTTGTGGCTACGGAGGGGATGGAGAAATTCTTCCCCAAAGACAGGCTTTTTATCGCAGGTAATCCTGTTAGAAAAAGCATTGTACAGTCTGCGGTAAGCCGGGAGGAAGCTATCCGATTTTTCGGATTGGATCCCGGCAAAAAAACGGTGTTGGCAGTAGGAGGTAGTCTGGGTGCCCGCAGCATTAATGAGGCGCTGGCTTTACACCTGGATGCATTTGAACAGCACCACCTGCAGCTGATCTGGCAAACCGGTAAAACAACCGCGGCAGAATATATACAGAAGGGGTCCGGCAGAAAAAATGTGTGGGTGAACGATTTTATCAAAGAGATGGAAATGGCCTATGCCGCAGCTGATGTAGTGATTAGCCGGGCCGGCGCCATGTCTGTGACCGAATTATGTGTAGTAGGAAAACCAACCGTGTTTGTTCCCTTCCCGCTAGCGGCAGAAGATCACCAGACATCCAATGCCATGCACCTGGTAAACAAACAGGCGGCATGGATGGTGAAGGATCAGGAAGCAAAGAGTAAACTGGTGTCAACGGTGATAGCGCTGGTAAAAGATGAGGCCTTGCAGCAACAGTTCCGGACCAATTCCAGGCTGCTGGCTGTGCCGGATGCAGATGAAGTGATTGCCAAAGAAATATTGAAACATATCAGGTGAGTACATTAAACAACATACGGAAGATCTATTTCATCGGCATCGGTGGGATCGGCATGAGTGCATTGGCCCGTTATTTCAAAGCCAAAGGCGCTGATGTGAGCGGTTACGATAAAACAAGTACCCCCCTTACCCGCGAGCTCGAAGCTTCGGGTATTGCGATTCATTATGAAGAGCGGGTAGACCTGGCGCCCAAAGATGCGGATGCGATCGTATACACACCGGCCATCCCGGCACAGCACGCCGAATTGGTGTATTACCGCGAGAACGGTTACACGGTGGTAAAACGGAGTGATGTATTACAATGGATCACTGAAGGTTCTTTTAATATCTGCGTGGGTGGCACCCATGGTAAAACAACGGTCACCTCCATGACCGCTCACCTGTTACGCCATACCGGTTATGGTTGTAATGCTTTTCTGGGGGGTATTGCTGCCAACTATAATACCAATTTCTGGAGCAGCGATAAAAATGTAGTGGTAGTGGAAGCGGATGAGTATGACCGCAGCTTTTTAAAACTGGTCCCTGATGTAGCGGTCGTTACCGCCATGGATCCCGATCACCTGGATATTTATGGTACACCCGAAGAAGTGGTGAATGCTTTTATCCAGTTTTCCCAAAAAGTAAAACCTGGCGGTTGTCTGGTTACGAAATATGACCTGGAGAGAGGAGAAGAGCTGAAAGCATCACACCATTATACCTATAGTTTTGAAGATGTACGGGCAGATGTATATGCAGCGAACAGGAAAGTAGAGAATGGTAGTTATGTATTTGATGTGGTGAATGAGGATTGGACCATCAAAGATGTGGTATTGCATATGGGTGGACTGCATAATATCGAAAACTGTGTAGCAGCCATTACAGTAGCCAAATACCTGGGTATTGCGGATGATAGGATCAAAGCGGCCGTTGCCGATTTTAAGGGGGTTCGGAGAAGGTTTGAGTATGCGCTGAAAAACGAAACACATATATTAATCGATGATTATGCGCACCATCCCGAAGAACTGCGGGCGCTGATCAGTGGGGTGAAAAGTATTTTTCCCGGAGATAAACTGACATTGGTATTCCAGCCGCATTTGTTCAGTCGTACCAACGATCTGGCCGATGAATTTGCGATCAGCCTGGATATGGCCGATGAAGTGATTTTGTTACCCATTTACCCCGCCCGCGAATTGCCGATGCGGGGTGTAAGCAGTGAACTGGTGATGAGTAAAATGCAGGTGGCCAAACGGCAGGTACTGAGTAAGGAAGAACTGAAAACATGGGTGGCAGAACACCAACCCGGATTATTGGTAATGGCTGGCGCCGGTGATATTGATGCACTGGTGCAGCCGGTGAAAGATTTGTTGCAGAACGGATAACTATGCGTAAGTACAACTGGAAAAAAATACTGGTGAACACCCTTTGGGTGCTGGCAGGCATCGGAGCCATTGTGCTTCTGGGCGCAGCCATGCAGCAAAAGAACCGGAAGCGTTGTACAGGTGTAAAGATTGAGATCTCCGGTGCCGAACGGCATATGTTCATTGATGAGAAAGATGTGATGGAGATGCTGAAAACAGCCGGTACTGTTACCGGCACCAGTATGGCATCTCTGAACCTGCGGCAGATGGAATCGATGGTGGAAAAGAACCCATGGGTGAAAAACGCCGAAATGTTCCTGGATAATACACAGGTATTACAGGTTACCATAGAAGAACGCCAGCCGGTAGCAAGGGTATTT
>DASWXD010000051.1:0-46609 GCA_036405675.1 Sediminibacterium sp.
GATACAGCGTAACCTGGAAGCGGAAAAAGAATTTGTACAGAAGATAGAATCCCTGCACTCGGCCTTTATCCGTCCGGTAGAGGGTAATGTACTTGCGCTAAAGGGAACAGATGTATTGCGTAACAACTGGTTTTTCCTGTTTGTGGATGCAGTGAAGGAAATGAATATTCCCGTATTCGGATTTGAAGCGCTGAAAAATTTCCGGTTCAATACAGCCAAACCTTCTACCAAAATTTTCATCAGCAGCAATACCGATTGGTTTGATGCCAAAGTAGAGATCCTGTTCGGTGAACAGAAAGTGACTGTTGATGAAGTGAAAAAAGCACTCACCAACAAACAGCAGTTCGTACAGCTGCAGGATGGTACATTAGGTATCCTGCCGGAAGAGTGGATCAAAAAATATTCGCTGCTGTTCCGTGTGGGGGATGGAAAGTCGGGCAGCATGAAGCTGAGCAAATATCACTTCAGTGTGATTGAAGAACTGTATCTGCAGCGCGATGAACAGGAATTGTTTTTTCAGCTGGAGGAGAAATATGAGCGTCTCAAAGACAATCACTCCATCAAAGAAGTGCCGGCACCGGCACACTTGCGCGAAGTGCTGCGTCCTTACCAGGAAAGCGGTTTTCAATGGCTGAACTACCTGCGCGAAGTACAGTGGGGCGGTATTCTGGCAGATGATATGGGTTTGGGTAAAACCATCCAGGCACTTAGTTTTATTCATCACCTGAAAGAAGAGAACGGTAGTTTAAAGGCGCTGGTGGTTTGTCCTACCACGCTGATGTTCAACTGGCAGAACGAGATCAAAAAATTCACGCCCAACTTAACATTCTCTGTACACCATGGTGGCAGCCGGTCCAAAGAAAATTTAGCGGACCCTGCGATCGATGTGATCATTACTACCTATGGTACCCTGCGCAGCGATATCAAACAGTTTGTAGAAGTGAGTTTTGATTATGTGATCCTGGATGAAAGTCAGGCCATTAAAAACCCCGGCAGTAAAGTAACCAAAGCGGCCGGACTGCTGAAAGCCAAAAACCGTTTGTGTTTGAGCGGAACGCCTTTGCAGAATAATACCTTCGACATATTTGCGCAGATGAACTTCCTCAATCCCGGCATGCTGGGTAGTGTGGAGTTTTTTAAACAGGAGTTCTCTGTGCCTATTGATAAGTTTGGAGAAAAAGAACAGAAAGATCATCTCCGGAAATTATTATATCCGTTCATCCTGCGACGTACCAAAGAGCAGGTAGCCAAAGACCTTCCTGAAAAACAGGAAATGGTCTTGTTCTGCGAAATGGGCGATGAGCAGCGTAAGATCTATGATGCTTACCGGAATGATTACCGCGATAAGATCCTGGGTGTGGTAGAAAACCAGGGTATCCAGAAATCGCAGCTCACCATTTTGCAGGGTCTGATGAAACTGCGCCAGATCTGTGATAGTCCGGCTATTGTAAAAGAAGAGGAACGTTTCCCGAATGTATCGGTAAAACTGGAAGAGATCGGAAGGGAGATTACAGAGAATATCAGTAACCACAAAGCATTGATCTTTTCGCAGTTCCTCGGTATGCTGGCATTGATCAAAGAGAAGATGAAGGAGCTGGGCGTAGACTATGAATATTTCGACGGAAGCAGTACTGTAGCAGAACGGGAGAAAGCGATCCATCGTTTTCAGAACGATGAGAATTGCCGCGTATTCCTGATCTCGCTGAAAGCGGGTGGTGTGGGTCTGAATTTAACCGCTGCCGATTATGTATACATCGTGGATCCCTGGTGGAACCCTGCGGTAGAGCAGCAGGCCATTGACCGTACGCACCGCATAGGGCAGACCAAAAATATTTTTGCTTACCGCATGATCTGTACCGATACGGTTGAAGATAAAATTTTAAAACTCCAGGAACGTAAACGCAACCTCGCCAAAGACCTGATCACAGACGATGAAGGATTTGTGAAAACACTGACGAAGGAAGATGTGGAATATCTCTTTAGTTAAGATTACTTATCATACCTGCAAAGAAAAGGGCGCATATCATTATGCGCCCTTTTTTATAGTATGTACGATCTGCCCGTTGATCTACTGGCAGATTATTTATTTTTTCATTTCTGCTGACGCAATCATACTCTCAGGATCTTTCAGGAAAGCATCTTTACATTCTTTTGAACAGAAGCCGAGAACTTTCTCTTTGTAATGCGCGGTATCGTGGATGCCGGCCGTAACAGGCATACCGCAGCTGGGGTCTTTTTTATTGTCAACCAGCATGTGTTCCAGTGCATGGCTGGTACTATCGGTTGTTTGCATGGCCGCTACACTGTCGGTAGAGGGCTTAGCTTCTGTTTTGGCCGGTTCAGACTGGCAGGCACTGATAAACAGACAGATAGCAAAAATGCCGGTGATGGCAGAAAGCAGGTTTTTGATTTGTTTCATGGATGTGGTTTTGTGATGAGAATTCTGTGCCGTCAAAAATAAGCAAAGTTTTTATGCGAAATGGTATCCCCGGAGAGGGTAGTTTTGTTAAAACTGAGGATTTGCGGAACAGTATCTTCTTATCTGCGGTAGGGCTATTTTAATCTTTTTTAAAAAGGCGGAGCCCTTTCTTCCGGCGAACTGACTTTTCTGCCAAACCCTGTGCATAGCTGGTTTTCGGTGAATGCAGGCTGAAGCCGGACGAATTCTGTACATGATTTTACCCTACCTATCCGGTGCAAGTTTTCACCGATTTTGTACCCCTGATACCCAACTATCCTAGTAGTTTTCCGTTAATCTTGGTTGTCCCCATTTGCTGATGAAAGAGAACGACATTTGTTTTCTGAATTATATCCAACACTTATGCGCAAAATTGCTGCTTTTATTACCTGTCTTTTCCTCGTTTTTACGGTTTCGGCTCAAACCTCCGGTTCTGTAAAAGGAAAACTGATTGATTCGCTCAACAAACAATCACTCAAAGACGCTTCTGTTACCATACTGGATGCCCGTGATTCTACACTGGAAGTATTTACACTGGCCAAGGAAGATGGAACTTTCTCGCTGCAGAATATTCCTTTCGGGGATATGATCCTGGAAGTAAAGTTCCAGGGCTATGAACCTTTTACCAAAAAGATCAGTTTCTCCAAAACCAATTTTGCGGTGAACCTGGGTACGATTTACCTGCGAACTGCTGCCAACGATCTCGGTAATGTAACCGTAACCGAATCGGTGGTGAGGATGAAAAAAGATACCATGGAGATCAGCGCTTCTGCTTTTAAAACCAAACCCAATGCCGTAGCAGAAGACCTGCTGAAAAAAATTCCGGGTATGGAAGTGAGCAAAGATGGTTCCATCAAATCGCAGGGCGAAGCCGTACAGCGGGTATTGGTGGATGGGAAACGCTTTTTCGGCGATGATCCTAAAATGGCTACCCGTAACCTTCCGCCTGATGTGATCGATAAGATCCAGGTATTTGATGATCTGAGCGATCAGAGCAAGTTCAGTGGTTTTGATGATGGTAACCGCGTGAAGACCATCAATATCACTACCAAAAAAGATAAGAAAAAAGGCATGTTTGGTAAAGCTGTGGCTGGTATTGGTACGGATGGCAAGTATGATGAAAGCTTCAACTTTACACGTATCAATGGCGACAGGCAACTGACTTTTCAGGGACAGGCCAATAATGTAAACAAGCAGAATTTCACGCAGAATAATATCGGCGGTGGCCGCGGAGGTTTTGGCGGTGGCGGCGGATTTGGTGGTGGTGGATTTGGCGGTGGTGGTGCTTCCAGCGGTATCACTACTACATTGGCAGGTGGTTTAAACTATCGCGATGTGTGGAGCCCGAAAATAGATGCTTATGGCAGTTATTTTTACAATGCACCCCGGGTAAATACAGAATCCAATAGCAATACGGAGAATATCCTGCGCTCAGATACATCTACGTATAATAACGTGGTATCTTCTTCGGTATCAAAAAATGAGAACCACCGCTTCAATTTCAATATTGAAGACAGGATCGATTCTAATAACTCGCTGATCTTCCGTCCTAATTTTACCATTCAGAGCAGTAATCCTACTTCCACTTCCAGTACGGTTACTACCGGTGGAAAAAACAATGCGCCTATTTACAAGTCGGAGAGCAGATCGTCGGGCTATAACAGCGGTTACAATATCAACGGAACCAACCTGCAGCTGCGTCATCGTTTTGCCAAAAGAGGAAGAACCATTTCGCTTGATCTTGGTTTCTCTGCCAGCAATACCAACGGCGACGGAAAGAATTATTCTGTGAACTCTTTTACCAGACCTTTTGTAAGAACAGATACCATCAACCAGTTTTATGTAGATTCATCGCGTTCTACCAGTTTCAGTCCAACGGTTTCCTATACCGAGCCCGTGGGTAAGAACCAGATGATTGAACTGCGTTATTCCTATAACTACAATAACAGCAACACGGTTAACCGTACTTATAGTTTCGATAATGCTTCGCAGAAATTCAGCAAGTTCGACAGTCTGTTCAGTAACTCATACGATTATACAGCTACTTCCAATACTGCCAGTCTGAGTTACCGCATCCAGCAGGCCAAGTATAACCTGAATATCGGAACGGGTTTACAGTTCATTGATCTTACCAGTAACAATACTACCAAGAACGTACTGGTAAAAAGGAATTTCACCAACCTGACACCGAACCTGAACTTCACTTACAATTTTACCAGAACCAAAAGTCTGCGTGTATTCTATAACGGAAGAACCGGTCAGCCAAGTACTATGCAGTTGCAGCCGGTGAAAACAACATCCGATTCGATTAATTTCCAGATTGGTAACCCTGATCTGAAACCACAGTTTACCAATAGTATGCGGATCCTGTTCAACTCTTTTGATCCGTTTACCCAGCGACTTATTTTCGCCACTGTTAATGCAACCGTTATTTCCAATGATATTGTGAGTTCCATTACGCAGAACCCGAATGGCGGAAGAACTTCTACGTATGTGAACTTAGGAGGTACGTATAACCTGTCTGGTTATTTCATGTATGGGTTCCCGATCAAAAATCCGAAATCGAACCTGAACCTGCAAACCAATATCAATTATAACCGAAGCCGCTCTTTACTGAATAATGTACTGAATGCCACCCAGAGTACTACACTCAGACAAACTATTAAATGGACCACTAATCTGAAGAATAATTTCGACATGAACCTGAGTACGTATTTTGAGTACAACCCGATCCGCAATTCGCTGTCGGCTAACCAGAATACCAATTATACCATTCAGGGTATGGCGGCAGATTTCACTTTGTACTCGAACAATGGATGGATCCTGGCGAGTGATTTTGATTACTCGCATTTCGGAAATCGTCCGGCAGGTTACAACACTACTGTGTTCCTGATTACACCTTCTATTGCCAAACAGTTCCTGAAGAACAAAGCGGGAGAACTGCGTTTAAGTTGTTTCGATATCCTGAAACAGAATAAATCAGTTACTTCTTCTGCATCTGCCAACCAGATTGTTAACAGTATTTCGAATAACCTGACCCGTTATTTCATGCTTACGTTCACCTATAACCTACGCTCATTTGGAGCACAACCACAGCAACGTGGACCCAACCAGATGCGTGGTATGTTCCCGGGTGGTGGTATGATGATGATGGGTGGTAACCGCAGAGGTGGTGGTAACTAACGGTTAATAGTATTTGTCTCAAACTATCGATGATATATTTGTAAAAAGGCTGTTCAGCATGCTGAACGGCCTTTTTCATAGTGCCTGCAGCTATCTTAACCAAACTTTTGTAAAAAAAATCAGTCTGTTTTGGCAAACTGTTATACTTTTACAAAAAATTTCAAAGGTCTCTTAGACACTTATCAGTGAAACAGCCTTTCTTACATATCAGTTGCTCTCCGGTAGTTACCGCAGCCGAGCCCATGGCCCCGGCAACTTTTCCGTGTAACTCCCTGCCGCGACCACGACGTGGTTGCTGATAGGACGAGCAACTGGCACTTGCCCCTATCAGTGGAAATTCTCCCGGAATTGGATCTACAAACACCCAGGTGTTTTCTTTTCACTCTATTAATCAGTACAAGTTGGAAGATAATATTATTGTTCGTGTAGCGAACGGTGGCGACACCCATTACGCACAAACCATAACAGACGAAATGGAGTCTTCTGCGAAGGCCCGCGGAACCGGTATTGCCAAACGCAGTCCCGAATATGTTGCCAAAAAAATGGAAGAAGGCAAAGCCGTTATTGCTATACTGCCCGATGGAACCTGGGTGGGCTTCTGTTATATTGAAGTATGGGGCCATGAACAGTTTGTGGCCAACAGCGGACTGATTGTAGCACCTGCATTCCGTAAAAGCGGAACGGCCAAAAGAATTAAACAGACCATCTTTAATCTCTCGCGCCAGAAATACCCCACTGCCAAAATATTCGGGTTAACTACCGGACTCGCTGTGATGAAGATCAACAGTGACCTGGGTTATGAACCCGTTACCTATAGTGAACTTACGGATGATGAAGAGTTCTGGGCCGGTTGTAAAAGCTGTGTGAACTATGATATCCTGATGAGTAAAGACAGGAAAAACTGTTTGTGCACCGCTATGTTATACGATCCCAAAGATCATTACGAACCTGTTGAAACCTCGGAAGATTTTAAGCAGAACTCAAAACTGTACGAACGTTTTATGAAGATCAAACAAAGTAAACTGCTGCGTTTGTTCCGCAAAAAAGAAACAGGTGGGGGTGCGGCCCTCAAGCCAAAGTCTTTGTTCCAGCATTTTTTTAACTTCTGACAGCCTCCCGCAAGGGAAATCATATAGCATTTCAAAGAAAATACCGCAAGCAATGAAAACGGAAACAGCAACAACAACAGCATTACAGAAAGGCGACCAGGTGGTACTGGGCTTTAGTGGCGGACTGGATACTTCTTTTTGTGTGAAATACCTGACAGAAGACAAAGGCTACGAGGTTCACAGCGTAATCGTAAATACCGGCGGCTTTAGTGAAGAGGAACTGGCGCAGATAGAAAAACATGCGTATACGCTGGGCGTAAAAACCCATACCACGGTAAATGCGGTAAAAAGTTATTACGACAGTATTATCAAATACCTGATCTACGGAAATGTGTTAAAGAATAATACCTATCCCTTAAGCGTAAGTGCAGAAAGACTGAGCCAGGCTTTACATATTGCAGAACATGCCAAAAAACTGAAAGCCAAAGCAGTGGTGCATGGCAGTACGGGTGCCGGTAACGACCAGGTGCGTTTTGATATGATCTTTAATATCATGATCCCGGGAGTAGAGATCATTACGCCGATCCGCGATATGAAACTGAGCCGTGAAGCGGAGATCGAATACCTGAAGGGGAAAGGTGTTACCATGAATTTTGAGAAAGCAGCTTACTCCATCAACAAAGGTTTATGGGGTACCAGTGTAGGTGGCAAAGAAACCCTGAACTCAAAAGGCATTTTACCAGAAGAAGCATGGCCCACACAGGTTACCAAAACAGGTGAGGAAGAAGTGAAGCTGCATTTTGAAAAAGGAGAACTCACAGCGGTGAATGAAAAAACCTTTCGGCATCCTTCTGAAGCGATACAATATTTGCAGACACTGGCGGGTCCTTACGGACTGGGCCGCGATATTCATGTGGGAGATACCATTATCGGTATCAAGGGCCGCGTAGGTTTTGAGGCTGCTGCACCCATGGTGATTCTGAAAGCGCACCATGCACTGGAGAAACATGTATTAACCAAATGGCAGCTTGGGTGGAAAGATCAGCTGGCGCAGTTCTACGGGAACTGGCTGCATGAGGGACAGATCATGGATCCCGTGATGCGCGATATTGAAGCATATCTCGAAAGTTCGCAGGCACATGTAACCGGCGATGTATTTGTACAGTTGCTGCCTTACCGTTTCCAGGTGATCGGAATTGAATCGAAATATGATCTGATGAGCAGCAAGTTTGGTAAGTATGGTGAAATGAATAGTGGCTGGACAGGCGATGATGTAAGAGGTTTCTCCAAGATCTTTGGTAACCAGACGGGTATCTATCACAATATCAAAGAATCGAACAAGTGAGTGGAAAGGTTTCCATAGAAGCGCCGTTACAACATTATCAATGGGGTAATGCCTGCGATGGATGGAATCTGGTAGATAACGCAGCGCTTTCTGTTAAACAGGAAAGAATGCCGGCCGGAACGGCTGAAGCATTGCATTATCATCAGTTTGCACAACAGTTTTTTTTCATCCTGAAAGGAACGGCCACTTTTGAAATAGACGGGGAAACCATCATTGTAAACGAGCAGGAAGGCATTCATATACAGGCCGGCAGTAAACATCGCATCAGTAATACTACTTCATCAGCTATTGAATTTATTCTCTCGTCTCAGCCCTCTACGGCAGCAGACAGGATCAATGTATAAACACTATGAAACAAGTAAAAGCAGGCATCGTTGGCGGGGCGGGTTATACCGGTGGAGAAATGATCAGGTTACTGATCAACCATCCCGGTGTGGCATTATCATTTGTGCACAGTACCAGTAATGCAGGAAATGCAGTAAGTAAAATACATGCAGACCTCGTAGGCGAAACAGAGATCCTGTTTTCTGATACATTGCAAAATGATATTGATGTATTGTTCCTCTGTGTGGGTCATGGCGACGCGAAAAAATTTCTGGCAGAGAATTCCATTCCTGCTACCATTAAAGTGATTGATCTGTCGCAGGATTTCCGGCTGGCAGAGAAAGCCAGCATTGGTGATAGAACTTTTGTGTATGGATTACCTGAATTGAACAAAGCTGAAATTACAAAGGCTGCCAATATTGCCAATCCCGGCTGTTTTGCTACCGCTATACAACTGGGTTTACTGCCATTGGCTAAAGCAGGTGTGTTGGGCGATGTGTATACAACAGGTATCACCGGTTCAACCGGCGCCGGACAGGGTTTGAGCAGCACCTCGCATTTCAGCTGGCGGGCCAATAATATCCAGGCATACAAATCATTGCAGCACCAGCATATCAACGAGATTCACCAGAGTCTGCAGCAATTGCAGGGTAATGATGGGATGCAGGTAAATTTTGTACCCTGGAGAGGCGACTTTACCCGCGGCATTTATATCAGTTCCGTGATTGATTGCGGGTTACCCCTGGATGCGATCAAAGAACTCTACAAAGAATATTACGAGGGCCAAGTGTTTACCCATGTAAGCGAAACAATGATCGATCTGAAACAGGTGGTAAATACCAACAAGTGTTTACTGCATATTGAAAAACAAGGCAGCAAGATCGTGGTACACTCGGCTATTGATAATTTATTGAAAGGAGCCAGCGGCCAGGCAGTACAGAATATGAATCTGTTGTTTGGATTGGAGGAGACGGCCGGATTGAAATTGAAAGCGGCTGGGTTTTAAGTGGTAAGTAGTAAGTGTTAAGTTTTAAGTGAATAGGCTGGTATGCAGAATTATAAAGATTTAAAAGTTTGGGAGAAGGCGCATCTGTTTACGTTGCTGACGTATCAGGAAACGAAGTCTTTTCCCAAAGAAGAACTGTATTGCCTGACAAGTCAGTTGCGAAGACCCGCCACATTGGTTCCTGCAAAAATGGCGGAGGGTGTGGCAAACAAAAACATAGATTGAAACTTATTGATTAATGAAGTAAAAGCCATGTTAATCGCACTGATCAGTAAAGTGCGTTCCTGACTTACTACTTATAACTTATAACTTATGACTCTTTTCGACGTTTACCCCCTGAACAATATCACCATCACCAGTGCCAAAGGTTCTTATGTATGGGACCAGGATGGGGTACAATATTTAGACATGTATGGCGGTCATGCGGTAATCAGCATTGGCCACACACACCCGCACTGGGTAAAACGAATTGAAGATCAGTTGGAGAAGATTGCATTTTACTCCAATTCAGTGGTGATTCCTATCCAGAAAGAACTGGCAGCTAAACTGGGTTGTTTGAGCGGTAAGGAAGATTACCAGCTGTTTCTCTGTAACAGTGGGGCGGAAGCCAATGAAAACGCACTCAAACTGGCGTCGTTTTATAACGGGCGCAAAAAGATCATTGCTTTTAAAAAATCCTTTCACGGAAGAACCTCACTGGCGGTAGCAGCAACAGATAATCCGGCCATTGTGGCCCCGGTGAATGAAACGGATAATGTGATCTTTCTCCCTTTTAATGATGAAGCGGCGTTGAAAGCCTGCTTTGCTGAAATGGGCAAAGAAATTTCTTCTGTGATCATTGAAGGGATCCAGGGAGTGGGTGGTATCAATATTGCCAACGACTCTTTTCTGCAACTGATCAGAACACTCTGCGATGAACATGGAGCCGTATATATAGCCGATAGCGTACAGTGTGGGTATGGCAGAAGCGGTAAATTCTTCGCACATGATTTTGCAGGTGTGAATGCGGATATCTATACCATGGCCAAGGGGATGGGTAATGGGTTTCCTGTAGCGGGCATTCTCATTGCACCCAAGATCCAGCCTAAACATGGCATGCTGGGTACCACATTTGGCGGTAACCAGCTGGCCTGTGCAGCAGCACTGGCGGTGTTGGAAGTAATGGAAGAAGAGAAGCTGATCGAAAACGCGAAAGAGAATGGCGAATACCTGATGGAAAAACTGAAAGCGGTGGAGGGATTGAAAAATGTGCGTGGCCGTGGACTGATGATCGGTTTTAACCTGTCGGACGAGCTGAAGGATCTGAAAAAGAAACTCCTTTTCGATTTCAAAGTATTTACCGGCGAAGCCAAGCCCAATGTGATCAGGCTCTTGCCTTCGCTGGCTTTATCCAGAAAACAGATCGATGAGTTTTTGTTTTCGTTAGGTGAAGCCATTGAGGAATTGAGGGGGAAGGCGTAGGGTTAAACGCGTAACAATTTAGTGTGGTGAAATAGTAGCTAAACTGATTAACCTGATAAAATCAATACGAGAATAATTTATAAATATGTCCTGCGTTAAGCGTTCTGCGTTTAGCGTTCCGCATTAAGCATATAATATGAAACAATTTATTTCTGTTAACGATGTTACCGATATCAATGCCCTGGTAAAAAAAGCCCTGGCATATAAGGTTCATCCACTGCTGGATAAAGAACTGGGTGCAGACAAACGGATCGGTCTGCTTTTTCTGAACCCCAGCCTGCGTACCCGCTTAAGTACCCAGATCGCGGCAAAGAACCTCGGAATGGAAGCCGTGGTGTTTAATGTTGATAAAGAAGGATGGGCACTTGAGTTTGAAGAAGGCGCCATCATGAGCGGCAATACAGTAGAACATGTAAAAGATGCGGCACCTATTCTGGGGCAGTATTTTGATATACTCTGTATCAGAACCTTCCCGTCTTTAAAGAACCGGGAAGATGATTACAGCGAAATGTACATTAACCAGTTTATCAAATATGCCGGTGTGCCGGTGGTGAGCCTCGAAAGTGCTACACTGCATCCGCTGCAGTCGTTAACTGATATTATTACCATTACCGAATCACTCAAGCAGCATCCGGCAGGCGGTACCCGAAAACCCAAAGTGGTACTTACCTGGGCGCCACATATCAAACCCCTTCCGCAATGTGTGGCCAATAGTTTTGCGCAATGGGTGAACGCCTGGGGTGAAGCGGATTTTGTGATCACCCACCCGCAGGACTATGAACTGTCTGAACAGTTTACCAAAGGCGCCACCATTACCCACGACCAGGATGCTGCCCTGCAAGATGCAGATTTTGTGTACGTGAAGAACTGGAGCACGTATACCGATTACGGCAAAGTATATGAGAATGATCCGGCCTGGATGCTGACAGAAGAAAAACTGAAAGCCACCAATAATGCCAAAGTAATGCATTGTTTGCCGGTGAGAAGGAATGTGGAACTGAGCGATGAAGTATTAGATAGCGATCACAGCCTCGTAACCAAACAGGCGGGTAACCGTGTGTGGGCAGCACAGGCGGTGTTGGCAGAGATCTTACAAGCAGGTAAATAAAAAACAGTGGAAACAGTTTATATCATAAAGATCGGCGGTAATATCATTGATGATGAAACCAAATTGGCTTCCTTCCTGCAGTCGTTTGCTGCAGTGAAAGGGAAAAAAATTTTGGTGCATGGCGGTGGTAAGCTGGCTACCAAACTGGCTGATCAGGTTGGTGTACAACAGCAGATTATAGATGGCAGACGCATCACAGATGCAGAAACGCTGAAGATCGTAATCATGGTATATGCCGGTTACATCAATAAAAATATCGTGGCCCAATTGCAGGCGCAGGGTTGCAATGCCATGGGGCTAACGGGTGCCGATGCCAACCTGCTGCAGGCGCACAAAAGAACACATGCCAGCATCGATTATGGTTTTGTAGGCGATGTGGATCTGGTGAATACAGACCTGATTCAACTATTGCTCAACAAGGATATTACGCTGGTGGCTGCACCCATCACCCACAATGCCCAGGGAGATCTGCTGAATACCAACGCAGATACGATTGCGCAGGAACTGGCTACATCATTAGCCCAACTGTATCAGGTAACACTGATCTATTCTTTTGAAAAGAGCGGGGTGTTACTGGATGTAAATGATGAAAATTCTGTGATCCTGCAAATGGGTCCTGCTTATTATACCGAACTGAAACAACAACAATTAATATTTGCCGGGATGATCCCCAAACTCGATAACGCTTTTGCCGCATTGGCCAAAGGCGTGCGCAAAGTGATCATCGGAAAGGCAGAAGAACTACACGGGCTGATTGCCGGCAGCGCGGGTACAACCATTCACCATGAATGATCAACAATATACACCAGCAAGCCAGGCAGTAGCACTGTTGCAACAATTAATTGGCACTCCCTCTTTCAGTAAAGAAGAAGCGGAAACAGCTGTTATTCTGGAAACCTTTTTACAGCAGAAAGGTGTTACAACCCAGCGTTACCTCAATAACGTATGGGCAGTGAATAAACATTTTGATGAATCGAAGCCGTGTCTGTTACTGAATTCTCACCACGATACGGTTAAGCCGAACAAAGCCTATACCCTGGATCCTTTTGCCCCCACCATCACAGATGGCAAATTATACGGCCTCGGCAGTAACGATGCCGGCGGATGTCTGGTTTCTTTGTTGATGGTATTCCTGCATTTTTACGAAGCAACCGATCTGAAATATAACCTGGTATTTGCGGCCACTGCCGAGGAAGAGATCTCAGGCAAAAATGGTATTGAAGTATTGTTATCTCACCTGCCAAAAATTGAATGCGGCATTGTGGGCGAACCTACTTTGATGCAGATGGCCATTGCAGAACGTGGATTACTGGTGCTGGATGTAACAGCCACCGGCAAAGCGGGCCATGCTGCGCGCGAAGAAGGTGAGAACGCTTTGTACAAAGCACTGGTTGATATTGAGTGGTTCCGGAATTTTGCTTTTGAAAAAGTATCACCGCTGCTCGGTAAAGTGAAGATGTCGGTAACCGTGATAGAAACAGAGAACAAAGCGCATAATGTAGTGCCTTCCTCCTGCCGCTTTGTAGTGGATGTGCGGGTAAACGAATTGTATACTTTTGAAGAAGTGCTGGCCATCATCAAAGCGAATGTGAAAAGCGAAGTGGTTCCGCGAAGCCTGCGCATGCGCTCCACTTCCATCAGCCTCGATCATCCGCTGGTGCAATCCGGTATACAATTGGGCAGATCCTATTACGGATCGCCTACCACCAGCGATAAGGCACTGATGCCTTTCCAGACTTTGAAAATGGGTCCGGGGGATAGTGCGAGAAGTCATACGGCCGATGAGTATATTTTTGTAGATGAGATACAGCAGGGAATAGATATGTACATTCAACTTTTAAAACAGGTTTTATGAAATTGTGGAGCAAAGAAAATACCGACACTTCCCAACTGGTAGAGAAATTTACCGTAGGCAAAGACAAGGAGTTTGACCTGCTCCTGGCTCCCTTTGATGTACAGGGATCCATCGCACATGCCCATATGCTGGCCAGTGTGGGCCTGCTTACCAAAGAGGAAGCCACCACCATTATCGCCGAATTAAAAAAGATCTACCAGCAGATTCACCATTCACAATTCACCATTGCCGATGGTATTGAAGATGTTCACTCGCAGGTAGAACTCCTGCTTACCCAACAACTGGGTGATACGGGTAAAAAGATCCATTCGGCGCGCAGCCGTAACGACCAGGTGCTGGTGGATGTGAAACTGTTTCTGCGCAGCGAAATAGAAGCGCTGGTAAAAGAAGTGCAACCCTTTTTCCAGTTATTACAGGCACAAAGCGAAAAGTATAAAAATCATTTATTCCCGGGGTACACGCATTTGCAACTGGCCATGCCTTCTTCTTTTGGCTTGTGGTTTGGTGCCTATGCAGAAAGTCTGGTAGATGATCTGATCACTTTACAGAGCGCCTACCAGGTGGTGAACAAAAATCCGTTGGGCTCTGCGGCCGGTTACGGTTCTTCCTTCCCCATCAACCGTACCCTGACCACTGAATTACTCGGTTTTGCTGATCTGAATTATAATGTGGTATATGCACAGATGGGCAGGGGTAAAGCAGAACGGATTACCGCCATGGCATTGGCTAACCTGGCCGATACTTTGTCGAGGTTAAGCATGGATGCCTGTTTATACCTGAACCAGAATTTTGATTTTATCAGTTTCCCGGCTTCTTTAACCACCGGCTCCAGTATCATGCCGCATAAAAAGAATCCGGATGTGTTTGAGCTGGTTCGCTCTTATTGCAATCGTTTAAAAGCTTTGCCAAACGAGATTCTGCTCATGACCAGCAACCTGCCTTCGGGTTATCACCGCGATCTGCAGTTGCTGAAAGAACACCTGTTTCCGGCTTTCCAGACGCTCAAAGACTGTTTGACCATGGTGAGCCTGATGCTGGCGAATATCTCCATCAAAGAAAATATCCTGGCCGACGATAAGTACAAGTATGTATTCAGCGTAGAAGAAGTGAACAAACGCGTATTACAGGGCGTTCCTTTCCGCGATGCGTACAAAGAGATCGGCATGGCCATCGAAGAGGGGCGTTTTACCTATACTACCCAGGTAAACCATGTACACGAAGGCAGTATCGGTAATCTTTGCACCGAGCAAGTAAATGTGATGATGCAACAGACCCTATCCCAATTCGGATTTGAAAAAGTACATACCGCTATCGAAAAACTGGTGGGGTAGCAAGTAAAAAATATCGTTTCTTTGACCTTCACAAAATCAACTACATGAAACAATCGTTTATTGTTTTTTCTTTGCTCCTGCTGGCTACCGCTGGCTTTTCTCAGGCAAAAAAACCGGCTACAGCCGCCAAGCCAAAACCTGCTGGCAAACCGGCCGCGGCTGCCAACCCTTTTAAAAATAATGTGGACAGTACCAGTTATGCATTAGGTATCCGTATCGGACAAAGTCTGAAACAACAGGGTTTTGATAATATTAATATGGCGCTTTTTCAAAAAGCCCTGGCCGACCAGCGGGCTAACAAAACGGTTTTGTTAGACGATGCTGCCATCCAGCAATGTTTTACCCGCTTCCAGGAAAATGCGGTGAGTATTAAAGCTGCAGGTGCCATCAAAGAAGGTAAGGCTTTTCTTGAAAAAAATGGCAAACGTGCCGGTGTGGTTACCTTACCCAGCGGACTGCAATACGAAGTGCTGAAAGCCGGTACAGACAATACCCGCCCTACACTGGCCAGCAAAGTAAAATGTCATTATACAGGTACCCTGCTGAACGGAACCAAATTCGACAGTTCGGTAGACAGGGGCGAACCCATCACTTTTGCCCTTGCCAATGTGATCCGCGGCTGGCAGGAAGGACTGCAACTGATGACCGTTGGCAGCAAATGGAAATTATTTATCCCTGCTGATCTCGCCTATGGCGATAATGGTCCGCCCAATATCGGTCCGGGGGCTACCCTGATTTTTGAAGTGGAACTACTGGGTGTAGAGAACTAAAAAAACATCGTATACCTGAACAGGGAAATACCGGAACCGTGAAGGTTTCACACCTGTATTTCCCTTTTGTTTTAAAAAATCTCTCTGTGCACCTCTGTATCTCCGTGGCCTCTGTGTTGAAAATTGAAAGCTACCTATGGATGATAAAGAATAACTAGTGTTTTTCAACACAGAGGCACAGAGCCGGGGAGTTTCACAGAGAGGGTGATCTTCTAACGGCAATTCCTTTAACCTTGATTAACCTTTCCCCAAAGTTCATTAACTGCTTCTCTGCACATAGCCGGTTAGTTTTGTGCTACTAAAAATTACCATGGCTATGTTCCGTATCATTACCCTGCTTTCTATTTTCTTTCTCCCTTTTGTATCCCAGGCTCAGCAAACAACCACTATTGTTAGAGGAACCGTTTTTGATACGGCATCCAAAAAAGGCCTGGCCTATGCTACTGTTTCTGTGGTAAATGCCAAGGATTCTACCCTGGTTACTTTTACCCGTGCCGATTCTACCGGTAAATTCCGTTTATCGGGTATTGGTAAGGGCAAATATTTACTGTCTGCTTCTTATGTGGGGTATGTACCTGTCTGGAAAAACCTTGATATCACCAAAGAAGGCCAGGAAATGAACCTCGGCAATGTAGAAATGATGGATGTACAGAGTGCAGGTAATGTAACCGTTACTGCCCGCCGTGCCCCGGTAACCATCAATAACGATACAGTAGAATTTAATACTGAGAACTTTAAAACACAACCCAACGCAGTAGCAGAAGAGCTCCTGAAAAAATTGCCGGGTGTTACTGTAGATAACGACGGCACCATCCGTGTAAATGGCCAGCGGGTAAACCGGGTGTTGGTGAACGGGAAAGAGTTTTTTACCGGCGATCCCAAAATGGCGACACGGAACCTGGATGCCGATGCGATTGATAAAGTGCAAGTATTTGATAAAAAAAGTGACCGGGCCGAGTTTACTGGGGTAGATGATGGACAAAGTGAAAAAGCCATCAACCTGAAGCTGAAAAAGGACAGGAATAAATCCCTGTTCGGCAAAGTGAGTGCCGGTGCAGGTTCCAATGAACGGTATGATGGACAGACCAATATCAATAAATTCAATGGCGACCAGCAGTTATCGCTGATAGGCATGGGTAATAATACCAATCGCCAGGGCTTCTCTATTACGGATGTATTGAATTTTACGGGTGAGTTGTCCCGCGGTATGCGCAGCGGTGGCGGTATTACGATCCGAACCGGTGGAGGTGATGATGGTGCCGGACTGCCCGTAACCGGTATGGGACAGAACCAACAGGGTGTAGCCACTACTTTTGCGGGTGGTGTCAACTATAATGATCTCTGGAATAAAAAGACCGACTTTAACATAAGCGGCATGGGTAGCAATATTGATCTGCGTACCGACCGCAGCACCGTGCGCCAGAACCTGTTACCGGGCAATAATTTTAACTACACATCTAACAGCAACGGTGCGCGTAGCAGCAAACAACAGCGTGTGAATATGACCATCGACAGCAAGATCGATAGTTTTCATTCCATCAAATTCACCCCACAGTTTACCACGCAGCAAACCGATAACCGGAGTGTGAGCAATTATATTTCTACCGATAACAAGGGCGTGAAACTGAACGATGGTAGTACCGATAGCAAAACCCATGCAGATGCTTTTAACTTTGGTGGTAATGCTTTGTTCCGGAAACGGTTTCAGAAAAAGGGAAGAACCTTGTCGAGCACGGTTAGCCTGGCGTATAACGATAGCAAACAAAGTGGTGACCTCTATACCCGTAATACTTTTTATGCCAATGGCATAGGTTTAAAAGACTCCATCACCAACCAGAAAAACAGGCGCGAAGCAGTTGCACGCAGTGTGGGTGGTAACCTGGTGTATACAGAACCTATTGGTAAAAGATCTTTGCTGGAGATCAGTGCTTTCTATAATACCAGCATTGGCGACAGCAAACGAACTACGTATGATTACAGTGCCGGCAGTGGCAAATACGACCAGTTAAATGTTTCACAGAGCAATGATTTTAAGAGTGAGTACAGTTATGCCGGTGGTAGCCTGAGTTTCCGCTCTAACCAGCAAAAAACGAGTTATACCATTGGTACTTCTTTGCAGGGCGCTTCCCTGATCAGCACCAATAAAACCAATGGTAATGTGATCAGGCAGCAGTTTACCGACCTGTTGCCTAACCTGAATCTACAGTACCGTATTCACAGTTCCCGTACGCTTACGCTGAACTATTCTACCTCTACCTCTCAACCAAGCACTACGCAGTTGCAGCCGGTAACCGATGTAAGTGATCCCTTGAATACCTATACCGGTAATCCCAATCTGAAACGCAGTTATACGCAATCAGTGAACCTGAATTATTTTTCTACCAATATCTATACCCAGAGAAACCTGTTTGCCTTTATCAATGTTTCCAAAATTGCCAATGCCATTGTTAATTCGGATCAGATCCAGAACAATGGCTCGCGGGTAACCATGCCGGTGAATGCCAACGGGAACTATACTGCATTCGGACAGGTGAACATGGGCTTCCCGCTGAAGAAAATCAAATCACGCATTGATATGGGGATAGGCACCAATCTGCTGCATAACATCAGTTTTGTAAACGGTGCAGAGAATGGGATTGATAATATCGGTATCGGTCCCAACCTGAACTATAATTTTTCGCTGGAGGGTAAAGTGGATATACAAGCCACCGGCCGCCTCAATTTCAGCAAAGCCAAATACTCGCTGCAACCGCAGCTGAACAGCAATTACCTGCAGCAGGTGTACGGACTGGATATGACCAATTACCTGCCATGGGGTGTGGTGCTCAATAATAACATGAACTACACCATCAACTCCGGCCGGGCTGATGGTTTTAATACCAAAGTGGCTTTCTGGAATGCTTCGATAGCCAAAAGCTTCCTGAAGAACAAACGTGCCGAAATTAAACTCACCGCTTTTGATATCCTGAACCAGAACCAGGGTGTGAGCCGTAATGCCAACCAGAATTATATAGAAGATACCCGCTACAATGTATTGCAGCGTTACTTCCTGTTAAGTTTCACGTTCAGCCTCAACAAAGCCGGTAATAACGCACAGGGCCCCAGAATGGTGGTACGGAGTTTCGGCGGTGGTGGCGGTGGACAATAACCCTTTCTCTCGTTCTCATGTGCATAGATCCCATTCCGGAAGGAGTGGGATTTTTTGTGCCGGGTTAAGATACAATGCTTCTACTCTTTTCTCTCTTCTTTCTACTATAAAACCTGATTTGCTATTGTTGAGAACTAAATCGATAAAAAAGAGGAGATATATTATTCGAAACATTATCTGCAGGGCTATGTAATGATGTTTGTTGAAACTTCCTGCACCTGCTACCTTTCATATGATATCTATCGATTCTTGCGAGCACCCAAGACAAAAGGTTTTCATAACCCCATGCTTCAGCATGGTGTTACCATCTCACGATTAGTTGCCGGGCTTTAGCCCACAAGGTCAGGGCTGAAGCCCGGCAGTAATTTGCGGTTCATTGCCCCCAGCCTGAAGGCTGGGGTTAGTAAATAGCAGCAGAATAAAGGGGGCATAAGCCTAATCGATACTTTTTTTTAGCTGACAACGAACATTGACGGCGTGGATTTACTTTCTCGCTTTCCTGTTGCTTATAACTTGATTTGTTATCATTAAGAATCAAACCGATAATATAAAAAGTAGTTCTATTATTCGGAACATTGCCCGCAAGGCTCTATACTGACTCTTGGCGAAACCCTTTACCTATTCAGATTATAGCGGGCATAATACCATAATCGTGATTCAGAAAAGAAAGAAGCAACAAGCGGGATTTGATCTATTACAAACGCAGGTATTTTTCAAGAGCGTATTAACGATAAAATCTTCATCAATCAAGGGCCAACGAATACCATAACCCGAAAGTGAAATTTCTATCAGTCTATGATTCTTATCTCTCTGCGAAAACTCTGCAAACTCTGCGGCTCTGCGGTTGGAATGAGCCCGCACTAACCGCAGAGAACAGGGAGTTCCCGCAGAGTGGTGATAATTTGTACTATTTAACTCAAAAAGTGAATGACTTTTACCAGCATACATGTAATAAAAAAGCCCATCCCACCGGACAGGCTTTTAAAACGCTGATAACTGATCTGTTTATCCTCCAAACCTGAATCCACCGCCACCGCTGCTCATCATCTCCGTCATCATTTTACTGAATTCGGGGCGCGTCATTACTTTTCCCTTTTTGGGTTCTTTCAGTTCTTTGGGGTCAACGGTTTTTTTCACTTCAGTGGCGGTAAAAACGGTGGTGCCGTTATCTACATCCAGCTGTAAAATAACACCGGGTAACTGGCCATAATTTTCGGGGCCTACCGGACTGATAATATCATCTGCATACCAGGCCACTACTTCCACTTCTCTTGCCTGCTGGCGCGGTTGGTTGGTGGTATCGGGTGCACCGCCGCCCATTACAATCCGGCGTACGGCACCTGCCGTCTGTGTTATTTTACGGGTAGCTTTATGGCAGGTATACCCCAGGATGGTTTTGGTTTCGGTACCGAGCTTCCAGGGCTGCTGGCGGATGGAATCGGTGATCAGGAAATATTTACCCGCAACTTCGGAAGCCTGTACAGACCTTGCCTCACTGAAGTTTTTGTACAGGTCGCCACCGCCACCCAGTCCGCCGGTACGCATAATGATACGTGGTCCGCTACCTCCCGCAAACGGATCGGGTGCCTCGTCTTCGGGAACGGTTTTGTACATGGAGATACTGTCGCTGAAGAACAACATGAATTTCGCTGTTCTGAACTCCGGAATCATGGCTTTCATCTGCTCGTCCTGGATGGTTTTGTGCATATTCACTTTCTGCTCGTAAAAAATGGTTCCCTGTTTTACCTGCGCCTGCAGGGCAGAGAGACTGAACAGGCCTGTAACGAAGAATGCTATTCTTTTCATGAAGGTTGTTTTTTAGACCTCAAATCTAACCCAGTGGCTGGTTAAGCATTCTTGCTCAAAAGTTAATTAAGGTTAATAAAAGCGTGACTCCCTGCAAAGCCGGATTATATTTGTAATGCAATGGTGCCGATAAGTAAATTCAGTATTTCCCGGATCTTACTGGTAGCTGCGATCCTGCTGATCGTGGCCTTCCAGTCTTATTGGCTTAGCCGGCTATACAAAGAAGAGTGGCAAACACTCAAAAAAGAAACCAATGGGATCTTCCGGGATGTGGTATACAAAATGCAGGTAGACCGTTTTAAAGCCGATACCCTTATCTACAAACAAACCAGCGGCGAAAATCTGTTTGTATACAACGCGGTGAACGCACTGCGCAAGCAGAATGCAGATCTCAAAAAAACCAGTAATGGTCTCAAAAAAGATTCTGCCGCTAAAATTACCCAGACTTTCTTTTTTAATAAGAATATCGACAGCATACGTCCCGGTAATATCAGGCGCATAGAATTACATAAAAATGATTTGCCACCAGAAATTGCACAGATGCTGGCCAAACAGCAGATGGGAGGGGTACAATTACCACCTACATTAGATACGGGATTGATCAGGCGGATGTCGCAATCAGGCGTGAAAGTGGTGGTTAGTTTTAACAGCAAACTGACGGATAGTGGTTACCGAACCCTACATGAAAAAGCAGAAGCCCCTCCACCACCGGTGGCACCTACGCGTGCACCAGGAATGAACATCAGAGCCAATCCGCTATCTGCCCGGGCTGCTACTACTCTTACGATCAAAAGCGACAATTTACCTTCCGAGAAATCATTTGTTCGCATGATTACTTCGGGTAAAGCGCTGGACGATACTTTGCCCATCCGCAAACTGGATTCGATCTATAAAAAAGAACTGGCCAAAGCGGGTATTCCGATTTCTTTTCAGATCATCAAAGGCAAGCAGGATTCTCTGCACCGGAAAGATACCATGACCACTGCCAAACTGGCTACCAGTCCGGCTATCGTGGGTTTTATCCAGCCTTACTGGTACCAGGCGGGGTTCGAAAATCCGGCTACTTTTCTGCTGAAGAAAATTTCGCTGCAGATCCTGTTCTCTTTGTTCCTGGTGGCATTTACTACAGTAACCTTCATCTTCCTGTATCGAAACCTGGTGATACAACGGAAGCTGACAGAGATGAAGAATGATTTCATCAGTAATATTACCCATGAACTTAAAACGCCCCTGGCTACAGTAACTGTTGCTGTGGAAGCTTTGCGGAATTTTGGCGGCATACAGAATCCCGAACGTACCAAAGAATACCTCGATATTTCCGCGGCCGAATTACAAAGGCTTAGTTTACTGGTAGATAAAGTGCTCAAACTCTCCCTTTTCGAAAACCGGGAACTGGAGCTGAAGAAAGAAGTGTTTGATCTGAAACAACTCACCGAAGAAGTACTGAACACCATGAAACTGCAGTTCAATACACACCATGCAAAAATTGATCTACAGGTAGAAGGAAGTTATTTTACGATCCTGGCCGACAGGCTTCACATTACCAGTGTGATCTTTAACCTGCTGGATAATGCACTCAAATACAGCAAGGATAATCCGGATATCAGGATCCGCCTGCAGCACCAGACAGATAGTATTTTGTTACAGGTGGCTGATAAAGGAATCGGTATTGCACCTGATTATAAGGCAAAGATCTTCGATAAATTTTTCCGTGTGCCCAGTGGCGATCATCATAATATCAAAGGTTACGGACTCGGTCTCAGTTATGTAGCGCATGTGATCAAACAACATGGTGGCAGCATTACTGTAGACAGTGAGCCTGGCAAAGGCAGTACCTTCACCGTTAAACTTCCTGTTACATGAGCGTAAAAGTATTGTATGTAGAAGATGAACTCTTTTTAGGCAAAATTGTAAAAGAGACCCTCGAACTCAGGGGTTTTGAAGTGGTAATGGAAAGTGATGGTGCCGATGTGATGAAAGCATTCGAAGCAGCGCAGCCCGATATCTGTATCCTGGATGTGATGCTGCCCAACCGCAGTGGTTTTGAACTGGCAGAAGATATCCGCAAACTGAATGATGATGTACCCATCATTTTTCTGACTGCCAAAACGCAGACCGAAGATGTGGTGCAGGGTTTTAAGATCGGCGCCAACGATTATATCCGCAAACCCTTCAGTATTGAAGAATTGATCGCAAGGATCGAGAATGCCCTGCGGATCAGGAAAGAGGATGCGGTAACGATTAATGGTGATGCGATCAGTATTGGTAAATACCAGTTTCACCTGAATAAACAGGCGCTGATTTTCGGGAAAGAAGAACGCAAACTCTCTTACCGCGAAAGTGAACTCCTCAAATACCTTTACCAGAAACGCGACCAGGTAATAGACCGCCGCGATCTGCTGAACCATATCTGGGGTAACGACTCATTTTTCAACAGCCGCAACCTGGATGTGTATATCACCAAGATCCGCGGTTACCTCAAAGAAGACCCCTCGCTCGAGATCATTACCATCAAGGGTGTTGGCTACCGTTTTGTACTGTAGCTTTCAGAAAAAACAAATCTTTTAACGGAAACATGGTTTTAACCCTGCCTTAGTGCCTTTGTGTGAAACAATCCCACGCAAAGGCACTAAGGCAGGGTTGGAATACTATCACTCATGGTCAACTCCGGCCCAAGCGAATATTCCTGGCCCAGCTGTTCAATATTCCCCCGCTTCCCGCTACCTTTGCCCTTCGAAAAGCCATCCATATGAATGAACAATTTGTAGCCCGGATCCGGGAAGAACTGAAAGAGATCGAAGCAGCAGGACTGATGAAGAAAGAACGCATCATTACCAGCGAGCAGGGCCCGGAAATCACCGTGAACGGCAAAAAAGTCTTGAATTTCTGCGCCAATAATTACCTCGGCCTCTCTTCTCACCCCAAAGTGATCGAAGCGGCCCATAAAGCCATCGATACCCATGGTTATGGAATGAGCAGTGTGCGCTTTATCTGCGGCACACAGGATATTCACAAAGAACTGGAAAAGAAGCTGGCTGATTTTCTCGGCACAGAAGACACAATTTTATATGCCGCCGCTTTTGATGCCAATGGCGGGGTGTTTGAACCCCTGTTCGGAGAGCAGGATGCCATCATCAGCGATGCACTGAACCACGCTTCCATCATTGATGGTATCCGCTTATGTAAGGCCCAGCGTTTCCGGTATGAACACAACAATATGGAAGACCTGGAAGCCAAACTGAAAGAATCGGCTTCCTGCCGCAGCCGTATCATTGTTACGGATGGATCTTTCAGCATGGATGGAACCATCGCACAGCTGGATAAGATCTGCGATCTCGCAGATAAATATGATGCCATTGTGATGATCGACGAATGCCATTCATCGGGTTTTCTCGGTAAAACCGGCAGGGGTACACACGAATACCGGAACGTGATGGGACGGATCGATATCATTACCGGTACACTCGGTAAAGCATTGGGTGGCGCCAGCGGCGGTTTTACGTCGGGCCGTAAGGAAATTATTGAAATGCTGCGCCAGCGTAGCCGGCCGTACCTGTTCTCCAATACCGTTGCTCCCAGTATTGTAGGGGCATCTATTGCTGTGCTGGATATGCTTACAGAAACCACCGAACTGCGCGACCGCCTCGAATACAACACAAAATACTTCCGTATCAAAATGACAGAAGCCGGCTTCGATATCAAACCCGGCGATCACCCCATTGTTCCCATCATGTTGTATGATGCAGTGGTAGCACAGAATTTTGCCGCCAAACTGTTGGATGAAGGCGTGTATGTGATCGGTTTCTTCTTCCCCGTAGTGGCCAAAGGCCTGGCCCGTATCCGCGTACAGCTGAGTGCCGCTCATAAACAGGAGCACCTGGATAAAGCGATTGCGGCGTTTACGAAAGTGGGGAAAGAGTTGGGCGTCCTGAAATAATTAAAAATTAGCAATTAAAAATTAAATTTTTACGAGATGAGAATGCAGATGAAGCCAGTAGTTACTTTGTTAATTTTTACTTTTGCCTTTTTACTTTTCTCCTGCTCTCCCAATAATGTAAAAGTAGACAACAGTATTGCCAAACTGTTTGAGGAACAGAAAGTGACCGGTACTTTTGGTTTGTATGATAATGGTACGGGGCAATTCACTATTTATAATTTATCCCGCTTTAAAGATTCGGCTTATCTGCCTGCTTCTACTTTCAAAATTGTGAATTCACTGATCGGTATAGAAACCGGTAGGGTGGCTAATGAAAAAACTGTATTTAAATGGGATGGGGTAGTACGTACTTTTCCGGGTGGAGATACGGCTACGGCATGGAACAAAGATCTCAGCATGGAAGAAGCGTTTAAAGTGTCTGCTGTTCCCTATTACCAGGAACTGGCCCGACGAATTGGCAAAGACACTATGCAATACTGGCTCGACAGCCTGAAATATGGTTCCAAAATCATTAAAACAAAGATTGATACTTTCTGGCTCGATAATTCACTGAAGATTACGCCTGATGAAGAAATGGGATTGGTAAAAAAACTCTATTTCAACCAATTGCCTTTTCAGAAACGCAGTCATGAGATTGTGAAAAAGATGATGATCCAGGAAGACAATGCCAACTACAAGCTCAGCTACAAATCAGGCTGGGGCTTCCGTGAAAACGGCAATGCCCTGGGCTGGATCGTTGGCTGGATTGAAGAGAACAGACATCCTTACTTTTTTGTTTTGAATGTAGAAGGTCCGGCAGATACCGATATGAAAACTGCCCGCCTGGCCATTCTGAAAGCCGCCCTGAAACAATATGGGTTTCTGGAGGGAAAACGATAAACAAGGGCATCCTACTGTAGGACCCTGACAAAAACCTGAAAGCCGCCCATCTTGTTAGTCCGGAAACAAGATTCCGATAGGTTAAAAGAGTCCATTCCCTGGCTTTTAATACAACCTTTCTGCCCCATAACTGTTAGTTTTGCAGAACATTGACTCTATATGCAACTGTATTGTAATTCACTTACAGCGTACCAGCGCCTGCTTACCCGGGAAGTAAAAATCGGTAACCTTTTATTGGGTAATGGTCACCCCATCCGGTTACAGACCATGACCACTACCGATACGCTGAATACCCTGGCAACTGTGGAACAGAGTATCCGTTGTATTGAAGCGGGTGCTGAACTGGTTCGTATTACCGCCCCCAGTAAAAATGAAGCAGAGAACCTGCTCAATATCAAAAATGAATTACGGAAAAGAGGGTATACCACACCATTGGTGGCCGATATACATTTTACGCCCAATGCGGCCGAAATAGCTGCCCGTATTGTAGAGAAAGTGCGTGTAAACCCAGGTAACTACGTAGACAAGAAAAAATTTGAACAGATCGATTATACCGATGCGGAGTATCTCGAAGAAATAGATCGCATCCGCGAACGTTTTACACCGCTGGTTAAGATCTGTAAAGAATACGGAACCGCCATGCGCATCGGCACCAACCACGGTTCGCTCAGCGACAGGATCATGAGTCGCTATGGCGATACACCCATGGGTATGGTAGAAAGTGCCATGGAATTCTTACGCATTGCACGCAGTGAAACCTATCACAATATTGTGCTGAGCATGAAAGCCAGCAATCCACAGGTAATGGTGCAGGCTTACCGTTTGCTGATACAGCAGATGGATGCAGAGTTTGGCGAATGTTATCCCCTGCACCTCGGTGTTACAGAAGCAGGCGATGGCGAAGATGGCCGCGTAAAAAGTGCAGCCGGTATCGGTACTTTACTCGAAGATGGAATTGGAGATACAGTCAGGGTGAGTTTAACAGAAGATCCTGAGTTTGAAATTCCTGTTTGTCGTGACTTGGTGAAGCGGTATACCAACAGGGCCTCATCAGCTAAAACCATTCCGGCTATTGACAAAATCCCCTATAGTCCTTTTGCCTACCAGCGTAGAGAAAGTTTTGCAGTGGCTAATATTGGTGCCAGGCAGGTTCCGGTGGTGATTGCTGATCTGAGCAAGATCGAAAGCATTACACCGCAACACCTGCAAAGTGTGGGGTATACCTATGATGCAGTGTCTGATAAATGGAATATCAGTGATGCGGCGGCCGATTATATTTTTACCGGTCACCAGGTATTGAATTTTGCGCTGCCGGGCACATTGCGTGTCATCACTTATCCTGCTGCCTGGGTAAATGTAACGGATAAGGAAAAATATCTGCCAATTTTTGATGCATCGGGTTATGTAGCCGCTGAACAGAAAAGTAGTTCTCTCAACTTTGTGATGGTGGATTGTTTCAGCGATGAAACACCTATTAATGATTATACCTACCTGGATGAGCTGGCGAATGACAAAACCGTAGTGCTCTGTGTGAGCAGCACCAATCCCCATGCCATGCCTGCCGTTCGCCGTATGTTCATGGAACTGATGAACCGGAAGATCCAGAACCCGGTGATCCTGATCACCGATAGCAACTGGCAAACAACAGATGAACACCTGATCCATTATTCCACAGAATGCGGCGCTCTTTTTCTGGATGGTTTTGGTGATGGTATCTGTCTCGGTATAACCCCGGAAAGTTACCGGCAACTCTCGCAGGGCAAACAGGATACCAGTGGAAGAAACTATGGTACCAATACCTCGGTTGAGCAATTTGTGAATGCCACTGCTTTCACGATTCTGCAGGCAACCCGTACGAGAATTTCCAAAACAGAATATATCAGTTGCCCGAGTTGCGGAAGAACTTTGTTTGACCTGCAGGAAACCACCGCTAAGATCCGTAAGGTAACGCATCACCTGAAAGGGGTTAAGATCGCCATCATGGGTTGTATTGTAAATGGTCCGGGCGAAATGGCCGATGCGGATTTTGGTTATGTAGGCAGTGGTCCAGGTAAAATCACTTTGTACAAAGGGAAAGAGATCATGAAAAGAAATATTGAAAGTGAGATTGCGGTAGATGAGCTGATCAATTTATTAAAAGAGAGTGATGCCTGGGTGGAGCCCGCTTAATGCATTCTTCTTCACATAAACTCCCCCCGGGGATCGTCATATGCAAACAGATTTTTTAGTGATCGGTTCAGGAATAGCGGGATTAACCTATGCCTTAAAAACGGCGAAGGAATTTCCCGACAGGAAAGTGACCATTATTACGAAAACCCAGGCCGATGAAACCAATACCAAATATGCCCAGGGTGGTGTAGCCGGTGTATGGGATGAAGAAAGAGACAGTTACCACAAACATATTGAAGATACACTCATAGCCGGAGATGGCTTGTGTAATGAGAAAGTAGTAGAGATCGTGGTAAAGGAAGGCCCGGAAAGGATCAAGGAAATTATTGCTTACGGCGCCGAATTTGACAAGGATGAACAGGGCGAATATAGTTTAGGCAAAGAAGGCGGTCATAGCGAAAACCGCATCCTGCACCATAAAGATGTTACCGGCAAAGAAATGGAGCGGGCGTTGCTGGATGAAATGGAGACCCTGCCCAACATAGAACTCATTAACCATTGTTTTGTTCTTGATATTATTACGCAGCACCATCTCGGGTATCTCGTTACCAAATCAACGCTGGATATTACCTGTTATGGTGTGTATGTACTGAACCTGCAAACCCAACAGATCGAAAAGATCCTGGCGCGTATTACAGTATTGGCCACCGGCGGCTGTGGACAGGCTTACCGCACTACCACGAACCCGCGCATTGCCACCGGCGATGGCATAGCCATGGTATACAGGGCCAAGGGCAAGATTGAAAACATGGAGTTCATTCAGTTTCACCCAACAGCATTGTTTGAACCCGGTGTATCACCTTCTTTCCTGGTAACCGAAGCCGTAAGGGGCGATGGCGGTATCCTGCGCAACAAAAACGGCGAAGCTTTTATGGAGCGGTATGATGCGCGCAGAGATCTGGCCCCACGCGATATTGTGGCCCGCGCCATCGATAATGAAATGAAAAGAACAGGTACAGAACATGTGTATCTCGATTGCCGCCACATGGATAAGGAAAAATTCATCCATCATTTTCCGAATATTTATGAAAAGTGTTTGAGTATCGGGATCGATGTGATGAAACACATGATACCGGTGGCACCCGCGGCACACTATAGCTGCGGTGGCATCAAAACAGATGAGTGGGGCAGAACTTCCATCCAACATTTATATGCCTGCGGCGAATGTGCCAGTACCGGTTTGCATGGCGCCAACCGTTTAGCCAGTAACAGTTTACTGGAAGCGATGGTATTCGGTCACCGCTGTTTCCTCGATAGTAAAAAAGAAATAAGTGCTATTGCGCTCGAAGAAAAAATTCCCGACTGGAATGCCGCCGGTACCACGGAACCCAGCGAAATGATTCTCATCACCCAAAGTCAGAAAGAACTGCAGCAGGTGATGAGCGATTATGTTGGCATTGTAAGAACCGATATGCGACTGGAAAGAGCGATGAAACGATTAGACCTGCTGTTTACAGAAACAGAAGCCTTGTACCGCTCTACCAAAGTATCTCCGCAGTTATGCGAAGTAAGGAACCTGATCACCGTGGGTTACCTGATTGTAAAAGGTGCTGAGTTTCGCAAAGAAAGTCGTGGCCTGCACTATAATACCGACCACTTACAGAAAAGCGATCTGTTGCAGAATATCATTTTGTAAGAGTGGTAAGAGGAGGTATAGACAATTCTGTATCTTTATTCCGTTACGCAAAGTTTAACGCATGTATTATCTGCTGTATGGTTTTTTCTTCCTCCTTTCACTGATACCCTGGTGGTTGATGTACCTCATCAGCGATGGCTTATACCTGCTGGTGTACTATGTGATAGGCTACCGTAAACCTGTGGTGATGAAAAACCTCAGCATTGCTTTCCCAGAAAAAACGGAAGCGGAGCGGGTCAGGATTGCGAAAGAGTTTTACCGGAATTTCATTGATACGTTTATTGAAACGATTAAACTGGTGTCTATGTCGTCTGCAGAATTCGACAAGCGACTGGTGGTTAATGCGGACGTGTTAAACAATTTATATGCTACCGGACAAAGTGTGCAGATCCATTCGGGCCATTTTTTTAACTGGGAGTTTATGAATCTCGGTGTGGCTAAAAACAGCCGATATCCATTGCTGGGTATATTCACTGCATTGAGTAATAAAACCTTCAACCGTTTAATTACAAAGATCCGCGGCAGATACGGCACAATCCTGATTTCTACGGCAGAGTTCAGAACACGATTTCACCAGTATACCGAAAAACCCTATGCACTCGGACTGGTAGCCGATCAGAACCCGGTTGATCCTGCCAATGCATATTGGGTAAAATTTTTTGGTAGGATGACACCGTTTGTAAAAGGTCCTGAAAAAGGCGCCATCAGTCAGAATACTGCGGTAATTATGGCCGATCTGTATAAAGTGAAGAGAGGTTATTACAGAGTGGATCTGACCCTTCTTACTACTACACCGAAAGAAACACCCAAAGGTTTTATCACCAAAGCACTCGTGAACTTTATTGAAGAGAGCGTTAAAAAAAGGCCCCATAATTATTTATGGAGCCATAGAAGATGGAAATTTGAATATGATGCCGACAAATTCGGTAAATATGTGATTGAGGAAACAGATTAGTTCAGTACTTCTGCTTCTTTGGTTACTTCGATCTTGTCTGCCAGTTCTTTGATCTTACCCCAGCCACCCAGTACATTCCGGATATTATGAATACCCTGCCTTTTCAATAAAGAGGCAGCAATCACGCTGCGGTAACCACCGGCGCAATGCACATAGATATTGTGTGTGTCTTCGAGGTCTGCCATTGTTCCGGGGTCCATCAGGTCTACCAAAGGCATATTCAGCGCCTGTTTCACATGACCATCGCCATACTCGGCGGGTTTGCGAACATCTACGATTACGAGGTTGGGATCAAAAGGAATATCCATTGCCAGTTCATCTGCTTCCACATCAATCACCATATCCACTTTTTCACCGGCAGTCTGCCAGGCAGGAAAACCGCCATCGAGGTATCCTTCCATTTTATCAAAACCCACACGCGCCAATCGTACAATGGTTTCTTTTTCTTTGCCGGGCTCAGTAACCAGTAGTAATGTTTTATCAAAAGGAAGGAGGCTACCTGCCCATTCTGCAAAACGGCCATCCAGTCCAATGCTGATAGACCCGGGTACAAATCCTTCCGTAAAAACAGATGAGATTCTGGTATCAAGAATGATTACCTGATCATCTGCCGCTTTTGCTTTAAAGGCAGCAACAGATAAAGGCTGCATGCCTTTTTGCAAAACAGCATCCAGGCTCTCATATCCTTCTTTGTTGATCATGGCATTGATAGGAAAATACTGCGGTGGGGCAGTGAGTCCTTCCGTTACCACTTTTATAAAATCTTCTTTGCTTTGTGGTTGTAAGGCATAGTTGGTCTGCTTCTGCTCACCAATGGTACTATAGGTTTCTGCGCCGAGGTTTTTGCCGCAACTGCTGCCCGCGCCATGTGCAGGATAGACGATCACATCATCTGCCAGCGGCATGATTTTGTGTTTCAGACTTTCGTACATCATACCTGCCAGATCGTCCATGGTAATTTCGTTGGCTTTCTGTGCCAGGTCTGGTCTGCCTACATCACCCACAAATAAAGTATCACCGGTAAAAAGGGAATGATCTTTTCCGTTTTCATCTTTCAGCAAAAAGCAACTGCTCTCCAAAGTATGACCGGGTGTGTGCAACACTTCGATAGTAACTTTTCCGATCTGAAAACGCTCTCCATCTTTAGCAACATGTACCGGAAGTCTGGTTTCTGTATCAGGCCCATACACAATGGTAGCACCGGTAGCGGCTGCCAGGTCTAAGTGACCACTGACAAAGTCTGCGTGAAAATGTGTTTCAAAAATATATTTGATAGTAGCATTACGTTCGTTGGCAAGGTCGAGGTACTCTTCAATATCACGCAACGGATCTACAATGGCTGCCACACCCTCACTTTCAATATAATAAGCCGCTTCGCTGATGCAGCCGGTATATAATTGCTTTACAAACATAGTTTCAGATTTACGCAAAGTTATTACAAGCTTTGGGCCAAACGGGCAGAGCAGCCAAAAAAGAGTGGAAATGGCAGGTTATCTGTCAACCTACCAGTGTTTCAACAAACTGCACCACTTCAGCTAATCGTGTATAATTCACTGAGTAGTAAATAAATTTACCATCACGGGAAGTACTTACAATACCTGCGCGACGCAGGATAGCAAGGTGTTGGGAGGCAACAGATTGTTCTAACCGGAGTTTTACATAGATCTCAGTCACCGTCATTTTCTGGTGTTCGTCGAGTAATTTGATAATCTGTTGTCTCAGTTTATGGTTGATTGATCTGAGAATCAGTGATGCTTTCTTGGTATGAAGAAAGTCTACCTTAATCTGGTTTTTACCGTTAATCAAAACAACGGCTTGCAAAGTCTGGCTCATGGCAATGAAAGTTATAATTGGGGGGTTAATAAAACTTAATCGCATTATAAAGTTAAACAATTTGTTTTGGGATTCATAGTATAAATTTCATCTATACTTTTCGTCCTTTGTTTACGCTTTTTTCACCGGGTTGAAGAATTCCTTTACGTAGAGGGGTTCGCTGTAGGCAAGATTTGCAAATCTTCCAATTTGATAGTATTTCAATGCCAAAACCGCCAGATCGGCGGCTGTATGCAGGCTGTGTGAAAACGACGCATTGGAGCTATTGAGCAAGGCTTTCAGCTTGGTATGCCCGGATCCTCCAAAAAATACAGGCCGGATCCCCAACATTTCATCAAAACAGCCCGCTTCCAGGATCAGGGCCTGTGGCGGCTGAATCTCCGTCAGCGAGAGGTCGTACCAGGCAGTAAAAACCTCCATTCTGCGGGCATCGATCATGGGACAGAGCCAGGTATCGGCGGGGACAGGTAAGCCACCAGCCTCCAGTTCTGTGAGCATGGCCCGGGCCATTACTTCCAGTGTATTTACCAGGATCAGTGGTTTTTGCAGGGCATAACAGATGCCTTTGGCAGTGGCCAAGCCTACCCGCAGGCCGGTGTAACTGCCGGGACCAGCGGTTACGGATATGGCATCCAGTTCAGTCAGGCTGCAGCCGTTGGTTTGTATCAGGTCTTGTATGGCAGGTTGTACAAAACCTGCATGGTTCTTCTGCTCGCTGCTGCTGATCAGTCCGAGAATGGTTGCATCCCGGCTCAGGCAAACACTGGCCTGTTCAGTAGCGGTATCAATATGTAGCAGTAGTGCCATGGTAGAATCAGGTAATGTTAATCTCTTTTTGTAAAGCCGGTGCAACTACATACCGGTTACTGGTAGCGGCCAGTTTGCTGAGCAATGCATGAATCTTTTTCAGGCCGATCTTCTCTCCCCACTCAAACGGACCGTAGGGATAGTTGGTGCCCAGTTTCATGGCAATATCTATTTCTGCCTTGGTGCTGATCTCATCGCCCAGTCCGAAATAAGCTTCATTAATGATCATGGCAATGACTCTTGCCGCAATCATACCCGGTACATCTGGTGCCCACTGGTATGACCAGTGGAGGGCCTGTAAAACCTGTTCTGCCTGTTCCATTAACGGTTGCTGAGCTGTGCCGGCAGCCAGTTCCAGTAAATTCCGTTCCAGAAAACCGTTCCAGGCATTGATCCGGATATGGCTGGCAGGCAGTTCAGCAGATGTGGCGATCACTGCATTCGCAAAAACCGGCGCATCTGTTACATGGGCAAAAGCCGGGCCCTCTTCTTCCCATAACAGGTCGAAATAAGCCAGGACCGGCACTGGGGAAAGGGCTGTTTCCGGTGTTAGTACCTGTATGCCCTCCGGTAAACCTTTGGCAAGGAATGCCGTTTTCTGTACTTCACTGGCTTTGAGGATGATCTGCATCTGCATGGATTAGACCGCAAATTTAGGTTGGCAGGTTGATAGAAATACAGCAATTTGCTGCCGGTAAAACGAATTATATGCCAAAACAGATCATCAAAACAGACAAAGCACCGGCACCCATCGGTCCTTATAACCAGGCAGTGAAAGCGAACGGGATGCTTTTTATCAGTGGCCAGGTAGCTTTTGTACCCGAAACCGGCGAACTGGTTACCAGTTCTGTGCAGGAAGAAGCGCATCAGGTAATGAAGAACCTGCAGGCAGTGCTGTCTGAAGCCAAACTGACTTTCGCCCATGTAGTAAAGACCAGTATTTTTCTGAGTGATATGGCTTTGTTTGCCCAGGTAAACGAAGTATACGGCACTTATTTTACCGGCGATTATCCCGCCCGTGAAACTGTTGCTGTGAAAGGACTTCCCCGCGGCGTAAACGTAGAGATCAGCATGATCGCAGTAGTGGATCTATAAAAAATGCAGTAAGAAATCTCCTGTTTTGACAGGAGATTTCTTACTACATTCAAAAACTTATTTTACCTGCTATTTCGACATTCGACATTTCCCGCCCTAGCGGGATTCGATGTTCGATATTCTATAGCTTGTCCGGAACACTTTCTGTTCATTCGGCGCCAGCATAATCAATCCCATGCCGTTATTGAAATTATCCGGTGCACCACTCAGGTTCTCAATGGCAATACTGTTGCGGTGTGGAGGAATATAGACCTGCAGGATCGGGTAATTTTTACCCGGTTCAATCGTCAGTTGCAGTTGTCCGTTCTGCAATACGCATTTGGCAGCTGCTGTATCGGTTGCCAACTCAAAAGAATTATCCAGTTGAACACCCGCTAAAGAACAACCGTTTCTGAAACGGGTATCTGTTATTTTTTTTCCGGTGGGAAGCAGGTCTGTATTGTATTCCAGCTGTGTGTCGCTGTCGAATTGCAGGGTATAATCATCTACGGGTGTGCCCAGTGTAAAATACGGGTGCCAGCCATCCGCCATCGGAATAGCAGCTGTGTTGTGATGAAAAACAGTAGTGGTAACTGTTAAGCGATTACCTGCCGTGAGTTGCCAGTTGATCAGCATGGTGTACGGAAAAGGATAACCCGGATCTGAGCCGGGATATTGATACTCCAGCGTTACGGCCGCTTTTTCGCTACTGGAGAAAGTATCGGTAACGGTAAAAACGGAATCATACAATAAGCCATGGATCGCATGCTCGCCCAGAAACCATTTTTGGGTAGTGTAGTTTTGACCGGCTAACTGGTAACTGCCCTTGTACATCCGGCATACAAAGGGACTGAGTTTGGCACTTCTGAATCCGTTGGTCAGCTGTTCGATCGCTTCTTCCTCATTGGCAAATCCATCTACTACATTCCGGATACTCCCATCCGGTAAGGGAATCCGGAAAGCATTCAGCAATCCACCCATTGCATAGATCTCGGCCTGGCAATGACTTTCCTTATCTGTTAATGTGATGACGGGAAACCCCGCATTATTGTGGGAACTTACTTCAAAACGCATAAAAACTGATTTCGGGTTGAAAGGTAAAAGATTGCGGTCAAAAACAGGCGCTTAAGTAAAAGCTAACAGCTGTTAACCTTTGCGCCTAAACCTGTAAATTTGCGCAGAGTTTAAAACAGGAACATGTCATATACCCCTACCCATAAGATCCGTATAGTTACCGCTGCCAGTTTATTTGATGGTCACGATGCAGCCATCAATATCATGCGTCGCATTTTACAGGCCAAGGGCGCAGAGATCATTCATCTCGGACATAACCGCAGTGTGGCCGATATTGTAGAATGTGCCATCGAAGAAGATGCACAGGGTATCGCCATTACCAGCTATCAGGGCGGGCACGTAGAATTCTTCAAATACATGAAAGACCTGCTCGACCAGAATGGTTGCGGTCATATCAAATTATTCGGCGGTGGCGGTGGAACCATTCTGCCGGAAGAGATCAGGGAACTGCATGCGTATGGTATTACCCGTATTTATAGTCCGGATGATGGTCGCCACATGGGTCTCGAAGGCATGATCGAAGACGTGATCCGTCATTGCGATTTCAGTGTAGAAGAAAAAGGTGATTATACCAAACCCATGGGATTGGGTGAAGTAAAAGATGTACGCCTGGTAGCGAGAAGAATCACCATGGCAGAAAACGGGAGCGAAGAAAAAAAGATTCCTCAACCAACAACCCATCTGCCAAAAATTCCTGTACTCGGTATTACCGGAACCGGTGGAGCGGGCAAAAGTTCTGTTACCGATGAGATTGTGAGAAGATACCTGCATTCCTTCACCGATAAGACCATTGCGGTGATCTCGGTAGATCCTTCCAAGAAAAAAACCGGCGGTGCGCTGCTGGGCGACAGGATCCGGATGAATGCCATATCGCATGGCCGCGCGTATATGCGCAGCCTGGCTACCCGTGATGACAATACTGCACTGAGTGCACATGTACAGGATGCGATTGATATCTGTAAAGTGGCGGGTTTTGATTTTATTATTCTGGAGTCGGCGGGTGTAGGACAAAGCGATGCTTCTATCCTGGATTATTGTGATGTGAGTTTATATGTGATGACACCCGAATATGGAGCTGCATCGCAGCTGGAGAAGATTAATATGCTGGATTATGCAGATGTGATCTGTATCAACAAATTTGACAAAGCCGGTGCACTGGATGCTTTGCATGATGTGCGCAAACAGTTTAAACGTAACCATAATCTGTGGACTGCCAAAGACGAAGAACTGCCGATCGTAGGAACGATCGCTGCCCAGTTCAATGATGCTGGTGTAAATGAGTTGTTCGAAAAACTGTTTGAAACGATTGAGAAAAAATGCAGCGTTTCGTTTGCGCATTTCCCTTCCTTGCAGAACAAAGAAAGCAAAGGCGAATCCACTACCACTAAATCACAGATCATTCCACCTAAACGTGTCCGTTATTTATCTGAGATAGCCGAGAATAACCGTGGGTATGATAACTGGGTAAATGAGCAGGCAACCATTGCTTCGAAACTGTACCAGGTGCAGGGGGTGATGACAACCATGTCTCAGGATACGACTGTACAAAACATGGCCGGAAACAGCGCTGCTGCACTGGCTGAAATGAAGGCACATTTCGAGAAACAATTACATCCGGAATGTAAAAACCTGATTGATCAATGGCCTTCGCTGGAGAAAAAATACCAGGCAGATTTCTTTGAATATAAAGTGCGGGATAAAGTGATTAAACAGCCACTTACCGTTCTATCGCTGAGTGGTTCACGGATTCCGAAAGTGGTATTACCCAAATACAAAGACTGGGGCGATATCCTTCGTTGGCAGTTACAGGAAAATGTACCTGGTGAGTTTCCGTATACGGCGGGTGTATTCGAATTAAAAAGACAGGGCGAAGATCCTACCCGCATGTTTGCCGGAGAAGGCGGTCCGGAAAGAACCAATAAACGTTTTCACTACGTATCGCTGGGACAGCCCGCTATTCGTTTGTCTACTGCTTTTGATAGCGTTACGCTATATGGCGAAGATCCTGCTCCACGTCCGGATATCTATGGTAAAGTAGGCAACAGCGGTGTTAGTGTAGCCACGCTGGACGATGCTAAAAAACTATACAGTGGTTTTGATCTCTGCGATCCGAAAACATCTGTGAGTATGACCATCAATGGTCCGGCACCTATTTTGCTTGCTTTTTTCATGAATGCCGCTATCGACCAGTTATGCGAAAAATGGATTGAAGCCAATGGTGAATGGGAGAGAGTAACTGCATATATGCAGCAGAAATTCAAACATGTTCCGCAGCCCATCTATTATAATCCATCCTCACCAGAGCGTTTACCGGAAGGGAACAATGGATTAGGGTTGAGATTACTGGGCGTGAGTGGTGAAGAAGTATTGCCCAAAGAAGTGTATGAAAAAATCAAGGCCGAAGCTTTATCGCAGGTACGTGGAACGGTGCAGGCTGATATCCTGAAAGAGGACCAGGCCCAGAATACCTGTATTTTCTCTACTGAGTTTGCCTTGAAACTGATGGGAGATGTGCAGTCATATTTTATTAATCAGAAAGTCCGTAATTTTTATAGTGTCAGCATCAGCGGTTACCATATTGCAGAAGCAGGGGCCAACCCGATTACGCAGCTGGCATTTACCTTGTCTAACGGCTTTACCTATGTTGAGTATTACCTCAGCCGGGGAATGCATATTGATGATTTTGCTCCGAATCTTTCTTTCTTCTTCAGTAACGGAATGGATCCTGAGTATAGTGTAATTGGCAGGGTGGCGCGTAGAATCTGGGCCAAAGCGATGAAGTATAAGTACAAAGGGAATGACCGTTCGCAGAAACTGAAATACCATATCCAGACAAGTGGCCGCAGCCTGCATGCGCAGGAGATCGATTTCAATGATATCAGAACTACTCTGCAGGCATTGTATGCCATCTATGATAACTGTAACAGTCTTCATACCAACGCCTACGACGAAGCCATTACCACCCCTACCGAAGAAAGTGTACGCAGGGCCATGGCTATTCAGTTAATCATTAACCGCGAGCTGGGCTCTGCGGTAACCGAAAACTTTATGCAGGGTAGTTATGCCATGGAAGAGTTGACAGAACTGGTGGAAGAAGCAGTACTGGCAGAATTTGACCGCATCACCGACCGCGGCGGGGTTCTGGGAGCCATGGAAAGAATGTACCAGCGCAACAAGATCCAGGAAGAAAGTCTGCTTTATGAAACCCTGAAACATACCGGCGAACTTCCATTGATAGGTGTAAATACCTTCCTGAATAAAAAAGGAAGTCCTACGATATTACCTGGCGAAGTCATCAGAAGTACAAGAGAAGAAAAAGAACAACAGATCGAAAACCTGAAAGCTTTCCAGAAACGGAATGCTGATAAGAGTGAGTCGGCTCTTCAGCGGCTGAAGCAGGTGGCTGTAAATAACGGTAACCTGTTTGAAGAACTGATGGAATCTGTTAAATATTGCTCATTGGGACAAATTACCCATGCATTATACGAAGTAGGCGGCCAGTACCGGAGAAACATGTAACAGGTTTTCAGTATCTTACCACCCGAATATCAAATTGAGTTATGACTATGTTTAGCAGCAAATCTTTCCTGTTTTTTAGCTGTTTCGTGCTCTCTGTGGCTGGGGTACAGGCCCAGACATCCAAACGTCTTGATACCACGATGAAAGTGGGTAAAGTGGGCTATCGCTTATCAAGCAACAACAAAAATCCTGAAAAAAATTCGGCTACCGTAACGCCTATTGGTTTTGATAAGAATATGCGCGAATTCACTTTTGATATCAAGGGTAAAGTGGTCAAGGGGGAAGTGGACGATGTGAACCGGGATGGTTATCCGGACTTGGTTATTTATTTGGTTACGAATGATTCAATTCCCCGGGGAAATGTGATTGGCATCAGCTCAGAAAAGAATGAATCTGTAGCCCCGATTATTTTTCCTGATATCTTCGACGATCCCAAGCTGCGGATCGGATATAAAGGCAATGATGAATTCTTTCTGATGGAAGGCATGCTGGTGAGGCGTTTCCCGGTTTATCCCACAGAAGGAGCTCCGGCACCACCTGCTACCGGAAAACTGATGCGTCAGATACAGTATATCGTGGTTCCCGGCGAAAGAGGTGGTTCCAGGTTCAAGGCCTCCCGCAGTTACGAGTATACCAAACAATAAGGCTTGTATTAAATTACAGTTGCGCTTCTCTTTTCAGCTTACCGATTTGTACCTTTAGCAACCCTTAAACAGGTTGCATATGAAAAAGCTGCTTACTCTTTCCTTTGGATTTCTCCTGGGCATCTCCGGATTTTCACAAACCTTACAACAGGTAGAGACCAATAAAATTACCCTGCCCAATGGCTGGGGACTTACACCGGTAGGTCGTAGTTTCCCCCTGGGTGATCTTCCGTTGAATATCGCCCTAAGCAAATCCAAAAAGCTGATGGCGGTTACAAATAATGGCCAGGGGGTGCAGAGTATACAGCTCATCGATCCTATCACAGAAAAAATACTGGATAATGTAATCATACCCAAAAGCTGGTATGGACTGCAATTCAGCGCTGATGAAAAAACATTATATGCGTCTGCCGGTAACGATAACTGGATTACAGAATATGGGGTGGAGAATAAAAAACTGGTTTTAAAAGACAGTATCGTACTGGGTAAAAAATGGCCTACTAAAATTTCACCTGCCGGATTGGCGGTTGATGATGCAGCACAACTGATGTATGTGGTTACGAAAGATGATAAATCACTTTATATCCTTGATCTCAAGAGCAGGCAGGTGCAACAAAAATTTTCTTTAGGCGGCGAAGCGTATGCCTGCGTATTATCTCCCGACAAAAAAGAATTGTATATCAGTTGCTGGGGTTGTGATAAAGTCTTTGTGTTCGACACAGGTAAAAAGAATGTTACAGCAGAGATACCAGTAGGCGATAATCCCAATGAACTTTGTCTTACCAGAAACGGAAAATATTTATATGTTGCCAATTCCAATGATAATAGTGTTTCGGTGATTAATGTGGCAAAGCGTAATGTACTGGAAGTGTTGAATGCGGCACTATATCCCGATGCGCCCAATGGTTCTACCACCAATGGACTGGCACTTAGCGAAAATGAAAAAACACTCTATATCGCCAATGCAGATAATAACTGTGTAGCTGTATTTGATGTAACTATTCCCGCACAGAGTAAAAGCCGAGGATTTATTCCGGTGGGCTGGTATCCGACCAATGTGAAAGTGGTGGGTAAAAAAATCTTTGTATCTAATGGTAAAGGATTTTCTTCCATGGCAAATCCTTACGGTCCCAATCCTTTTGTGAGCAGGCAGTCAGTGGTTTACCAGCAGGGAGATCCGAATAAGCCGATTGATGTACAATATATTGCCGGATTGTTCAAAGGTACAATGACCGTTTTGGAAGAGCCTACTGATAAGCAGTTGTCTGTTTATTCACAGGTAGTATACCGGAATACCCCATACAACAAAGTGAAAGAACTGTTGGCGAAGGGAGAAGCCGGTAACCCGATTCCGCGCAAGGTGGGCGAACAGGGGCCGATCAAATATGTGTTTTATATCATTAAAGAAAACAGGACCTACGACCAGGTTTTGGGTGATATGAAAGAGGGTAACGGTGATCCATCCCTCGTTTTATTTGGAGAAAATGTTACACCAAACCAACATGCGCTTGCCCGGGAGTTTGTTTTGCTCGATAATTTTTATGTAGACGGAGAAGTTAGTGCAGACGGGCATAACTGGAGTACTGGTGCTTATGCAACTGATTTTTTAGAGAAGAACTGGGTAACCAGCTATGGTGGAAGAGGTGGTAGTTATGATGCAGAAGGCAATCGGGCCGTAGCCAATAACAAAGGAGGTTTCATTTGGGATCATTGTAAAAAAGCTGGTGTTAGCTATAGAACCTATGGCGAGTTTGCAGATGATTACAAACCCAATATTCCAGCGTTGAAAGGGCATTTATGTCCCTATTTTACCGGGTATAATAATTTTGTACAGGATACCATCCGTTTTCGTCAGTGGAAACGGGAATTTGATTCTTTGCTGGCAGCGAATGCGGTCCCCCGTTTTAATTCACTCCGTTTCAGTAATGATCATACGGAAGGTTTACGCAAAGGAAGACCTACTCCTTATGCACACGTTGCAGATAATGACCTCGCTGTTGGCTTGTTTGTAGAACATCTCAGTAAAAGTCCGATCTGGAAAGAGTCAGCCGTATTTATTCTGGAAGATGATGCGCAAAATGGTGCCGATCATGTGGATGCACACCGCAGTCCCGCATACCTGGCAGGTGGTTTTGTAAAAAGAGGTTTTGTTGATCATACGATGTATTCTACTTCCTCTATGCTGCGAACCATGGAACTGATCCTGGGTATTCCACCCATGAGCCAGTACGATGCTGCAGCAGAACCGATGTGGCGTTCTTTCACTTCTACACTGGATGCTACTCCTTTTAAGGCAAGACCGGCCAATATCAACCTGATGGAAAAAAATACGGCGATGAATGAGTGGCAAAGACGTTCGGAAGAATTTAACCTTACCAAAGAAGATGCTGTTCCTGATCTCGAATTCAATACTGTATTGTGGTATGGATTAAAAGGAGATAAAACGCCTTTCCCCGGTCCGAGGAGAGCGGCCTTCTACAAGGCAACTAAAAAGGCAGATAAAGACCGAGACTGATCAGCGTCCCGAAGTGATCACGATTTTGGTAACAGTTCTTTCCTCACCAGGATCATCGCGAACGATCACGGGATAAATGCCGCTGGCAATTTTTTCTCCCCGGTAGTTGCGTCCGTTCCAGATAAGCTGGCCGCCCAGTGCCCTGCCTTGGTAAACCAGTCGCCCGTTCATTTCTATGATCTTAACCAATGCATTGTTTACCAGTCCGCGGATAGCAATCGTACCATTGTATCCCGGTGGAACCGGGTTGGGAAATACCAGTACATTATTATTGGTAGTGCCACCTTCTGTAGCCGTACTCCTGAAACTACAGATCCCGGATAAAGTTGCAATAAATATCTCGCCGGAGGAAGGATCTATAGCGAGTTTCTTTACATCGTTATTCAGCAAAGGGCTGTTTTCTTCTGTAAAACGATAGATGATTTTATCGCCATCTGCCGAGATCAGCCAGAGACCATTTTTAGTGCCGATCCATTTCCGGTTAGCACCATCCACGGTAATGCATTGTACCATTTCATCTTTGAAGAGAAGTCCGGCAAACCGGTCCAGTTGCACAACAGGTAAGATGGCATCACAGCCATTGCCACGGAAAGCCTCATTGGGGCATTGAATAATTCCAATTCCTTTATCTGTTCCCACCCAGATAAATCCATTTTTATCTTTTGCAATACTTAATACATTATTTCCGGGTAGGTTGCCATTACCAGTTCCCTGCCGGTAAAATTTCCATTGATCATCTGAGGTATTGTCGATGCTTTGTCCGTAGTTGAAACAAAACAATCCATTGTCTTTCGGACTCTGGATCCATAACTGGTTATCATCATCGATGAGGATCTGCCCAACCGCATTTTCAAGATGCGTAAAGGGAATAGAGAAAGCTTTCCAGTTGCCGTCTGCTTTTCTCACCTGCAGGTTTTGTGGAGCACCATAGTTGCTGATCCATAAATTCCGGTTCTGGTCGAAGGCCAATCCGCTTACGCGAAAACTTCCGGGGTCACCAATAGCGGCTTGCAGCGTGCTGTTATTTCTTTTATAGATGAGGGGAGAACCTGATTTTCTGAAGTTAACCAGTCCGCCACCATAACTGCCTGCCCAAACGGTTTCATCAACAGGATCAATTGCCAGGCTGATAAAGTCAAAAACTGAATCCAGTACGGGCTGATTGTAATATCCTTGTGAGCTCCAGTTGTCCTGCTCAAAAAAATACACGCCGTTCCGGTTATATTGGTAGTTCCAGCCACTGTTTACACTGCCGGCGGCTGCGTAGAATTTGTTCTGGTGAATAATCATTTCGCCATCAGCAGTTGCGGGTGGACCATTGGGTATAAAGCGTTCAACAGTAGGATTGAATGCAGACAGGCCACCAAATTGATCAGCCACCCAAATAGCGTCATTGTCAATAAAAGCAGATTTGGGGAATGAGATCACATTAGGTTGTGCTAATGTTTTTTCAATCTGTCCGTTGGTATTAACTACAATCACCCGGGCATTACCAGATGCAGTACGCTGTCCGATCAATAGTTTGTTGGCAGAACTATTCGAGCTTACAATCGGCCAGTTGGGGTCTGTATAGAGAAGTTGCCAGTTTGCTCCGTTCAGCATAAAAAGAGAATCTCCTTTTACAGCAATGACTTTATTATTTGCGACAAGGATATTTTGTACGGGTGCATTCCCCCATCCGGTTGCTGAAACAGTCTGCCAGTTTTTGAAGTTGGCGGGATTGTTGGTGGTAACCGGAGTAGCTTTAAGGCCTTCTTCCGTAGCGGCGTAAAACAGATTGCCATCACTGGCAAACGCATTTACTGCCACCTGCACACCATTGTTTCCTATAACCCATGTGTCTTTGATCTCATATTTCTGAAGATTTACAACAATGACGCCAAGACCGGAGCTCAAATAAGCCAATCCGTCTTTGCAGTAAACAGAATAGATGGTTTTATTCCCTGAGATTCGGCTTCTTTTGATATCGCTGATGTTTTTTACCAAACCATCTTTCACAATATCAAGATTACTGTTCGCATAGGCGATCACCAATTGCGCTGTGGTAGCGTCCCAGCCTATTTGTTGAATGCCCACTTCGGTCAGACCAGAAACTTTACTGTATCGGCCTGTTTCTTTTATTTCAGTGATATAAAAAACATGGGAAGTGGCGGCGCAGTAAATTTTATCTCCTTTCAGTACCTGTGAAGTCTGTTGACTGTTCAGGTGATCCCTCCATTCTCCGATGGGAGGTATTGGAAGCTGTGCGGGAAGGGTGGTGGCGTTCAGAAAATAAAATGCAGTGATCAGCATTCCTTTTCTGATCACTGCATTGATAAAGGTTTTACAGATGCCCATAGCTTTCATAGTAATAAGCATATGTATTATTTTCCGGTAAACCCAAAAAGTTGACTATGGGTAGTTTAAATGTTGACAATACCGTTTTTGATGGCAAAAATAGCAAGTCCAACCCTGGTTTTCACATCCAGTTTTTTAAACAGGTTATCCCTGTAGGTGTCGATCGTTCTTGGGCTCAGGCACATTTCGTCTGCGATCTCCTTATAGGTTTTTTCGGTGCAGATCCATTTCAGGAAGGTGGATTCATTTTCACTCAGGCTGTTTAAAGCATACGCGTCACCTTCAAATACTTCTTCGTGATTGATATAGTGCATGAGTTTGTTACTTACCAATTCGTTGATATAGTAACCGCTATCTCTCACACTGTCCAGAGCGTCTTTAAAAATCTTGGGTTTGCTATCTTTCAGGATGTAACCTCTGGCACCGTTTTTCAGCATTCTGATAATCGCCGTATCATTTTCAAGCATACTCAATACGAGTACTTTGGTTTGCGGCAGGTTGGCTTTGATCCAGCTGGATGTTTCGTAACCATCCATTACCGGCATGGTGATATCCAGTAAAACGATATCAGGTGGGGTTTTCGATTTTACTTTTTCGGTGAATTGTTTTCCGTTATTGGCTTCCATCACTACTTTAAATCCTTCGAACGAATTAATGATAGCCATTAATCCGGTTCTCAGTAATTCATGGTCGTCTACCAAAGCAACTGATGTCATATATTGGATTGTTTAGGTTTGATGTGCAAAGTTATGGTAGTTCCATTACCCGGAGAACTGTTTACGTCTACTGTTGTATTGATCATTTTAGCCCGGTTAATGATATTCTGGAGGCCGATGCCTGGTCTGGTTGATTGATTAATCAAGGTAGTATCAAAGCCAATCCCGTTATCCGTAATACGTACAGATGTGATATTGTTTTTATTGCTGATTTCAATATCAATGCTATTGGCAGATGCGTGTTTAATAATATTGTTAACGATTTCCTGGATCATCCGATATAGGATGATATCCGTATTTGCATCCAGAATATGAAAATTATCGGATGTGCGGAATGAGGTGTGAAATCTTCCGGTTTTTTCTATTGAAATCAGTAATTGTCTGATCGATTCAATAATACCAATAGCGTGAATACGATTGTTCTGCAGATTGTGGCTGAGATCTCTCAGGTCTTTGATGGCTTTGCCAAGCAGGTCGTCTGTCTGATTAATTTTATCTTCTGTTACATGTTTCCCGAAAGTATTCAGGTTTAGCCTGACAAGACTCAAAATCTGTCCGATATTGTCATGTATTTCCTGGCTGATGTAGGTGAATGCCTGTTCCTGAATCTCCAATTGTGTTTTAAGCAGGGTCTGCTCGAAGCGGTTGCGCATTTCTTCTTTTTCTTCTTTATTTTTTCGTTGTCTTCGAAGAAATACAAATACAATTATTAATAAAAAACTGCCAATGAGAATAAAGAAGACAGATGCTACTACGATGGAGATAAGTATGTCTTCTTGTTGTTGGGGCATAAATAAAAAGCTATACAGAATGAACTATATAAAATTACATTTAAACTATTATTAATAATTATATAAATTCTTTTCCCTTCTAACTGAAGGTCATTGCTTGTTAAGTATTCGAAAAGAGCATTAATTATTACAGAACCTAAATAATTTATAAGTAATCCACTACAAACCCAAAAAAATGGCTGTCTTGATAATTGCTGGTCAATCTTATCAGGCAAAACAGATTCATAAAAGAAAAAGCAGCAGAACACCAGGATACAAAATGAACCCAACAAAAAAATGTAATTATTAAAAGTTTTATTTAAACCTTGTATTAATCCAATGTTTAATGCAAATGCCAGGATAAATAGAGGGTAAAACCAAAGAATTATTTTCTTGAAAAGTTGATTTTTGAAATGGATATAAAAAAGTGATGCATAGAAAATGAATTCTATGGGTGTGAAGATATTGTACATAGCGAATTTCCATCTACCACCATTAACGGTCCACCACCATCCAGTAAATTCAATAATTACTGTTAACAATAAAAAAGGGATAAAATACAGAAGTAGTTTATCCCTTTTTCGCGTATAAAAAAAAATTGCAACAATAAGACTAAGTACTTCGAAACCGAACGTGACGGTTAATTGCATTAGCTGTCTATTAAGGTACTAATTGACCGTGGTTCAAAAATTCATCTAATGGGTCACCGATTCCGTCTGTTCTTCTAGTGATAGCCGGAGCTGGAATTTTATTTCCCGTAAAGAAAACAGTTAATCTACCATAATCTTTAGAACTTACAGGTAAAGCTCCTCTTCCATATACACCAAAGTTTACATAAATAACATCAGATTTGTATTTAGCCTGAAGTCCATTGATAAATGCGATTAAATCTTTAGCCTT
>DASWXD010000052.1:0-62417 GCA_036405675.1 Sediminibacterium sp.
GGCAACTCATGGATTTACAAGGTTTTAAAAACCAATAGCAAAGCGAGTTGAAAACGAGCCTAATACTCGCGTATTTTAAAAGAAAAACCCGTACTTTTGAAAAATACGGGTTAAATTCTTAAAGGCTGATAGTTTAACGGATAAAACAGCACCCTGTCTAAGTGTAAAATATCAGTTCGAATCTGATTCAGCCTATGTTGTACAAAGCAAATTCCGAATTACCAGTTCGGTCTTTCACCTCTACGTGACAGGTAGAGGTTTTTTATTCTTATTCAAAGCTAAGTCTTTCCAACTTTCCAAACAAATAATATTAAACAGAAGCGTAGGCCGTTTTTAAAACCTTGTAAATCCATGAGTTATGTGCGCTGTTTAACATAATATTAATTATAGGATAAGTATATCGTACGTTTCTGATACAACTATGTAAAAAACAGACAGAACCGGCATTGGGTACCATCTTTATGGTTGGTCTATCCCAGGTTATAGCCGCTTATCCTGAGACACATATTCATGTGATGAACCAACTCCGGTTCGCGTAGCATTTTTGACGGGTATTAACGCTATACACGAAACAAAAAAGTATGAAAAATTTACATCGCTTTCTCTTAGCCGCCGGTTTACTGGCCCTGGCATTTATCTCCCGGGCACAGATCTCCGGAACGCTCACCAGTCAGCAGCAACCCCTGGAATCCATTTCGGTTTCTTTGTTGCGCGCCAAAGACTCCGGCCTGGTTAAAATTGCTTTAACCGACAAAGCCGGGCAGTTTCAGTTTACCAACCTGGCGGCTGGCAGTTACCGGGTATCGGTGAACAGCCTGGGCTTTCAGCCTTATCTGTCCCAGGTTTATCCGTTTTCAGGTAGCGCTTTATCGCTCGGCAGCATTGAACTGCCCCTGCAGGCCAAATCCCTGGGCGAAGTAACCGTGAGCAGCAAAAAGCCGTTGGTAGAACTGAAAGCCGATAAAATGGTGGTGAATGTAGATGCATCACCCACCAATGCCGGCAATACCGCGCTGGAAGTGCTGGAGAAATCGCCGGGTGTATCGGTAGATAAGGATGGCAATATCAGTCTTAAAGGCAAACAGGGCGTTACAGTACTGGTAGATGGCCGCCCCAGTTACCTGAGCGGCGCCGACCTGGCCAATCTGCTGAAAGGCATGAGCGCCAGCCAGCTGGACCAGATCGAGATCATGACCAATCCACCGGCCCGTTTTGATGCATCAGGAAATTCGGGGGTGATCAATATCAAAACCAAAAAGAACAAAACCGTTGGATTTAATGGCAGCCTGAACCTGGGATATGGTCAGGGTGTGTATCCCAAAACCAATGGCGGACTGAACCTGAACTACCGTAAAAACCGTATCAACCTGTTTGGTTCCTATAATTACAGTTACCGGGGCAGCTATCAACAGTTTAATGTAATCCGGAATGTGTTTAACCAGAACCAGGCCCTGGCTTTTACACTGGATCAGAACGGGTACATGCCCGATACCCGTTCCGCCCATTCAGCCAAAGCCGGCATAGATATTACATTCAGTAAAAAAACGAATGTCTCTCTTACGCTCAACAGTTTTAATATCGCCATGCAATTCGACAATGCTATCCGCAACCGCATCCTGGATGACAAAGGCGATCTGCAGACACTGAACACCGGCCGCACCTATATGACACCCAACGTGAGCAAATACAACGGCAACTTTAATATCCAGCATAAATTAGACAGCACCGGAAAAGAACTCAGTTTCGATCTTGATTATGTGAGTTATAATGATAAACACAAACAACAGTTTCAAAACCGCTTTTATAATGCTGCCGGTAGTCTTACCGGCAAACCAGATACCCTGCAGGGCAATGTACCCAGTGCCTTTGAAGTATTGGCTGGTAAACTGGATCTGGTATTACCTTTTACGGCAAAAACCAAACTCGAAACCGGCATCAAACTCAGTGCGGTATCGAGCGATAATAATGTTCGTTTCGACAGTATCATTAACGGCAACCCGGTGTTGGACGTTAACCGCAGTAACTACTTTATTTATAAGGAGAATATTTATGCGGCTTATGCCAGTCTGAATACCCCCATCAGTAAAAAACTCAGTGTACAGGCCGGTTTACGGTATGAGTACACCACCGGTAATGGCCGTCAGGTAACCACCAACACTTCTTTCACCAAAGAGTATGGAAAACTATTTCCTACTTTGTATTTCACTTACGAACTCAACGAGAAACATCAGTTCAACCTCAATTACGGTCGCAGGGTAACGCGTCCGGCCTACCGCGATATGAATCCTTTCACCTATATTCTTGACCGTTATACCAACCAGAAAGGAAACCCTAACCTGCAGCCGCAGTTCAGTCAGAATATTGAGTTAAGTCATGCATATAATAAGTTCCTGATCACCACTTTCAATTACGCACGCACAAGCGATGTGATTTCGGATGTGATTGAAACGGATGAGATCAGTAAAACAGCTTTTCTCGTAAAAAAGAATATTGCCACGCAGGAACAATGGGGCTTTGCGGTTAATTTTTCCAAACCGGTGAACAGCTGGCTTACAATCAATGCCAATGTTTTACTGGCAGATAACCGCTTTAAAGGCATTGTTAACAATACAGCCGTTGATTTTTCCAGTACCACGGCCAATTTCTCCGGATCGCTGCAAAGCAAACTGGGCAAGGGCTGGGATGCCGAGATCAATGGATTTTACAGAACCCGCGAAATTGAAGGCGTTTCATTCAGCAAAGGCATGGGTATGTTTTCGCTGGCCGTTTCCAAATCGGTGTTGAAGAACAAAGGAAAAATTACTCTGAATGCCCGCGACCTGTTTGCCCTGCAGCAATATACAGGCATCACTAAATTTTCTACAGTAGATGCCGTATTGAATAACCGTTGGGATAACCGGATCATCAATCTCTCTTTCAATTACCGTTTTGGGAAAACTTTTAAAACCAACAAACGCAGTAGCGGCAGCGCAGCAGAAGAACAGAGCCGGATTGGCGGATAATCTGATACATCCCCCCTATCAAGTAAAAGCAGGAGCCCCCCTCCTGCTTTTTTGTGCAGGTAGGGAGGAGTTTCTCCTCTCTTCGAAAAGACAAGGACAAGACAACTGTCAGTTTCTTCCTGTTTCCTTCTTGTTTTGTTCGCTCCTGCTTTACCATTTCTTCCATCCCCGGCCGCTGAAAGAGAGAACCAGAATGGGATCAGTATTGAATGAGAATTGAATCAGCATAGAACCAGCAACGGACCAATATCGGATCAGTATAGAACCGGAATAGAACCTGAAGGGCACTTGAAGGGCACTTGATGGGCACTTGATGGGCACTTGAGCACTTGAAAGGGGGACAGAACGGCGGTATCAACTTGACGCTGGAGCCAGGTACTTTATGGGTAGACTGCAAAGATATGGGTAGATGGCAGGGCCGAAAAGTGGCTTTTTCGCAGAGCAATCACCCTGTTCCGGGCAGTTTTCACCCATTGATCATTTTATTTCTTAGTCAGGAAGATTGGGGATATTTTTAACAGGAGAAAACTTCTTCACCCCAAACTAACTACTGAATGCTACTGAGAAAAAAAAGCAGTTTATTGGTCGCACTGCTGCTGACCATCACTGTACTGCAGGCACAAACCATTCCCACCCCCAAAGAACATTTCGGGTTTGCCATTGGCGACAATTACCAGCTGGCCACTTACACCCAGACCGAAGCCTATGTAAAGAAACTGGCCGCAGCTTCTGACAGGGCTAAACTGGTAGACATTGGTAAAACCGAAGAAGGCCGTTCGCAGTTTATGATGATCATCACTTCGGCCGAGAACCAGCAGAAACTGGAACGTTACAAAGAGATCTCCCGCAAAATGGCTTATGCCGAAGGGTTAACCGACGAGCAGGCCCGCGCACTGGCCGCTGAGGGTAAAGCCGTGGTGTGGATTGATGGCGGTTTGCATGCCACCGAAACAGTGGGTGCCCACCAGTTGATTGAGATCATGTACCAGCTGCTGAGCCGGAACGATGCGGAAACCAAACGCATTCTCGATAATGTGATCATTCTTTGTACCCACGCCAATCCCGACGGACAGGAACTGGTGAGCAACTGGTATATGCGTAATCCCGCCCCGGAAAAACGCTCCCTGATGCAGGTGCCACGTTTGTACGAGAAATATGCCGGTCACGATAATAACCGCGACTTCTTTATGATGAACCTGCGCGAAACGCAGAACATCAATACCCAGTTATACCTGGAGTGGCTGCCGCAGGTAATGTACAACCACCACCAGGCAGGTCCTCCCGGATCCGTTGTAGCCGGTGCCCCCTACCGTGATCCTTTTAACTATGTATTCGATCCGGTGATCGTTACCAGTCTTGATGCACTGGGCGCCGCCATGAGCAACCGTTTGAATGTAGAAGGTAAACCGGGTTATACAGAAAGGGCAGGTTCTAATTTCTCTACCTGGTACAATGGTGGTTTACGCACCACTACATATTTCCATAACATGGTGGGCTTATTAACCGAGATCATCGGCAACCCAACACCGGCCGAAGTGCCGCTGGTACCATCCCGGCTAATTCCCAGCGGTAATACACCGTTTCCGGTAGTGCCGCAGAAATGGTATTTCCGCCAGTCGATCGATTATTCGGTTTCCCTGAACTATTCCGTACTGGATTATGCGAGTCGTAACCGCGATGCTTTGTTGTACAACATGTATAAGATGGGAAAAAACTCCATCGAGCGGGGGCAGAAAGATTACTGGACCTTATCGCCCAGACGTATAGCTGAGATCAACCAGTTGTACCAGGCAGATCAGCAGAAAAACAGTACCCGACCCGCCGCTTCAGAAACCGAAGCGGCAGCAGCGCAGCGAGGTGTTTCTACCATCCCCGTAAAATATTATGATTCTGTTTTTAAAAACCCTGCGCTGCGCGATGCGAGAGGTTTTATCATTCCTTCTGACCAGCCCGATTTTCCTTCGGCTGTGCGGTTCCTGAATGCGTTGATCAAAACCGGTGTACTGGTACACAGAGCCACTGCTGCTTTTACCGTGGCGGGCAAACAATACCCGGCAGGTTCTTATGTAGTGAAAACAGACCAGGCATTCCGTCCGCATGTACTCGATATGTTTGAACCCCAGGATCACCCCAATGATTTTCTGTATCCGGGTGGTCCACCCGTAGCGCCTTACGATGCCGCCGGTTGGACACTGGCTTATTCCATGGGTGTACAGTTTGATCGTTTACAGGAAGCCTTTGATGGTCCATTTGAACGCGTGCCTTACGGCGAATGGCAAACCGCTACCGGTTCTGTACCAAAAGCTGCAGCCGCGGGTTATGTGTTACCGGCACAGGCCAATAATGCATTTCTGGCCGCCAACGACCTACTGAAAGAAGGTGTGGAAGTATATCGCTTACAGGAAGCACAGGCCGGTGCCCCTATCGGCTCTTTTTATGTACCGGCATCTGCCAAAGCCAAAACATGGATGGACAAATCCGGGGTCTCTTTGGGTTTACAGGTAAGCTCATTGGCTAAAAAACCAGCTGCTTCCTCACTAAAAAAAATACAACCCTCACGCATTGCTTTATGGGATCAATATGGCGGTTCCATGCCTTCTGGCTGGATGCGGTATATTATGGAACAGTTCCATTTTGATGTGGAAGTGATCTATCCCAAAGACATTGATACCGGTGGTTTACGCAGTAAATACGATGTGATCATTTTTGTGGATGGAGCCATTCCTGCCCTGCCCAATGCGGCAGCAGGGCAACGTGGTGGCTTTGGCGGTGCAGGTCCGAGAGCCGAAGATATCCCCGCCGAATACCGGAACCGTTTGGGAAGGATTACAGCGGATAAATCGATCCCCCAACTGAAAAAATTCATGGAAGAAGGTGGGCAGATCGTGACCATCGGATCCAGCACCAACCTGGCTTACCATGTAGGTGTTCCGGTACGCAATGCACTGGTAGAGCTGGTGAACGGACAGGAACAGAGACTGCCTGCTGAGAAATATTATATTCCCGGCAGTATTCTCCGGGTGAATGTAGATGCCAACACCCCTGCTGCCTGGGGAATGGCTTCAGAAGCCGATGTCTATTTTGATGCCAGCCCGGTATTCAATATCACCCCCGATGCCAATGCAAAGGGCATAGTGAAACCTATTGCCTGGTTTGCATCTAAAAAACCCTTGCGCAGCGGATGGGCCTGGGGACAATCTTACCTGCAGGATGGAGTGGCCGCTTTTGAAGCCACGGTGGGCAATGGCAAACTGTTTGCTTTTGGCCCGGAAATTACGTTCCGCGCACAGACGCATGGCACATTCAAGTTCCTGTTCAATGAATTGTATCTGACTACACCGGTGGTTAAATAACAGTCCGGTTATTCTATACAAGCGGGGAGTAAATGCATGCATTTGCTCCCCGCTTTTTTTATAGCAAAGGATCTCTATAACGCAGACCTGGTACCGTACATATAGTTTCAAACGAAAGATTAATTACTTATTTTCTTATTCATAATTAGTTCTGCACTGATCGTCCAGGTCAATTCAGTAACTTTAAGCAAACTTATTTTTATGCCGGTATACGAAAACCTGGTGGAAGCCGTGAACGATCTGAAAAAAAGAGGATTTACCACCGACTTCACACTTGCTTTTGATGCACTCCAATGTAAACTCACCGGCATCCAGCTCTCCCCTGCCGAATTTGAGATTGTGGAGCACCATCGCTTTGAAGCCAATACGGATCCGGATGACTCCAGTGTATTGTATGCCATCCAATCCAAAGACGGAACAAAAAAGGGGGTATTGATCAGTGCTTATGGCATGTATGCTGATGCTGCCAGTGAAGAGATGATCCAAAAGCTCATCATGCGCGAATAATTGAACCGATTCAATTATTTTCACGGCTGATTCTTTCCATCTAATAAACTAACTACATGCTGCACAGAAGACGATTTCTGCAACTAGGTTCTTTGGGACTGGGTGCTTTTTCTTTTGCCGGGTTCAAAGCTGCCGGTCCAACACGTAAACCCATCGTGATCTCTACCTGGGATACCGGTATTGCCGCCAATGCAGCGGCCTGGGAAGTTTTACGCAAGGGAGGCCGTGCACTGGATGCGGTGGAAAAAGGGGTGATGGTAACCGAATCTTCTTTGAACTGTTGTGTAGGGCTGGGCGCCAATCCCGACCGGGATGGTTATGTTACCCTGGATTCCTGTATCATGGATGAACACGCCAACTGCGGCAGTGTGGCGTTTCTGGAGCGCATCAAACATCCGGTATCTGTGGCACGCAGGGTAATGGAAAAAACGCCGCATGTGATGCTGGTGGGTTCGGGTGCCCAGCAGTTTGCTGTGGCAGAAGGGTTTCCGTTAGAGTCGCCGGCCCTATCGCCCGATGCACAGAAAGCGTATCAGCAATGGTTACTGAAAAGCGAATACAAACCCGTGATCAATATCGAGAACAGTAAAAACCAGACCGCTTTTGCGCCCGCCCGTCTGGACAATGGCGACTGGAACCACGACACCATTGGTATGGTAGCCATGGATGCCAATGGCAACCTGAGCGGTAGCTGCACCACCAGCGGCATGGGTTTTAAAATGCGCGGCCGTTTGGGCGATTCGCCCATCATTGGTGCTGGATTATTTGTAGATAATGAGATAGGTGCTGCCACCGCTACCGGCCAGGGCGAAGATGTGATCCGCATCTGTGGTTCGCACCTGGTAGTGGAACTGATGCGTCAGGGACTCTCGCCTGAAAATGCCTGTAAAAAAGCCGTTGAACGCATCATCAAAATCAAAGGCAGCCAGAAAGCCAAAGAGATCCAGGTAGGTTTTATCGCCATCAATAAAAAAGGCGAATACGGTGGATTCTGCATACAGAAAGGTTTCAGTTTTGCGGTGTGTTATGCCGATAACAAAAACTTTATGGTAGACGGGAAACACATCCTCTAACAACAAAAAGAATAAGTACAAATGCTGCTCGAAATATGTGTGTTCAATACGGCCACGGCCATTGCTGCCGAAAAAGCCGGGGCCGACAGGATTGAATTATGTGAGAATTATGCCAATGGCGGCACCACCCCTTCTTATGGTTACCTGAAAACAGTGAGGGAGCAAATCAGTATTCCGGTATTTCCGATGATCCGTCCGAGAGGCGGAGATTATTTTCATTCTTCTGCTGAAATTGAGATCATCCGCAAAGATATCCTGCTTTGCAAGGAATTGGGATTCGAAGGGGTCGTATTTGGTTTACTGAACCAGGACGGTACGATTGACCGCGAAAACACTGCCCGCCTCACAGAAGCCGCTTATCCGCTGGAAGTAACTTTCCATCGGGCTTTTGACAGGTGTAAGGATCCGCTGGAAGCATTGGAAACCATCATTGACTGTGGTTGTAACCGCATTCTTACGAGTGGGCAGGAACCCAAGGTAACGGAGGGATTGGCCCTGGTAAAACAATTGGTGGAGCAGGCCAATGACCGCATCATCATCATGCCCGGCAGTGGATTAAACAGTTCGAATCTGGCATCCATTATAAGCACAGCAGGCGTAAGTGAAGTGCATACCAGTGCCCGGATCCGGATTGCCTCTGCCACCCTATACCGCAACGAAAAAATACCGGAGGACTTTGATCTGGATTTTGTGGATGCGGAAGAGATCAGGAAAATCAAAGCACAATTCTGAGGGGAATTTCGGATTGGCGGATGACGGATTAGCGGATTTACGGGCCGTTGTTGGTTGCCTGACCAACAACAAGGATCATCAATGTTGTTGGTCAGGCGACCAATAACGGCACAGCATCATAAAGTTGGGTTGATCATATGTTGAGTAAAGGAAAATATACCAAACTGTTATTGACGCTGATAATAGCAGTATACCTGGTAGTTCTTTTCACCATTGGCTGGGATAAATCCGTGTTACAACGGGGAGATCAATGGGGTTATAATAGTTATCTTGTTGCTTGCTTCATCAATAAAGATATCCGCGATCTGCACAAAACCTATGAAGCAAAATCTGTTGAGTATCATTTACCAGTAAAAACAACTAACTCCAAGAACAGAATCGAAGAAGCCCCGGATGCCCCCAATGGAAACCGGGTACTGAAATATTATTATGGTGTAGCTGCCTTGCAGTTCCCTTTTTTTGGGGTAACCCATTTGTTGGTACAAGGAAATGGCTATTCACCTCCTTATGCAATGGCCGTGTATCTGAGTTCCATGATTTATGTGCTCATCGGACTATTGTTACTGCTGCGTTTGCTGGCAAATTTTGTTACTCAAAAAACAGCGTTATACAGTTTATTGCTTCTTTTTTCAGGTAGTAATCTGCTTTATTTCACGGTTTGCAATCCAGGCTTATCACACCCTTATCTGTTTTTTCTCTTTAGCTGTTTGTTATACAGTACTTACCGGTTTTATGAGCAGCCCACCTTTTTTTTCGCCATCGCAATTGGGATGACGATGGGATTGATTGCGGTAACCAGGGCCACCGATATCCCTATTGCAGTAATCCCTCTGTTGTTTGGCTTATTCCGGCTTAGAGACTTGCCAACCAGAATACAATTTATTCAGCAGCAATATCCTAAAATACTTGCTGCGTTATTGGTTTGTTTACTGGTTATTTTCCCGCAATTATTTTACTGGAAAACAGTGAGCGGTCATTGGTTATATGATACCTACCCCGGCGAGGGGTTTGACTTTTTACACCCACATATCCGGGAGGGATTTTTTTCTTTTAAAAACGGATGGCTCGTTTACACACCCCTCATGATTGCTCCGCTGGTATATCTGGCCAAAGTATACAATAACAGAAACCCCTTTGCCCCGGGTATTTTGCTATATCTCTGTTTCCATATTTTTCTGACGTATAGCTGGAAAGAATGGTATTACAATGGCGGATTGGGAAGCAGACCAATGGTTGAAACCTACGCACTGCTGGCCATTCCGTTGGCAGTAGGTGTTGACCAGCTACTGCTGCAAAGAAAAATACTGAAATTCCTGACCGGCCTGTTTCTCTTCTTCTGTATATACCTGAATCTACTACGAACATGGCAGATGCAAACGGGTAATTTTATTTCCGAAGATGCTACCTGGCAGTTTAACAAACAAATGCTTTTCCGTTTACGTACAGATTCGTCAGCTATACTGGCTTTTGACTTGAATCAGCCCCAGCCCGGACCTGCAAGCCTGAACTATGTTGCACAAATAATGGCTCAGGATTTTGACTCGGTAAGCAATCATCCAAAAGATTCAATTATAAAAATGCAGGGAACAAAATCTGCTTTTTTTACACAAGGGAATGAATTCAATGATATAGCCCAGGCTACTTTATCACAGAGATGGATAAAAGGAGATTACCTGAGAGTCAGTTGCTGGGCAAGAGTAAATTCAAGGGAAAATCATTACCGTATGGGAAAAATTGTTATTCAGACAGAACGTGCTGGGAAAACGGTATCGTGGCAGTCGATACGGATACATAACAAACTGCGAACCAAAGAAGGAAAGTCTTCCCTTTTTGGTGGCGTTACCAATGAATGGCAATTAATCAGCTTTTTCTATCAACCTGGTACACCCATTCAGTCGGAGGATATTGTAAAAGTATATGCCTGGAATCCATTTGGTGTTACTTTTTGGATAGATGACCTCCGGGTTGATCATTTTACATCCAGATAATCTTTATTTTTATCCGACCAGCTGCTATTGGTTATCTGACCAATAGCAGCTGGATCACTAATGTTGTTGGTCAGGCGACCAACAACGGCATAGCGAATCAGCGCATAACAGAAATAAAATGATTCAAAAAGTCCGCCAATCCGTCATCCGCTAATCCGCAAATCCGCAAATCAAGTTACTGGTGCTGATTAACAAAACGATCATGAACATCCGCGAAGAACTTTTACAAGAACATTCCCGTTCACAGGCTTTACGGATAGCTGCTTATGCCAATCTTTCAAAAGCTCATTTCAAAGAATTGATGCAATGTTTTCTGAGTAAGGAATATCGTGTAGCACAGCGGGCAGCCTGGAGTGTTAGCTGGGCGGCTTTACAGAAACCGGAGATGATCCAGCCCTATCTCAAAGACCTGGTGGATGGTTTGCAGAAAACAGATAGTCATCCCGCACTCATCCGAAACACCGTGCGCATACTGGAACAGATCGAGATCCCGGAAAAATTTCACGGTCAAGTAATGAATGCCTGTTTCGGATTCATTGAAACACCCTCCACTCCTGCCGCCATCAAAGCCTTCTCTTTAACTACTCTCTTCAACCTATCAAAAACCTACCCCGAGATCAAAGCTGAGTTGAAACTCATCATTAAAGACAGATGGGATACAGAAACCCCCGCTTTCAAAAGCAGGGGCAGAAAAATATTAGCCGCATTGGAGAAATGATTGGCGGATTAGCGGATGGCGGATTTACGGATTTATAAGCCAATGTTGGTCGCCTGACCAACATTACAGGATCAAAATATTGTTGGTCAGGCGACCAACTACGGCAGAAAAAAAAGTGTAACGAATATGGATGGCTTCTAGCAATCCGCTAATCCGCCATCCGTTAATCCGTAATCCTAATAGAGCATCCTGACTTTAATGGTAGACTTCACTTCTTTCAGCAAAGCCACTGCCTGCTTGGAGAGTTTTTTGTCTACGTCGAGTACCACATAACCGATGGCGTCATTGGTTTTGAGGTATTGGCCGAGGATATTGATATTGTTTTTGGATAGTGCCGTATTGATCGCACTCAATACACCGGGAATATTGTGGTGTATATGCAGTATCCGGTGCGCATTTTCAACCGGAGGTAAACCAATGGCAGGTACGGTATGTGAACCATTCGTAATTCCCCGCTCGAGGTACTGGAATAATTTTACACTCACATCTTCCCCGATATTTTCCTGTGCTTCTTCGGTTGATCCGCCGATATGCGGTGTGAGGATCACATTCGGTAATCCCTGCAGGGGTGTTTCAAATTTGTCGCCGTTTTTCTCTGGCTCCCAGGGATACACATCAATGGCAGCGCCGCTGATATGTCCTTCCTGCATGGCTGTGGCCAGGGCTTTCAGGTCTACCACTTCCCCACGTGCATAATTGAGCAGGATGGATCCCTTTTTAAAGGATTTGAGTAATGATTTGTTGATCAGGTTTTTTGTCTGCGCCGTTTCCGGTACATGCAGCGATACGATATCGGCCTGGGATACCAGCTCTTTCAGGTTTTTGGCAGCAGAAGCATTTCCCAGCGGCAATTTGGTTTCGGTATCGTAGAACAAGACTTTCATACCCATTCCCTCGGCCAGTACACTTACCTGGGAACCGATATTTCCGTAACCGATCAATCCGAGTGTTTTGCCCCTCAGTTCATAACTGCCTTTGGCTTCTTTCATCCAGATGCCCTTGTGTGCGGCATTGTTTTTATCGATGATGCGACGGATCAGCATAATGGAAGCTCCAATCACCAGTTCTGCCACACTGCGGGTATTGCTGTAGGGTGCATTAAACACCACCACACCCGCCTGGGTAGCGGCTTTCAGGTCAACCTGGTTCACACCAATGCAAAAACAGCCGATGGCTTGTAATTTGGTGGCGGCTGCCAGTACTTTGGCCGAAATATGGGATTTGGAACGGATGCCCAGTAAATGAACATCTTTGATTTCGCGGATCAACTCTTCCTCACTTAGGGCCCCGTTTAGTTTACGCACTTTCACATAACCGTTCGTATTGAACTGCTGAACGGCTTTGTCACTGATATTCTCGAGAAAAAGGATGTTGATCCTGTCTTTTGGATAGCTGGTTACGGCTTGCTTGCTCATGTATGCGAAAATAAATGTTATTTGTTTTAACACCTCACACATAGTTTTCCACGAAGGTTGGCTGCGCTGATAGGGCAGCCTATATTTGCCACTTTAGTATAAATCTGTGCCCATGATGCGATCGAAGCTGATACCCCTGGTTACCTTCCTGATCATAGGCTGTGGTGCCAACCCTTCTTCTCCCGGTAAAAAAGCCCCTGTAACGGCCGCCACTCCTTCTGGTTTTTCAGGTGTTTCGGCCCGCGAAAAAGCCTATTATGCCAATGCCATCGCTCCCATGTACCAGAACCTGCTGGCCAAAAGAGGCTTCAGCGGTGGTATCATCATGGCCAAAAACGGGGAGATCGTATTTGAAGATTACCGCGGCTCTGTGAACCTGCGCACCAAGGAACCCATCACTGCCAATACCCCTTTTCATATCGCATCGGTATCCAAAACCTTTACTTCTACCGTGATCCTGAAACTGATGGAAGAAGGTAAACTCTCTCTGGAAGACCGGATGGAGAAATATTTCCCGGGCTTCCCTTATGCCAATATCAGCATCAAAAACCTGTTAACCCATCGCAGTGGTTTGCCCAAATACGATTACTTCATGGATGGTACCAAAACCGAAGTAATCAGGGTAAAAAACAAAAAGGGCAAATGGGTGAAAAAAGCACGGACCGTGCAGATTGCACCGAAGTTTACCGGACTGGCCACCAACAAAGATGTGCTGCAATACATGATGAGCAACCGTCCGGCACCGGAATCCAATCCTGACCGCCGTTACAGCTACTGTAATACCAATTATGTACTGCTGGCACTGATCATTGAACAGATAACCAAAATGTCGTACCCCGATTACCTTCGCATCCATGTGTTTGAGCCATTGGGCATGACCAATAGTTATGTTTTCAGTCTGAAAGACGCTTCCAATTATGTGCCTTCCTACAATTATAACAATGCCCCCTTCCCTTTACAGAAACTGGATTGTGTGTATGGAGATAAAAATGTGTACAGCACCGTAAGAGATCTGTTACAGTGGGATCGAGCTTTGTATCTCGGCACTTTTGTAAGTACCGAAACACTGGCCATGGCTTACCAGCCTTACAGTAACGAAACCCGTGGACAGAAAAACTACGGTCTGGGCTGGCACCTGTACATCAAACCACCGGATCCTACCATTGTATATCATAATGGATGGTGGCATGGAAACAATGCCGTATTCAAAAGACTGGTAGCAGATACTGCCACCGTGATTATTCTGGGCAATAAATTCAACCGTAATATCTGGTCGGCCGGAAAGATGAGTTCCGTATTTACCGGCCATGCCGATACTGCCCTTTTAGACTAGTAATGGATTGATTATCATCTATTTTATACACAGTACAATAGAAAAGACAGGCAGGGTAAGTATTTTACCCAAATCCACCTATTTTTGCAGACTTTAAAAAACCAGCAGATTAATTCGCTTTATGGACAAAATCTTGTTTTATGCCGTTCCGGCAATGGGAGTGTTAGGCCTCCTTTACACGTTGATCAAGTTTAACTGGGTATCGAAGCAGGATGCGGGTACAGACCGCATGAAGCAGATCAGTAACTATATCGCCGAAGGTGCGATGGCTTTTCTGAAAGCTGAATACAAGATTCTCGGATATTTCGTGATTATTGTTGCCCTCTTATTAGGATTCATGGGTTATTCTGACCCGAATAGCCACTGGAGCATTGCCCTTGCTTTTATCCTGGGTGCTTTCTTCAGTGCATTGGCCGGTTTTATCGGTATGAAGATCGCTACCAAAGCCAATGTGCGTACCGCACAGGCTGCCAGAACCAGTTTGCGGAAAGCCTTACAGGTTTCCTTTACCGGTGGTTCTGTGATGGGTATGGGTGTTGCCGGTCTGGCCGTGTTGGGTTTAGGCGGACTCTTCATCGTACTGAAAATGATTTTTGCGCCAGAAGCGGCGGTTGATAGTGAGGAAATGAAAAGAACCATTGAAGTGCTGACTGGTTTTTCGCTGGGTGCGGAAAGTATTGCTTTGTTTGCCCGTGTGGGTGGCGGTATTTATACCAAGGCTGCCGACGTTGGTGCCGACCTGGTTGGTAAAGTAGAAGCGGGTATTCCGGAAGATGATCCCCGTAACCCTGCCACTATCGCAGATAACGTGGGAGATAATGTTGGTGACGTAGCGGGTATGGGTGCCGATCTGTTTGGCAGTTATGTAGCTACTGTACTTGCCACCATGGTACTCGGTCGCGAAGTAACCGGCACCGGTGGTGTGGTACTGGTAGATGGATATGGTGGTTTATCCCCCATCCTTTTACCGATGCTGATCGCTGGTATGGGTATTATTTTCTCCATCATCGGAACCTGGTTTGTACGCATTTCTGATAGTGCGGGCATCAGTACCCAGAAAGTACAGAATGCCTTGAATATGGGTAACTGGGGATCGATTGTATTAACAGCGATCGCTTCTTATTTCCTCGTTAGTTTCCTGTTACCGGAGCACATGCTGTTAAGAGGTTTTGATTTCACACCCAACAAAGTATTCGGCGCCATCATGGTGGGTCTGGCCGTAGGTACTTTGATGAGTATGATCACTGAATATTATACCGCTATGGGTAAACGCCCGGTGATGAGCATCATCCGCCAGTCGTCTACCGGTCATGCTACCAATATCATTGGTGGTCTGGCAGTAGGTATGGAAAGTACTTTATTACCGATACTGGTACTGGCTGCCGGTATCTATGGTTCTTATTATTGTGCCGGTTTATACGGTGTGGCTATCGCCGCTGCCGGTATGATGGCCACCACAGCTATGCAGCTGGCGATTGATGCATTCGGTCCGATTGCAGATAATGCCGGTGGTATTGCTGAAATGAGTGAACTGCCCAAAGAAGTGCGCGAAAAAACTGATGTACTGGATGCGGTGGGTAATACTACCGCTGCTACCGGTAAAGGTTTTGCCATTGCTTCTGCAGCTTTAACAGCGCTGGCTTTGTTTGCGGCTTTCGTAGGGATTGCGGGTATCGATGGTATTGATATTTACCATGCCGATGTACTGGCCGGTCTGTTTGTAGGTGGTATGATTCCTTTCATCTTCTCCTCACTCGCTATCCGCGCAGTAGGTGAAGCGGCCATGGCCATGGTGGAAGAAGTTCGCCGCCAGTTCCATACCATTCCCGGAATTATGGAAGGTACCGGCAAACCGGAATATGATAAGTGTGTGGCTATCTCTACCGAAGCATCCCTGAAAAAAATGATGCTGCCCGGTGCCATTGCCATCCTTTCTCCGATTATCATCGGATTCATTTTCGGACCTGAAGTATTGGGTGGATTCCTGGCCGGTGCAACCGTAAGTGGTGTACTGATGGGTATGTTCCAGAACAATGCCGGTGGTGCCTGGGATAACGCCAAGAAATCATTTGAAACAGGTGTAGAAATCAACGGTCAGATGTACTATAAAAAATCAGAACCACACAAAGCATCGGTAACCGGTGATACCGTGGGTGATCCTTTTAAAGATACTTCTGGTCCTTCTATGAATATCCTGATCAAACTGATGTCTATCGTATCACTGGTGATTGCCCCTACCCTGGCGCATTTACACCAGTCTGATGCCAAACCCAAGCAGGTGATCGAACAGAAAATGGAAGTGAAAGTATTCGGTAACGATTCTTCTGCTACCGAAATTACTGTTAACGCCAGCGAAGATGGTTTTAAAGGATTGATCGATGCATTGAAAAAAGATGGCCTGGCTCCTGCCGGTAAACTGTCTATCGAGTACAAAGACGGCAAATTCAGCATCAACGGTAAAGAACAATCTGCCGATGTACTGAAGAAATATGAGACATATCTGAACGGCAAAAAATCCATCAACATCACATTGGATGAAATCGTAGAAAAGAAATAAGATAACACAGAGAAAATTGTACAGGATCCCGGCTAATGGCCGGGATTTTTGTTACCGGTGGTCCGGTTCTTATCGCAATAGATACTATTTTTAACATATGAGAATCCTGTCCCTCCTTACCCTCTTGCTTCTGGCTGGCTGTGCCAACAATGAAACCACCACCGATACCAGTGCAGATACCGCCGTTGTGGTATCGTATGATACCATTCCTGCCACCAGAAAAAGTATCCAGTCAAGCCCGGTAGCCACTTACAGTGAAAAAATAGCGGATGAACTGAACGACTGGAAATTTGCCGTTACAGTGTATGAAACCCAAAAAACCTTTCAGTACACGCTCCGCATACAGGCCAAGGAAGTGCGCGTGAGCGATTCGCTCACCATCCCCAACTTCGGCATACAGCCTACCGTAGTGCTGCAGAAAGGAAAAGAACCCCTCTCCTGCATCATCGGTTTCCTCGATAAAAAGAAGGTATTCAAACCCTACAAAATGGTCAGTTTTCAGAACGACCGTTTACGGGTGAGAACCATTGCGAGTTATTATGTAGGATCGTATAAAATGCAACAGAAGGACAATTAAAAATTAATAGTTAATAGTTAAAAGTTAATAGTTGGAGATTTCTATTATTAACTTTTAACTATTAACTTCTAATTAATCCATCCCCATCCTTCCCTTCCGCCGTTTAACATTTTTTTATTTGACTTCTTACGACCGCATTCGTAAATTGCTTACGAATAAAATCGTAGCAATGGCCGTTTCCAAGAATATCAAACCAACAGAGAGCGAACTGGAGATTTTACGGGTGCTTTGGGACAAGGGTACCGCCACCGTAAGAGAGGTACACGAGATCCTGAGCGAGCACAAAGATGCCGGGTATACCACTACCCTTAAACTGATGCAGATCATGTTTGAGAAAGGCATCGTAAAGCGGGATGACAGCAGTAAAACCCATATTTACCGGGCCAATATTACCCGCGAGAATACACAGCAGCAGATCGTGGGTAAAATGATCAATTCCCTGTTTGGAGGCTCCTCTACCCAGCTGGTGATGCAGGCTTTGGGTAATACGGTGCCTAACAAAGAAGAGCTGGATGAGATCCAGAAACTATTGGACAACCTGAAAAAACAGTAAGTGTATGCAGCACCTGTTTCAATCCGTTTTTTTACAGTCGCTGGGATATGCCATTGCCCATAGCGTATGGCAAACAGCTCTGGTATGGCTGCTCTATATCAGCATCACCGGTTTACTGCCCATGGGTGCTGCCGCCAAATACCGGTTGGGTGTGGCCGCGCAAACCATCGGCTTTGTCTGGTTCCTGTTTACCTTTCAATTCTATTACCAGCAATACCACCAGGCATGGCAGCCTGTAAAAACGGCTGCAGAAAATATGCAACCGATAGCTGCCACCGGAACAGGGTTATTGTCAGGCGTGTTGCAATGGATGCTGAAAGGAGAAAGACTCTTGCCCTATATTTCCATGGCATACCTGTTATTGATGCTCTTTCTCTGTGTACGCTGGTTCATGGGCTATCGCCAAACACAGCTGATCCGCTACCAGGGACTGCATAAGATGCCCGCCGAATGGCGTTTGTTTGTGCAGAAAATTGCTGCCCAGCTCAATATCAAAAAAAATGTACGGGTCTTTTTATCAGAACAGGTAAATACACCACTCACGGTTGGTTTTTTAAAACCGATTATCCTGGTACCGATGGCCAGCATCAACCATCTCAGTACCCAGCAGATGGAAGCCGTGCTGCTGCATGAAATGGCGCATATCAAACGCTACGATTATCTGGTCAATATCCTTTTATCCATTGCAGAGATCGGTCTGTTCTTTAACCCCTTCACGCAGCTGATCAGTAAATCTATCCGCAAAGAAAGGGAGAACAGTTGTGATGACTGGGTGTTACAGTTTCAATACGAAGTGCCGGTATACGCTGAAGCCCTGCTACGTATTGCATACCTGCAACAGGCACCGGCACTGGCTATGACCGCTACCGGAAAAAAGAATGACCTGTTATATCGTGTAAAGCGGATGATTGAACAAAAAGAAAACCGCTTCAGCTACCGCAAACAGTTACTGGCTTTTTTTATTGTAACCGGTATTCTGAGTTCTGTGGCCTGGTTAAGTCCGATCAAATCCAGCCGCAACGAACAGCCCATTGCCTCTCAATCAACAAAAATAAAACTGGCCACCCCTGCGAAAAAAGTACAATCGTATACTGTAGAACCAATGGCTATCCGTGTGGATAATCCTTTGTTCAATCCGGTTTTCTTTTTATCCAAACCTTTACAGGCAGAAGTGAAAAAAAATGTGGTAGAGGCTGAAAAAGAATTAACGGATGTTGAGAAAGCTTCTCCTGCCGGCATCGTCAATTCCTTTACTCCCATGATCGCTGATGCTTTGCAACAGGCTTCCCTTGAAATGGAAAAACAGCAAAAGCATGATTGGCAGAAAGAGTTGGCCGAAATGGAAAAAGCCAAACAGGAACTGGCCAGGGTATTGTCTACCGATTCGGCACTCTTTACTGCGAATATGCGTAAGCAGTTTAAACAGGAGATCAACAATGGAATGAAAAAAGTATCGGACGATATAGAGAAAGCCAAAGCCGAGATGCAGAAAGCTTTCAGTGTGAATGTGAATATAGACAAGACCAAAATTACGCGCGATATCCAGCAAGCCATGGATGTAGTAACAGACCTGGATAAAATGGGACTGGACAAACTCATCCTCCAATCCCTGCGTAGTGTAGAACCGCTGTTCAGAGAAGAACAACAACCCCTTCAGAAAAAAATCTCCAGGAATCGGAATAACCCGGAGAAGAAAGAATTACCAGAACGAAAGATACCGGATGATACCGAAACAAAAGAGGTTATTGTGGTGGAAACCCCATTGGAAACACTGGTTACGCCCTTACCTGAACCGGTTATGAATGAGATTAACTTGCAAAAATTGGTACTGCTGTCAAGACTGGCAGAACTATCTTCCCTCCGGCAAATGAAACTGGCTTTTGCAAAACTGATAGAAACAAAGAAAATAGAGCAACTACCCCTCGTGCTCAAAAAAAGGGTCCGTGCAGAAGAAGAAAAACAGGTAATACTGCTGCAACAATAAAGCTGTTACCAGAGATTACGCGGACACCAATCGCCCCATTTATTACCGAGTAAGAACCCGATCAGTATTTCATGTGTACCCTTACTCACCGTATTCAGGGAGGAAGTCTGTACATCGTAGGAATAACCGATATTGATATTGCGGTTAAGGTTCAGTCCCACCATTGCCGCAAAACCATCCTGGTAACGGTAAGAGGCTCCGGCCCAGATCAGGTCCTGGTATTGTAATTTAGCATTCACATCAAAGCCCAATGGTAGCGGATTGATATAACGTACCAGCATAGAAGGTAACAGGCTTACATCATCCGTTAACTGCATACGGTATCCAGCGCTGAGGAATAAATGGGGTATTAATTTTCCGTTTTGCAAGTACACCGTATTATCAGAGAAAGCGATCTGCTGCGGAATGATCTGCTGTGCGGCCAGGCCCACAAAATAATCCCTTGAATACAACCAGAGGCCTGCACTGATATCCGGTTTGATCCGGTTAATTACCCCACTACCCGCCACGGCCGGATCTACGGTAGTGCCTCCAAAATTCAGTTTGCTTGCATCCAGGCTTACATTGGTAAATCCGATGGAAGTACCCGCGGCCAGTGAAGTGCGGGGGGATAAACTTAAGTGATAAGAATAGGTGCCGTACACAGCGAAACGATTCAGCGGACCGGTTTTATCATTCAGCATGGTAAATCCTACGCCATGGTGCGGATCGGGGGCTGTATAATCACGCCAGTATGCTTCTCCCCTTGGGTTACTACCTCCGGCACGAAAACTGGTGGCAGAGCCCCTGTCGTCGTAATCACTTTTCTTCAGGGGACCATGTATGGTGAGATAAGTGGTTACCGGCGCATCCTGTAAACCCACCCATTGCATGCGGTGACTGGCTTTTACATCCCAGTAGTTCTCAATCCCTGCCACGGCAGGATTGATAATATAATTGTTCATGATATACTGCGTATAGTAAGGCCGCTGCTGGGCCACAACTGCCGTGCAGATACATAAAGCGATTCCAATCATGACCTGTTTTACACGCATATCCTTACTTTATAATAGTGACCGATCCCGTGATGATCTGTCGTCCGTTTTTAGGGTTGATAATATAATAATACGTTCCCACCGGTAATGGGTTGCCATTCCGGGTACCATTCCACTCCACATCATATCCCAAAGATCGAAAAACTATCTGTCCGTACCGATTATATACATCAATGGTAGCACCGGGATACCCATCCAGGTACTTGATCCGCCAGGTATCATTGATGCCATCGCCATTGGGCGAAAAAGCATTGGGTACTTCCGGGCCTTTTAATACCCGTATAAAAATAGTATCTGTAACCGAACATCCGCCTTTTGCGGTCAGTTTTAATCGGTAGGTGATATCATCATCCGGAATGGCTTTGGGGGTTGCCGCCGTATCGCTGCTGAGATAAGTGGACGGCGTCCAGAGATAGGCCAGTTCATTGCCATATACATAGGTAGGGGTCAGTGTAACCTGTCCTCCAATCAATACCGTGATCTTATGGGGTAATACCAGTTTGGGGTTGGGATAAACGGTGAGCGATTGGGTAGCCGTATCGCTGATACAACCATCGGCATTCAGGAAATAAAGGCTAACATTGAAAATACCCGAATCATTATACTGTTTATTGGGATTCTGCTGCGTGGAGATATCCCCTCCGCCCAGGTTCCAGGCCCAGTTGGCAGTGGCGCTGGATCCACTATAACTTTTATCGGTAAAACTGATGAAATCTCCATAACAAAGCTGGCTGGCGGATACGGTGAAAGATGCTTTGGGTTGCGGATAGACCGTAATCGTTTGTGACGTAACATCGGAGCAGGCCGAACCTCCCGAATACGCTACCATCCGGATGGTATAGGTTTTAGGAGAAGTTGGATCGGCATACGCGTGCGGGTAAATTTTTCCCGGTGTGGGGTTTTCATCCGTTTCTTTTACCGTTGGGTAATTGGTATAATCCCAGTAGATTTCGAGTTTGGTTACAAATCCAAAATCCACCGTTGAATTATTTTTCAGCTTAACCGGTTTTACACCACAATAAGGAGCTGCATTGGCCAATTCGAAAGCGGCTTTGGGAATACTGCCGTTGACAGTGAAGTCCTGCACCAGGCTGGCTACACAACCGTCTTTAGATGTAACGGTGAGAGACACTTTGTAATTATCCGACTTGGCGTATTTGATCTGTGGGTTTTGTAAAGTACTCGAGGTAGCCGAAGGTCCGGGACTCACAGCGGGCGTACCTGCGTTAAAATTCCACAGGTATTTGAATTGCGCCTGTGAACCATCGCTGATCTTACTGGTATCTGTAAACAGGGCAAACGCATCGCTCAAACATACTTCCGGTAAAATAAACCCGGGTTGCGGACTTGGATTGATGGCAAAAGCAGGTGTATAGAGATCGCTTTCACAACCTGAACTGGTGGCTACTTTCAGGCTTGGTTTTTTGACACCATCGCTGCTATATTTTGTTGTAACCGGGGCATTTGTGTTATTCGTAATAACGGCTGCCCCATCACCCAGATCCCAGATCCATTTGGTAAGGGTTCCGGCGCTGCTGGTAGAAGCATCTGTGAACGTAATATCCCGATCAACACATTTCAGTGCTGTGGCGGTAAAACCGGCCACTGGTTTGGCAGTTTGCTGAACGGTTTGGCTGGATTCAGCGGATAGACAGCCAATATCAGAAGCCACTTTGAGTTTGATGGTATAACTAGCCGGACTGTTGAATACTTTAGGGGGTACTGTGGCACTGGTAAGATCGGCAGTGGTACCATCACCAAAATCCCAGAACCAGCGTTTGATAGTACCCTGCGTGGCACTGCTCTGATCGGTAAGCGTTACTGGATCATTGGCACAACCACCGGCTGCTACTGAAAACTTAGCCGTAGGAAGATCATTTACCGTTACAGGAATCGTAAAGATCTGGTCTGTACTGCCGCAGCCATCGGGCGTTGAAGAAGTTGTATATAACTTAATGGTATCACGCAAAGCTGCTGAATTGGCACTGGTAAAAGTGAAGGTTTTTCCCGGACTGTAATAAGACAGGTTTATGCCGTTCAGTGATTTGGAGCTATCTGCAGAAAAAGATGTAAGCGGACCAATACCGGTGGCCGGTGAAATATTGGGTGCGGCAGAAAAATCCCATTTGATACTGGCCGGAACAAAGGTTAAGGGTACTGATAATTGCAGTGGGGTATTTACACAGGTAACAGCAGAATCGATCCGGCTGAAAGGGTTCTGAAAGGTTGCTGTGGGCGTAAAATCACGCACATTGGTACCTGCATTGTATCCATAACTCTCTGCAGATCCAAATCCATAAGCAATCGCATTAAACCCTGTATCGGAATAAAGTGTATGAGAACCTGCCGTTACCGGAATGATTGCGTAAGAATAATTCGGTTCCTGCGGATGCGGCTGGAATCCGGAAACTTTGTTTCCATCCAGGGTAAAGCTGGCCATTCCCCCATTCTTAATAATGACATTAATGTAACTCTGAAGAATCAGGTTTTTGTTGGCAGAATACAGGGTGATATTATTAATGGTCTGTTCAACCGGACTCAGGTAAATCATTTCCGGATCACCACCCGGGTTGGTATTCGGATTTCCATCCTGTCCCTGGGTGGTACAATATTGTGCCACCAGAATGGGTTTATCCGCTTCAATCAGATTGGGTACAGCCGGATTGGTTCCCGAGGCATTGGCGTTTTTGAATTGATAATAAAACTTATTGACCAGGGCAGCAGCAGACAATACCACCCCATTCAGTTTTACAACGGTGGTGGGATCAGTTACACAAATCCGATAATAGTTATTGGGTTGTGAACCGGTGGGGGCAGTCAGGTATTTTTTACCCCAGGCCACAGACGGGAATGCCTGTGCAAAAAGATTATCGGCACTTCCGGTACCTCCGCCTCCAATACTAATTTTTCCGGCGCCGGAGAAGACTGCGATTTTCTTACAGCCCCCGCTCCCGTTGGAACTGATGGATCGAATCCGGGATCCGGTAAGGTCCGTGCCCAGCGTTCCGGTAGTCGTGCCCATTACACTGTATATTTCCCCTTTATCCAATGTTACAGAAGTAGCCACCCCGGGTGCCAACCCATTCAGATTGGCAGCAGAAGGCGTGATCTCTACTGTTGTATTGTCTTCTGTAGCCACAACGAAGAAAAAAGAATTGGAAAAAGTAGCGTTGGAAGATTGGGTATAATTGACAGAATAATAATCTTTTCCCAAGGTGTTGGTAGGAAAGAGTAAAGAAGCCCCCGAAACGCTGGCATTGTAAATATGCGCATAGGCTACAATGGGAACATCACTTACAATATGAATCCCACGCTTAAACGTACCCGGACCGGAAATACGGGCATCCTGTGTTCCTACTTTGGGTATTGGATCAGACGTAGTTACCTGATTGGCCGTTACCGTATAGGTTTTGGTATAACCAATACCGGGAATATCGAGTGTTACCGTTGCATTTTTATCTGAGGTAAAATACAGAACCATGTCCTGTATATTATTCTGGTTAGTCGGGACACCTGCTCCCATATTCACATGAAAGCCATACCCCAGCCAGAAGTCTTTGCCTTTATTCGAGAAGTCCTGTCCATTTACCATCAAATGACCAAGGGTGCATATAAAAAACAGCAGAAATCGATACTTCTTCATCAGGGGGGCGGTCAATATTTCGGAGCATTTCTGTTTGGTAGAAACGCCATGTTTAAAATTAAGGCATATCAGCCTATCAGCTGGTTTAAAGACTCATTAAAACGTTAAAATGTTGTCTGTAGTAAATAGCTGGTTTCAGGTCCGCAGCAGAACAGCAGATCCAATATAGATAGGTTGGGCTGAAACCCGATTCTGTCTTCGAACACCTGGGTGTACCGTGAGCAGGTTTCTGCCTGTTGGTAATTTTTGGGGAGGATGGTATTGCGTAGATCCATTACCTCCCCCGGATAGGTTTTCAGGTACTGCCGGGTCAGTGAAATAGCTCCCGGCATTTTCAGCACTTTTTTCAGCCAGTGCAGTGTGGCCATATTCAGATCCAGCAGGTAGGTTTCTTTCTTTTGGAGGAGTTGCCAGACCCCATCCCGGTAAAATTCAAAGAAGGGTGCCCGGCTGTAACAGGACTCGATGGTACGCCAATGCTGCAGCTGCCATTTGTCTGAATAGCTGATCCTGACATCCTTCATCAGCTCCCGCTGGCCCCTGCCTTTTTCCAACGGAACCGATAAACCTACCACACCATTGCTGCCCGCTACTATACAACGGTTGCGAAAACTCATTTTTTGATAGGTTTCATATTGCTCAATTTCTATATTTGAAAATTCAACTAAAATTTTATTATAGTTAATATTTCCAAAATATTGACTATCAATTATTAATGATTGTATATTTTCATTCTGTTTAATCATTGTTTCTAATCTGCAAAATCCTTTGATTCTGGCTGTTATTATTGCAATTAATTATTTAAATATTTTGATATAAATAATTGATTATTATAGTTTTATATTAAAATATAATCAACTAACATTTTTAGTATTCAAAAAAGAAGGATTTTTTACCAAAAAAGCTAATATATTTAGCGTCAAATGTAAGTTAATTAAAAAGAGTAAATCTTGAAAATCGGTGAGTCTCTCCTATTTTACAGGCAAATACTTAGCTGTTGAAACAAGCCCTTCTATTCGCCTTATTTGCCCTTTTACTGGCAGGTTGTCAAAAGCCCCAGGGCTTTGATTACCGGGATATCAGAAATGTGAAAATTGAAAATATGGGATTCGACAAGACCCTCCTGTCGATGGATCTGGTGTATTACAACCCCAACGGTTTTGGGGTGGATCTGAAAAAAGTGGACTGCGATGTCTATGTGGACAACAGCTATCTAGGCAAATACCAGCTCGATACCCTGATGCATATTCCCCGCCGGGCAGAATTTAACCTACCCTCGCGGATTGCCATAGATATGAAAACAGTGCTGAAAAACAGCCTCAATATGCTGTTCAGCCAGGAAGTGCTGATCAATGTAAAAGGAACCACCCGGGTAGGCAAGGCAGGGTTCTATACCAATGTGCCGTTTAATTATGAGGCGAGGCATCAGTTGAAGCTCTTTTGAATGTCGAATATCGAAGTGTGTCAATCATGACCCTATAAAAAAACGCCGAAATGAGTCTATTTCGGCGTTCGATATTCCTTGTTCGATATTCGACATTCAATTATACGGCTGCACATGACAGGGTTTCCTCGGCTGCGGACCGCCACCGTCTTCGGCGCGTTTGCAGATGGGAGGCAATAACTTATAAGCTTCCGGTTCGGCTTTATCGGCATCGGCATCAAAACCGGCATTGTTCAGGGCCGCTTTAATGGCAGCAGCACTGGTACGGTCGGGCAGAAACTGTACTTTGATCTCTCCCTGTAACAGGTTGATCTTCCAGGTCATCATACCACTTTCCATATTGGCCTTGTTCTCCATCAAGAGGTATTTGTCAAGCCTTTCTTTACACTCCCAGCAACGCAGGTTGGCCGATTTAATGGTTACCCATTCCGGTTTGGGTTGCTGTGCCTGTAGTGCATTGATACCGGCCAGTAAACAGCCGGCTAAGAACAGTATTTTTTTCATGGGTACAAATTTCAGTTACTAAGTCAAATACCCTGCCAGTTAGCCGGGTCGTTACGCCAGGAAAGCAGTAATTGTTCGGTATCCGCAGATACCTGCCCTTTCTCCACCGCCAGGCTGATCAGGTTGGCATAATTGGTGAGCGAGCGGTAAGGAACTTTGGCTTCTTCAAAAGCTTTATCTGCCACGGCAAAACCGTAGGTAAAAATGGATACCATACCTACTACTTCCACCCCTGCATTACGCAGCACATCTACCACCTGCAGACTGCTTTTACCAGTAGAAATCAGATCCTCGATCACCAATACCCGCTGCCCGGGGGTATAGAACCCTTCGATCTGGTTGCCCAGGCCATGTTCCTTGGGTTTGGGGCGCACATAGATATAGGGCAGCTTTAACTGGTCGGCAGCCATGGCTCCCCAGGGAATACCTGCCGTGGCCACACCCGCCAGTACTTCAGCCTGCGGAAAATGTTCAAATACCACATTACACATTTCACTCTTCACAAAATCACGTACAAAAGGAAAGGATAATACCCGGCGGTTATCGCAATAAATAGGGCTTTTCCAGCCACTGGCCCAGGTAAAAGGTTTCTCCGGACTCAGTTTTACCGCTGCTACCTGCAGCAGTTTTTCAGCTACGGCTTTTTCGTTTGTCATAGCGCGAAAGTAAGGCCATTTTAGAAAGGGGAATTGGGAAATTGAGAAATTGTATTCACATTTGGTGCATCATGGAAAAAACGAAAATTATTGCGGGAGGCGGATTGGTACTGAACGAAGCGGGCGAACTGCTGCTGATCTTCCGCAGGGGTAAATGGGATCTTCCAAAAGGCAAACTGGACGAGGGCGAAACCATCGAAGACTGTGCAGTCAGAGAAGTAATGGAAGAGACCGGCATTACAGGATTAACCCTCGGCAAACTGATCGGCATCAGCTATCACGAATACTTTGACACCTTTATCAATCAGGAAGTCATCAAAGAAACCCATTGGTTTTCGATGCAGGCCAGTGGCGTGCAAAACCTGGTTCCACAAACAGAAGAAGATATTCTGGAAATCAGGTGGGTTAAGGGTGAAACATTGGCGGCCTGCCTCGAGAACAGTTATGATACGGTAACCGATATCATCAAAAAGGCTGGGCTGATCTGACGGTCTTACGCAAAATAGCAATCCACTTACCGTTTTTTCAGGATCGCCACGGTTAACCGGCTGACGCAAACCAGTTTTCCCTGCTCATCGTGGATCTTAATTTCCCATACATGTGAGGTAGCTCCCAGGTGTATCGGCGTTGCCGTTCCGGTTACCTGTCCGTTGCGGGCACTACGGATATGATTGGCATTGATCTCCTGTCCTACACAAATAAAATTCGCGGGGTCTATTACCAGTGCGGATCCTACGCTGCCCAATGTTTCGGCCAGTGTAACTGATGCGCCTCCATGCAATAATCCATAAGGCTGTTTGGTGCGGTGGTCTACCGGCATGGTGGCAGAGAGATGGTTATCGCCGAGTTCCGAAAAGCGGATCCCGATAAAATCGCCCATGGTGTCTTTACCCAGCGTCTGAAAATCTTCCAGGGTAAGGTCTTTGTTGAACCAGATCCGCATGTGTTACTTATTTATATGTATTCAATGAACGCAAAGTGATATTCACGGCTTCCGGCAGAAAGGGAGAAGCATCTCCCCCGTTACGGATGATATCGCGCACGATGGTGGATGCCACCGAAGTGTATTTCGGTTCGCCGGTCAGGAAAATGGTTTCGATGTTTTTATCGAGTGTCCGATTGGCATCAGCGATGGTTTTTTCGTATTCGAAATCGCTCACATATCGGATACCTCTTAAAATAAAACCAGCCTTTATAATGCGGCAGTAGTTCACGGTCAGTCCGTCATACACCACACTCTGCACCCGCGGCTCATCCTTATAGATCTCGCTGAACCAGTGCATCCGTTGTTCGGCGCTGAACATGGGACTTTTGGAGGAATTGATACCGATACCCACATAGATCTTATCGAACAGGGGTAAAGCCCGGTTGATGATATCCACATGGCCCAGTGTTACGGGGTCAAAGGTTCCGGGAAACAAACAGATTCGCTCCATATAGCAGGTTTGAGGAGGTGAAAATACGAAGTACAGCGTACAAACCACGAAGGCAGTAAAACATTCCGCTATTTAGCGTTTGTCAGGAAGTTCAGCTTTCTCTGTCAACCAGCAGGTACAGCACGGCCATTCTCACTGCCACCCCGTTCTCTACCTGGTTCAGGATAATGGAATAGGGCCCGTCGGCCACATCGCTATCCAGTTCCACGCCGCGGTTAATGGGTCCGGGGTGCATGATCACAATGTCTTTGCCCAGGCTTTCCAGTACTTTCCGTTTGATACCATAGGCCAGGTTATACTCGCGCAGCGAAGAGAATAAGGGCTGGTTCTGGCGCTCCAGCTGTATGCGCAGCACGTTGGCCACATCGCACCATTGCAGGGCTTTTTTGAGGTTATATTCCACCCTTACGCCCAAGGCTTCGGCAATGTATTTGGGAATGAGGGTGGGCGGACCAGCCACCATGATCTCAGCACCCATTTTCTTCAGAAGGTACATATTACTCAGGGCCACCCGGCTATGCATGATATCGCCGATGATGGCCACTTTCAGTCCTTCCAGTTTCCCCAGCTTTTCCTGCATGGAATAGGCATCCAGCAGGGCCTGGGTGGGATGTTCGTTGATCCCGTCGCCGGCATTCACGATGGCAGCAGGAATATGTTTGGCCAGAAAATGCGGAGCACCGGAGGCGCTGTGACGCATCACTACCATATCCACTTTCATGCTGAGAATATTGTTCACGGTATCGAGCAGGGTTTCGCCTTTGGCGGAGGATGAACTACTGGCCGCAAAATTGAGCACATCGGCCGAGAGCCTGCGTTCTGCCAGCTCAAAAGACATACGGGTACGGGTAGAATTTTCGTAAAACAGGTTTACGATGGTTACATCCCGCAGCGAGGGAACTTTCTTTACCGGTCTTTGTAAAACTTCTTTGAATTGCTGTGCAGTGGAGAGAATTAACGCAATATCTTCTCTGTTGAGATCTTTGATACCAAGAAGATGTTTGGTAGATAGTTTCATTAAAAATCAAAGGTAATGGTTTCTGATAAACCGGTTACAAGTTTCCTGTTACAAGTTTCAGGAAACGATTCATATCCGGAAACCTGTTACTGAATTTTCTTAGATCAACACCACTTCATCGCCACCGTCTTTCTCTTTCCAGTTCACTTTTACTTTCTGCGAGATGATGGTATCGATCACTTTTCCGGCATAATCGGGTTGTATGGGCAATTCCCGGTTGAACCTGCGGTCTACCAGCACACAAAGCGATACTTTGGAGGGGCGGCCAAAATCCAGCAGGGCATCCAGTGCCGCCCGGATGGTGCGGCCGGTGTACAACACATCATCGATCAGCACTACTTTCTTATCGGAAATACTGAAGGGAATATCGGTATGGTTCGCGATATGCAGGCTTTTGCGCACATCATCGCGGTAAAAAGTGATATCCAGTTTGCCGTATTGCACCAGTTCGGGAGAAACAATGGCTTTCAGTTCCTGCACAATCCGGTCGCTGAGGAATACCCCTCTTGGCTGCAGGCCAATAATGACCGTATCGGCCAGCTGGAGATTGTTCTCCAGGATCTGGTGTGCCAGTCGTTTAACGGTTAATGCCAGTTGTTGCTCGGATAATATCGTCTTCAAAACCGAATTTTTCATAAAAATAAATGCTTTCTCGCATACCCGATAGGAATTATTCCCTGCGTCTGGTTTAATTTGCCCGCAAATGCTCAGGCTTCATTCCATATCATTGGTGCAGTTCCGTAATTACCTGCAACAGCAGTTTTCTTTTACAGAAAGGATTGTAGGCATCTGTGGACTGAATGGTTCCGGCAAAACCAACCTGCTGGATGCCGTGTATTACCTGAGTTTTACCCGCAGTTATTTTTCGCGGCCGGATTCACAGAACGTGCACCACGGACTGGCAGGTTTACGCTTACAGGCCACTTATGATTTACAGGGTGAGCCGCAGGAATTGGTCTGCATTCTGCGGGAGAACAACCGGAAAGAACTGCAACTGAATGAGGAAGCTTATAAAAAATTCTCGGATCATATCGGCAAAATTCCCTGTGTGATGATTGCACCGGATGATGTGGTGCTGGTAACCGGTGGCAGTGAAGAAAGAAGAACTTTTCTTGACACCCTGCTTTCTCAGATCAGTAAAGAATACCTGCTTTACCTGATCGACTACCAGAAACTGTTACAGCAACGCAACAGTTTATTGAAGCAGTCTGCCGAAACAGGATCGATAGATGATGCCCTGCTCCAGATCCTTGACGAGCAGCTTTGCAAAAAGGGTAATTATCTTTTCACGGAAAGAAAAACATTTCTCGAAAGTTTTCTTCCGTTGGCGGCTTCTATTTACCAGCGGATTGCCGGTAAGGATGATGGACTTTCGCTGTTTTACGAAAGCCAGTTACTGAAAGATGATTTTGCCACACTACTGACCCTGAGCCGTTCAAAAGACCTGGCCCTGCAAAGAACCACCGCCGGTATTCACCGCGATGACCTGTTGTTTTATATGGGATCAGCTCCTTTTAAAACCGAAGCCTCGCAAGGACAGCGGAAAAGCCTGTTATTTGCTTTGAAGCTGGCTGAATGGCAGGTATTAAAAGAAAAGAAAGGCTTCACCCCCATCCTTTTACTGGATGATGTATTTGAAAAACTGGATGAGCAACGCATGTTCCAGCTGCTGAACTGGGTTTGCACAGAAAGCGACGGACAGGTGTTTATTACGGATACACATGCAGATCGGTTAAAGGGAAATCTTTCTGAAATCAATGTTCCTTACCAGGTGATTGAATTAATTAATAATTAGCAATTAGTAATTAAAAATTAGAATGTGAAAACTTTCATTTGGCTAACTCTCGCCATGCCAGGTAGCTCACCTTTGAACCAATTAAAGCGATTGTTGCAGGCAGCTTCCCAATTGTTAATTATTAATTGCTAATTTTTAATTCCTACTTTCGCTCCATGTCAGAGTTTCATATCGGCGATGCGATCAAAGGTTTTTTGCACAAGAGTCATCTGCGCAATGGGATCCGTGCGATACAGATCGAAGAGATCTGGGAACAGCTGATGGGCAAAACCATTGCCAAGTACACGGATAAAATCCAGATCATCAACCAGAAATTATTTATCCATACCGCTGTAGGTCCTTTGAAAAATGAATTGCTTTATCAGAAACAACAGATCATCGACCGTGTTAATGAAGCTTTTGGGGAGAAAGTGATCAATGAAGTGATCATTCAATAAATAGCTTTCGTTGGTTACTTTACCCGTACACGGGGATCCACGATTCCGTATAACAGATCAGCCAGTATATTAACGACGATAAAGAAAGTGGCGGTGATCAGTACACTACCCATCACTACCGGGAAGTCTAATTTTTCCAGCGCATCCACCGTTACTTTCCCGATCCCTTTCCAGCCAAAAATATATTCCACAAAAAAAGCACCTGCCAGTAATTCTGCAAACCAGCCCGTAATAGCAGTGATCACAGGATTCAATGCGTTTCGCAAAGCATGGCGGAAGATGACTATTTTTTTTGACAGTCCTTTGGCATAGGCTGTGCGGATATAATCCTGGTCAAGCACATCCAGCATAGAACTGCGTGTGAGCTGGGTAATGATAGCCAGTGGACGGATGCCCAGGGTAATAGCCGGCAGAATCAGGTTCTTCAGTTGCAGCTCTTTACCGGTAAAGGGATCGATCTGGAACAGGCTGCCCGTCATGTGCAAACCCGTGTAGGGGCTCAACACAAATCCGAACAGGTAGGCCAGTACAATCCCCATAAAAAAAGAAGGTGCCGAAATACCCAGTACACTGGCAAAAATGGCGGAGGTATCCATCCAGGTATTTTGTTTTACGGCGGCCAGTATGCCCAGCAGAATTCCGATCAGGGTAGCAATACACATAGCAGCCAATGCCAGCACCAGTGTTCCAGGCAGGGCTTCCATCAATACTTCGCCAACGTCTTTTTTGGTTTGATAGGAACGGCGCAGATAGGGAACTTTTATGCCTAACTTTTGTTCGCCTCCGATGAAAAATCCTTTCAGTTGTTTTTTTTCAATGTCTGCTGCTGTGTGCACTGCCACAGGCGACACATCGTTCAGATACAATACAAACTGTTTCCATTTGGGTTGATCCAATGCCAGCTCTTTGCGGATATTTTTAATAGTGGTACTATCACCCGCCTGACCCAGTACCAGCCTGGCCGGATCGCCAAAACCCTGGAAGAGAAAAAACACCACTACCACCACTCCTACCAGTACCAGTAATCCGTAGAGTAATTTTTGGGTGAGGTAGGACATGTATTAATGAGTGAATGAGTGGGTGAGTGAATGAGTGAATGTTTTATTTGGTTTTGATTTGTTGTAAGAGTTTTTCAGCGTCTACATAGCTGGTTTTGGATATAACGGTGGCGGCTTGCATCATGACATAGGTTGGTGTTACGCGGGCGGCTGTTTTTAAGACCGTAGCATCACATTTGAGTATGCTAAAGCCGGGAAGTACAGATTGGGCTCTATCGGCATCAGCTGTTACGACCAGTATGGGCAGGTTCTTTTGGGCGGCAGCTTCTTTCACTTTATCAAAACCGGATAACCATACTTCGGTATGATCAAAATCTTTGACCAGTAAGAGAAGATATTTTCCGGGAGTAGCCAATACCGCCGCGGTCGTATCAACGCCGGAAATGGTTTGGAGAGAGAAGTCGGTGATCTTTGCGGTCAGTCCATTTCCTTTTCTGACCAGTTTATCTTTCCTGTCTACATATTCATAGGTAGAATCAAAATCAGCCGGGAAATTGGCCTGGTCAAATTCCAGTTGTTTACCCTGGCGTTTGTACGTGAATACGATGGAAAAACTATCCGGTATGGCATTGGCCGGGGTTTTCATCTGTTCCAGCAGGTCGTTGCCTTTTTTATAGGGCAGACAATCAACAAAAGGAAGATGCTGCAATACATAATATTGTCCATAACTGGTTCCCACCGTTGCCAATAACAATAACACCATGGCGCCTGCGGGTTTTACGGCAGACTTAATTTTGTTAGCTGCAAAAAACAGGATCAGGATCAGCACCAGCAGGAAGATATCTTTTCCAAAAGATTGGGCAGGTGTCAGCGGCAGACAATCGCCAAAGCAACCGCAGGTTTTGATCTTGCCGGAAAACAGTGCGTAACCGGTGAGGAAAGTAAAGAAGATGATCAGCAGCAATAATAACCAGCTGAACAGCTTCATGCGCCATCCGATGATCACTGCCACACCAGCCACGATCTCGAATACATTCATCACCAGTGCAAAAGCCAGTGTATAATCATTCAGGAAATGCATGTTCCACACTTCAAAGAATTCCTGCATCTTATAACTTAAACCCAGGGGGTCATTGGCTTTTACCAGTCCGGAAAAAATAAACAACAGGCCTACGGTCCATCGTACAATGAGCAGAAATGTTTTCATACAGTTAGTGTTTGCCTTCGGCAATTAAGATCAATGCAAAAACGGAATAATTGATAATGTCTACATAATTGGCATCTATGCCTTCGCTGATCAGCGTTTTACCATCATTCGCCAGGATCTGTTTGATGCGCATCAGCTTCATCAGTATCAGATCGGCAAAACTCTGCTGGCTCATTTCACGCCAGGCTTCGCCGTAATCATGGTTTTTATCCAGCATGGTATTTTTAGCAAAATCGATGTATTTGCGGTACAGCTCATCCACTTTTTCTACGGGTAGTTCTTCTACCTGCGGTTGGCCCAGTTCCAGCTGCATCAGTCCGATAACGGCATAGTTCAGGATGCCCTTGAATTCGGAAGGAATATCATCCCCCACTTTCTGCGTCTGCAGGTCCTGTATGGTGCGGATGCGCAGGGCTTTGATAAAGATCTGGTCCACCACAGAAATGGTGCGTAACACCCGCCAGGCAGTACCATAATCCTTGGTCTTTTTGAGAAAAATCTCTTTGCACTGGCCCACGGCCTCGTCGTATTGTATATTCGTCCGGCTCATTTTTTATTGCACTGTTTATCGTGGCTTTTTGGTAATACCTTTGACTGACTGCAAGATAATTGAATCCGGGTATGTACACACTGAATTGTAAAGGAAGATTACTGAAAATAGCGCAACCGGTGGTGATGGGTATTATCAACATCACACCCGATTCTTTTTATAGCGGGAGCAGGCAGTTGACGGTAGACAGTGCCCTGCTGATGGCCGGGCAGATGCTAAAGGAGGGTGCCACGATCCTGGATATTGGCGGGCAAAGCACCCGACCGGGCAGCAAACAGCTAACGGCGGAGGAAGAGATGGAACGGATATTACCGGTAATTGAAGCGATGCGCAGCCGGTTTCCGGAGAGTTTTATTTCGGTGGATACTTATTTTTCAGCAGTTGCCCGTGCTGCGGTAGAAACGGGTGCAGACATCATTAATGATATCAGCGGTGGCAGTTTTGATGCCAACATGCTCACAACCGTTGCCGGTTTACGGGTACCTTATGTATGTATGCATGTGAAAGGCACGGCTGATACGATGCATCAGACCCAAACCGAGATTGATATGACCCGGGAGGTGCTGGATTATTTCATTGCCAAAAAACAGAAATGTAAAGAGGCAGGTATCGTTGATCTGATTATTGACCCGGGGTTTGGCTTCAGTAAAACCATTGCCCAGAATTTTGAGATCCTGAAGAACCTGGAAGTATTTTCGATGCTGGAAAAACCTATTCTTCTGGGCGTTTCCAGAAAGTCCAGCATTTATAAAACCCTTGGCATTACTCCTGAGGAAGCCCTGAATGGTACCACCGTTTTACATACTGCGGGATTATTAAAGGGTGCTTCTATCCTGCGGGTACACGATGTGAAAGAAGCCATGGAAGCCGTGAAACTAACCCAGCATCTACGATAAAACATCTCTGCAGTTCTTCCTTCTGCTAAAAAACAAAGGTCCCGCATGGCGGAACCTTTGCATATCTCTTCTATAAATTATTTTAGTGCTGTGGCATTCCCGGCATCTGCGGTTGTGCAGGTTTGGCAGCAGCTGTGGTGATATCCAGTACCTCGATCTCAAATATCATATTGGCATACTGTGGAATAACCGGCGGTTGTCCGTTCTGGCCGTAAGCCAGCATAGCGGGGATGTATATCTTTCCTTTACCACCTTTCCCAAATAAACGCAGACCTTCTTCCAGACCGGGGATCACACTCTGGCCACCGAAGATCACGCTCAGGGGTTGTGCGCCGGGTTTGTTTTTATCCATGTTGGAATCAAATTCTTTTCCATCCATGAATGTTCCTCTGTACAATACAGAAGCCTGTTTGCCGGTATCGGCTTTCTGGGTAGCATCGCCGGCAGAAAGTACTTCAACCAATACACCGGAAGGCGTAGATACAGTTTTGATACCTTTTTTAGCCACCAACGCCTGCAGGTCTTTTACTTCCCTGTCTTTTTCCAGCCCTTGTTCTTTGGTCAGGTCGGCAGAAGCCAGTTCCTGGTTGTCGAATACTTTAATAATCTCTACACGGCCTTTGATCATATCTCTGGCACGGAAGATATTGTTGTACTCAAGCATCCCCAGTTTTTTCAGGGTATCTACGCTCATGCTGAACTCAACTTTATCGCCTACACCACACTTCGTGATGATCTCCAGGAAACTGTGTTTGTTGGGGCGTGAGGTATCAATTACGAGGTAAGCGGGTACATGACCATAAGAAGAGGTCAGTACAGAATCTTTTGGTGGAACCTTATATTCAATATTGAATTTAACGAACTGCCCATGTTTCAGTTTTTCTTTACTGCCGCCACTGGTGATCTTGTAAGAAAGACCGGAGGGGGTTTTCTGGAATTGATTGCAGCTTGCAAGCAATACGATCGCTAGTAACAGCGTGGAGGTTGTTCTCATCATTTGTTTTTATTGTAGTTGATTTTGATATTCTTTGATCACTTCTTTAAAATTAGCCACATTCGCGTCCAGACTGTCGTAACTACCGCCACCGGCTGCGTTTACATGTCCGCCGCCATTAAAATGTTTCCTCGCAAACGCATTTACATCAAATGCCCCTTTGCTTCGGAAGCTCCATTTACGTTCCCCGTCACGATCAATTACCAGCGCTCCGAATTTAATTCCCTGTATGGTTAACAGGTAATTCACCAATCCTTCTGTATCGCCGGTTTTGATATTGTAGCGTTGCAGGTCTGCCCGGGTAATATACATCAAAGCGGTGTTATATTCATAGAGAACTTCCATCCGGTTTACCAGTGCATAGCCAATAAAGCGAAGCCGGTTCTCGAGAAAATTATCATAAATATTGTCGTGCACTTTGGTATGATGCAGTCCGATCTCTTTCAACGTTGCCACCATTCGATGTACAGAAGCCGTGGTAGCCGGGAAACGGAAAGAACCGGTATCGGTCATAACGCCTGTATATAGACATTCTGCTGTATGGATGGTGAGTTTGTCCAGATTACCAGAATCAACGATAAAATCATAGACCATTTCGCAGGTTGAGCTTTTGCTGGTATCGCTGATACCGTAGGTAAACGCTTCTTCCTGGGGTTGCTGGTGGTGATCGATCAGTATCTTGGTGCAGCCGGCCGCAAGCAGGGGCTGTTCCATGTGTTTGGTGCGGTGCAGGATATTGAAATCGAGGCAGAAAATGACATGGGCGCTATTGATGATGCCCAGTGATTTCTCTTTCTGTTGCTCAAAATCAATCACCGTGTCAATCCCGGGCATCCAATCCAGAAAACTGGCCCAGTTGGTGGGTGAGATCACGGTTACCTCGTGCCCCATGGCTATCAGGAAATGATACAGGCCCAAAGCCGAGCCCATGGCATCGCCGTCAGGCTTCTGGTGCATGGTTACCACTATTTTGGCAGGGGTACTGAGTTGGGGGTAGAATTGATCGATCGGGAGCATATAGTGGCGGCAAAATTGCGGTATCCGGCCTATTCTATCAAATCAATTTGTACTGCTTTAACAAAAATAACACCCAATTCTCCCAGAAACGGGTAGCGAATGCTTACTTTTGCGGCCGAAATTTTACAAACTATATGAGTAACAGAACATTTACCATGATCAAGCCGGATGCTACCCAGAAGGGATATACCGGTGCTATTTTAGACCAGATCATCAAAGCGGGTTTTACCGTGAAAGCCATGAAATGGACCCGTTTAACCGAAGCGCAGGCTGGTTTGTTTTATGAAGTGCATAAAGAAAGACCTTTTTACGGCGAACTGGTTGCGTTCATGAGCAGTGGCCCCATCGTAGCCGCTATCCTGGAAAAAGAGAATGCCGTGGCTGATTTCCGCAAACTGATTGGTGCCACTAACCCTGCACAGGCAGAAGAAGGAACCATCCGCAAATTATATGCAGCTTCTGTAGGCGAAAATGCCGTTCACGGAAGCGACAGTGATGAGAATGCCGCTATTGAAGGAGATTTCTTCTTCTCTAAGCTGGAAAGATTCTAACATAGAAACTATACTGATGAAAAAAGCCATCCCGTTAAACAAGGATGGCTTTTTTATATCCGGTCAGTTGATTTGCTTAGTTCATGTTTACCGGTTTGGCCGCCGTACTGTCTGCCACGGCCACTCCTTTGAACTGTACGGGTTTGTTCAGTCCATTGGTAAAGGAAATGACCGCCGTTTTGGAAAACGGTCCGCTAGCTCCCCCATTAAAACCCAATGTGATAAAAGTGGATTTGCCTGGTGCGATCTTTTCATTGGCCCGGTACTTGGGCGTAGTACAACCACAACCGGCCGTTACTTCTTTTAATACCACCGTATCCTTACTGATATTTTTGATGACCACATTGTACTCCAACGGCTTACCGGAAGGAATTTTGCCCATATCGTAATCGGCGTTAGTGAAACTGAGCAACTTATCTATATCTGTAGCTACAGTAACCTGGGTTTGGGCAGCCAACTGCTGTACCAGCAAAAAAAAGGAACACAATACAATAATTCTTTTCATATCTACTCATTTAAGGCATAAGCTCTACACTAAGGTAAATTTAATTTGTCACCTGCCATTTTTCCCGACGGCATTATCAGATAAAATAATATTTTTATCTACCAATTCCTGTGCGAAACAATGACTGTTTCACCATTTCCAAACACTACCTGTGATGAGAATACTTACTACTGCCCTTCTATGCTCGCTCAGCTACCTGTCTTTTTCGCAGCAGGCGGGTTCTAAAACCTTTCTGATCACCGCCAAACCGGGTACCCCCTTTGTGTACGACCGTTTCAGCACCCTGGAACTGGGATCAGGCAAAGCGGCAGAATCATTGTTTGAACCCGGTCAGAAATACTCGGTCAGGAATAATGGTTACAGCTCTTACCAGTTAAACAACCGGAAAGACGAAAAAGGCACCCAATCGCCACTGGGCGGATCGGTAGCCAGTCTCGCCTATGATGCCAAAAGCAACCGCCTGTTTTATATTCCCTTGCAGTTATCCGAGTTACGGTATCTGGATCTGAAGGAGTCTGATGCTTCTTTTACCTGCCTGGAGAACCAGTCTATTAACCTCCTGCATACCAAAGAAGATGTTGCCAACCAGGTAACCCGCATGGCCATGGGCGCCGATGGATTTGGCTATGCTTTATCCAATGATGGCGAGCACCTGATCAAATTTTCCACGCAGGGTACGCCGGTGATCCAGGACCTGGGCGTTTTGATAGATAACCCGCAGAATACGGTACTGGTTCGTTCCAGCTGTTCTTCCTGGGGTGGTGATATGGTGGGTGCAGCAGATGGAAGTCTGTACCTGATCACTTTATATAACCATGTATTCCGCATCAGTTTACCCAGTAAAAAAGCAGATTATATCGGCCAGATCAAAAACCTGCCTGCCGAATTTACTTCCAATGGTGCTTCGGTAGATGCAGATGGCAACCTGCTGGTAAGTTGCGGCACCAGTTTTGGTAAAAATTTCTCGCCCGTACAAAAAATCAAATGGCCCTCACTGGAAGCCAGTCCTATTGACATACGGGGTAATTCATTAGGCAATATTGCTGATATGGCCAGCAGTAACCTGTTGTTCCAGCCAGCCGTTTCGCAGAAAGAGAAGGAAAAAGCAAAACCTAATACAGTCAACTTTGTACAAACAGTGGAAGCGGATGAAAATAATCTGCCTGCGATCAGCCTCTTTCCCAACCCTATTACCAACCGGGGCAGGTTCCAGATCAAAGCCAGTAACCTGAAAGAAAAAGGAGAATACAAAATGATCCTGCTGGATGTAAATGGTAAACCGATCCTCGAAGGAAAAATGAATATCGGCACCAAAACCAGTACCCATTCTTTCACCTTCCCGGCGCAGCATGCCAAGGGTGTTTACTTTGTGCAGATCACGGATGTATTTAACCGAACAATGTATTCGCAGCAATTGATTGTGGAATAAATAAGCTTGAGGATATCAAATATTAAAAACCGTCGCAAGACGGTTTTTTTATGCAGTCTAGTGACATGATACTGGATAACTAAACGGTTATTATTTACTGGATGAGCATAAAAAAGCCCCGTGAATTGCTTCACGAGGCTTTACTTGTCGGGACGACAAGATTTGAACTTGCGACCCTCCCGCCTTTCGGCGGGATGCGCTATCGGGCTGCCAAATAATTTGGATTAAATCGGAGCATAAAAAAGCCTCGCGAATTGCTTCACGAGGCCTTACTTGTCGGGACGACAAGATTTGAACTTGCGACCCCACGCCCCCCAGACGTGTGCGCTACCGGGCTGCGCTACGTCCCGAACTATTACAGAAACTATTCTGTAAACTTTTGATTAGTAATTAAATCCTATTGATTTAACCACCTATTTAAATAATTCAAAACAGCTTTCTCTCTATACTTCCACGCTCCCTCCCGCCTATCGGCGGGATGCGCTACCGGGCTGCGCTACGTCCCGAACTATTACAGAAACTATTCTGTAAACTTTTGATTAGTAATTAAATCCTATTGATTTAACCACCTATATAAATAATTCAAAACAGCTTTCTCTCTACACTTCCACGCCCCCTCCCGCCTATCGGCGGGATGCGCTACCGGGCTGCGCTACGTCCCGAAAAACTACAGAATACTTTTATCCTGTAAGTACCGTTTTATTCCTCTTCTTTTAATCGAAGCCTCCAATCTGACCGCTTCAGATCTGTTACTGCAAGCGAAAATATGAACAAGTTTCCAAGGAATACCTTTTGACGTAAAAGCTGATTTTCCCGAATTGTGATCCAGTATTCTCTTTTCCAAATCACTTGTCTGACCTACATAATACTTCTGTAGATGATCACTAAATAATATGTAGACCACGAAATCCATATTATTCTTTTCTTCTTTCAATGAACCCATGCCCCCTCCCGCCTATCGGCGGGATGCGCTACCGGGCTGCGCTACGTCCCGAAAAATCCATCTTTGTACAAGTAGAACAATAACTGAAACAAACCTGTAACCAGCAACCAGTAACCGGTAACCAGTAAATGGGTTGCAAATATAGGGGGAAAAGAAAAATTCAGGTTATATTGCAGAAAATTTTACCACCGCTACATGAAGATACTTGTAAAGCAGGCGGTTATAGCCGATCCGGATTCCCCTCACCATGGCCAGGTTACTGATATTTTAATCGATGGAGAACGTATTACGCAAATCGCGCCCAACATCAAGGTTGCGGCCGATGAAGTGATAGACGCGTCTGGTGCTCAGGTATCTCCAGGATGGGTGGATACTTTTTCCCATTTCTGCGATCCTGGCTACGAATACAAAGAAACCCTGGAAACCGGTGCGGCTGCTGCGGCAGCGGGTGGTTTTACCCGTGTATTTGTGCTACCGAATACTTTACCGGTAGTAGACAGTAAATCGCAGGTGGAATATATCTGCCAGCAATCCAAATCGCTGCCCGTAAACATTTATCCGCTGGGTGCCATTACCCGCGGAACCGAAGGAAAAGACCTGGCCGAGATGTACGATATGAAGCAAAGCGGCGCAGTGGCTTTTTCTGATGGTATTTTACCCGTTCAATCGCCCGGTCTCTTTGTAAAAGCCCTGCAATATGTAAAAGCCTTTGATGGCACGCTGATACAAGTGCCGCTGGATAAGAGCATTGGTGCCGGCGGACTCATCAACGAAGGCATTATCTCTACCCGCCTTGGTTTGCCCGGCATACCGGCACTGGCGGAGGAAGTGATCATTAAAAGGGATATTGACCTGTTACGATATACCCAATCACGCCTGCATATTACCGGCATTTCTACCCAAAACGGGTTGGATTTTGTGGCTGCGGCTAAAAAAGAAGGACTGCAGATCAGTTGCAGTGTTACGCCTTATCACCTGTTCTTCTGCGATGAAGACATGCAGAGTTATGATACCAACCTGAAAGTAAATCCTCCCCTCCGTACCAAAGCAGATATGCTGGCATTGCGTGAAGGTGTGGTCAATGGTGAGGTGGATTGTATTGCTTCTCATCATTTACCGCAGGACTGGGATAATAAAACCTGCGAGTTTGAATATGCCAAAAACGGCATGACGGGACTGGAAACCAGTTTTGCCGTGGTGAATCATTTGCTGCCGGAACTGAGCGCAGAAAGACTGGTTCAATTGTTTTCCCTGGGGGCACGTAAGATTTTCCACCTGCCTGCGACACATATCAGCGAAGGTGCTGTAGCAGAGTTAACGATCTTCGACAGAAAAGCTGTGACCCTGCTTACCCGCACCCGCCTGAAAACCAAATCGCCCAATACACCGTTCCTCGACAGAGAGCTGACCGGAAAAATAATGGGTATCGTTCACAAAGGAAAACTAACTTTAAACCAAAACTGATTTTTATGAAAGTAAACATCGTTAATGAAGGTCTCAAATGGGGTTGTATCAACGGTTTGATTGCTGTATTACTGATGTACGGATCCTGGGCAGCCGGGTTGAATACATTTGTCAGCGTACAGTTCTGGGCTAATTTCATTCCCTTCATGATTGTGATCCTGATTTTTTCGGGTATTCAGATCAAAAAACAGAATGATGGATTACTGCCTTTCTCGCAGGCATTAAAATTTACTTTCCTGAGTTATGTGATAGTAGCGCTGATCACTGCCATTGCCACTTATGTGTTGTATAACCTGATTGATAAAGAACTGACACAAAAATCAGTACAGGTGGGCCTGGAAAAAACAAGGGCCATGATGGAGAAATTCGGTGCTTCAGAAGAAGATATCGACAAAGCCATGAAATCCGGTATGGAAGAAGGTGCCAAAGGAACCGGAATAGGTAAGATCTTTATGGGTACCGGATTATTTCTGATCTGGGATTTTGTAAAAAGTCTGCTGATCTCACTGGTGATCAGAAAAGAAGAAAAATTTGCCGACTAATCAAGCAACATGGACGTATCAATCGTAATTCCTTTAATCAACGAGGATGAATCCTTACCGGAGTTGTGCAGCTGGATAGAATCGGTTGTAACACAACACCAACTTTCCTATGAAGTGATCCTGGTGGATGACGGAAGTACGGATGATAGCTGGGTCTTCATCGAAAAAAAATCGACAGAAAATCCACATTTTAAAGGCATCAAGTTCCAGCGGAACTATGGCAAATCAGCAGCCCTGAACGAAGGTTTTAAAGCCGCTCAGGGCGATGTGGTTATTACCATGGATGCAGATATGCAGGACTCACCCGATGAGATTCCTGAACTGCGGAACATGATCATCCATGGCGGGTTTGATATGGTAAGCGGCTGGAAAAAAAAGCGCTACGATAATACCCTTACCAAGAATATCCCCTCGAAACTGTTCAATGCTACTGCCCGCTTCAGTTCAGGCATCCGGCTGCATGATTTTAACTGCGGTTTAAAAGCCTATAAACGCAAAGTGATCAAGAGCATTGAAGTATATGGTGAGATGCATCGTTATATCCCCATCCTGGCCAAATGGAGCGGTTTCAGGAAGATTGGCGAGAAGGTTGTAGAACACCGTCCAAGGAAATATGGCGTTACCAAATTTGGCTGGCAAAGGTTTGTAAATGGCTTCCTGGACCTTGCCACCATTATGTTCCTCGGAAAATTCGGTAAAAGACCCATGCAGTTCTTCGGATTACTGGGAACCCTGTTTTTCCTGATTGGACTTGGCTCCAGTATCTATCTGATTGCAGCTAAGTTTATGACGGAAGATTTCAGTCTCACCAACCGCCCATCTTTTTACATCGCCCTTACCACCATGATCATAGGTATGCAATTATTCCTCACCGGTTTCATTGCAGAGCTTATTGCCCGGAATGCACCGGAAAGAAACAGTTATTTAATTGAAACTACCTTAGGAATAGACTAAGTCAAAATTAAAAAGTCAAAAGTAAAAATGTCGTTACAAAGCACATCATCACTTTTGACTTTTGACTTTTGACTTTTTAATTTCGACTTATCCAACCTCTATGTCCAAAAAAGCCATTATCATCGGTCCTGCCTGGCCCCTTCGCGGGGGATTGGCTTCATTTGATGAGCGGCTGGCGCGTGAGTTCAAGCGGCAGGGGTACGAGTCTATGATCTATACTTTCTCTTTGCAATACCCCGATTTTTTGTTTCCGGGAACCACGCAATATTCAACCGAACCGGCACCGGCAGATCTGACGATCAAGGTTTGTATCAATTCCATCAATCCACTTAACTGGTTACAGGTGGGAAAAGAATTAGCCCAATTGAAACCCGACCTGATTATCGTACGTTACTGGCTGCCCTTGATGGGGCCCTGCCTGGGAACTATTTTACGGAAAGTGCGGAAAAACGGTTTTACCCGGGTGGTCTGCATTGCCGATAATGTGATTCCGCACGAACACAGACCGGGCGATACGGCTTTCACAAAATATTTTGTCAGGCCCATCCACGCGTTTATCACCATGAGCGAAAAAGTGAAGGCGGATCTGCGGCTTTTCACCTATAAACCCGCCAGGCAGGTGGTGCATCCCTTGTATGATAATTTCGGAGATGCCCTTGATAAAACAGTAGCCCGTGCACATTTATCGCTCCCTACAGATGAAAAGATCATCCTGTTTTTTGGTTTCATCCGAAAATACAAAGGGCTGGATCTGTTGCTGGAAGCGATGCAGGATGCAAGAATACAGGCAGCTGGCATTAAACTGCTGGTTGCCGGCGAGTTCTACGAAAAAAAAGAAGAGTATGATGCGTTGATCGAAAAACTGGGTATTGCCGGGCAATTGATCTTACGCACCGATTTTATTGCCGACAGCGAAGTACGTTATTACCTGAGTGCTGCTGACTTTGTGATACAACCTTACCGTAATGCCACCCAAAGCGGTGTTACCCCTCTTGCCTATCATTTTGAGAAACCCATGCTGGTGACCAATGTAGGTGGGCTGCCTGATCTGGTGCCGCATGGAAAAGTGGGGATTGTGACGGAACCTACCCCTCAGGCCATTACAGATGGTATTCTCCGGTTATATGAATTAGGCGAAAACTTTTTTTTATCGCATCTTCGCGAACAAAAGAAAAAATACAGCTGGCAGGAATTCGTTATAACCATCCAATCCCTTGCAGCTGAGATTATTGAAATAAACCCGTAAGAAACCATTCATTATTATGGAAAAAAGAATAAAAGAAATTATTGAAGCATCTATTGACACAAAATCCAAAATATTAGCTGACCAGAAATTGCAAAAGACCGTTGCCGACTGTGTTTCCATTATAACTGCGTCTTTCAAAAATGGCAATAAAGTACTTTTCTGTGGAAATGGTGGTAGTGCCGCTGACGCACAGCACTTGGCAGCGGAGTTTTCGGGGAGATTTTATAAGGACAGGAAAGCATTGCCTTCAGAGGCTTTGCACTGTAATACATCTTACCTGACTGCTGTAGCAAATGATTACAGCTATGATGTGATATATTCTAGATTATTGGAAGGTGTTGGTGCAAAGGGTGATGTATTGGTGGGATTGAGTACTTCAGGTAATTCGAAAAACATATTAAATGCTTTTGCTGTTGCCAAAAAAATGGGAATAACCACGATCGCATTTACCGGAGAATCGGGAGGTAAAATGAAAGATGTCTGTGATTATCTGATCAATGTACCTTCCTCAGACACGCCCAGAATTCAGGAAAGCCATATCATGCTCGGACACATTGTTTGCGAACTGGTGGAACTTAATATTTTCGGTTAATGCAGGTAAAAGAAGCCCTTATTCTGGCTGGCGGCCTCGGAACACGTTTGAGAGAAGCTGTTCCTGATCTTCCCAAATGTATGGCTCCGGTAAACGGAAGACCCTTTATCTCCTTTGTCATAAGACATCTCGCCAAACAAGGCGTGGAACATTTTGTTTTTTCTTTGGGATATAAATCGGAAGCCTTTCTAGACTTTCTTTCCAGAGAGCTGCCACCTGGAACTTATGATATCGTTATTGAGGAAACACCCCTCGGCACAGGTGGTGCCATTCAGTATGCTAGCCGGCAGTGCATAGAACCCTTTTTTGTGGTTGTAAACGGAGACAGTATTTTTCAGATCGATCTGGCATCGCTGGCAGATTTTCATTTTTCACATAAAAGTTGTTGCACATTGGCTTTAAAACCGATGGAGAATGTAGACAGATACGGATCTGTAGAGACTGACCCAACAGGCAGGATCTCCCTGTTCAAGGAAAAGCAATTCTTTGAAAAAGGATTGATCAATGGAGGTGTGTACCTGATTAACAAAGCCTACCTTTTTGAAAAAGAACTTCCGGAAAAATTTTCTTTTGAGACTGATTTTCTTCAGAAGTTTTACAAAGAAGGCAGCATATTCGGTATCCCGCAGGCAGGCTATTTTATAGATATCGGCATCCCCGAAGATTACCAGAGAGCACAAACAGAATTAACGTATTAGTATGCTGGACCTGACACAGATCAACCAAGACTGGACCTTATTCCTTGACCGCGATGGCGTGATCAATCACGATAAGGACAATGATTATATCCGCAACTGGGAAGAATTCCGTTTTTATGATACCACACTGGAAGCAATGGCCTTGCTGGCGCAAAGGTTCAGCAGAATTGTCATCGTAACCAACCAGAAGGGCGTGGGCAGAGAACTGATGACCCTGGCCGACCTGCAACGGATTCATCAACATATGCAGGAAGAGATCAATAAAACCGGCGGAAGAATTGACAGAATCTATTTCTGTTCCGATCTGGAAAATGACTCTATCAACCGGAAACCCAATCCCGGTATGGCGTTTCAGGCAAAGGCCGAGTTTCCGGAGATCGATTTCAGCAAAAGTATAGTGGTAGGCAACCGTACCAGTGATATGGAATTTGGCCGTAATGCCGGTCTGTATACCGTATTTGTGGCATCCACACACCCCGAAACACCCTTTCCCGATCCGCGGATAGACCTGCGCTTTGATAACCTGTTGGATTTTGCCCGGGCTGTAAGGGGCTAACAAAACCTTAAAATTGGTCTAACTGTTATATGGACTTCCTTCTGCTCGCAGATAGGGCGTAATATTGAGGCATGAAGCAAGTATTCGTTTTCCTGTTTTTGTTTTGTCTCCTGTTCTCGGCCAACGCGCAACAAAAAACCCCTGCTTCTGTACAGTTGTTAATGCAACTGGAAGAGAACATGCGCAATTATGCCAATGACATTGTGAATGGCGAAGAAGTGGGCGACCGTACCATAGCCGACAGCATTTTCACCAAAGCACTGGTACAGGCTTTAAAAGTGCCTTATTCCTTCTCCTACCCTTTTGATTCTTTACAGACCATATCCCACTTATACGCCCCCGACAGCAGCTTCCGCATTTTTACCTGGCAGGTAATGAAAGACTTTTCTTATTACCGCCAGAAAGGAGCCATCCAGTTCCGGACGGCAGATGGTTCCCTGAAACTGATTCCGCTGTACGACAACTCTCCTTTTACAGAAAACCCGGTAGATTCTGTGCGAACCAATGAGCAATGGATCGGTGCCGTTTATTACAACATCATACAGAAGACCTACAACAACAAAAATTATTACACACTACTTGGCTATGACGAGAATGATGCGCGCAGCACCAAAAAATGGATGGAAGTACTGACCTTTGACGAAAGAAACCGCCCCCTCTTCGGTGGCCGTTATTTCAGCTATGCCAACGATGCTTTAAAACCGCCGCAGCCGGCCTACCGTTTTTGTTTTGAGTTCAAGAAACAGGCCAATGCCCGTTTGAATTTTGATGAAGAACTGGATATGATCACTTTTGCCCATCTCACCAGCGAAACTGGCGAACCTGAGAACCGTTATACCCTGGTGCCGCTGGGTAGTTACGAAGGATTTAGATGGGTGAATGGGAAATGGGTGCATGTGCCCGTTGTAAAAGAAGCTGATCCCAGAAATAATATTAACCCACCGCAGCCCGGAGCCCCGAGAGGAGGAACAGTTTTTCCGGGAGGGAAAAAAGGGAAAGGGTAAAAATTCAAAAGTCAAAATTTAAAAGTAAAAAATGGACCTTTTGAATGTTGACTTTTGAATTTTGAATTTTGAATTTTAATCCAGTTTCAGCACCGCCAAAAACGCTTCCTGCGGAATTTCCACGTTACCTATCTGGCGCATCCGTTTTTTACCTTCTTTCTGTTTTTCCAGCAGTTTCCGCTTACGGCTGATATCACCACCATAACATTTGGCAGTTACATCTTTCCGCATAGCACTGATATTTTCCCTCGCGATCACTTTGGCGCCAATAGCAGCCTGTATTGCAATCTGGAATTGTTGTTTGGGCAATAGTTCCTTTAATTTTTCACAGAGTTTTCTTCCAAAGTCTTCTGCTCTGCCGCGGTGGATGAGGGCACTCAAAGCATCTACTTTCTCTCCGTTCAGCAGGATATCCATTTTTACGATATCGGCTTCGCGGTAATCGATCGGTGTATAATCGAATGAAGCATATCCACGGGTGGAGCTCTTCAGCTTATCGTAGAAATCGAATACGATCTCAGTGAGCGGCATTTCAAATATCAACTCTACACGGGTGGGTGTGAGATAACTCTGGTTAATGAGGATCCCTCTTTTGCCGAGGCAAAGGGTCATGATATTACCGATATAATCCGGTTGGGTAATGATCTGTGCCTTGATATAAGGTTCTTCGATCTTGGCCACTTTTACCGGATCCGGCATTTCGATCGGGTTGTTCACATTGATCTTCTCGCCACGGGTGGTATAAGCGGTAAAACTTACGTTGGGTACGGTGGTGATCACTGTCTGGTTAAACTCGCGCTCCAGGCGTTCCTGAATGATCTCCATGTGCAGCAGTCCCAGGAATCCGCATCGGAAACCAAATCCCAATGCCTGAGAGGTTTCCAGTTCAAATACCAGCGAAGCATCGTTTAACTGCAGTTTGCCCATACAATCGCGCAGCACTTCAAAATCGTCCGTATTCACCGGGAAAATACCCGCAAATACCATCGGTTTCACTTCTTCAAAACCATGGATCATTTCGCCGGGGTTATTAGCGAGGGTGATGGTATCGCCCACTTTCACTTCCTTGGCATTCTTGATACCGGTAATGATATAACCAACATCACCCGCTTTCACTTCTTCCTTAGGGGTCATACTGAGTTTCAGTACCCCAACTTCATCCGCAAAATAATCAGAGCCGGATGCCACAAAACGGATCTTGTCGCCTTTTTTCAATACGCCATTCAGGATCCGGTAATACACGATAATCCCTCTGAAACTATTGAACACACTATCAAATATCAAAGCCTGTAAAGGCGCATCATACCGTCCTTCCGGTGCAGGAATCCGCTCAATAATAGCGTGCAGGATCTCTTCAATCCCGATACCCGATTTACCACTGGCCAGCAGGATATCTTCCTGTTTACAACCAATCAGGTCAATGATCTGGTCGGTTACTTCGGGGATCTTGGCACCGTCCATATCGATCTTATTGATCACCGGAATGATCTCAAGATCATTGTCAATTGCCAGGTACAAGTTACTGATTGTCTGCGCCTGAATACCCTGCGAAGCATCTACCAGCAGCAGGGCTCCTTCACAGGCTGCCAGGGCACGGCTCACTTCATAACTGAAGTCTACGTGACCGGGTGTATCAATCAGGTTTAAAACATATTCCTCCCCCTTATACGGGTAGTTGATCTGAATCGCATGACTCTTGATAGTGATCCCTTTTTCACGTTCCAGGTCCATATCATCCAGTACCTGGTTCATCATGTCCCGGTCGCCAATGGTCTTGGTATGTTCCAACAGCCTATCGGCCAGGGTACTCTTACCATGATCAATATGGGCAATGATGCAAAAATTCCTGATATTCTTCATAAGGCTGCAAAGATAAGTGCCCGCTACGAAGTATGGGGTACGATTTTCCACAACCGGGGCCGGGATTGGTCCAGCCGTCGGTTTTTACCGCTTAGTTCGTAGTTTTAAACATGCTGTTGAAAAAAACCAACCGGAATGCCCAGGTAAACAATGAAACCGGACTGGGAACCAATACCGCCCTGAGTGGGGGACGTTTCTTCAACAAAAACGGTGCTCCCAACATTGAAGTACACGGGTTGCCGCTTTGGAGAAGGCTGAATATCTACCATTCGCTTCTGTCGATGCCCCGGTGGAAATTCCTCTGTGCCATCATCCTGTTTTTTGTAACGGTGAACCTGTTTTTTGCCTCCGTTTACCTCTGGATCGGCATAGACCACCTCGGTGGCATGGTAGCTGCCAACGATGGAGAAAAGTTTGGTGAGGCTTTTTTCTTCAGTGCACAAACCTTTACCACCGTGGGCTATGGCCGTATCAATCCCATCGGATTTATGGCCAGTTTAACCGCTTCGCTGGAAGCACTAATCGGACTAATGAGTTTTGCGCTGGTTACCGGTCTGTTATATGGTCGTTTTGCCCGGCCCAGAGCCTATATCCGGTATAGTAAAAATGCACTCTTTGTTCCTTTCAGGGAGGGGGTGGCACTGATGTTCCGGATGGTTCCTTATACCAAAAATTACCTGCTGAATGTGGAAGTGAAAGTGACGCTGGCACTGAAGATCGAAGAAGGTGGACAACTCAAAAATAAATTTTTCAATGTACCGCTGGATATTGCCAAAGCCACTACCATGACTTCCAACTGGACACTGGTACACATGATCAATGAAGAGAGTCCCTTGTTTGGCTTTACCAGAAAAGACATAGCAGATGCAGAAGCGGAATTACTGGTATTTGTGCAGGGATTTGATGAGAGTTTTTCCAATACGGTGGTATCGAGAACCTCTTACCGGTACGAAGATTTCGTTTATGGTGCTAAATTTGTGCCTATGTTTCATCCTGATGCTACCAACAGCACCACCATTTTACACCTCGACAAGCTGGATGAATATACGCTTGTTGACCTTCCCGCCTATTCAGCCTGATGCAGACGATTATTGGAGTAGATATTGAAACCGCCGCCGCCTATCTCAGAAAAGAGGAACTGGTGGCCATCCCCACAGAAACCGTGTATGGATTGGCGGGCAATGCCCTTAGCGAAACAGCCGTGATCCGGATCTACGAGGCTAAAAACCGGCCCAGATTCAATCCTTTGATCCTTCATGTGCCGGATATAGACAGCATCGAAAAATATGCTGATCTGGACGCTGTAAGCAGACAACTGGCCCAGACTTTTATGCCAGGCCCCCTGACCCTTTTGCTTCCCAAAAAAAATATTGTGCCGGAACTCGTAACCGCAGGTAGTGCGAAAATAGCCATCCGTATTCCCGATCATGTACTTACAAGATCTTTATTAAGAACTGTTGGATTTCCATTGGCAGCACCCAGCGCCAATCCATCGGGTTATGTGAGTCCGACTACTGCTGAACATGTTTTACAGGGACTGAACGGAAAGATCCCTTATATACTGGATGGAGGTCCCTGCCTGGTGGGAGTAGAATCCAGCATTGCAGAAGTGAACGGAAATGAAGTGATCCTGCACCGGGCAGGTGGTGTAACGGCAGAAATGATTAAAGATGTGACAGGTTTGCCGGTTGTTACAAATGCTCACGCAAATACCCCTTCCACACCCGGACAATTAAAAAGCCATTATGCCACGCATATCCCCCTGTATAAAGGAAATATGCGTGAGCTGATGGAGCAGTTCAAGGATCAGAAAATGGCAGTAATCAGTTTCACCCAATCCTATCCGGTAGCGGCGGGCTCTGCACTGTTTGTACTTTCGCCCACCGGCGATATCCATGAAGCGGCCCGGCAATTATTTGCCACCATGCGAAAGATCGACAGCATGGATATTGAAGTGATACTGGCCGAAGATTTCCCCGACCAGGGAATCGGCAGAGCCATCAATGATCGGCTGAACCGGGCGCAGGCCGTGTTTAAATAACTATTTTTTCAGCGCGTTGATGATGGCCACAAACTCATCAGCAATGAGCGAAGCGCCACCTACCAGTCCGCCATCCACATCTGCCTGTCCAAAAATTTCCACCGCATTGGCTGCTTTTACACTACCACCATACAGAATAGAAATATTATTGGCAACAGCCGCACCATATTTGACAGCCAGCTGCGCACGGATAAAGGCATGCATTTCCTGCGCCTGGGCACTGCTGGCCGTTTTACCGGTACCAATGGCCCAGATGGGTTCATAGGCGATAACGATCTGCTGTAACTGCTCAGCGGTCAGGTGGTATAAAGATTCTTCCAGTTGTTTGGCAACAAACGCATTCTGTGTATTGGCTTCGCGGATAGCCAGTGGCTCACCACAACAGAAAATAGGTTGGATCTGGTATTCGAGACAGATATTCACTTTCTCTGCGAGTAACTGGTTGCTTTCATGAAAATATTCGCGGCGCTCTGAGTGGCCCAGTACTACGTAACGGATGCCGAGCGATTGCAGCATTTCAACAGAGGTTTCGCCGGTATATGCACCGTTCTTTTTGCTGTAACAGTTCTGTGCAGCTACAAATACATTTTTTTTGCCCGCCAGTTTCTGTTGCGCCATGGCCAGGTATGGGAAGGGAACCGCAAATACCGCCTGCTGGTTATCGGTTAAGGAATGAGGGGTGGCGATGATGGTATCTAATAAAGTTTCTCCCTGTTGCAGGGTAAGGTTCATCTTCCAGTTGGCTGCTGCGATTTGTTTTCTCATGCTTGAAATGAATTGAGTGGTTGCTTGCTTGTTTGTTTAATAATGATCAAAGATATATTGTAACACGGCTATTTCCGAATGACTGAGGGTGGCCCCTTTTAACCGTTTCCAGTTAGCAATGGCTTCAAATGCTTTTTGAGGCTCGTACCGGGTACCGTTTACACCCCAGGCAAAATTCGGGATAATGGTAGGCAGTAAACCCGCGCCAAACACATTAGAACTAACCCCGATCATAGAACCGGTATTGATAGATGAGTTGATGGCCACCCGCGAATAATCGCCCATGATGACGCCGCATTTCTGTCCAACCCCTGCATATTTTTCCGCTCCCATATCCCACACTTTCACTTCACCGGCCGTGTTTTTGATATTACTGTTGGTACTACCTGCCCCAAAATTGCACCACTCGCCTATTACCGCATCGCCCAGGTAACCGTCATGGGCTTTGTTGCTGTAGCCCATCATCACGGTATTCTTGATCTCGCCCCCACCCATACAGGATGGTCCCAAAGTGGTAGCGCCATACACACGGCTATTCATTTTCAGAACGGAATTGTCTCCCAGCACAAATGGACCCCGTACCGACGACCCTTCCATGATCTCTGCATTTTTTCCGATATAAATGGGGCCAGTGGCGGCATTCAGGATGCAGAAAGAAAGCCGGGCTCCTTCTTCAATAAAAATCTGATCCGGCTGAACCGTTTGTACAGTTGCAGGAATGGGTTCTGAGGTTCTGTTATGGGTTATCAATGTAAAGTCAGCCCTGATCTGCACATCGTTCCATTGCATCAGCTGCCAGGGATGTGTTAACCGCTGCACAGGTGCATAATTGCCCACATGCGTAAAAGCACTCAGAAGATTCGCAGTGGATGTTTGTAAAGATGGTTCTGTTCTACCGGCTATCAATCCTTTTTCATCAGCGATACAGCTATCGTTTTCCAGCGAAAGGATCCTGTCATACAATTCCGCATTACCAATCACCGATGCGTCTACCCAGGTATGTTCACCTGCCGGAATCGCCGGATACAAAGCCTGCAGATACGGTTCCGTAACCACAAACACCGGCTGACCGGATAGTCGCTCCCATCTCTCCCTGATAGACAAGATCCCGAAACGCAGGTCTGCTACTGCCCTTGTTAAGGTAAAAGGATACAATCCCTTCCGGTAATGGTTATCGAACAAAATGATGGCCATGCTGCAAAGTAACTGATAAATTGAAAATACTCCCCCCGCACACAAAACTTAGAACCTATAACATAGAACATAAAACTTGGTACTAATAACATGAAACCCGTAACCGGTAACTGTCAACCTCCACAAAACTTTCTTACCTTGCGCACTCAAACTGATAAAACCATACCGTATGAGTCTTGGATACTTTTCTTACCCCTTACCGGCCAACGAGCCCGTTTTACAATACGCACCGGGAAGTCCGGAAAGAGCCGCTTTAAAAAAGGCACTTGCCGAGCTGAAAAAAAAGGAACTGGATATTCCGATGTATATCGGAGGCAAAGCTGTGAAAACCGGAAAGAAAGTGGCTATCCATCCACCACATGAAAGAGATTTTACCTTGGGTTATTTTCATGCGGGAGAAGAAAAACATATTCACCAGGCCATCGATGCTGCTTTAAAGGCCAAAGATGCCTGGGCTGCCATGAGTTGGGAGAACAGAGCACATATCTTTTTAAAAGCTGCCGACCTGCTGGCTACCAAATACCGCTATCACATGAATGGCACCACGATGCTGGGCCAGAGCAAAAATGCTTTTCAGGCAGAGATCGACAGTGCCTGTGAGCTCATCGATTTCCTGCGGTTCAACGTGCATTTTTTAAGTGAGATTTATAAACAACAACCAGTCTCTTCTCCCGGTATGCATAACCGGATGGAATGGCGTCCGCTGGAAGGATTTGTACTGGCTATTACGCCTTTCAATTTCACTGCCATCGGTGGTAACCTGCCTACTTCAGCCGCCATGTGTGGCAACGTGGTGGTTTGGAAACCGGCCAATACGCAGATCTATTCTGCACAGATGTTCATGCGGATCCTGAAAGAAGCCGGTTTACCGGATGGGGTGATTAACCTGGTATATGTAGATGGTCCTACCCTGGGTAAAGTATGTTTTTCGCACCGCGAGTTTGCCGGGGTTCATTTTACCGGTTCCACAGGTGTATTCAACAATATGTGGAAAGTGATCGGCGAAAATGTGGCCAAATACCGCTCTTACCCGAGAATAGTGGGCGAAACAGGCGGTAAGGATTTTGTGGTAGCACACAAAAGCGCCAATGTAGATGCTGTGGTTACAGCACTGGCCAGAGGGGCATTTGAGTTCCAGGGACAGAAATGTTCTGCAGCTTCACGAGCATATATCCCCAGTAATATGGCCGAAGAAGTAAAGACCAAACTGGTGGCCGCTATCAAAAGCATGAAAATGGGAACCGTGGAAGATTTCAGCAATTTTGTGAATGCTGTGATCGATGAAAAGGCATTTAACAGCATCGCCAGATACATTGATGCCGCTAAAAAGGATAAAAAGGCAAAAATTCTAGTAGGCGGTAATTACAACAAAACCAAAGGCTATTTCATTGAACCTACCGTGATCGAAGCCAGGGATCCGAAATATGTGACCATGTGCGAAGAGATCTTTGGGCCGGTATTGACCCTCTATGTTTACCCGGCAGATAAATTTGAAGAAACCCTGAAACTGGTAGACAGTACCTCATCCTATGCCTTAACCGGTGCTATTCTTGCACAGGACAGGGCCGCTGTTGAACTGGCTACAGACAAACTCAGGAATGCAGCCGGTAATTTCTATATCAACGATAAACCCACCGGTGCCGTAGTGGGCCAGCAGCCATTTGGCGGTGCCCGGGCTTCGGGAACCAATGATAAGGCCGGTAGCATGCTGAACCTGTACCGCTGGCTGAGTGCCAGAACCATCAAGGAAACATACAATCCGCCAGTGGACTATAAATATCCATTTTTACAGGAAGCGTAAGAACAGATGAACAGACGAGCAAGGAACTGAGGAACGGAAGAATTAGCGGGGAAAGCAACCAGCAAAACCTGACTGATTCCTGCTCGTCTGTTCCTTGCTCGTCTGTTCTTCTGTTCAATATTCTCTCCAGACCTGTGGATAACAGTGCAAATCCCCTTGTTTTCAAGTCAAAACTCCTAACTCCAGACTCCTAACTTCTAACTTTTCACCTATATTTGCCCCTCTAAAATTCAGCTTACGTGGCAACCAAATTCTCGAAAGAAACTTATCTCTATTGGTATGAACTGATGCAGTTGATCCGTCAGTTCGAGTTAAAGGCCGAAGAAATGTATAAAATGGCCGGCAAAATCCGTGGATTCTTCCACGCCTATGTGGGCCAGGAAGCCATTGCAGCGGGTTGTATGACCGCCACAGGTGCCGATGATCCCTTTATTACTGCCTACCGCGACCATGGTCTGGGGCTGGCAAAAGGTATGTCGGCTAACTCTTGTATGGCCGAACTGTATGGTAAAGCTACCGGTTGTTCAAAGGGTAAGGGAGGCAGTATGCACTTCTTCAGTCTGGAACACCGTTTTTTCGGTGGTCATGGTATTGTGGGTGCCCAGATAGGAACTGGTGCCGGACTGGCTTTTGCCGAGAAATACAAAGGAACCCAGAATGTGGTGCTTTGTTTCTTCGGTGATGGCGCTGCCCGCCAGGGAATCCTGCATGAAACTTTTAACCTGGCCATGCTCTGGAAGTTACCTGTGATCTTTATTTGTGAGAACAACAACTACGCGATGGGTACTTCTATTGAACGTACCAGTAATGTAGTGGATATCTATAAACTGGCTGATGCTTACGATATGCCGGCTGATATGGTGGATGGTATGACACCAGAATCGGTACACGAAAGTGTATCCCGCGCGGTAAAAAGAGCCCGTTCCGGTGATGGTCCTACCCTGCTGGAATTAAAGACCTACCGATACAAAGGCCACTCTATCTCCGATCCGCAGAAATACCGCTCCAAGGAAGAAGTGGATGAGTATAAAGACCAGGATCCGATCAGTAAGGTTCGTACAACCATCCTGACCAACAAATTTGCATCTGAAGCTGACCTGAAAGCCATTGACGACCGGATTGGTCTGGTAGTGGATGAGAGCGTGAAGTTTGCAGAAGAAAGTCCCTGGCCGGATGACAGCGAACTGCTGAAAGATGTTTACCTGGATGAGAACTATGTGTTTGAGCAGGACTAACCGATCGGATATTTCAATTTTCAACTACAAATCTAAAAATACAGTATGACTGAGAAGCACGAAGAAACGAACCAGGCCCTTGTAAGAGCGCAGGGATTCTGGCAGAAATTTCAAAAACCTGTTCTGATAATAGTAGCTGCCGTGGTATTGGTGGCAGGTGGCTGGTATGGATACAATGAATATATCCTGAAACCCAAAGAAGAAAAAGCAGCGGATGCTTTATTCAAAGCACAACAGCATTTTGCGATGGACTCATCTAACCTGGTATTAAATGGAGATGGCCAAAGCAAAGGTGTTTTATATGTATTGAAGAATTTCAGTGGTACCAAAGCAGCCAACCTGTGTAACTACTATGCAGGCGTTAGTTACCTGAAACTGGGTGATTTCAACAATGCTGTTAAATACCTGAAAGATTTCTCTACAGAAGCCAAACAGATCCAGTTGATGGCCTATGGTTGTCTGGGCGATGCGTATGCTGAGCTGAATAAAAAAGACGAAGCGGTAGAAAGCTATAAAAAAGCCGGTCATACTTTTGATAAGGATGAAAGCAACTCAGCTGAATACCTCTTCCGTGCCGCTCTGTTACAGGAAACCATGGGAAAGAATAAGGAAGCGCTGGAGCTGTACAAAGAGATCAAAGAGAAATTCCCCAGAACAGAAAAAGGATTTCAGGCAGATAAATATATCTATCGTTTGAGCATAGAAAAAAACTAACAGATACTACCGATGGCTACAAAAGGTAATACATCCGTTAACAAAGGCATCCCCTTAATCAAGGATGCCTTTGTTGTTATCGTGAAAACCGAGTGGAACGCGCATATCATTAATAAACTGGAAGCGGGTGTGAAAAAAGTGCTGAAGGCACAGAATGTGGGTTGTAAAACCCTGGTAGTACCGGGTGCATTCGAGATCCCTTTTGCCGTGAAGAATCACTATACCTACGCTACTAAACTGCCTGATGCCTATATTACCCTGGGCACTGTGATCCGTGGCGATACACCACATTTTGATTATGTGTGCAAAGCTGTAACCGATGGTGTGGTGCAACTGAACCTTTCGCTGGACACACCTGTTATATTCGGTGTCTTAACCGTTGATACGGAACAGCAGGCGCTGGAGCGGATCGGTGGCATGCATGGCCATAAAGGCGAAGAAGCAGCTGTTACCGCCATAAAAATGATAGCTTTGAACAGGAAACTAAAACAATAACCCATTTACTTCCGCACATGCATGTTCAGTTATTCATTCCCTGTTTTATAGACCAGTTATACCCTACTGTTGGTTTTAATATGGTGAAAGTACTGGAGAAAGCAGGTTGCACGGTTACCTACAATACGTCGCAGACCTGTTGCGGACAACCGGCTTTTAATGCCGGTTTCTGGGGCGAGGCAAAGGAAGTATGCGGCAAATTCCTGAACGATTTTTCCGGCTCCGATTATATTGTTGCCCCCAGTGCCAGCTGCGTGGGTTTTGTGCGGAATTATTATACCAAACTTTTCGAGAACTCTCCCGAAAGTGCGCTGGCAAAAAAAACGGCCGAACGAACTTTTGAATTATCAGAGTTCCTGATCCATATTTTAAAAGTAGATGATCTGGGCGCAAGTTTTCCGGCCAAAGTTACTTACCACGACAGCTGCGCCGGCCTGCGCGAATGCAGCATTAAAACAGAACCTCGCCAGTTATTGAGTAAAGTAAAAGGGTTGGAACTGGTAGAGATGAACGATGTAGAAACCTGTTGTGGTTTTGGCGGAACTTTTGCCGTAAAATTCGAACCCATCAGTATTGCCATGGGCGATCAGAAAACCACGAATGCCGCTGCTACAGGTGCTGACTACATTGTTAGTACTGACATGAGCTGCCTGATGCACATAGATGGCTGCGCCAAACACAAAGGCTCCGGTTTGCAGGTGATGCACCTGGCAGATGTACTCGCCAGCGGATGGTAGTTATTAATTAACAATTAGAAATTAATAATTAATAATTGCTTCTGGTGCCAAACACCGCTGTTATGCTACAGGCCACTATATTTCGAAGTGTAGCGGGCTTTGATTAAAACCCTTACAAATTTTTAATTTCTAATTGCTAATTTTTAATTACCATGAATTATTGGTTAATCAAATCCGAGCCATTCAAATACAGTTGGGAGCAGTTTGAAAAAGACGGACAGACTTTCTGGGATGGGGTTCGCAATTATGCAGCCAGAAATAATTTACGGTCCATGAAGAAAGGAGACCTCGCTTTCTGGTACCATAGCAATGAAGGCATGGAGATCGTGGGCATTGCCAAAGTAGTGAAAGAAGCCTACCAGGACCCTACCACCGAAGACCCCGCCTGGCTGGTAGTGGATTTTAAGCCTTTTAAGAAACTGAAGAAACCCGTAGGACTGGCACAGATCAAAGCCGATAAACGCCTGGCCAATATGGACCTGGTGCGATTGGGCCGATTGTCAGTGGGTGCCGTGCGGGAAGAGGAATGGAAGATCATTATGGATATGGCCCACTAACTGTCGGGACGCTAAAGCGGCCTGACAGTTAGTTAGTTAGTTAGTTAGTTAGTGGTATTTCAAATATTTCTCAGCTTTCAACTTTGCATCATGCAAAAAAAGAAACTGGTAGTACTCACCGGCGCAGGCATCAGCGCAGAAAGCGGCCTGCGTACTTTCCGCGACAGCGATGGTTTGTGGGAGGGATATGATGTATACGAAGTAGCTTCTCCCCGGGGCTGGGCCAACAATCCACAGTTGGTACTTGACTTTTATAATATGCGGCGGAAGGATGTGGCCAACGCAGTACCCAATGCTGCACATACAGGACTGGCTGAACTGGAAAAGCATTTTGAGGTAACCATCATTACGCAGAATATAGATGATCTGCATGAAAGAGCCGGCAGTACAAACGTAGTGCACCTGCATGGCGAGATTTTTAAAATGAGAAGCAGTTTAGTATCAGGACATGATCTGCAGATCGGGTATGATTCGAAAGTGTATGAGATCAGGGATGATATCCATCTTGGTGATCTGGCACCGGATGGCGGACAGTTGCGCCCCCATATCGTATGGTTTGAAGAACCGGTTCCGATGATTGAACTGGCTGCGGACATCAGTTCGATGGCTGATATTTTTGTGGTGATAGGCACTTCACTCGCTGTGTATCCTGCTGCAGGATTGCTGAGATTTGCACCGGCATCCATTCCCAAATTCATTGTTGACAAATCGATCCCGCAAACAGGTTCTATCGCCCATCTTTCAGCGATTGAAGCACCAGCAACAGTGGGTGTGCAAGTGCTTACTGAACGGCTGCTGAAACTGGTGTAAACAAAACCTGGTTGCCTTGGTTGTTGGTCAGGCGACCAACAACGGCGCGAAACTTTTGGGAAGTTGAGAACTTTCCAAAAGTTAGTAAGTTATTTAAGGAAGATATAAGCAATCCCAATAGCAGTAATCACATTTAACAGATATAGTCGGCGATGTTGGTCAGTCGACCAACATCGGTGCGAAACTTTTGGAAAGTTTTTGAACTTTCTAAAAGTTGTAAGTTATTTAAAGAAGAGATAAGCAATCCCGATAGCCGCAATTACGCCCAGCAAATCTGCCAGCATTCCCGCCCAGATCGCATACCGCACTTTTTTGATACCCACACTGCCAAAATAAAGGGCGATGATATAAAAAGTAGTATCGGCACTTCCCTGGAAAGTAGAAGCCAGCTGACCGATAAAACTATCGGCACCATGTACTTTGAAAATATCCAGCATCAGGCCACGGGCACCTCCCCCACTGAATGGCCGCATGATGGCTACCGGTAAAGCGGGAACAAAGTCGCTCGTAATACCCACCTGCACAAAACACCAGCTGATCCCATTAATAATGGCTTCCAGCGCACCACTGTCGCGGAATACACGAATGGCCACGAGTAAGCCTACGAGGTATGGAATGACTTTAATAATCACATCCCAGCCCTGTTTGGCACCTTCAATAAACGCATCAAACACATTGATCTTCTTAATGAATCCTCCAATGATAAAAGCTGAAATGATAAAAAAGAGGATGCAGTTACCAAGTACATTACTGAAGGTTTCTTTGGTAAACAGGCTCGGCTCCGGCACATTCTTTTGTGAAGGCAGGCTGTAAATAAACATGGCAAACAAACCAATGCTGAGAATAATACCCCCCAGCCAAAGGATCAACACTTTATCAAAACGTAACCGTTGGTAGATACCGGTAATAATGATGCTGGCAATGGTAGCAACAGTTGTTGCCAGCATCAACGGCACAAATACACTGGTAGGATTGGTACTACCCCCACTGGCGCGGTAAGCAATGATGGAGAGTGGTATGAGGGTGAGTCCACTGGTATGCAGCACCAAAAACATAATTTGTGCATTACTCGCCGTTTCTTTAGTTGGATTCAGTGTTTGCAGGCTCTCCATGGCTTTTAACCCAAAGGGGGTGGCCGCATTATCGAGTCCGAGCATATTGGCACTGAAATTCATGACCATCTGTCCCATGGCAGGATGTTTATCCGGCACTTCCGGAAACAGACGCTTCATAAAAGGATTCAGGATCCGCGCCAGGAAATTAACGGCACCGGCTTTTTCGCCAATGTTCATCAGACCCATAAAAAAAGTCATGGCACCGATTAAGGGCAGGCCGATATCCATCACAGAGGATTTGGAGGCATCAAAAATACCTTCTACCAGTTTTTTAAAGATCTCATAGTCATGAAAAACGATCAGCCGGAACAGGGCAATCACCAGACCCACCACAAAAAAAACGATCCAGACATAGTTCAGTGCCATAGGGGTAGTTTAAAGGGTGAAAATACTGAATTCAGCAGGCAAATCAGGGATTTGGTAAACAGGAAATACCGGAAATATAAAATGAGATGCAAACGAAGGGAACAGAGACAATAGCAGGTAAGCCAGTGCTTGCTTGGCAACTGACAAATTGTAACCGGATTGCCCCAAAATCGGGCTATATTTGCGGCTCAAATTTTTGATGAGCAGGGTACCGGCCCCAGAAGTGTGCGACGCAACAGCAGCTGATATAAGAATGGCTGCCGGGCCCATACTTCACAGTCGGAACCTATAAAATTGTACTTAGATGGCTTTACAAGCAGGGATCGTGGGATTACCGAACGTTGGTAAATCAACCTTATTTAATGCGGTGAGCAATAGTGCCAAAGCACAGGCCAGCAATTACCGTTTCTGTACCATTGAGCCCAATGTGGGACTGGTAGAAGTGCCGGATGCGCGCCTGAACAAACTGGCCGAGCTGGTAGTGCCGGAACGTATTCTGCCTACGCAGATGGAGATCGTGGATATTGCGGGACTGGTAAAAGGGGCCAGCAAAGGTGAAGGATTGGGTAATAAATTTCTGGGAAATATCCGCGAAGTGGATGCCATCATCCACGTGATCCGTTGTTTTGAAGACGAGAATGTACTGCGCGAGGAAGGCGCCATTAACCCCATCAGCGACAAAGAGATCATTGAAACGGAACTGCAGCTGAAAGACCTGGATAGTGTAGAAAGAAAATGGCAGCGTGTAGAAAAAATGGCACGCGTAGGAACCGATACCAAGGCCAAAGCCGAATTTGAGATCCTGAACCGTTGCAAAGAACA
>DASWXD010000053.1:0-90668 GCA_036405675.1 Sediminibacterium sp.
GGCAGATGCAATGATTTATTAACGGGGCTTCATTGTATTAACTGCATCAATAAAAAAGCAACTCTTTTGAGTTGCTTTTGTTGTGAAGAGGAGGATCGTGAGTGGTCAGTAGTGAGTAGTGAGTTACTTAGACTATTACCACACTTACTACTTACTACTTACTACTTACTACTTACTACTGACCACTCACTACTCACTACTCACTACTCACTACTTCTGCCTATCAAAATGCTTCCTGAAAAACAATACCTGGTAATCAATCGCTTTCTCCCAATACGCCCAGTTATGTTCGCCGGGGCGTTCGGTATAATCGTGGGGGATCTTTAGTTTGAGCATTTTTTCGTGCATGGCTTTGTTCATGGCCAATACTCTGTCTTCAGTACCGCAATCAATGATGATGGCCAGTGAATCTGACGGATATTTTTCAATCACGTTTAAGGCACTCCAGTCTTTCCAATAAGTTCGATTGACTGCCGTATCGCCCAGTCTTTTTTCTACATCATAGCCTTTGGTAATCACACTCACATGTAATGCCCCACTCATACTGCCGCAGGCACTGAAGCGGTCTGCATGCCGGAAAGCCAGGAAAATACCACCATGACCACCCATACTCAATCCGGTAATGGCCCTGCCCTTCCGGTCGTTGATAGTGCGGTAGTTCTGGTCGATATACTGCGGCACTTCCGTTCCTACAAAGGTTTCGAAACGGTAGGTGCTGTCTACCGGACTATCAAAATACCAGCTGGTAAATCCGCCATCCGGACAAACAATCATCAGCTGGTGCTGATCGGCCAGTTGTTGTATATGCGGCACTTTGCGGATCCAGTTGGAATAACTGCCAAAAGCCCCGTGCAACAAATACAGTACCGGGTAACGTGCTTTCCGATCCTTGCTGTACGATGCAGGCCGCACTACTACGGTCTTAACTGCGCGGTGCATACTGTTGCTGTAGATTTCAACGGTATCTACAGTAGCCGCCTGGGTAGAGAGGGCGAGACAGAGGGCTATTAAAAGGGTGAATGATTTCATATTTGAAGTTTACTTTTTATAGATGATGTGTGAGGTGTGAGTGGTCAGTAGTGAATAGTGAATAAAATAATTCTCACTCACTACTCACTACTGACTACTCACCATTCACAAATAAAGCCACCGCAATTACGCAGTGGCTCTACTTTATATACACAACTAAATGCTATTTTCCTTTCTGCAAGGCATTCTGCATCGGGTTTACGCCTTGTGATTGTCCGCGCTGTCTGTTGGCGGCTTTGAAGATAGCGAACTTGCTGGGTTCTGTGGCAACAGCACCATTCTTAGGCCATAGGTTATTGGCTTCATTGATATCTGCTGTTTCTTTCATCGGATCCAGTTTAATGCTCACCGCTTTTTTCCTGGTCAGGAATAATTTGGTTACGCTGTTCTCATTCTTACGCCAGATCTGTGCGGGGATTCTTTGTGTTTCTTTGGTTCCGTCTTCAAAAGCAAACTCAACAATGATCGGCATTACCAATCCGCCCTTATTAGCAAAAGTGATCTCGTACAGATTCACATCTGCATATTTGGCTTTGTCTTCTGCACTCATGGCTTCTGGTGCAGCAGCAGGTGCCGGGGCCGGGATCTTGGTGATGGAATCATATGGTTCCAGACCTCTGGCATATCTCCAGTAAAAATCACGGAGGCTGGTATCGGCATCTGTCAGGAACACGATACGCTTGTCTTCGCGGTTACGTACTTTCGAAATATCATCAAACATAGGCAGTACGGGTTTATCCATACCACGTGGGCCGGAAGGTCCCCCGAATCCGCCTCTGCCTCCAAATCCACCGCCTGCTGGGGCAGCAGCGTTCGGATCGAAGACAGCATGTTTCACCGTATCAATGGCAATATCGCAGGGCTCAATACCGTAGAACCATCCTCTCCAGAACCAATCCAGGTCTTCTCCGCTCGCATCTTCCATGGTACGGAAGAGATCGGCAGGAGTTGGGTGTTTGAAAGCCCAGCGACGTGCATATTCTTTAAATGCATAATCGAACAGCTCACGTCCCATAATGGTTTCGCGCAGGATGTTCAGACCGGTAGCGGGTTTGGTATAGGCATTCGGACCAAAACCAATGATGTTCTCACTATTGGTCATGATCGGCTCCAGCTGGTCTTTGGGTAAAGACATATATCCCTTCATCGAAGAAGCAAAGCCCATGCGGGAAGGGAATTTGTTATCGTAGAGTTCTTCAGTGAGGTACTCTACAAAAGAGTTCAGGCCCTCATCCATCCATGACCACTGGCGCTCATCGCTGTTAACGATCATGGGGAAGAAGTTATGTCCTACTTCGTGAATGATTACACCCAGCATACCCAGTTTGGTAGACTCGCTGTAAGTGCCATCTTTCTGTGTACGCCCGTTGTTGAAACAGATCATCGGGTATTCCATACCATTGGCTGCTTCAATACTCTGCGCTACGGGGTAAGGATAAGGAATAGAGAATTTAGAATAGGTCTTAATGGTATGTGCCACAGCTTTGGTAGAGAACTTGCGGTAGAGGCCATAGGCTTCTTTGGCATAACCACTCATACACATGATTTTTTTGCCTTCTACATAGGCAGGCATGGCATCCCAGATATATTTACGGCTGGCTGTCCAGGCAAAATCCCGTACGTTCTCTGCTTTGAATATCCATGTTTTTTTAGCCGGACTGATCTGCTTTTCTGCTTTCACTGCTTCTTCCAGTGTAACGATCTCTACGGGTTCTTTGGCATTCTGTGCCTGGTTCCAGCGGGCCAGTTGGGCCGCAGTAAGTACCTGTGGATAGTTCTGGCACTGACCGGTAGCCAATACCACGTGGTCGGCGGGTACAGTCATCTGTACGCTGAAATTACCGAATGCGAGGGCAAACTCTCCCCTGCCGGTGAACTGGTGGTTCTGCCATCCTTGGAAATCGCTGTACACGCACAAACGGGGATACCATTGTGCCATGGTAAAGAGGTTATGTCCGTCAAGGGTCTCATAACCACCACGACCGCCGAAAGTCATACGGTCTGAGATTTTATAACTCCAGTCGAGGTTGAAAACGAATTTCTGTCCGGGCTTTAAGGCTGCGGGTAAATCTACACGCATCATGGTTTTGTTCACCACATACTTCAGTGCTTTACCGGTTGCATCTGTCAGTTTGGAGATGATGAACCCATAACCATTATCTACTTTCTGTCCTTCCATTTTATCAATGGCACCGGCAGAAACAGCTCTGCTCAATGTACTCGCATCCTGGTAGTTGGCGTTGTTAATGGTGCTGTGTTCGTTCTCATCCAGCTGTAACCAGATATAGGTTAACACATCGGGCGAGTTGTTGAAATAGGTAACGGTTTCGCTACCCTTCAGTTTCAGGTTAGCTTCATCCAGCTCACATTTGATCTCGTAATCTGCGCGCTGCTGCCAGTATTTGGGTCCTGGTGCACCACTGGCCGTACGATACTCGTTGGGCGTGGGTAAAATGGTTCCCAACTGTTCGAACTTGTTTCCGTGGTTGGAAGTTGGGTTGTTACGGATGTCCTGGGCCTGTAACAGACCGGCTGTACATAACAGCAAGGACAGGATAAGCAATTTTCTCATTCTCTGTTTTAGTTTTAGAAAGGAAGTCTTTCGATGGCCATCTGAACGGCAACTGCAAAAATACCTCCGGTGAGATACAGGATATATTCTCTGCGGTTACATTTCAAAATGGTTACGAATATAAAGGAAATCAATAAAACGCATGATACAATCAGCAACTGCCCTACTTCCAGTCCTACATTAAAAGCCAATAACTGTGGTACGATATTGGAATTGGTACCCAGCAGACTTTTCAGGTAATTGCTGAAACCGAGGCCATGGATCAATCCAAAGAACAGGGCAAAAAAGTAGATCACCGGAAACCGGGACTTGTAGACGAACTTCTTTACAAACACATTACTGATAGCCGTCACCATAATGGTAACCGGGATCAGGAATTCGATCCATTTTACCGGATAATCCAGCAGGTTAAACACACTCATGGCCAGTGTAATGGAATGCCCGATGGTAAAAGCGGTAACCAGTACCAGGATCTTACGCCAGTCCTGGAACTGGTAACGCAGGCAAAGGGCCATCACAAACAGGATATGATCGATACCCCTGAGGTCGGCAATATGCTGGTAGCCTAATTCAAAATATAACCCAAAATCATTCATGTGCAGGATGTTAAATTAATCATGACCTTTGTACCCATCAAAAAACCTATTTGAATGGTAAATATACTGGTTCAGTGGATGGTAACGGGAATTCTGGCGCTGTTGCATCCCTTCTATGTATCTGTTATAGAAATTAATCATAATGCGAAAGAAGCCACGGCAGAAGTGAGTGTGCGCATTTTTACCGAAGACCTGGAAAAAACGATCCAGAAATACACCACTACCCGCCTCGATATACTGAAACCGGCCGATGCCGCATTTCTCGACAAACAGATCGGCAATTATCTTACCCGTACCATCCGCCTCAAAATCAATGGCCAGCCTGTTACGATGAATTATTTAGGACATGAAATCCAGAAAGAAAGTGTATGGAGTTACCTCGAAATCCCAAAAGTAACCGACATCAGAAAACTGGAGATCGATTGCAGCCTCTTATATGATTTTGAAAAACTGCAGAGCAACCTGATTCATGTGAAGAGTAAAAATGAGGATAAAAGCTATAAGTTGGATTATCCGAAGAATTATGCAGTGTTTGAATTTTGAGGAAACGAAGTTTTGAACAGATGAACAGAAGAACAAGGAACAGAGGAATGGAAATGGATTCTTGTTAAGAATTACTATCACTCCTGGTAGTTGAAAGTTGCTTACTATATACCTGCACCAATCTCTGTGCTACTCTGTCACTCCGTGTCTCTGTGTTGCAAACGAATAGGGATGATTTTGAGTGATATTCAAGATGACTATTTTCAACACAGAGGAACAGAGATTCAGAGTTTCACAGAGGGTATTGATATAAACCCACCCATTAAGCTCTACAGATCCGATCATCTGTTCATCCGTTCCTTGCTCATCTGTTCATCTGTTCCTACTCAGTCACCGTCACCAATATCTTATCGATCCTGTGATTATCCATATCCACAATTTCGAAAGTGAAATTTTTCCATTCCATGGTTTCGCCGGTGGTAGGGATTTTTTCGAGTTCGTGGATGATAAAACCGCCGAGTGTGTCAAAGTCCTGATCGCCTTCCAGCATCCATTCTGTTTTGTCAAAATGGGAGAGAAAATCGTAGAAAGGGATCTGGGCATCGATCAGGAAGGAACCATCTGCTCTTTCGATGATCTCGTGTTCTTCATCTTCTTCCTGCGGAATATCGCCTACAATGGCTTCGAGGATATCGTTGAGTGTCATGAGTCCCTGCACACTGCCGTATTCATCCACGATAAAACAGTGGTGGATCTTGGTCTGCTTGAATTTTTCGAGTACCTGGTAGGCCGTATTATTTTCCGGAACATACATCGCTTCTCCCATAATCGAAAATACCGTGGCAGCAGCATCAGCGGCAAAGAGGTCTTTGATGCTGACTACTCCTTTGATATGGTCGATATCCTCTTCACAAACCGGGTAGATGGAATGGATCACTTCTTCCATTGAAGCTTTTACTTCACCAATCGTTTTTTTACCATCGATCCAGGTGATCTCGCTGCGGTGTGTCATCAAAGAAGTGATGTTACGGTCGCTGAGATGGAATACCCGCTCAATAATATCCTGTTCCGCTTCTTCAATGGCTCCATGTTCTGTTCCTTCGCTGATAATGGCTTTGATCTCTTCTTCGGTTACCTGGTTATCGTTGCCTTTGATATTGAATAAACGGATAATGCTGTTGGCTGAGATTCCCAGTAACCAGATAAACGGGTACATGATCCAGGTTACAATGCGCATAGGGGCCGCCACCGATTTGGCGATCTTTTCCGGATTACTCAGTCCGAGGCGTTTGGGCACCAACTCTCCCAATACCAGCGAGAGATAGGTAAGAATGATCACGATAAAAGTAGTAGCGATGGTGCTGCTATATGGCGCCAGCCAATCAAATTTCATCAGCCATTGCTGCAGGGGGAGTTTAAAACTATCCCCGGAATAGATACCGGTTAATACACCGATCAGCGTAATGCCGATCTGCACCGTAGACAAAAAAGTTTCGGGATGATTGGCCAGTTGCAGGGCTTTTTTGGCATCGGTATCCCCTTTCAGGGCCTGTGCCTCCAGTCTTGCCTTACGTGCCGAAACCAATGCGATCTCGGCCATCGAAAACAGGCCGTTGATCACGATCAATATCAATAAAATAATTACTTCTGTCATAATGGAACTTACCCAAAACTAAACAATACCTGACAAATCACCATTTAAGGCCTGTTTCCCAATGCAATCAGCACATATTTGGGCACTTCCTGCTCGCGGGTGGCGGGATTGAGGAAGGGTAATGATAAAGCGGTTACCCCAAAATGGCTTCCCTCGTGCAATACTTTTGCACCCGGGAAACGTTGGGTAAAAACAGGCAGGCTATCCTTTACGGTAATCACCATTTCATCCTGCCGGAAATCATTGGGCGATACCCGGGTGGGAAAAATGCGTTGGGCATAAAAATGAAGAGCCCTTCCTTCATGGATGCCATATAAAGCAATCTTCTCTTTGGGGAGATTCTGGGATCGGATAAAAGCGGCCGCATCATTTCCTAACTGATAGCGTAATACATTGGGATAAAAAGCCGTGCTGAGAAAACTGTTCACTCCCAGCACTGTATATAATGCCACACAAAGCAGTGCAGGCAATGCTAATTTTTTGGAAAACAGGATCACAAACAATCCCACCAACCCCAGACCAGCCAGTACCGCTACCCATACAGGCACCTGGAAAGGCCATACCAGTAAAACCACCGCTGCTGCCCACAATAAGGTAAAAATACAAACATGCAGCACCAACAGGGGCTTTCTCCATTTTATCAATTCTTCCGTAAACAATAACTGAAATAGGAACTTTCCTGTAACTATGGCGGCTAAAGGAAATACTACAAAAATGTAATGGGGTAATTGCGCCTGGCTGCGGGCAAGGATGCAGTAAGTTACGATAAACCCACCGGCACTCACCCATTCTTCCTTACCGGTGAGATGAAATTTTTTCCGGACCAACTCCTTTACAGCAAATATCAACCCAAGCAGGAAAAACAGGATCCAGGGTAAAAAACTCCAGAGCATATTCTCGAGCAGAAAAGTGAAATGATTCATTTCGTTGAATACATTCTCACCGGTATACCTACCAAAACTTTGTGTCCAGTAATAAAAACGCAGTCCCGACTGAATCGGCACCCCATTGATCATTTTACCCGGATGCAAATCGAACTGCCTATACAATCCGATACTCATCGGCACCAGCATCACAGCTATAATCAATATGCCCAACAGGTATTCCCAGCGGAAGAGCTGTTTCCAGTCGCGACGCAAGAGTACATGGGGTACAAACGCAAAAGCAGGCACCATCAAAGCGATCGGACCTTTTGTCATCATTCCACAACCAATAGCTACAAAAGCGAGCAGAAAATTTTTCCATTTACCGGTTTCATACCAGGCCGCCATTTGCCAGAGGCTCAGCGCCACCCATCCCATCAGCATGGTATCGGTGCGCACATCGTGTGTGATCAGGATCAGCGCCTGTGAGGCAGCCAGTACCATGGCGCTCAGCTGTGCAATCTCTTTCCGGTAATAGATCAGCGCCAGCCGATAGGTAGCGTACACGGCTAGTAAGGCAAAAAAGAAAGAAGGCAGCCGGTATGACCAATCGTGCACCCCCAGGATCTTCATACTTAAAGCAGATAACCAGAATAACAAAGGAGGTTTATCGAGGTAATCGTATCCAAGATCAAAGACCTGCAGAAAACTGTTGTTCTCCAGCATCTCTCTGCTGATAGAAGCGTATTGCGAAGCATCAATATCCATGAGCGGGATCAGGAAAATACCCAGCAGGTAAACCAGTGCGCATAGTCCAATAACGATCCGGAAAGTACGGGTGGAAATCATGAGCGGAAGTTGATGTGTAAAAGTATTGATTTTCATATTGCTCCCCGCGGCATCGGGGAAGCATCTGCTATCATGCTGCCTGCGGCAATCCGATTCTTTTGTTGAAATAAGTGCCCGTGAGATAACCGATCAAACAACCCAGCAAGGTACCCGCCAGGATATCCAATGGATAATGTACGCCTACATATACCTGTCCGTAGGCAATGGTAGCGGCCCAGATAAAAAATACATAACCCCATTTTTTCATGATCGGCCGAAGGGTCAGAAACAGGAACATGGCAAAACCAAAATGGTTGGTGGCATGCGAAGAAGGAAAACTATAGCCACCGGAACAGTTGTTCAGGATCAGGCGTACCTGCCCCATCAACAGTTCTTCCCGGCAGGGTCTTGGTCTTTCTACCAGGTTCTTGATAAAGCTGCTGCTGAGCTGATCCGTTAAGGTGGCCGTTAGCACCGCAAACAGGATCCAGGGAAGGGCTTTTCCTTTAAAATTCATGATAGCAAAAACAATCAGGAACAGGTATAAAGGCACCCAGGCATTGGCTTCGCGGTACCAGGGGTAGATACTGTCGAGCAGGGGATTTGTCCACTCTGTATTGATCTTCAGAAACAGCTGGGTATCGGCATAACGCAGCCATTCCCAGATATTTTCAAAAAAACCAGAAAGGAGGATGGGGGTGCACATGGGGTAAAGATAAATCTAATGAGTGAATGAGTGGGTGAGTGAAGGAGTGAATGTTTTTTGTGGCTGTTGTTGGTCGCCTGACCTGTACCCCTCCCATCAGTTCCTTCAGTTCTTCTTTGCCACAATGATCATTCGGGGTGATTTACGGATATCATATCTCCCCAACTGGTAATCGCCGAATACTTCCTGCACTTGCATTCCCTGGTAAGACAACATATCCGTAAAATCGCCGAGAGAAAATTTGGCTACCCGTTCTGTGTAGAGGTGTTTGGGAGCCGCATTGGTGGCATCGGTTACCTGGATCTGTTTGAAGAAATGTTCCTCATCATGCCACTTGGTAATATGAAAAGTGACCCCATCAAGGGTGGTTGTAAATAATTTTTCGAGCCTGTCTTCCGAATAATGCACATTCAGGTAATCGATCACAAAGATCCCATTCTGCTTCAGACTCTGGGCAATGGTGCGGATGGCATTATCGTGCTCGCGGCGGGTTCTGAAATACCCAAAACTGGTGAAGAAATTGAAGGCGTAATCAAAATAATTGATCCAGAAAGGCAGGCGCATATCATGCTGAAAAAAATGCAGCTGTTCATTCTCTTCCTTTTTTGCCTCTTCAATAGAAGCCACAGAAAGATCGATCCCCGTTACATCAAAACCCATATCGGCCAGCGCCTTGCTATGCCTTCCCTTACCACAGGCAATATCCACCATCGTACAACCCTTTTGGGGCTGCAGATAACCGATCAGGTTCCGGATAAACTGCAAAGCCTCTTCCTCATCCCTGTGCTGGTATAGCAAATGATAATAATCCGAGTTAAACCAATCTTTGTACCACGCTTTATCCGGCATAAGTCCTCATTATCCTGCAAAACTACGCCAGCGGGGCAAACAAAAAATTTCTATTATGTTTGCATCCCTAAATTCCTTTCCATGGCATTGATCAAGAGCATTTCAGGCATCCGCGGAACCATTGGTGGTAAACCCGGCGATACACTCAGTCCGCTGGATGTGGTCCGTTTCACCGCCGCCTTCGGCACCTGGCTGGCCGGCGAATCTGCCAACAAAAAGATCATTATCGGCCGCGATGGCAGGATCAGCGGGGAACTGGTGCAACGTCTGGTAGTAAGTACCCTGAATGCGCTGGGACTGGACGTGGTAGACCTGGGCCTGAGCACTACCCCTACCGTAGAAATGGCGGTGGTATTTGAAAAAGCGGCCGGTGGCATTATTTTAACGGCCAGCCATAACCCCAAAGAATGGAATGCGTTAAAACTCCTGAACCATAAAGGCGAATTTATCAGTGGCGAAGTAGGTGCCAGAGTACTGGAGATTGCCGCCAAGGAAGATTTTGTATTTGCCGGGGTGGATCAGTTGGGTAGCTATACCACGAATGACCAGTTATTACAGCAGCATATTGACGCAGTTGTTAATTACCCGCTGGTAGATGTGGCCGCCATCAAAAAAGCCAAATTCAATATCGTGATAGACGCGATCAACAGTACCGGTGCCATTGCAGTACCACAATTGCTGAAAGCGTTGGGCGTGAAAGATTTTACCGTACTGAATGAAGAGGTAAACGGCAAATTTGCCCATAACCCCGAACCCCTGCCCGAGAATCTGCTGCAGTTATGCAACGAGGTAAAGAAACAGAATGCCAGCATGGGTATTGCCGTTGATCCGGATGTAGACAGGCTTTGTTTTGTTTGTGAAGATGGGACCCTGTTTGGCGAAGAATATACATTGGTAGCCGTGGCAGATTATATCCTGTCGCAGCGCAAGGGCAATACGGTCAGTAATATGTCTTCTACCCGTGCCTTAAAAGATGTAACCATAAAACATGGTGGTGAATACACACCAAGTGCCGTAGGCGAAGTGAATGTGGTAAACAAGATGAAAGCAGTGAATGCCGTGATTGGTGGTGAAGGTAATGGGGGCATTATTGTACCGGACCTGCATTACGGAAGAGATGCCCTTATCGGTATCGCACTGTTCCTTACCCATCTGGCCAAACAGAAAAAATCCGTTCGTCAACTGCGGAATACCTACCCGGATTACTTCATGAGCAAAAACAAGATCGAACTGACTGCGGGTTTTGACCTGAAAAAGATCTTCGATCATATCAAAAAGAAATACAAGAAATACCCCATCAATACAGAAGACGGTTTAAAGATCGAATTCGAGAACGACTGGGTGCATCTCCGCACCAGTAATACCGAACCGATCATCCGGATCTATGCCGAAAGTAATTTTGAGACCACCGCAGCTAATATTGCACAGAAACTGATGCAGGATATCAGGGAGGCGATGTAGGAGGATACTGGTTACAGGTTACAGATTACAGGTTGCTGGTTAGTAACTGTTGGGTTGGGGGGCTGGAGTTGAGGGGAAACAGGAATTGCTATGATTTTAGTAATTTTGCTTTCATGAGCGAAAGAATCTATCTCGACAATGCCGCTACCACTTCATTGGATCCCCAGGTGCTGGAAGCGATGATACCTTATCTGACCACCCATTTTGGCAATCCTTCTTCTATTTACAGTTATGGACGCGAGTCGAGAATGGCGATCGAGAATGCACGTAAAAGTGTGGCCAAGATCCTGAATGCGCATCCTGCCGAGATTTTCTTTACCAGTGGCGGTACCGAGAGCAGTAATACAGCCATCACCGCTGCCGTGCGCGATCTGGGATGCAAACACATTATTTCCTCTGTGATTGAGCACCATGCCACTACCCACACCGTTGAATACCTGTACCACAATGGTGAAGCTTCGCTGAGTTATGTAAAACTATTGCCCAATGGTCATATTGATCTGGAGGACCTGGAAAAATTACTGGCCGAAAGCGAAGAGAAATGCCTGGTAAGCCTGATGCATGCCAATAACGAGATCGGCAATATGCTCGACATCCATGCCGTGGGCGAATTATGCAAACTGTACAATGCCATTTTCCATAGCGATACCGTTCAGACAGTAGGACATTTCCCTTTTGATCTGCGTAATACACCCGTTCACTTCATAACCGGTGCCGGGCATAAATTTCATGGCCCCAAAGGCGTGGGTTTGCTCTACATCAATGAGAATGTAAAGATCAAACCCTTTGTACATGGAGGCAGCCAGGAAAGAAATATGCGTGCCGGAACCGAGAACCTGTACGGTATTGTAGGTTTTGCCAAAGCTCTGCAACTGGCCACAGAACAGTACGAAGCAGAAAGCACCTATGTGAAAGGATTGAAACTCTATATGATGGAGCGTCTGAAGAAAAATATCAAAGGTGTATCTTTTAATGGCGATCCTTTGGGCAGAAGCCTGTATGCGGTATTGAGCGTAAGTTTCCCCAAGACCGAAAAAAGTGAAATGATCCTGTTCAACCTCGATATCAACCAGATCTGCGCCAGCGGCGGCAGTGCCTGCACCAGCGGTGCCGATCAGGGTTCGCATGTGATCCGTGCCATCAATAATAATCCCAACCAGGTAACCGTTCGTTTCTCTTTCAGTAAACACAATACCAAAGAAGAGATAGACCTGGTAGTGGAGAAACTGAAAGAACTAATCTAAACCTTTCATTTACAGCGGTTTCCCCTTATAGTAGTAAGATCAGCCCGGAGCAAGATATTGCTCCTTAAATCAGTGAACCATGGGCTACTGCCCTTTTTTCTGTGATACACATCCATAACAAAATATCCCTATCTGTTTTGGCGTTATAGCGTATTAAGTCAAAAACTGTACTCTATGACCCTGAAATACACCTGTGTAGTAGTAGCCTGTCTCTTCTGCCTTGCCGGTTTTGCGCAAAAAAGCGGCCCCTTCGGCTCAAAGGGAGCCCACCAGACTTTATTTGTTGAAGCCGGCGGTCCGGGTATTCTAAGCATTAACTACGACCAGCGTTTCCAGGGTGAGCAGGGACTGGGTATCCGTGCCGGTGTGGGCGGGTATGGTTTTTTGAAGAAAGGTGTATTCACCATTCCACTGGGATTGAATTACCTGACAGGATCGGGAGATCATTTTGCAGAACTGGGGGCAGGTGTTACCATTGCGTCTTCGTCGGTAGGAAATACCTATTTCGATAATCCCGGAACCACCACCGCAGGTTTTATCAATTTCGGTTACCGTTATGTGCCTCAGAAAAAAAATCTAAGCTTCCGGGCATTCATATCCCCGCTCTTTACAGCCGCGGGCACCATCCCGTTTTATGGCGGAGGATCGGTAGGGATTAAGTTCTAGGGAACGGTAGAGAACAGATGAACAGAAGCGCAAGGAACAGACGAACAGATGATCGGAAAATAGCTACGCTAGAGTTCCCTTCGACATTCGATATTTCCCGCGCGGCGGGATTCGGTGTTCGATATTCTCTGTTCTTGGTTTTAGGTTCTATGTTTGGGGAACTCCGTTCATCTGTTCTTCTGTTCATCTGTTCCTCACCTATAATCCCCCTCATCAAACTCATCTCCTTCTTCATCCAGGTTAAAACTGCCCAGGTTCATCATACTGCCCATCAGGTCCTTGAATTCGATTTTCCCATCGATCACTTTTTTGCTGATCATGGAATAAGCAGCAAGGCCGTGTAATACAAACTCCATCAGCAGCGCATTTTCTTTTTCGTTGGCGTGCGGGAAATGTTTTTTGACAAAGCCAAACAGTCCGTCCACTTTATAGAGATGAGCGATCTTGTCTTCATCTTTCATATCCAGCAGCAGATCCAGGTGGTTGCCTGCATCAAACCAGCGGGTAATGGCTTTGTAAGGGCTCTCGGGTTCTTTTTCTTCCACAGATTTCTTACCTGTAATCCGTTTCTTTTTTGCCTGTTCGGGATTCGGAAAATATTGTACAAACTGTGTACGGATGGATTTATCCAGTAGGTTAACGGCAACCTGGTAAGGACCTTCCTGCTCTCCCTCATACACCAGTTCAATCTTACCGGTAATGGAAGGAATGATCCCGGAAAGATCACTGATCCATACCTGTGTTTTATCTTCTCCATGTATGATGGCCCTCCGCTCGGCACTACTCACCGCATTTTCATAGGCCGCAATGGTTAAACGGGCACTTACACCACTTTTCTTATCTACATATTCATTCGACCTTGCTTCAAATGCCACCTGTTCTATCAAACGTTTAATCAGGTCGCTGACCACCACCCTGTCTTTCTGTACGCCCAGGATATTCGCTTCCTGTTCTGTAATGGCAAGCGCGGTTTCTATGTCTTTGGGATAGTGTGTGAGGATCTGGCTTTCGATCCGGTCTTTCAGCGGTGTTACAATACTGCCGCGGTTGGTATAATCTTCCGGGTTGGCAGTAAACACGAATAAAATATCCAGCGGCATACGCAGTTTAAATCCGCGGATCTGGATATCTCCTTCCTGCAGAATATTAAATAATGCCACCTGGATCCGCGCCTGCAGATCGGGCAACTCATTGATCACGAAAATACCGCGGTTACTGCGGGGGATGATACCGTAATGGATCACTTTCTCATCCGCAAAACTCAGTTTTAAATTAGCGGCTTTGATGGGATCGATATCACCAATCAGGTCTGCCACACTTACATCCGGCGTAGCCAGTTTTTCGCCATAGCGTTCGCTTCTGTGGATCCATTGTACCGGTGTATCATCACCATGTTCCGCAATCAGGTCTTTCGCAAATTTGCTCATGGGCTGCAGCGGATCATCGTTCACCTCACTACCTGCTACAATCGGTATATACTCGTCCAGCAGGTCTACCATCTGGCGCGCCATCCGGGTCTTGGCCTGTCCACGTAATCCTAAGAACAGGATATTATGCCGGCTCAGCAATGCCCGCTCTGTATCCGGTATCACCGTATCCTCATACCCCATGATCCCTTCAAAAGGATTTTCCCTGTTACGGATGCTCTTTACCAGGTTATCCCTGATCTCTTCTTTCACCGACCTCGGCTGGTACTTACTTTTCTGTAACTGGCCGAGGGTTTTTATTTTTTTGATATCCATAGTTCTGTTTCTATGAGGCGTGAATCGTTAGACGTGAATCGTGAGTCGTCAGTCGCGAGTGTTATACTTTTAACTATTAACTTTTGACTTTTAACTTCCTAATACACCGTCTTCCTCTTCCCGCTCTCAAAATCCTTAAATATAAACGCACCCAGTTTATCCAGCGATGCGAAAAAAGCTTTTCCGTTATTGGTTTCTGTAAATTCCTGTACAAATTTCTGCAGGTAAGGATCGGATGCGATCATGAAAGTGGTGATCGGGATCTTCAGTTTTTTACACTGCGCCGCCAGGTTGATACAACGGTTCACCACTTTTCTATCCAGTCCGAAACTGTTTTTGTAATACCGGCCACCGATTTTTAAACAGGTGGGTTTACCATCGGTGATCATAAAGATCTGTTTGTTGGGATTCTTTCTTCTGCGCAACAGATCCATCGCCAGTTCCAATCCGGCAACGGTATTGGTATGGTATGGCCCCACCTGCAGGTAAGGCAGGTCTTTGATCTCAATACTCCAGGCATCGTTACCGAATACCACAATATCCAAAGTATCTTTGGGGTATTTGGTGGTGATGAGTTCACTCAAAGCCATCGCCACTTTTTTGGCGGGGGTAATCCGGTCTTCCCCGTACAATATCATCGAATGCGAAATATCGATCATCAATACGGTAGAAGTCTGTGTTTTAAAATCACTCTCCCTGATCTGCAGGTCATCTTCCCGCATCGAAAAACTATCGATCCCGTGATTGATTTGTGCATTGCGGATGCTTTCCGTAAAATCGATTTGCTCCAGCATATCGCCAAACTGAAAGGGGCGGGTGTCCGGGTTCTGTTCATCGCCCTGGCCGGGTTTGAAGGTCTGGTGATTGCCCTGTTTGGTTTTCTTCAGCTTTCCAAAGATCTCTTCCAGACTTTTTTTGCGGATGGTCTGTTCCGATTTACCGGTGATCTTGAAACTGCCATCCTGCGGGTTCTCCTGCAGGTAACCGTTCTGTTTCAGGTCGTCAATAAAATCGCCCATGCCATATTCATCGTTGGTGAGCTGGTATTTCCGGTCCAGCTGGTTCAGCCAGTCCAATGCTTCTGAGGCGTCGCCATTGGTATAAGACAGTAACTGCATAAAAAGATCGAGCAGTTGTTCAAACCGGCTCTTATCATTTTCATGAGGGTTAAAATGTACAAAACGGTGTCCGCGCATAGCTGTAAACGACAAAAGATGAGTACTACAATATTAACGAAGATGCCGGGTATTGGTTTGCGGAATGAGAAATAAATACCCCACCGGGCAGCTTCAGGTGAATCCTTTAACCAAAACAGCCCGGACATGCCGGGCTGTTTGCAATCTATCTGATAGAACCTATTTCCGGGTAGTGTCTTTGGCAGCAGAATCTCTGGGTGCCATCATTTTACCAGGGATCTGGATCCTTGGATTGTACACACTCTGTAGCTGGTCAAGGCCCTGCAGGTAGTTTTCTGCCATTCGCTTCTCATCTGCCATATTTTCGGCACTTTTTGTACCCAGCGAATTATAGTAACGCACCTGCTGTTGCAGGTCTTTCTTTACAGAAGCCGCAACCTTATTGGCCAGTGTAGTATCCTCTGCCATATAACAGGCCTGCAGGAACAGGAGTGAGTTACGATTGTGCTGGTTACCGCGACTGGTCATACCATAATCAAAATTTCCGGCTCTCTCCAGCATTGTATCTGCTTTCTCCAATACTTTGCGGGCTTCTTCTTTGCGGTTCTTGGCAGCCAGGTCCATGGCCAGTTCTGTATAAGCGGTACGGATAGAGTTCAGGTGGCGGCGGTTCTCTTCATCAAAGTACACCCCTTTTATATTGGCACTACCAAACGCGAATTTATTCATGGCTTTGTCCAGCATCCAGTCTGTATTTACGCGACTGTTCTCTACCGGAACCAGGCGGAAAGACAAACCATCTCTGCGGATATACTGGTCAAAACCCAGATCTGCTGAAGGACTGGTAAAATAAATCGGACGCTGCCATTTATTAGCGGCGATGATATTCAGCAATGCCAGGTCGTTCTTCACCAAAGCGCCTTTGGGAATTTCAAAACGGAGTTCACTTACCACACTGTCTGTTGCATTCACGGTTCCGTTTTTCAATACCAATGCTTTATCAACAGGCACCGATAGTTTTTTAACGGGATAAGTATTCAGAGCTTCTCCATTACCTCTGTCGTCCATTTTGGCGGGTTCGTCACTTCCTACATAATTCTTCATCATATCATACAGGTCGTAGTAAGCGTTTTCCGGTATACCTGGTTGCGGGCGATATAAAATATAATCCCGTTTGCCACCTTCAATCTGTTCAGGTGTCCAGATCACATCTATCGGATCGCTCTCGTTTACTTTGTAACGGAGCTGGTTAATGTACCAGTCAATACCCAATAAACTGAAGTTGATCACACGCACATCTCTGCGGATCCCTTCTACTTCCTGGGCATACCACAGAGGATAGGTATCATTATCACCGTAGGTGAACAGGATGGCGTTAGGAGCACAACTTTCGAGGTAATCTTTGGCGAGATCGCGTGGTAATTCTTTTTTACTGCGGTCATGGTCGTCCCACTCCTGCTGCGCCATCAATACCGGTACTGCCAGCAAACAGATAGCCGTAGCCACAGAAGCTGCGGCAGCCTGCGAAAGAGCTTTACTCAACCAATCGCGCACTTTTAATACGCCTAAACCAATCCACACGGCAAACGCGTAGAAACTTCCTACATACGCATAATCACGCTCACGCGGCTGGTAACCGGCCTGGTTCAGGTACAGCACAATGGCCATACCGGTAAAGAAGAACAATAACAGGTTGATGGTTCCATCGTCGCCCCTTTTCTTGAACTGATAAAACAAACCAATCAATCCAAGGATAAAAGGAAGCAGGAATAATTTGTTATTGGCTTTATTATTTTTCAGGCTGTCAGGCATAGTACTCTGGTCGCCATACAGCATATTATCTATAAAAGAAATTCCGGTGATCCAGTTACCATCACGCACGTTGCCGGCAAAGAGTCCCTGGTTATCATTTTGCTTACCTGAGAAATTCCACATGAAATAGCGGAAATACATCCAGTATGTCTGGTAGCCTACAAAAAACTTCACATTATCGGCCTGTGTAGGTGCCCGCTCATATTTTCCTTCTCGGGTTTTATTGATCCCTAAATAATACGCATAGTAATCAGCATGGTTCTGGTCGTTGCTCGGATCCCAAACACGGGGGAATACCATTTTGTCTTCCGACGCATATACATATTTACGATCCTGACCCAGCTCAATATATTTATCATGCGATTTCTGGTAACGCATACCGGTATTCTTGAGGTCAACCGGGTCTGCAGTAAATTTCTGTCCGTACAACAAAGGAAAATCACCATATTGATCACGACCTAAATAGCCCACGAGACTGTTAGGATTATCTACATTGTACATATCCACAGAAGGATTGGCATTACTGCGGATCATGGTGGTAACATAGGTACTGTACCCTACCAGCATAAAAGCAAAACACCAGATAGCAAGGCGCAGGTAAGCCCAGGCTTTTTTATCCGCCAGTTTTAATCCGTACCAGATCAGACCGGCCACCAGAACAAAAAAGAAGGTGAAGCCGGAGAAGAAAGGCAGTCCGAAACTATTTACAAAATAACGATCGAAGGTACCGGCGAGTTTTACAGAATACTGGATCACGCCTACCTGAACCACACCGGTAATAATACAACCAATGGCGAAAAAGATATAGACCCCACCGTAATAGGCTTTTTTATCCTTGCCCTGTTTCTCTACCAGGAACAGCAGACCAATGGCAGCGATCACCGCTACAATCATCAGGCCAGCCATGGTACCATCCATGGGTACATTGTCGGTAGACTCTGCAGAGGCACTGATCAACGCACCAATCACCGCCAGTACGCCACCAATGGCTACCAAACGTAGGAACCATTTGCGGAGAATATCATATTTAAAAGTGTCTCTTCTGCGGAAATAATACACCATGACAATGGCGGGAATGGTTAAGAGGTTCAGCAAGTGAACACCGATTGACAATCCCATCAGGAAAAAGATAAACACGATCCAGCGGTCTGCACCGGGTTCATCGGCATGGTTCTCCCATTTCAGGATGGCCCAGAATACGATGGCGGTAAAGAAAGAGGACATGGCATATACTTCACCTTCAACAGCGCTATACCAGAAAGAATCACTGAAAGTATAGGCAAGGGCACCTACCACACCGGCACCCATGATAGACCAGGCTTGTGACATGGTAAGGGTATCGCTGGTGGAAACATTTACGATGCGTCTGGCAAAGTGGGTGATGGTCCAGAACAGGAACAGGATGGTAAAACCACTGGCCAGGGCGCTCATGATATTCACGGCTTTGGCAGCAGTCAGCGGGTTATCACCAAACAGAACAATGAAGATCCGGCCCAGCATCACAAACAGCGGGGCTCCCGGAGGGTGCGGGATCTGTAATTTAAAACAGGAGCTTACAAACTCACCACAATCCCAGAAACTTCCTCCGGCTTCGGTGGTCATAATGTAAACGGTACAAGCGATCAGGGCCACTACCCATCCAACAAGGTTGTTGATCTTCTTAAACTGCATTGGTTTTGGTTTTTTAAGACTGGCAAACATAACTTTTATATCGTAAATCGGGAAATGGATATGGGGGTTTGATTTATTTTAAGAAAACGTTATGGGAAGGTTTGGAGTTTGGGGTTCGATGTGCTGAACTCCAAACTCCAAACCCCAAACTCCTAACTTCCTTATCTTTGCCCCTTCTATGGAAAAAAAGCGAACCGTAGCCTTTCATACCCTGGGTTGTAAACTCAACTTTTCGGAAACTTCTACCCTCTCCCGTATGCTGGAGAGCGAAGGTTTTGAAAAACGTGATTTTGACGACCAGGCCGACGTATATGTGATCAATACCTGCTCGGTAACGGATAATGCGGATAAGGAATGCCGGCAGCTGGTTCGCCGGATCCAGCGGAAAACACCGGAAAGTTTTGTGGTGATCACCGGTTGTTATGCCCAGCTCAAGCCCAAAGAAATCGCTTCCATACCCGGGGTTGACCTGGTGCTGGGTGCCGCCGAAAAATTCAATATTGCCCGCCATATCGGCGAACTGGCCAAGGGCGATGCTGCCCGCATCTGCAGCTGCGATATTGAAGAAGTGAGTGGATTCAATGCCTCTTTCTCTCAAAACGACCGTACCCGTACCTTTTTAAAAGTGCAGGATGGTTGTGATTATAACTGTTCTTTCTGCACCATCCCCATGGCCCGGGGCAAAAGCCGGAGCGATAATGTGGCTAATGTAGTGGGGCATGCCGAAAAACTGGCAGCCGATGGGGTAAAAGAGATCGTACTCACCGGCGTAAACCTGGGCGATTTCGGGAAAGGACCGGATGGCGAGAATAAATATGATGAAAACTTCTTCGACCTCGTAAAAGCGCTGGATCAGGTAAAGGGAATTGAGCGTTACCGTATTTCCTCCATCGAACCCAACCTGCTTACCAATGAGATCATCGAATATGTGGCCAACAGCGATAAGTTTATGCCGCATTTTCATATCCCCCTGCAAAGCGGCAGCAATGAGATCTTGAAGCTGATGAGGAGGCGTTATAAAAGGGAACTGTATGCCGAAAGAGTGGCCCTCATCAAAACCCTGATGCCGCATTGCGCCATCGGGGTGGATGTGATCGTAGGTTTTCCCGGCGAAACGGATCAGCATTTTACCGAAACATTCGATTTTTTACATTCTCTCGACGTCTCTTACCTGCACGTATTTACCTACTCAGAAAGAGATCATACCAAAGCCCTGGAAATAAAACCTGTGGTACCCGTTGCTGTGCGCAATGAACGCAACAAAACCCTGCGCAATCTTTCCTACATGAAGATGCAATACTTCACCAACCAGTTTACCGGCCAAACCCGCAAAGTTTTGTTTGAAGCTTTTGAGAAAAACGGCATGATGGAAGGATATACAGATAATTATATCCGCATCAGTACCCCGTACAGAAAGGAATGGGCGAACGAAGTGGTGAATTGGGAATTGTGAATGGTCAATGGGCAATGGGCAAACAGTTGCTTATCCACTCATCATTGACGATTACCCATTCATGAAAGATGTGAGTGGTGAGTGGTCAGTAGTGAGTCAACAGCTTTTCTTATTCACCATTGACCATTGCCCATTCACAGAACTCGTGATTAGTGAGTAGTAAGTAAAAAAGATTCCACACTCACTACTCACAACTGACCACTCACTAAATCGGTGATAAAAATTCTGCGGGGAACTCCACTACCATTACCTGTCCCAGGCTTTCGAGTTTTACATATACTTTTTTCTTACCGCCGCGTAAAACGGTTCCTTCGTTGCCCATGAATACGCCGTGGTTAACGGTTACCTGCATCTGTTCCTTAAATCCTTCTTCGGAGAGAATGGAAATGCTGGCATCTTTTTCGGCCAGGTATTTTTTAATGAGAGCTACTTCTTCATTTTTGATGACGGCAGGTTTGCGCAGGTAGTGTACAAAATTGAGCACCCCATCTGTCATCAGTACTTTGGAACGCTCGGTATCATCGATCCGCACAAACACATAGGATTTGAATAACGGATCCTCAATGATTTTTTTCCGATCGCTCCACTGACGCTCCACCCTTTGCAGGGGGCACCAGCTTTCGATCCCTTTTCTGATCAATGCAGTATCTATCTTTTTCTCCCAACGGGGTTTGGTATATAAAGCGTACCACTTCTTCTCAGGTTCCATGTGCATCCATCGTTTGAACTCGCAAAATACAGAATATAAGCTAAGTGATTACTTTGCCACGGTTTGCACCTGTGTGTGCACCATCTGGCCTACCATTTTAACGGTTTCATCAATGTGCATATCCGTTTTCAGAAACTTCAGCCATGCCTGGTAACGTTCGCCCTTGGAAGGGTCCGGATTTTTATAAAACTTATCATTATCCGCCACCAGTGCAGATACCTTCAGTTCTTCTTTGGCCTTCAGCAAAGTATTGTTCTGGTTAACAGTAGCAATGATCTGCTTCTGGCGTGCTTTGTATTTCTGCAATTGCAGGTCTACAGGCATTTCTGCATTTTTAGCCAGCCATTGCAGGTTACTTTTCAGGAGATTATAAGAAGCATCGCTCTGGATCTTTTCGTTCTCTTTTTTCACCAGGTTATCCAGTCCAAAGCTATTGTTCCATGTCTGGTAATTCATTTTAGGGATCTCATCGTAAGGCAATGCACCCGGATTATCTTTTTCACGACCCTTGTAATACTCCAATGCATCCGGCAACACCACATCTGGTGTAATACCTTTTAACTGGGTGGAACCGCCATTTACACGGTAAAATTTCTGGAAAGTAAGTGTCATGGCTCCCATATCGGTACGACCGCTGTACAGGTCGTTACGGTTGCCAAAGGGTACCTGGCGTTGTACAGTTCCTTTTCCGTAGGTAGATGAACTTCCGATAATGATTCCTCTCTTGTAATCCTGGATAGCACCGGCAAAGATTTCACTGGCCGAGGCGCTGAACTCGTTCACCATTACTGCCAGCGGACCATCATACAGGATAGACTCATCGTTATCGCGCCAGGTGTTCTGATCCACACGGCCGCTTCTTTCTTTTACCTGCACCACCGGACCGCTTTTGATGAACAGTCCTACCATTTTCACCACTTCGTATAAAGAACCTCCACCATTATTACGTACATCGATTACAATACCTTTTACATTTTCCGCTTTCAACTTGATCACTTCCTGGGCCACATCATCTGAACAATGGTGGCCGTTCACATCTTCAAAATCAGAATAAAAATCAGGCAGGTAAATATAACCGATCTTATCGTTGCCGTTCTGTATCACCGCACTGCGGGCATACCCTTCATCCTGCACCACTTCTTCGCGGATCATGCTCACCTGTTTGTAAGAGCCGTCCTGTTTTTTGATGGTCAGCCTTACTTCTGTTCCCTTGTTACCGCGGATCAGTTTTACGGCATCGGTGGTTTCAAAACCGGTCACATCCACCGGCTCTTCCTTGCCCTGTGCTACTTTGGTGATCACATCGTTTACCACCACTTCGCCCGATTTCCAGGCGGCGCCACCGGTAACAATACTGGCTATTTTGATACCATAATCATCTTTCTGCAGGGTGGCACCAATACCATAGAATTTACCGCTCATCTTCTCATCAAAGGATCTTTTCTCCACCGGCGGAAAATAATCGCTGTGCGGGTCCATCTGGTTGGTGATCACGTTAATGAATGAATTGAAGCGTTCTTCTTCCTTAAATGTTTTCTGGATACGCTCATAGGTTTCGTTCATGATCTTCAGCACACGCTCACGCGCTTCGCGCTCCAGGGTAGAATCCTGTTTTACTACAAAGTCTTTCTGGCCCTTATTCTTCTCGCGCTGCTCTAACAGGTCAGCATACCGCTCCAGTGTATAATATTTCAGTTTCTTGCGCCAGCGCTCCGCCCGCTCTGCCTCATCTTTCATATAAGACAGCTTATCGCCATCCATTTCCACGGTCTCATCTTTGGAAAAGTCGAAGGGTTTGCTGAGAACAGAACGGTAGATCCCGATCACGTCTTTGATGCGCTGGTCATACAAAGCACTCACCGCCGGTGCAAACTGGATGGGGGTGGTTTCATGAATCTCATCATCGATCGTGGTTTCATATTTTTTGAGGGCGGTTATGTCCGACTGCAGGAAATGCGATTTATCGCCGTCCAGGTCTTCGAGGTATTTCTTAAATACCTGGCGGGAGAAATCGTCGTTGATATTTTTGGGACTATAATGCTGCTGCTCCAGAATGGTACCCACAGCAGCGAGTAAACGTTGTTTCTGGGTAACCAGTATGTCTTTTGATCCGATCCCGGAGGTTCTGAAAGCAAAGAACAGACCACCGAATAAAACGACGGCCAACAGCAATAATCCTTTTCTACTCTTCATAAAATGCGTAAATTTTTGCATGACTGTTCCAAAAATAGCCCAAAAAGCGGTTAAGCCATCAGTACTTATCCCAATTAACAAAGGTTTTGATGAGCGGTTCGGAAAAAGATTGTGAAAAATGACGCCCAACTAATCCCGAATTTTCCTATTTTTGCCGTCCAAAAAACGGAGAGCGTAGCTCAGTTGGTTAGAGCGTTAGTTTGTGGCACTAAAGGTCGGGGGTTCGAGACCCCTCGTTCTCCCTCTACAAAACCTATCCCGCCTTGAAAGCGGAATAGGTTTTTAAATTTTATGACATGAGCTATGGCTTGTTACTGTTGCCTCTTATCTCGGCTTTTATCGGGTGGTTTACCAACTGGATCGCGATTAAGATGTTGTTTCATCCCAGAGAGCCCAAAAAGATCCTCTGGTTTACCCTTCATGGTATTTTCCCCAAAAGACAAAGGCAGTTTGCCGAAAAACTGGGCAAACTGGTTAGTGCAGAGCTATTGTCTTTCAGCGATATAGAGGCCAAAATCATCCATCCGGATAACCTGAAAAAGATCATGCCCCATGTAGAAGGGCATATTGACCAGTTTTTACGGGTAAAACTGGCCGAGCAGATGCCGGTAATCAGCATGTTTATTGGTGATAAAACCATCAATGAGCTGAAATCGGTGTTTATGACCGAACTGGAAACCCTTTTCCCGGTTATTATGCAGAAATACATGGGCAGCCTGCAGGAGCAGCTGGACCTGGAAAAAATCGTGATTGAAAAAGTAGCCGGTTTTTCGTCCGATAAGCTGGAACAGATCCTGAACAGTATCATGGCCAAAGAATTCCGCTTTGTGGAAATTATCGGCGGTGTACTCGGATTTCTGATCGGTTTATTGCAAATCCTGCTGACCTCTTTATAGGAATGACCGATTAAAAGGGGTAATCACCGACAATATAGGCATTTCTACCCCCTATGTTTCAACTTTGTCCATTCAAAATTGTCTTATTACCGCTGGTGTAATGAAAAACGGGCCTGCCCCTATTGCATCGCAACTTTGCATTATATAATATATACAACATCATGAGAAAATTATTAGTAGTTGGTATCCTTAACCTGTTTATCCTGTCGGCTTTTGCCCAGATGCCCGGAGGCATGCGTGCCGGTGGCGGAGGTGCACAAAGCATGAATATTGGCCATTTTTTTGGTAAACTGGTAGACAGCAAGACCAACAAGGGCCTCGAATCTGTAACGGTACAGTTGATCGGCAACAAGTTTGATACAGTGACCAAAAAGATGAAAGAAGCCATCTTAAGCACCCAGATCACCAAGGCTAACGGTGATTTTAACTTTGAAAACCTTCCTGTTTTTGGCACATTTAAGATGAAAGCCAGTGCATTGGGTTATAAAGCACTGGAAAAAACCCTGACTTTTGGTATCAAAATGCCTCAGCCCGGTGCGGCCAACGCTGCCGGAGGCAATATGCAGCAGATGTTAGCCATGGCCGATAAGGACCTGGGTAATATTAAAATGGAAGAAGACGCTACCAACCTCGGAAACGTGACCGTTACCTCTTCTGCCAAACCTTTACTGGAACTGGGTATCGACCGTAAGATCTTTAACGTAGACAAGAACCTGGTCAGCTCCGGCCAAACCGCTACCGAGATCATGAAAAGCATTCCTTCGCTGAATGTGGATATTGATGGTAACGTAACCATGCGGAATGCCAGCCCTACCCTGTTCATCGATAACCGTCCTACTACCCTTACCCTTGACCAGATCCCTGCCGATATCATCGACAAAGTGGAACTGATTACCAACCCTTCTGCCAAGTTTGATGCTTCCGGCGGAAATGCGGGTATTCTGAATATTGTATTAAAGAAGAATAAAAAAACAGGTTATAACGGTGGTATCAGAACCGGTATCGACTCGCGTGGTAAATTAAACCTGGGTGGCGATCTGAACCTGCGTCAGAACAAAGTCAATTTCTCACTGAGTGCCAACTTTAATGAGCGCAAATCCATTTCTGATGGTATTACCGACAGAAACAACCTGCTGTTTACGCCCAGTTCTGTGTATAATACCAGTCATGGTGTAAATACCGGCTATTTTGGTTTTGGCCGGGCCGGTCTGGATTTCCTGATCGATAACCGTAATACGCTGTCTGTTGCAGGAAACTTTATGCGTGGACAGTTTGATAACGAGCAAACCCAGAAAGTAGATTCCACCATCAAATCGGTATTCAGCTCTTATAACCAAATCAATACGACCAGCAATGCGATGATGCGGAATATGGGAACGCAGGTAAGTTTTAAACACAATTTTACCAAGAGTGGACATAATATTTCTGCCGACTTCAACTATAATTCCAGCAACAACGATAATAATGCCAATATAAGTACCCAAACTTATAACAGCAATGGTTCTACCAAAGGACAGGCTTTGTTGCAGAAGACCATCGGAGGTGGCTCTACCAAGAACTATATTTTACAGGCTGATTACGAGAATCCTTTGAGTGATGATAGTAAACTGGAAGCCGGTGTGAGAACCGCTATCAGGGATTTCAGTAACATGAGCGATCAGTACCGGTATGATTACAACAGCAGCGCTTATACACTGGTGCCGGGTATCAGTAACAAATATAAATTTTACGACCAGGTATCTGCAGCGTATACCACTTATAGCTTCAAAGTGAAAAAATGGAGTTACCAGTTAGGGCTGCGTGCAGAAAGTTCTACTTACACCGGTACTTTGCTGAATGCAAAAGGACAGGATTCTGCCACTTTCAAAGTGAACTATCCGCTGAGCCTGTTCCCTAGTGCGTTTGTAACATATAAGATGGATGATAAGCAGGATCTGCAGTTAAACTATTCACGTCGTGTAAACCGTCCTAACTTTTTCCAGCTGATGCCTTTCCCTGATTATTCTGATCCACAGAATATCAATATCGGTAATGCCGGTCTGAAGCCGGAGTTCACCAACTCATTCGAGGTTTCTTATAACAATGCCTATACCCGTGGAGCTAATTTCCTCGCTACGGCTTTCTTTAAACATACCACAGACCTGATTACCCGCTATGTGTACAGGGATAAAAATGGTTTGGTAAGCGGCGACAGTGCATTCTTTAATACTTATATCAATGCAGATTACAGTTATTCTTATGGTCTGGAACTGACTAATAAAATGGCATTGACCAAGTGGTGGGATTTTACCGTGAATGTGAATCTTTTCAACTCAAAGATCAATGCCACTGTGCCTGGTCAGAGCCTGAGCAATTCACTGGTTAGCTGGTTTGGTAAAATGAATAACAACTTCAAAGCCGGCAAAGGCTGGTCTATCCAGTTCAGCGGCGACTACCAGGCAAAATCGGTGTTACCTCCTAATTCAGGTGGTGGCGGACGTGGTGGAATGATGTGGGGTGGTCCGCAATCTACCTCACAGGGTTATAACCTGCCCCGTTATGGATTTGACCTGGCCGTACGTAAAGACTGGACCTGGAAAAACGGACAAAGCGGTTCCTTAACCCTGAGTATGAATGATGTGTTCCGTACACAGGTGTTCAAAACCTATTCAGAAAGCACTTTCTTTACCCAGAACAGCGAAAGAAGAAGAGACCAGCAGGTATTGCGTCTTAACTTCAGCTACCGCTTCGGTAAATTTGATGCAACCCTGTTCAAACGTAAGAACACCAAAGCAGATCAAGGTGGTGGTATGGAAATGATACAGCAATAAGGCAATTAGCAATTAGAAATTAATAATTAATAATTGAATACAGAGAAGCCGTTCTTGCAGGACGGCTTCTTTTTTTGGCAGTATTCACTTCAGGATTACTCTCTTTTTTGCAATTGTTTTTTCATGGCCAGTAGGCCGAGCAGGGGGCCGATGGCGAGGATGAGGTATAGGTTCCGGGGGGAGATGTAAGGGCGGAGGTAATTGATGGTTTCGATGCTGCAGATGGTGATGGCAAAACCGATGGAGTTGGTGATGGTTAAAGCGGTTCCCCTGATGTCGGCGGGGATGGCTTGCGCTACCAGTGTGGAGAATTGCGGCGAATCGGCTACCACCGACATCCCCCATACCACTAAAAACAGGCAGAATACAGGAAAGGAAAAATGAAAAAACAGCGGCGAAACTAAACAGCAAGAAGCTGAGATTACCAGGGCCAGAGAAGCCGTTCGGGCACTTCCGATGCGACGCGAAAGATAACCACCTCCTACGCAGGCGATAGCACCCACGCTGATTATACAAAAAGAGAGCATCGACACTAATTGCACCCTAGTGGTATACTGATCGAAATAGGTATAAAGAATAGATGGTACAAAGGCCCAGAAAGTATAGAGCTCCCACATATGTCCGAAATACCCAAAAGCGGCTGACCGGAATAGTCCGTTTCGGAAGATCCGCCGGAGTACAGATGGATCAAACCCATTACTCTTACTGCGGTATGGACCATCGGGCACAAAAAAAATAATTGTCATTCCTCCCATTAGAGATAACAGGGAACTAACTATCATCACCGCTTTCCAGGAAAAACTGCCTGCATATGCATGCACAAAGTGGGGAAAAGCGGTTCCCAACACCAATGCACCCACCAGCCAGCCCAATGCCTTGCCCAACCCTTCTTTGTGATAATCGGCTGCGATCTTCATCCCCACCGGGTAAATACCTGCGAGAAAAAAACCGGTCGTAAAACGGGCTACCAGCAACAACGAAAATCCATCCGCCACAAAAACAGACAGATTGGTCAGCGCTGCAGCCATGGCACAGGTAAAAAAAACGCGGGAAGGAGAAAACCGGTCAGACACGGTAAAAATGGCAAACAGCAGCGTGCCGCTAATAAAACCCAGTTGTACAGCTGCTACCAGATGCCCCAATGCATCGGCAGAAAGACCGGATTGGCGGATGATATCAGCAATTACCGCATTACCGGCAAACCATACAGAAGTGCAGGCAAACTGCGCGGCCACAATAAAGGGAAGTACCGTTATCGACCTTGGCTTTTGCATAGATAGCGGAATTGATACCTGCGGGTAACAGGTGGTAAAAAATTACCGGTTTTTACCGGTAAGCATGGGTACAAAAGAGAACTGTTCAAATGCTTCTTCTGTTACCGAACCATCAGCCTGTTTGGTTAAGCGAAGCATTCGTTGTGAACCACCTTCATCTACCGGAATCACCATCAGCCCCCCGGTTTTTAATTGCTGAACCAGTTTGGGCGGAATAAAAGGCGCTGCTGCAGTAATGATCACTTTATCAAAAGGTGCAAAAGTGGGCAAGCCTTCAAACCCATCCCCGAAAAAGAATTTGATATTGGGATATTTATTCCGGAAATAATATTCTTTCTGCAGGTCGTATAATTTTTTCTGGCGCTCAATGGTATACACCCTCGCACCCATTTCGGCCAGGATGGTTGCCTGGTAAACACTACCGGTACCGATCTCCAGTACCTTATCGCCTCTTTTGATCTGCAGTAGCTGGCTTTGGTAAGCAACCGTATAAGGCTGTGAAATAGTTTGACCTGCTGCAATTTCAAAAGCACGGTCTTCGTAAGCGATCTTATCAAAAGCAGAATCCAGGAAATAATGGCGGGGTATGGTATTAATGGCATCCAGCACAGATTCGTCTGTAATGCCTTTTTCTTTCAACAGGTCGACCAGCTTTTTACGCAGTCCTTTATGCTGGTAGGTATCCTCATACTTTCTCATAGCATAGCGAATATACAGCTAAGAAATAAGAGCCCATACAGATAAGATAGTGGTGTAAAAAGAAAAAAACAGGTACAAGTTATTCAGAACCCTAACCCGGAGTGCCTTACTACCGTTCCGAAAGACTTTTTACCGGTTATACAGATTTTGCATATGCCGGATGGTATCTGATCACAAATTGCAGCTTATGAAAACCCAACTAAGCTATTTGCTGACAGCCTGCCTGCTGGTCTCTGCTTTCTCCTGTACAAAAGAGACCAATGGACCTTTAAATAATCCCAGTTTCACCGCCAGCGTAAATGGCAAACAGGTGCGTTTCATGAGTCCGGTTACGGCTCAGTCTGTCAAAAAAGCCAATGGCAGTTTTGATCTGTATATTGAGGGAAAAGAATATATCACCAACGATAGCAGCATCATGATCAGGTTTGTGATCCCTGATTTTACCGTTAGCGGTGCTCAATCAGCCAGTCATCAGCTGAGTACGCAGTTCAATGGGAATTTTATTGAGTGGAAAACCACACCCAATTCTACGAGCGGACGGTTTCATTATTTTCAGCATGGACAATTAACCGTACAACAGGATGCCCGCTCCTATCTGAAGGGAACTTTTTCGTTTACCTATTTCCTGTTCGACCGGTTAGGAAATAAAACAGAAGAAGTAGTGGTTACAGAGGGGAATTTTTCGGATGTGATCATTGAACGATAACAGCTCGAATCAACAGCAACCGGACAATACCGAATAAAAAAGCCACCGGTTAGCAGCTACAGCAGCAAACCGGTGGCAATCAGCATCTTCCTTATTGCAGGTTCATATCTGTGATAATGTCTTTGATTTTATTTTCCAGCGCAGCGTACACACTGTCAAAATCTTCTTTCCGTACCAGTTTTGTATTTACACTGAAGTAGAACTTGATCTTGGGTTCTGTGCCGGAGGGGCGGGCAGAGATCTTGGTTCCATCTGCGGTTACAAACTGCAGCACATTACTTTTCGGAAGTGCGATCGTCCAGGTTTCGCCGGTAACCAGGTTGGTTGCTTTCTGCAACTCATAATCGAGCAGCGTAGCCACCTGTGCACCTGCGATGGTTTTGGGGGGATTGCTGCGATAGCTTTCCATCATCTCTGCAATCTCTTTCTGACCATTCATTCCCTTTTTGGTGATGCTGATCAGGTTCTCGTAATAAAAACCATATTTGATATAGAGCTCAATCATCTTATCAAACAGTGTTTTTCCCTGGTTCTTTTCGTAGGCAGCCATTTCACACATCAGGGCCACGGCACTAACAGCATCTTTATCGCGGATCTGGTTACCGATCATCAGACCAAAACTTTCTTCCCCGCCGATTACATAATTCTTCTGTCCATCCAGCTCTTTGATCTTTTCGGCGATCCATTTAAACCCAGTGAGTACATTATAGCAGGCAACCCCATTCTGTTTGGCCACTTCGTTGATCATTTCGGTGGTAACAATGGTGGTAATCACCATATCATTGGGCTGGGCAATGCCTTTGGCTTTGCGCGCTTCCATCATATAACTGAAAGCCAGTACTGCAGTCTGGTTACCATTCATTAACACCCATTCGCCCTTGTGATTCTTCACACCGATACCTACACGGTCGGCATCAGGATCGGTACCAAGTAAAATATCCGCATCCAGTTCTTTGGCTTTCTTCAAACCAATACTCATGGTTTCACTTTCTTCCGGATTGGGATAATTCACCGTTGGAAAATTACCATCCGGCGTAGCCTGCTCCTCCACAATGGTAACATTGGTAAAGCCAAAACGTTTCAATACCTCCGGCACCAGTGTAATACCGGTTCCATGAATAGGGGTGTATACAATTTTCAGGTCATGCTGTTTGGCAATCACATCGGGATATACACTCAGCTCTTTCACCATATCCAGATAAGCATTGTCCATGTCTTTACCGATCAGGGTAATATTGGCACTGCCTCCCTCCCATTTCACGTCGTTCACATTGGTAATGGCTTCTACTTCTGTGATCACATTTTTATCATGCGGCGGTACTAATTGTCCGCCATCATTCCAGTATGCTTTGTATCCATTGTATTCACGGGGATTGTGCGAAGCGGTACAGACTACCCCTCCTTTACAACCCAGTTTGCGGATAGCAAAACTGAGTTCCGGTGTAGGGCGCAGGGCTTCGAACAGGAATACTTTGATGCCGTTGGCAGCAAATACATTTGCAGTGGTTTCGGCAAAAAACCGGCTGTTGTTCCGGCTATCGTGCGCAATGGCAACTTTGATTTCTTCGCTGCCATAGGTTTTCTTCAGATAATTGGCAAAACCCTGTGTAGCCATGCCAATGGTATATTTATTGATCCGGTTGGTACCTACACCCATGATACCGCGTAATCCACCGGTACCGAATTCGAGGTTGCGGTAAAAAGCATCTGCCAGTTCATCCGGACTATCCTTCTGTAATCGGGCAATGGTATCTTTGGTAGCCTGGTCGTAGTTTCCGTTAACCCAGACATTGATTCTTTCCTGAATGGCAGCATCCATACTTACAAGTTTTAGTGTTGTTTTCTTTTACCTGACAAGTTTATGAATATTTTTTGCATTTTCAACCTCCTGTGCAGTAACTCTCCGGATTTAGTGCAGTATGTTTGAGGCAGTGAAGCCTTCCCTCCTACTCATACTGTTACTGGCAACGGAGTTTGCTTTTACACAGGATTCTTTACCGGTTCAGGTAAGCAAGCAGGATCTGCCCGATGGTAAGCCGAAGCCAGCAAGGATTTTCATGGCCACCGGTGCCAGTATGGTGGGGTATGGGCTGGGTTTGGCAGAATTATCGCATGCCTGGTACCAAAATTACCCGCAGACCTCCTTTCACTTTTTTAACGATAACAATACCTGGCTGCAGGTAGATAAAGCAGGCCATCTATTTGGTGCCTATACTGCAGGCAGAATGAGCATGGAAGTATGGCGTTGGGCCGGATTGTCACGCAAACAAAGGATCTGGATTGGCGGACTGAGCGGTACGGCTTTTATGACGGTGATTGAAGTGCTGGATGGATACTCATCGGGCTGGGGTTTTAGCCTGGGTGATATGGCGGCTAACCTTGGCGGCAGCGGACTATTGATTGCCCAGGAACTGGTCTGGAACGAACAAAGGATACACCTGAAATTCTCCTTTCACCAGAATACCTATACAGACCCTGTACTGAACCAGCGCGCCAATACCCTCTTCGGTAGCCGGGGTTGGGAGCGTATGCTGAAAGATTATAACGGCCAGACCTACTGGGCCAGTGTCAATCTCAAATCCTTTTTTAAAAAATCAGATTTACCATCATGGTTAAATATAGCGGTGGGATATGGGGCAGACGGCATGTTTGGCGGGACAGAAAATATGGCCAAAGATGCAAACGGTGCAGTTTATTTCAGCAGAACCGATATACCCCGTCGCCGGCAATGGTATCTTTCTCCGGATATTGACCTTACCCGAATCAAAACCAAAAGTAAATTACTTAAAACCACTTTCTTCCTCCTCAACGCCATCAAAATCCCCGCTCCCTCCATCGGCTTTTCCAAAAAAGGCATTGAATGGAACTGGCTGCATTTTTAATTAAGAATTAAAAATTAGCAATTAACAATTGGATACACACCCGCAACCCGCCCTCCCATTTTTAATTTCTAATTTCTAATTTTTAATTACTCTACATATGCTCCCACCAACTTCCCATCCACCACTTCTACCTGGATATGTTCCTGCAGAGTAGTGGCAACCGATAAGCCAACATAATCCGGTTTGATAGGAAATAATTTGTGCATTCTTTCTACCAGCACCAGGGTCTGGATACTTTTGGGGTGAAATTCGAGTAAGGGCTTCAGTGCATACAGCAGTGTGCGGCCGCTGTTGGTTACATCGTCGGCGATGATCACGTGTACTTTATCGAGTGGGATGTTTTCACTAAGGGTAACGGTGGTAGGATGATGTTTATCCATTGTGAGAGAAATCACTTTTATCTCGCAGGAAACATAGTTCTTCAGCAGGGCAGCGGTTTTTTCTGCAATCACGGTTCCGCTGTTGCGGATCCCGATCAGCACCACGGGTTCTGTATCGCCGTTCAGGTTTTCGGCCAGTTCCAGCGCCATGCGGTGTAGTTTCTGCTCAGCGGCTTCACGGCTCATGATATAGTTCTTGGCTGCCATAGTAAGGGTTTGAAGATCAAAAGTAACAACAATAAAACAACCCGCAATTCCCTTTCCAACTGGTCAAAATCTTATCTTAGCAAAATAACCGATCTCTATGCATTATCTACCGCAAATACTGTTTCTGGCTCTCTCGGCCATAGCAGTTGGGTTATTTGCCAAAAAAGCAGGCGAAATCAGACGAAATATTCTGTTGGGCAAAGATGAAAACCTGACCGATCAGCCGGCCAAACGCTGGAGAAACCTGCTGTTACTGGCATTGGGTCAGAAAAAGATGTTCCAGAATCCGCTGGTTGCGGTAATGCACTTTATCATCTATGCCGGTTTCATCATCATCAACCTGGAAGTGTTAGAAATTGTATTGGATGGCTTGCTCGGAACCCACCGTCTCTTTGCCCCTTTCCTGGGCGGTTTGTATAACTGGCTGATCAATGCTTTCGAATTCCTGGCACTGGGTGTGTTACTGGTCTGTGTGGTATTTCTGAGCAGAAGAAATATACTGAAACTCAAACGCTTCCTGAGCAAAGACCTGAATGGCTGGCCCAGATCAGATGCCAACTATATCCTGATTACAGAAATTATACTGATGTCTTTGTTCCTGATTATGAATGCCACTGATCAGACATTACAATCGAGAGGCAACGAACATTATTTACCAACCGGTGCTTTTTATATCTCCGGCTGGCTCAGTCCTTTGTTCAGCGGCATGTCCGATAACAGCCTCGTAGTACTGGAGCGTAGCTGCTGGTGGTTACATATTGCCGGCATTTTTGCTTTCCTGAATTACCTGCCCTATTCCAAACACCTGCATATTATGCTGGCTTTCCCCAATGCCTACTATGCCCGCCTGGAATCCAACGGCAAGATGAAGAATATGCCCGCTGTGCAGAACGAAGTATTATACGCCATGCAACCCGAGACCGCCCCAGCAGATGCGGCACCACCCGCCCATTTTGGTGCCAAAGATGTTTTTGAACTGAGCTGGAAAAACCTGCTGGATGCCTACAGCTGTACAGAGTGCGGACGTTGCTCCACTGCCTGCCCGGCAAACATGACCGGCAAACTGTTAAGTCCGAGAAAAATCATGATGTCTACCCGCGACCGACTGGAAGAAGTAGGTAAAAACATCAACCAAAATAAAACTTTTGTAGCCGATAATAAATCTCTGCTGCACGATTATATCAGCGTAGAGGAACTCCGTGCCTGCACCACCTGTAATGCCTGTGTGGAAGCCTGTCCGGTAAGTATATCTCCCCTCGATATCATCATCGAATTACGCCGTTCACTGATCATGGAAGAAAGCAATGCCCCGCAGGAGTGGAACGGCACTTTCAGCAATATCGAAAACAATTTTGCCCCCTGGAAATTCTCTCCGGATGACAGAGATCAATGGGCGGTGGAAATGAAGTAGGGAACAGATGAACAGATGAATATCGAACAAGGAACAGATGATCGGAGTTAACTGTTCTTTGTTCTACGTTCTATGTTCTTGGATCATCTGTTCGTCTGTTCCTTGCTCCTCTGTTCATCTGTTCAAAAGTTATTACACACCAATCAATAAATCCTATGAAATTCTCTCCCTTTCCTTTTTCCATCACTGATTTCACAGACATCAGTCCTGAGATCAAACCGGGTATTACGGGACATGCTGAATGGAGAACTTTTTTCCGGGATGATGTGAGGATCCGGCAGGTGACCTATTCGCCGGAATACCTGGCCGACCATTGGTGCAGCAAAGGACATATCATTTACTGTATTGAAGGTGCGATGGAGACCGAACTGGCCAATGGCAGCAAACATATTTTGCAGAAAGGGCTGATCTATACAGTGGGCGATGAGAGTGATGCACACAGGACCTATTCCAAAGACGGTTGTGTGTTATTGATTGTAGACTAAATAAAAGGCTTCCAGATCATGCGGTATAACTGTATCAATGCAGTGATAAAGAAAATGATCCCCATGATCTTATTCAAGGTTTTATTGCTGGTTTTCATACGGGTTACCAGCCAGTTGCCGCCATGGATATAAACGGCCAGACCGGAAAGCGTTCCCACACCTGCTCCAATGGTGAACAAATTAAAAGGGATGGTGGCTACCGGCAACACTTTGGTTTGTATAAAAGTGGATGTCCACAGAAACCAGAAAGGAATCTGAACGGGGTTGAGGGCACTCATCATCAGTCCCAGTAAAAACCGGTTTACCTTATTATTCAGCAGCAATGCTTTTTTTTCTGTTTCCTGTTTTTGTGCCACCCGGAATGCCAGCACACCCAATACGAGGAACATCACTACCGTTACCCAACCCAGTCCCAGAAACCAAACACGATGTTTCACCACCCAGTCCATACCGGTTAAGGCAAAGCGCAGGTAAACCATTTCTACCATAGCCACCCCTACAGCATAAAACCATGCTTTTTTAAACCCTTCCTGCAAACAGATCTGTGTAGCAGTAAAGCTCATGTTTCCCAGGGGTAACTGCCCGAGAAAACTAACCAGGAACCCGACGAAAAGAATGTGGATCATTGGAATGAAAGTACGATAAGAATCGGAACCAGGAACAGATGAACGGACGAACAGATGAACGGACGAACAGAGGAACAAGGAACAGATGAACCGAAAACATGGAACCGACAACCCAGAACATAGAACTGTAGAACAGGAAAATCTAACCGGCTATTTACGTCTATACAGTTCCTTTCTGCTATTCATTTTTCCAGTACATTCGTATAAACTTTGGGATATGAAAGTGAATACCATGGCTGAGATGATGGCAAGCGGCGAAACACCGGATATTCTTTTCTGGGTGGGTTGTGCCGGCAGTTTTGACCAGCGTGCCCAAAAGATCACCAAAGCATTTGCCACTATCCTGGATAAAGTAGGGTATAAATATGCCATTCTTGGCAAAGAAGAAGCCTGCACCGGCGATCCTGCCCGACGTGCGGGTAACGAATTTCTTTTTCAGATGATGGCTTACCAGAACATACAGGTGCTGAATGGCTATGGTATTAAAAAGATCGTAACTACCTGTCCGCATTGTTTCAATACGCTGAAAAACGAATACCCTGAACTGGGTGGCCACTATGAAGTAATTCACCACACTACCCTGCTGCAGCAACTGATTGATGAAGGGAAAATCAAACTGAAAGAAGGCGGTAGTTTCAAGGGCAAAAAGATCTCTTACCACGATAGCTGTTACCTGGGTCGTGCCAATGATATTTACGAAGCCCCGCGTAAAGTGCTGGAAGCACTGGATGCCGAACTGGTAGAAATGAAGCGCTGCCGCAGCAACGGTCTCTGCTGCGGTGCAGGTGGTGCCCAGATGTTCAAAGAAGATGAACCCGGCGATAAACGCATTAATATTGAACGCACCGATGAGGCACTGGCCACCGGTGCCGCTTTTATCGCTTCTGCCTGTCCGTTCTGTAATACCATGATGACGGATGGTGTCAAGAACCGCGAAAAAGAAAATGAGGTAGCCGTGCTGGATGTGGCAGAAATGATTGCTGCCAGTATGGAATAACATCAGGATCCTTCTTTTAATAAACATTATTCGCTGTTATGTTTTCCCGCAAAAATTTTACCTGGAAAAAATGGCTGGCTATTACCGTATACATGTTTGCGGTTACGCTGCTGATCAGCTGGCTTTTATCACTGCTGCTGAAAGAACCGCCCGAAAGCCGGAGCCAGTTTTTTACCGGCGCTTCGCTTGCCGGCAGGCTGTTTGCAGCTATCTTAAGTGGAACCATCCTGAGTTTTATACGTTTTGATCGGAAAAAGTAGGCTGTAGACACCGGAAGCACCTTCTTCCCGCCTGCTGCTACCTGAGATACAGAATTCTGACAAAAGCAGTAATTTTGCAGTATGAACCTCGAATTCCAGCACCTGATTCCCGCAGATTTCCACCCCCGCTCCCGGGTATGGATTTACCAGAGTAACCGCCTGTTTATGATCAGTGAAGCCTTACAGCTGGAAGAAATGCTGGAAGAATTTGCCGGCCGTTGGAAAAGCCATGGTGCGCCGGTAAAAGCCTATGCCAATCTGCTGTTCGGACAATTCATTGTACTGATGGCCGATGAAACCGTAACAGGTGTGGGAGGTTGCAGTACCGATAGTTCGGTTCACTTTATCCAGCAAATACAAACCGAATTCAAGGTAGACCTGCTGAACCGTCAGAACCTGGCATTTGTGGTGAAAGACAAGATCGAAACCATCCCCCTGGCCCAGGTAAATTATGCACTGGAAAATGGTTTTATTACAGCAGATACGATCTACTTCAATAACCTGGTAGCCGATAAAGCGGCTTTGTTGTCAGACTGGATGGTGCCGGTTAAAAACAGTTGGCTGGCGAGCCGCATCAAACAGCAGGCTGCCCAATAAAAACATATTTCCCTTTATTTCTGCTGCAGTTTATCCAGTGCTTCCTTGCGCTGTTTCTCGTTGAGATTACTTCGTACCATTACTTTACTTAACTGGTAGCTAAGCGTTAAACGGAAATTCCGGGTATTGCTGGCACTGTAGCTTTCAATCGTAAAATTACTGCCATAGGTAAAGCCATTGTATTTCTGCAAGCCGAAAGGATCAATGGCAGCTACTCCGATAGTAACGCGTTTGTTAAAGAATTTCCGCTGTGCACTCAGACTCATATTGATATTACTGCGCGAGCGGCCCTGCGGACTGGCAAAACTGCTGTAACGGTTATTGGCTTCGATCATGGTCAGGTTATCCGGCGAATAACTGTAGTTGAAAGTGGCATAGAGGCTTCCTCCATCCACATAGCGGTACAATAATTTCTCCCTTGCACTGTATTTGTTGTAATTATAACCGCCACTGATACTGATGCGTATCTTTTTGGCGATGGTAATACCGCTCCATACACTGGCCTGGTATTCTTCCTGGTCGGAGATATTCTGCCAGGTAGTTTGTGTTTTACCACTATCTGCCAGTGTACGGATCGAATTAAACACATTCTTTACCCGATTATATCCCAGTGAAGTATTGAGGTTAAAATTCCGGACGGAATAGCTGAAGTTCAGATCAAAATTATCGGTGAGCGATGGCTGGATATACGGATTACCAAAACGGATATTAAAGGGATCGCTGAAGTCTACACTGGGGTTCAGCTCATTCATACCCGGCCGGCGGATGGTTTCGCGGAATACAAAAGACAGGTTGAACTCTTTACTGAATTCTTTCCGGATAGTAAGATTGGGCAGTATTCTCCAATAGGCATTGTTGGCATTGGGCGCATTGCCTTTTACAAAACGGAAATCAGTTTGTGTATTTTCCGCCTGGGCACCCATGATCAGTTTGGTATCGTGTGGCAAACCGATAATCAAAGCGGCCCTTGCTGTAAACACAGATTGGTGAAAATAAAAGTCATTACTCAACAATGCATTCTGCACAAATACCTGGTCTGCCTTACGCAGAAAACTGGTGTTGAGCATATTATGATACACCTGCGAAGTATAGGAACTGCCGATAGATACAAAAGTAGTTCCCGAGTCGTTAACCGGTTTATTATAATTCGTGTTCAGGTAAAAAGAACGGATATAATTATCGGTCAGCTGTACCTGTGTAGAATCCAGTCCGGTAGGCAGGAAATCTGATTGCAGAAACTGCTGATAAAAATCGCGGTTGTTTTCGTTTTTGCTGAAGTTGTAACCGCTATACACCTGTAAACGCTCTACCGGATTTTTCCCCTTCCACTGGTACGAACCCGAGAACCCGTGGTTATACCCATCCCCGTCATACGCATTGTTTCTCGAGCTGGCTTTGTAAACATTTAATACACTATCCCGGTTAGTATATAATACATCACTCCGGTTATTATAATAATTCAGGTTACCCTGGTACACAAAACTGATCGTGCTCTTTTTGGTAAAATCATAATCGGCCTGGAAACGGGCATTGGGATGCCGGCTGCGATTATTGAAGGCAGATTGTGAATAAAAATAGTTCACCGAATCACGGTAAATATTCTGCCGGTGCGACCAGGAATTACCCTGTGAAAGAGAAGTTCCATACCCGATACTGGAACTCATATTGAGTTTACTGCTTCGGTAACTTACATAACCCGATACACCCGCTTCACCTCTGGAACCTGCACTCAGGCTTACTTTCTGATAAATACCTACCCTTCCCTTGCGGGTAATGATATTGATCACTCCACCCGGATGCGTAGCATATTCCGGCGGTGGGTTCTGCATTACTTCTACTTTCTCTACCACATTGGCGGGTAAACTTTCCAGCAGTTCAGTCAATTGTTGTCCGCTGAGATTAACCGGTTTTTCGTCCATCAAAATCAGGGGTTCTTTTCCCCGCAGCAACAGAGTACCATCCGGATTGGCATTCAGTAAGGGCAGGTTGCGCAGCATTTCGGAAGCATTGCTGCCATTACTGAGCGGACTCTCCGCCACATTGTACACCACTTTCCCGTCGCGGTTTTCTACCAGTGGTTTCTCGGCATACACGATCACTTCATTCAGTGCGGTACCAGCAGCATTCAGTTTAATATCGCCCAGGTTAATATCTATTCTCTCTGCATATATATGAATGCTATCCAGGTCATATTTAGCAAAACCGACTGCTTCTATCGTTAAACGGTAATACCCAAAAGGCAGGTGTTCAAAACCAAATCCACCGTTTTTATCTGCGAGTAAAGGGGTTGGGCTAGCACTTGCATCAACCCGGGTTAATAGCAGGCTGGCAAAGGGAAGCGGCCTGCCGGATACCTGGTCCAGCACATTCCCGATCAGGCTTCCCTGTTGGGTGTTCTGCCGGAGATGATCCTGTGCGGCCAGTGAAAAAGGGAGGCCCGCCAATAAAAAAAACACCCAGATCCTGTACATGTATCGATTGCTTGTTTACAAAATAAGCCATCCCACTTTATTCCTTCAAATATTTGTGGTTTACAGGCTATTTTTGCCCGAATAATCGGTCAATATGTACACTGTTTACGGAATACCCAACTGCGATACGGTAAAAAAAGCCCTTGTGTGGTTAGAAACACACCAGATCCCTTTCGAATTTCATAACTACAAAAAACAAGGCATCACCGCTGCGAAACTGAAAAACTGGAGCAACCAACTGGGCTGGCAAGTGGTATTGAATAAAAAAAGCAGCACCTGGCGCGCACTTACACCCGAAGTACAGGCCAGTATCACCAACGAAAAAGCAGCCATTCAACTGCTTACAGAAAATACCAGCGGTATCAAACGTCCGCTCATCGAAAAAGGAGAGAAAGTGATCGCCCTCGGGTTTGATGCAGACCAGTACGCGAAACTGTTCAAAAAATAAAACAGGTCTGGGTAACTAAGCATTAGCCTGGTATAAGTATTTCTCACACCAAGGCACGAAGGCACAGTTTTATTTTACCATCGGATCTAAACCTGCTGCTACTGTTTGTTGCGCGTTTACGCTAACCTATTATACCCTCTTTGCTCTTGTCCTTCTCTTAGTGAACCCTTTTACACTTTCCGCAATTCCGCCGATAAGGGGATGTTTATTTCACTAAGAGCAAAAGAGGGTGTACAGTTTCTGCGATTCCGCTAAGAAACAAATCACTTCCATCAGCGCAAAAAAAATCCGTGCCTCTTTAATACAGAGGCACGGAGATACAGAGATTCACAGATATTTTATTTCAGTAGTTCCTTCAGTTTTCTTTGCAGTTCCTCACCCCTGATATCGCGGGCAATGATTTTTCCGTTGGGATCTACCAGCAGGTTGGCGGGTATACTTTGAATACGGTATAACTGCGCCACGGCATTGTTCCAGTATTGCAGGTCACTTACATGGGTCCAGCTCAGTTTATCAGCTTGTATGGCCTGCAGCCAGTTATTCTTAGACTGGTCAAGCGACACACCCAGCACCGTGAAATTTTTATCCTTGTAATTCTGGTAGGCTTCCACCACATTCGGGTTTTCCATACGGCAGGGTTTGCACCAGCTGGCCCAGAAATCAACCAGCACATATTTACCTCGGAAAGAAGCCAGGGAAACGGGTTTACCATCCACATCCTTCTGGGTAAAATCGAGCGCCTGTGAACCAATCATACCAATTTTGGCATCGGAGATCTTTTTTTCAATCTCGCGCGAAAGGGCACCTTTGCGGGCAGAAGGCTGTAACTGGGTATAGACTTTTTCCAGCTCTATCGGACTTTCAAACAAAGGCATCACCGCAAACAAAGTCAAAGTACTAACCGGAGAAGCAGGTTTCTCTTTCACAAACTTCATGGCAGCATTCATTACATTATTACGCAGGGCTGTATACGCCTGGATCATTGAATCTCTTTTGGCGGGTTCTTTCTCTCCGTTAATTTCCTGGACTTTGGTCCGCATTTCCTGAAAGAAAGGATTGAACGTAGCTTTAAATGCTTCATACTCCGTTTCGGTTGGCGAACCTTTCACCTGGATAGAACCCGGCTGGTTCAGATCGCCTGAAATAGTGATGGCATCATTGGAAATAAACAGATCAACAAACTGCTGATACCCCGCAAAACTAAGCTGGAATATATCCGGCTCTGTAAGTTTTCCTTTCAGGGTAAAACTCCCTTTTTTGGCTATCCCTTTCGCAATAATCTTTCCCTCGTCACCTCCTTTCAGGGTTATTTCTGTGCTGTCTTTTAACCCACTCAGATTACCCTTAATTACAAAACCCGCGCTTACCTGCGGTTGCATCATGGTAAAACCCTGTCCACCCTGGGCCATGGCCAGTACCGGCATCAATAAAATGATCAGTAATTTTTTCATGCTTATTTGGAATGTCTTTTTTGAAGTACTTCTATTACAGCCTGTAAATTATGTCCTTTCGCGTTAAGCAAAAGCAAATAATGGAATAACAGGTCTGCCGCCTCGTTCAGAAACAGGTCATCATCGTTGTCTTTGGCTTCAATTACCAGTTCCACCGCTTCCTCGCCCACTTTCTGGGCTATTTTATTGAGGCCCTTGCCAAACAACCTCGCTACATACGATTCCTCCGGTGTGGCCAGTTTGCGCAAACGGATAATTTCTTCGAGATAGAGTAAAAAATTATCATTCCGGTTCTTTTCGCTGAAGCAGGTGTCCGCACCGGTATGACAAACCGGGCCCACCGGATGCGCTTTTACCAGCAAGGTATCATTGTCACAATCCACGGTAATACTTTTCAGTTCCAGAAAATTACCGCTCTCTTCGCCCTTGGTCCACAGCCGCTTTTTGGTGCGACTGTAAAAAGTCACTTTTCCGGTCTGTTCGGTTTTATCCAGTGCTGCCTGGTCCATAAAACCGAGCATCAGTACGGTATGGGTGTTAAAATCCTGTACAATGGCTGGTACCAGCCCGTCTGCATATTTGGCAAAATCTATTTTCATGTTACCAGCTTTTGGTTCTTGATTGATCATGGGTTGCGTCGCACACTTTTACACCTGTACTTGCCTCAACAAGGCTTCTGTAAAGATACAGCAAGATTTTGGACCAGGTTCCGGCTCAGATCCGCACTACAATACCCTTTTCCTTCAGGTAGGCTTTCAGTTCCGGGATCCCGATTTCTTTAAAGTGAAAAATACTGGCTGCCAGTGCCGCGTCGGCTTTGCCGTTGGTAAATACATCCACAAAATGTTCCATCGTTCCTCCCCCACCAGAAGCAATTACGGGTACGGGTAATGTGCCGGCCAGTGTGGCGGTAATATCCAGGGCAAAACCCTGTTTGGTGCCGTCGTGGTTCATGGATGTGAGCAAAATCTCACCTGCGCCCAGGTCAACGGCCTGCCGGGCCCAGTCGGTACACAATGTATCCGTTTTTACCCGGCCGCCATTCAGGTATACATACCAGTTACCATCGGCTTCCTGTTTGGTATCAATGGCCAGCACCACACACTGGCTGCCAAATTCCTTCGAGAGGTCAGCGATCAGTTGCGGGTTTTTAAAAGCGGCTGTATTCACAGAAATTTTATCGGCACCGTTCTGCAGCAGTACACTTACATCTTCTACACTGCTGATGCCACCCCCTACTGTAAAAGGAATATTGATATGGTGCGAAATCTTATTCACCAGTTCGCTCAGTGTTTTTCTTTTCTCCACGGTAGCCGTGATATCCAGAAACACCAGTTCATCCGCGCCCTGCTGCGCATAAAAAGCACCCAGTTCCACCGGGTCACCGGCATCACGGATATTCTCAAAATTAACCCCCTTCACGGTTCGGCCGTCTTTGATATCGAGGCAGGGTATGATTCTTTTCGTTAACATAAAAATTCTTTGCGCCTTCGCGGCTCTGCGGGCAAATCTGCCCACACAAGACAGGCTTTAAAAATTAATCAGTTCAGTAAGTGTAATCCTGTTCTCATAAATCGCTTTGCCCACAATAACCCCACAGCAACCAATCAGTTTCAGTTCTTCCAGGTCTTCCAGCGTGGCCACGCCGCCGCTCGCAATAAAAATCAGTTCCGGAAAACGGTGAATAATCCGCTGGTACAATTCCAGCGAAGGCCCTTCCAGTTTACCATCCTTACTCACATCGGTACAAAAGATCTGGCTGATGCCATAGCCCATGTACTTTTCAATAAACGCATAAATATCAATATCAGTGGTCTCGAGCCAGCCGCCTACTGCAATCTTTTCTCCCTTTACATCGGCCCCCAGTAAAAACTTTTCTGCTCCGTATTTCTGTAACCATTCTACAAACAGGGTTTCATTTTTCACGGCCAGACTTCCAATGGTAGCAAACGCCGCACCCGAATGAAATACGATTTTCAAGTCTTCTTCTGTTTTAATGCCACCACCAAAATCTACCACCAACGAAGTGGCTTCTGTGATGGCTTCCAGCACTTTCCAGTTTTTGATGGCACCGGCTTTGGCTCCGTCAAGATCTACCAGGTGCAAACGCTGCAGACCGGCATCTTCGAACTGTTTGGCCACTTCCAGCGGGTTGGAATGGTAAATGGTCTTCTGGTCATAATCGCCCTGGGTAAGGCGGACACATTTTCCATCAATGATATCTATGGCCGGGATGATCTGCATCGGTAATTAATAATTAAAAATTAGCAATTAGAAATTAATAATTTTTGTGAGATTCCTCCTGCGGAGGAATCTTCTTTTATAGGTGGATAAAGTTTTTTAATAGTTGTTCTCCTACAGCAGCACTTTTTTCGGGGTGAAACTGGACACCGTAAAAATTACCTTTCTGTAAAGCACTGCTGAAGCGGACACCGTATTCGGTAACAGCGGCTGTTTCTTCGCAGAGCGCTGCATAGTAGCTGTGTACAAAATAACAGTAAGGATCTTTCTGAATACCAGTAAACAGCGGTTGTTTCCCTTCCTGTACCAGGTTCCAGCCTATCTGTGGAATCTTGAGCTCGCCGGTGAATTTTTTCACTTCCGTATCAAATATGCCCAAACATTCCGTATCGTTCTCTTCGCTGTGCGTGCACATAAGTTGCATACCGAGGCAGATACCGAGTACAGGTTGGGTAAGATTTTTGATCAGCGTATCCAACTCTCTTTCTTTCAGGTAATTCATGGCACTGCTGGCTTCGCCCACACCGGGAAAGATCACTTTATCGGCCGACTGTAATTCGGCATGATCATCGGTTACCAACGCTTCCATACCAATGCGCTCCAACGCATACAGGACTGATTGGATATTACCTGCATTATATTTTACAATAGCTAGTTTCATTCGTTGGGTTTATGCTGTTGTTCCCAGCACTTTCTGCAAAAAGTGGCGGGTTCCATCTTGTATATTCTTTGTCTCGTTCAGCATCTGTATATACGCTGTACCAATAATCGCACCGTTGGCATATTTACAGGCCGACTGGAAAGTTTCGCTATCCTTAATACCAAAACCTACCAACACAGGATTTTTCAGTTGCATGGATTGTAATCTTTGCAGATATACTTCAACGGCTGTAAAGTCTTTGTCTTTACCGGTGGTAGCCGATGAACTTACCGCATATAAAAAACCACTGCTCAGTTCATCCAGTTTGCGTACCCTTTCTTCGGTAGTTTCGGGTGTTACCAGAAAAATAAAATCCAGTCCGTATTGTTTGATGATGGGGCCATATTCTGTTTCAAATTCAAACTCAGGCAGATCGGGCAATATCAAACCATCCACGCCTACAGCAGCTGCATCGGCACAGAATTTTTCGAAACCATACTGGAGTATCGGGTTCATATAGCCCATCAGGATCACCGGGATCTGAATGGTTTTTCTGACATCTTTCAGTTGTGCAAACAATACGGCCAGTGTCATTCCATTTTCCAATGCTTTACTACTACTGGCCTGTATTACGGGTCCGTCTGCGAGTGGATCGCTGTAAGGCATGCCCAGTTCTATCAGGTCAGCACCGCTATCCTGCAAAGCTTTCATCACCGTAAGGGTGCTGTTGGATTCGGGATAACCGGCCGTGCAATACACATTCAAAACCTCATGCTGTTTTTTGGCAAATAAATCCTGTATTCTGCTCATGGTATAGTGTATCAATCAATAATCTTATCAGATATTCATGGCTTTCATGTAAGTAGCCAGGTCTTTATCGCCACGGCCACTTAAACAGACCACCACGGTATCTGTTGTTTTCAAATTCAGTTTACCCAATACCGCAAATGCGTGCGCTGTTTCCAGTGCCGGAATAATACCTTCTGTTTTGCTGATATGGAAAGCCGCCTGCAAAGCTTCTTCATCGGTGGCACTCACAAATGTACCACGTCCGCTGGCAAACAGGTTGGCATGTAAGGGACCTACACCGGGATAATCCAGTCCGGCAGAAATACTATGTGGCTCCACTACCTGTCCATCGGCCGTTTGCATCACCAGACTTTTACTGCCATGCAGGATACCGGGTGTACCCAGTTGGGTGGTAGCGGCACTCATCCCACTGTTCACCCCATAACCGGCAGCTTCTACCGCCACCAGTTGCACACTCAGTTCATCCAGAAAATGATAAAATGCACCGGCCGCATTACTGCCACCACCTACACAGGCCACTACATGTGTGGGCAATTCACTACCTGTCTTTTCTTTCAGCTGCCACCTCGTTTCTTCGCTGATCACACTCTGGAAACGTGCCACCATATCCGGGTAAGGATGCGGGCCTACTACACTGCCAATGATATAATGTGTATCCACCGGGTTATTGATCCAGTCGCGGATGGCTTCGTTGGTGGCATCTTTCAGGGTTTTGCTACCACTGGTAGCCGGTATCACTTTGGCACCCAGCATTTTCATGCGGGCCACATTGGGGGCCTGCCGTTCAATGTCCTTCTCGCCCATGTACACAATACATTCCATGCCTTTCAACGCACAAACGGTGGCCGTGGCCACACCATGTTGCCCTGCACCGGTTTCTGCAATGATCCGGGTTTTACCCAACTTACGCGCCAGCAGAATCTGGCCAATGGTATTGTTGATCTTGTGTGCACCGGTATGACAAAGGTCTTCCCTTTTCAGGTAGATATTTGTCTGGTATTCCTTGCTTAAACGTTCAGCCAGGAACAAAGGGGTTGGCCTTCCCACATAATCTTTCAATAACAGCTGAAACTCTTTTTGAAAAGAAGGTTCATACATGATATCAAGATAGCGGGCTTTTAATTCTTCCACATTGCGGTGCAACATTTCCGGAATGTAGGCTCCACCGAAGCGGCCATAATAACCTTGTTCGTTGGGATGCTGGTAAGTGAGGGTTGCTGTCATCTTAATCTTTTATAGCTGTTTTACTAACGGTATGAATTTTGTTAATGCCTCCATGTCTTTGATGCCCGGCGTTATTTCAAATTTGCTGTTCACATCGATCGAGAAAAGATCTTTGGCTACCGGCTCCCTGGCAAACTGCGCCAGCTTTTCAGCATCATCCGGACCAATGCCTCCACTCAGGAAAAAGGGTTTAGCAATTTGTAATCCCCGTAAAATATTCCAGTCAAACTGTTTGCCGGTACCACCATAACCTGCGCCTTCGGTATCAAAGAGAAACATATCGGCGATATCCATATAGTCTTTTACTTTCCACAACACATTGTCTTCCTCGCGCAGGCGGAATGCTTTTACCACACCCACATAATTGGCGATCTTCTCGCAATACTTAGGTGTTTCATCTCCATGCAGCTGTACCAGGTGCAGACCGCAATCATCTACTGTTTGCAGTACTTCTTCCACCGTTGCATTTACAAACACACCCACTTTATTAATGCCTTTTCCTTTAATCTTTTTTACTTCAGGTTTGGGCATGAACTTGTATACATAACGGGGCGATTTCGGATAAAAAATGAATCCGGCAAATTCCACTCCCATTTCATCGAGTTGCAGAACCTGTTCCGTGCTGGTCATACCGCAAACCTTGATTCGCATATTATCTTGCTTTTAGTTGATTGACAAAATCAGCAAAAGCAATCGAAGGACTGGCCTGTTTCATAAAATTCTCTCCTATCAGAAAACCTGTGAAACCGGCCTGCCGTAAAGTTACAATAGTATCTACATCACTGATACCGCTTTCTGCCACGGCGGGTTTTTCTTTGGGTATCTTGTTAATAAGCGCCAGCGAAGTATCAATGCTAACGGAAAAAGTCTTCAGATTCCGGTTATTTACGCCCACCAGGTCTACCGCTTCGCAGATATGACCCAGCTCTTCTTCGTTATGGATCTCCAGCAATACTTCCATTCCCAGCCCTTTCGCCACCCCCGCCATTGTTTTTACTTGCGCAGGGGTTAAACAGGCCGCAATCAGCAGAATCACTTCGGCACCGTAGGCTTTGGCTTCTACCAGCTGGTATTCATCAATCATAAAATCTTTGCGCAGCAGGGGTATTTCATTAATGGTAGCTGCCAGCAGATCATCTAATGAACCGCCAAAAAATTCCTGGTCGGTTAACACGGAAATACCGGAAGCGCCATGTTGGGCATAGGCTTTTGTCACTTCTTCTACCGTTACCCGATCATTAATAACGCCCTTGCTGGGAGATTTGCGTTTGAATTCTGCTATAATACCCGTTCTGGCAGGATCGAGCAGAAAGGATTTTAGCGATAAGGTTTCATTCGTAAAAAATTTTCCCTTCTCCAGTTCGGTAATGGATACCTGCTGTTTGCGTTCCGCTACTTCCTTTTTTTTCTGCGCTACGATGGTATCTAAAATATTCATGTTATTGCAGGCTGATTAAAGTTTGTAAAGATTGGTTGGCCTTTCCGCTTTCCAGGCTATCTACGGCGGCATGATAGGCGGCATCGTAACTGGCATAGTTACCCGTGCAATGCAATGCCATGGCTGCGTTGGCCAGTACTACTGCATTCTGTGCCCAGCTTCCTTCGCCTCTGATGATCTTCTGAAAGATCTTGGCAGCTTCTTCTGCCGTATTACCGCCGTAAATATCTTCTGCAGAAACAAGGCGTTTGCCTAATTGTTCGGGTGTCATCACTTTCTCTCCTTCATTGGTGATCACTTTGGTATCGCCGGTAAGCGAGATCTCATCGTAACCATCCAGGCTATGGATAATGGTGAATGCTTTTCCCGTTTGCTGTAATAGGTAATTGTAGATCCTCGCCATCTCCAGGTTATATACGCCCACCAGTTGGTAAGCGGGATCGGCAGGGTTGACCATCGGCCCCAGCATATTAAAAAAGGTTCTTACGCCCAGGTTCTTACGGATGGGGCCTACTATTTTCAAAGCCGGATGAAACAACGGGGCATGCAGGAAACAGATATTGGCCGCTTCCAGTTCTTTCAGCAAAATCTCGTTACTGCTCTTGAAACGATAACCCAGCTGCTCCATCACATTCGAAGAACCACTGATAGAAGTCGCTCCATAGTTACCATGTTTGGCCACTTTCTGTCCTGCGCCTGCCACAATAAAACAGGATAGGGTAGAAATATTAAACGTATTCTTTCCATCCCCCCCGGTACCCACAATATCCATCACCGGGTGGCCCTGCAGGTCTATCTTCACACAAAGCTCCAGCAAAGCATCGCGGAAACCCTGCAGTTCTTCGATGGTGATACTGCGCATCAGGAATACGGTGATGAAAGCAGACATTTCACTTTCATTAAACTGTCCGCGCGACATATTGATCAGCACTTCTTTAGCCTGTTCTCTCGACAAGGTTTTGTATTCAAACAGGTATTGTAAAATCTTTTTCATCCTTATTTATTTAACCAGTTACGCATCATCTTTTCTCCATCGGGTGTAAGTACACTTTCGGGGTGAAACTGTACGCCCTGTATATCAAATGTTTTGTGTTGTAAAGCCATGATGTAGTTATGGGCATCACGGGCAGTTATTTCCAGCTCAGCCGGAAAATCCGTTTCATTGATCACCCAGCTATGGTAGCGGCCAACGACAATTTCGTTAGGCAGGCCGGCGAAAACACTGTTTCGTGAGGCGTGAGTAGTGAGTAGTGAGTTGTTTTTCATCAATTGAATCGGTGTGGCTACGCCGTGATATACGGTTGATAAGTTGGTGAGACTACCCCCGAAAGCTTCGCCGATGGCCTGGTGGCCGAGACAAACACCCAGTATGGATTTGGTAGAAGCATATTCCTTGATCAGCGGCAATAACATACCCGCTTCGGAAGGGATCCCCGGACCCGGAGAAAGAATGATCTTATCATATTCTTTCGCCTTTTCCATGGGTAGTTCATCGTTCCGGTACACGTCTACTTTCCCATGCGTAATCTTTTCTACCAGGTGAACCAGGTTGTAGGTGAATGAATCGTAATTATCGAATACTAATATTTTCATTTTACTGTTTGCTTTGATGGTTTGTATCAGTCTTGATCCGTAAACTAAATTCCTTCTGCTATCCCGATAGCTTTTTTCAGTGCATTCAATTTGTTATTCACTTCCTGCAATTCACTCTCCGGCACACTGGCGGCTACAACACCTGCACCCGCCTGGTATACCAGCGTATTATTTTTACTCAGGAAAGTGCGGATCATGATAGCATGGTTACAACTGCCATCAAACCCGATAAAACCGATACCACCACCATAATAACTCCTGGCCGTAGGTTCATAGGCATCAATGATCTCCATGGCTTTGAACTTGGGTGCGCCACTCAACGTACCTGCAGGAAAAGTTTTAGCCAGCAGTTCAAAAGGGTTCTGTCCTTTGCGCACTTTACCCGTTACCTCACTTACGAGGTGAATCACATGACTGTAATACTGCACCTGGCGGTATTGGCTCACTTCCACATCATCACATAAACGGCTGAGATCATTGCGGGCAAGGTCTACCAGCATCACGTGTTCTGCATTCTCTTTGGCATCGGCCAGTAGTTTGGCTGCCATTTCCTGGTCAACCTGGTCATCGCCACTGCGTTTAAACGTACCGGCAATGGGATGTACAATGGCTTTGCCGTTCTGGATCACCAGTTGCGCCTCGGGCGAGGAGCCCATCAGTTTATAATCGCCATAATCAAAAAAGAATAAATAGGGCGAGGGATTCACACTGCGCAAAGCGCGGTACACATTAAACTCATCGCCGGTAAAACGCTGCTGAAACCTTCTGCTGAGTACGATCTGGAACACATCTCCACGCATACAACGCTGAATGCCTTTCTGCACCATGTCTTTGTACTCTTCATTAGTCATATTCGAAGACTCTTCGCCCTGACTTTTGAAAGGGAACACAGGCACATCCTTGCTCTTGATCAGCGATTCTACAATGGATAACTCTGAGTCCAGTCCGGGCACCAGGTTCTCGCAGATAAACAGTTCATCTTTAAAATGATTGAACACGATCACATACTGGTACAAGCGGTAACGCATCAGCGGAATAGTGGGATCTGCACCCGCAGCTGTATGCAGCTGAATAGTATCAAAAAACTGCACGGCATCAAATGTGGTGTATCCGAACAGTCCTTGCGCAAACTTTCCCTCTTTCATGGCAGGTTCCTGCGTGTCAAAACGCTGCATGAAAGACCAGAGTTGATCGGGCACTTCGGCGCTGGACTTGATGGTCAGCTGCTCGGGTTTCTGGCCGGGCAGTTTGTATTCCATGCTTTTTGCCGAACTAATCTGGATGCCAGCGATGGCATTGATACAGATAAACGAATAACTGTTCTCTGCGGCATGGTGGTCGGTGCTTTCGAGCAGTACCGTATCCCGGAAACGATCGCGCAGGCGCAGGTAAATACCTACTGGCGTAAAAAGATCGCCCAGCATTTTCCTGCATTGTGTCTCTAGTGTTATCTTCTTCATATTTCACCCAACCCTTGCGGGCATTTACAGCGCTTTTGTAAAGCGGCTAAGTGATCAATCTCCCCTGGTCATTCCCCTTTCGGGGAGCAAGGGATAATAAAAAACCCCGACAATCTCTGTCGGGGTTCTGAATAGTATTCAAAAAGTACTGGCTATGCCATTACAATCCCCGAACGGAGTTTGTATGCCACCACCAATATTTGTTTGTGATCTGGTTCATTGCTGGCAAAGTTGTAGCAGAATCATTGTAAAACCAAATTTTTTTTAAGCGGGCAGGAACCTTTGTTAACTTCACCCTAATAATCCGTTTATGAGAAGATCCGCTGTTTTACTGCTGTTTTCCCTGCTGCCGGCTACCGGTATTATCGCACAGGATACCGCCATCCTGCTAAAGCCCGAAAGGGTTTTCGATGGTGAAACGATGCATACCAACTGGGCCGTACTGGTAAAACACCACCAGATCATAGCTGTGGGCGAAGCTACCGGTATCAAACCGGAACAACCTTTCAGGATCATTGAATTAAAAGGCAAGACCCTTTTACCCGGGTTGATCGAAGGACATTCGCATCTCCTGCTCCACCCCTATAACGAAACCAAATGGGACGAGCAGGTACTGAACGAATCCCGCGCCGAAAGAATCGCCCGTGCCGTAGTGCATGCCAACAAAACACTGCTGGCAGGTTTTACCACCGTACGCGATCTGGGAACCGAAGGCGCAGATTATGATGATGTGGGTTTGAAAACTGCCATCGAAAAAGGCATCATACCCGGCCCCAGAATGATCGTTGCCACCAAAGCCATTGTGGCCACCGGCAGTTACGGACCAAAACTGAAAAATACAGATCACCAGCTCATCAAGGGGGCCGCTGAAGCGGATGGTGTAGATGCGCTGATCAAAGAAACAAGGACACAGATCGGCAACGGGGCCGACCTGATTAAAGTATATGCAGACTACCGCTGGGGACTGGATAGCAAAAAACCCGAACCTACTTTTACCCTCGATGAATTAAAAACCATTGTAGCCGTTACGGCCAGCAGTGGCCGCAAAGTGGTGGCCCACGCAGGTTCGGAAGAAGGCATGCGCCGCGCTATTCTGGCAGGTGTAAGCACCATTGAACATGGCGATAATGCTACCGCAGAAATTTTTGACCTGATGGTACAACACAAAGTAGGCTATTGCGCCACCCTCAGTGCTTCAGAAGCCACGAGTGAATACGATGGTTGGAAAAAAGGCAGTTTACCGGAACCACAAAAAATCACCAACAAACGAAGGGCTTTTACCCTGGCTTTGCAGAAGGGCGTTACCATTGTGTTTGGAGGAGATGTGGGTGTGTATGCCCATGGCGATAATGCCAGAGAGATGGAAGCGATGGTAGCGTATGGAATGAAGCCACTGGATGTATTGAAAAGTGCCACTTCTGTGAATGCGGATATGTTTGGCTATGGCCATACCATCGGCCGGATCAGGAAAGGATTATATGCCGATCTGATAGCAGTAGAGGGAGATCCTTCGGCTGATATTTCACTGATCAGAAAAACGGCGTTGGTGATGAAAAACGGAACCATTTATCTCAACAAATAAAAAGGGAATCATTTTTATGAAACAATTACTTACCCTGATGGGATTTCTCTTTTGTACCGGTTTACTGGCCGCTGCCGGCAGTGCGGATGATATTGTAGGGATCTGGCTCAGTTCGAATGGACAGGGGAAAATACAGATTTACAAAGAAGGAGATCAATATTTCGGCAAACTCTACTGGATGAAGGAACCCAACGGCCCCAAAGGCAACCCGAAATTAGACGTGAATAACCCCGATCCTTCGCTCAGAAACAAACCTTTACTTGGTTCAGTAATTCTCAAACATTTCAAATACGATGACGGCGAATGGAGCGGCGGCCGCATCTACGATCCGCAGAACGGAAAAGAATACAAAAGCTATATCAAACTGAAAGACCCGCAGACACTGAGCCTGCGTGGTTATATCGGCATTTCTTTATTGGGAAGAACAGAAGTTTGGAAGAGAGCGGGGTAGGGTTTGTCAGGAGTTAAAGGTTAATAGTTAAAAATTAATAGTTAGTAGTTAGTAGTGAGATACACTTCACTCCGACTATTAACTATTAATTTTTAACTATTAACTGCCCTACAAAACTCCCTTCGTAGAGGGCAGAAAATCCGATAAGGGATCCCGCTTCACGGCCATTTTGATGGCTTTGGCGAAGGCTTTGAAGATGGCTTCTATTTTATGGTGTTCATTGTCTCCTTTGCATTCGATATTCAGGTTACATTTTGCCGCATCGCTGAATGATTTGAAGAAGTGGAAAAACATTTCAGTAGGCATTTCTCCCACTTTTTCCCGCTTGAATTCTGCATTCCATACAATCCAGTTACGGCCACCGAAATCGATCAGCACTTTGGCTTCTGCTTCATCCATAGGTAAAGCAAAACCATAGCGCTCCATGCCACGCTTATCTGCCAGGGCCTGCGCAAAAGCTTCGCCAAGGGCAATCCCTGTGTCTTCGATGGTATGGTGTTCATCAATATGCAGATCTCCCTTGGTGATCACCGTCAGATCCATTTTACCATGACGGGCAATCTGGTCCAGCATATGATCAAAGAAACCGAGACCGGTACTGATATTCGCTTTCCCGTTTCCATCCAGGTTCAGCGCTACATGGATCTTTGTTTCGTTGGTATTACGCTCATGAACCACTTTGCGCAAACCCAGTTTCAGAAAACTATATACATCCGCCCAGTTATCCGATTCAAAAGCAATCGTAGGGCGCAGTGCAACTTCCTGTTCTTCGGTTAACTGATGCAGGTCCGAGTGCAGGTAAATGGCTTTACAGCCCAGGTTTTTGGCCAGTGCTATATCGCTCCACCGGTCGCCGATCACAAAAGAATGGGCCAGATCAAATTCCGGGTTATTAATCAGGTGCTCCAACAATGCCGTACCTGGTTTACGCGTAGGTTTGTTTTCGCTCGCAAAGGTTTTATCGACGATCATTTCATCAAACACAAATCCTTCTCCCTCCAACACACGCAACATGAGATTATGATAGGGATGAAAATCTTTTTCAGGATAGGAATCTGTTCCCAGTCCATCCTGGTTGGTTACCATCACTTTGTAATAATCCAGTTCTGCTGCTATCCTGGACAAAGCCGTAATAGCGCCCGGTACAAAAGAAGTTTTATCAATACTATCCACCTGAAAATCGATCGGCGGTTCCTGTAATACCACGCCATCCCTGTCGACAAAAAGAATTCGTTTACCTGCGGGTACAGGTGTGGTGGAGGAATCATCCTGTTTGCTGTTACGCATGCTTATTTAATTTTAGCTCTTGCCGCTTTTACTTCTGCAAGGGTTACTGCACCTGCTTTGTTGGTCCAGCTGTTTCTGATATAGGTAAGCACATCTGCAATCTGCTGGTTAGAGAGATCCGCATGTGCGGCCATATTGTTACTGTAATATTCTCCATCCAGTTCTACCCTTTCGTCCAGGCCTTTCAGTACAATTCGTACCAGACGGATTTTGTCTTTGCCTATTACGCCGGTTGCTCCATCCAGCGGCGGGTTCAGGTGGGGTACGCCGCCCCCATCTACCTGGTGACAGGCCAGACAGGTAGTGGTATATACCTGTTTACCTCTCTGGATAGAAGCACTTACGGTGTTGGCAGCATTAACAGCTGCCGGTTTGGCCGGCAGCTGTTTTTTGGGTGCTGTCTGAAATGCCATGCTGGTGAAAGCGGCAACAGACAGGATTAATAATTTCTTCATCAATATTTTTTATTTGCCGGTATAAACGATTCGGTAAATGGTTCCTTTGGCATCATCTGCTACATAGAGAGAACCGTCAGGACCTTCTGCCAGTCCGGAAGGACGGTGTTGCGCGCCCCTGGTGCCGGTAACTACTTCTACGCCTGCAAAACCATTCGCAAAAATTTCCCACTTGCCTGGTTTACCGTTTTCGAAAGGCACAAAAGCCACATAATATCCTTCCTGTGGCAAGGGTGCGCGGTTCCAGGAACCGTGAAAGGCAATGAATGCCCCGTTTTTGTATTTAGCAGGGAACATAGAACCGGTGTAAAACAACATGGCATTGGGTGCCATATGCGCCGGAAACGCTACTACCGGATCAATATATTCTTTGCTGCCTTCTTTTACGCCATCACCACCATATTCAGGTGCCAGCATTTTTTTATTTTTGAAAGGATCGTAATAAGTATAAGGCCAGCCGGCATTATCGCCTTTGTTCAAAGCATACATGGTTTCTGCGGGCAGGTCTGCATTCTGTTGTTGGGTATAAAGGGAAGGGAACAGGTTATGCAGGTCATCGCGTCCGTGCTGCATTACAAACAGCTGGTTCAGCTGGTTGTTCCAGTCAAGACCTACCACGTTCCGTAAACCGGTTGCATATCTTACCCCATCGCCATAGGTCTGGTTCAGTTTATCTGCTTTGAACTGCCAGATACCTCCGGCAGAATCCAGGATAGGACAAGGCATTCTGCCCAGTGAACCGGTCTGCCTGTCTCGCTCCTGACAGGAGTTAGAATAAGCACCAATATTCACATAGATATTACCATTGTTATCCAGGGTAATGGATTTGGACTCATGCTGGCGGCGGTTGATCAGTCCGGTAATAATTTTTTCAGGCTGCAGCGGACTTACTACATCACCTTTGGCATCCAGTTTATAGCGAAACACTTCCTCATCAGAAGATGCATAGAGATACCCGTTTTTAATAGCGATCCCGGTTCCGCCATAGTTACCCATACTGGAAATATCTTCGGCCTTGCCATCTCCATTGGTATCGCGGAGGCGTACAATGCCTTTCCCATCTGCCACCCGCATCAGTTTTACATATACATCGCCCTGGGCGGTAACGGCTATGTGGCGGGCACGGCCAATACCATCGGCTACTTTCAGTGCTCCAAAACCGGCAGGCAGTTTTAAACCCGCGTTATCGGCATCGGCCACCACTGCAACAGGTTTGGCAAGCGTTAGTGAGTCGGATGCATTTGCACTGATACCGCTCAATCCTGCCATTGCGAGGAAAAGCGTGAATACAGAAACGTTTTTTTTCATATGTGATTAATTAGGGGTTGAATTTACAACGTAAAACAGATACCGCCACAGTTTGTTTATTGTGCATACCAATCCTGCATGGCATCTACCAGCAAAGTGTTTTCCTGCTCTGTTCCTACGGTAATGCGCAGGCAATCTTCGCAGAGGGTTACATTACTCCTGTCGCGCAGCACAATGCCTTTCCCCAGCAGGAATTCATAAATCTTACGGGCATCTTTGATCTTTACCAGCAGAAAATTGGCATCCGAGGGATATACTTTCTCCACCGTAGGCATCGAACGGAACACTTCTGCCAATGCTTCCCGCATATCAACCAGCAAACGGATCATATCGTTCACCTGTCCTACTTCATCCAGTGCTTTTACTACCAGCTCCTGTGTGGCCTGGTTGATATTATAAGGTGGTTTTACCTTATCCAGCACTTCAACGATAGCAGCAGAAGCAAAAGCCATGCCCAAACGCAGGCCCGCCAGTCCCCAGGCTTTACTCAGGGTCTGCAGCACTACCAGGTTGGGATAATCTGTCAGTTCCTGAATAAAGGATTTCTGTTTGGCAAAATTGATATAAGCTTCATCCACCACCACAATGCCGTTGAAATTATTCAGTACTGTTTCAATATCTACTCTGTTCAATGCGTTGCCGGTAGGATTATTGGGCGAGCAGAGCCAGATCAGTTTGGTATTGGCATCTACCAGTGTTTCAAGGTGTACAAGATCCAGTTGAAAATCCTCCAGCAAAGGCGCTTTTTTCACTGCCACATCATTGATATTGGCGCTCACTTCATACATGCCATAGGTTGGCGGACAAATGATCACATTATCCTTACCCGGCTCGCAGAAACAGCGGAAAAGCAGATCGATACATTCATCACTGCCGTTCCCGAGAAAAATATGTTCGGGCGCAATGCCTTTGATCACACTCAGCTTCTGTTTAATGGCACGCTGGTGCGGATCGGGATAACGGTTATACCATTTCAGCAAAGGAGAACCCAGGCTGTTTTCGTTGGCATCAAGGAATACTTTGGCCTCGCCGCTGAATTCATCGCGGGCAGAAGAATAGGCCACCAGTTTTTGGATATTGGAACGAACCAGTTTCGTAAGATCGAATGACATGTTTTTTTCTTTATTCTTTTGAGAGATCAATTATAGTTTTTTCTGGTAGTGAAACCCCAGTATTTTATATCCTTCGTTGGCCCAGAATTTTTGTCCGCCACTGTTCGTTACATAACAATTCAGTTCAGTAGCTACACAGCCTTTGGATTGTCCATAAGCATATACCCATTTCATCATCTCCTCCCCAATGCCTTTGTTACGGTATTCGGGCAGTATCATCACGTTGTCGGGCTCAATATGGCGGCCTACGTAATATTTTACCAGTATCCACAAACCACAGATGCCGATCAATTTCCTGCCGTCGTAAACACCCAGGCATTCATAACCACGCTGCACCATTTCAGCCAGCCTTTCCCGGAGAACAGGTTCTGGTATATCCCCATTCAACAATTGCAGCATAGGAATAATACTGCTGATCTCTTCTTTTGGTATGAGTGCGTAAGTATACATGTTGTATCAGTGTTAATCTTTCGGGTAAGCGGTCCGAACGCGAACTGCATTGGCATGTGCATCCAGGCCTTCTGCTTCTGCCATCAATACTACCGTAGATGCAATATTATTCAAACCCTGCTGCGATAATTTCTGGTAAGTTACTTTCTTCACAAAACTATCTACACTTACGCCGCTGTACGCTTTGGCAAAACCGTTGGTAGGTAAGGTATGATTGGTACCACTGGCATAATCACCCACACTCTCCGGCGAATAATTACCGAGAAATACCGATCCGGCATTCACAATCTGTTCTGCCAGTTCATCCGCAGCCTTACAGGAAATGATCAGGTGTTCGGCCGCATATTCATTAACCAGTGCGATGGCTTCTGGCAGATCCTGCACCAGAATGGCCGTGCTGTTCTCCAGCGCTTTGGCAGCCAGCTCCCTGCGGGATAATTGTGCCAGCTGTTTAGCCAGTTCTTCCTGCACCTGCTCTACCAATCTGGCAGAAGTAGTTACCAGTAATACCTGACTATCTGCCCCGTGTTCTGCCTGACTTAACAGATCGGCCGCAACAAAAGCAGGGTTGGCTGTTTCATCGGCCAGTACACATACTTCGCTGGGACCTGCCGGCATATCAATAGCAATACCTTCCTGTTGCACCAGTTGTTTGGCACAGGTTACATATTGATTACCCGGACCAAAAATTTTATATACCTGCGGTACGGTGGCTGTTCCGTAGGCCATGGCAGCAATCGCCTGCACACCACCTATCTTGTAAACCGATGTAATGCCTGTAATGCTGGCTGCATACAAAATAGCCGGATGCAGTTTTCCATCTTTACCCGGAGGCGAGCAAAGTACTATCTCTTTACAACCCGCAATCTTTGCCGGAATGGCCAGCATCAAAATGGTTGAAAACAAAGGGGCCGTACCACCGGGAATATAGAGACCTACTTTTTCAATACCAATACTTTTTCGCCAGCATTGCACACCAGGCATGGTTTCCACCACTTCCACTGCTGCAGTTTGTTTGGTATGAAACAACCTGATATTAGCCGCTGCCTGTTGAATAGCCTGTTGTAATTCTGCTGAAAGCGCAGAAGCCGCTTCGCTGATCTCTTTTGCAGAAACTACAAAATTTTCCAGCGCTACACCATCAAACTGTTGGGTAAACTGTTTTACAGCCGCATCACCGTTCAGTTTCACTTCCTTCATCACGGCTTTCACTTTATCCTGCAACGAACTGTTATCAATGGCAGGGCGTTGCAGCCATTGCGGCCAGTCACTTTTTTTCGGGTATTGTACAATTTTCATAATTACAGGTTCAGGGGTTTCGTGAAACGGCAGTCGTCAGACGTGAATCGTGAATCGTGCGTTTTTAACTGACAACTCACTACTGACAACTCACGTCTCACACAATCATCTTCTCAATCGGCACCACCAGAATTCCCTGGGCACCGGCGGCTTTCAGTTGCTCGATAATATCCCAGAAATCATTCTCATTCAGTACGCTGTGAACACTGCTCCAGCCTTCTTCGGCCAAAGGCAATACCGTAGGACTTTTCATACCGGGTAACAAAGCAATGATCTCTTTCAGTTTGTCATTGGGTGCGTTAAGCAGGATGTATTTGTTGTTCTTGGCTTTCTTCACAGACTGCACACGGAACAGCAGGCGGGAGATCAGCTGTTCTTTTTCTGCCGACAAACCTTTGTTCTTGATCAGTACGGCCTGCGATTGCAGGATACTTTCTGTTTCTTTCAATCCGTTCATGAACAGAGTAGATCCACTGCTTACCAGGTCGCAGATGGCATCGGCCAAACCAATGCCGGGCGCAATTTCTACACTACCGCTGATCTCGTGGATCTCGGCATCTACCCCGTTTGCTTTCAGGTAATCGTCCAGAATTACCGGGTAACTGGTAGCAATTTTTTTGCCCGCCAGGTATTGTACACCCGTATAGGTTTCGCTTTTACGGATAGCCAGGCTTAAGCGGCATTTACCAAAACCCAGTTTCTCGGCAACGGTCACTTTCTTTTTCTTTTCATATACCACATTCTCGCCCACAAAACCGATATCGGCCACACCATCTTCTACATATTGCGGAATATCATCATCGCGGAGAAAATAGACTTCTATCGGGAAGTTGCTGGCTTCTGCTTTCAGTTTGTTTACACCATTGCTGATATCGATGCCGCATTCCTTCAACAAACGGATCGAATCATCGTGTAAACGACCGCTTTTCTGAATCGCTAATTTCAATTTGTCGGCTACCTGAACCGGGCTGTTTTGCATACCTTCTTTCATACCATGGGGCTTACGCCTGTTTTTTTCCCTGAAGAATGATAGCCCCCCTTCAGGGGATGGGGGCAATAACAAAGGGCCTACCGATCCGGTAAGCCCTTTAATGTTTTATTGTGAACCAGCACAAAACACCAATAGCCTACCCCTGGGGTAAGAAATGATGGTGGTGTGTATGTGCAAATCTTTTCATAACAGAGCACAAAAGTAAAGCCATTCGCTTTTACCCGCAAATTTTTTTGCGTTAAACAGCCCTGCCCACGATAAAAGCGGGTTTTGTCAGTATCTTGGTAAGCCAAAAGACGCTGCTTTTATGAAAAAACTTACACATGTTATTTTTGTAATGCTTTCCTGCCTGACCTGTTTGCAGGTTACGGCCCAGACAAAGCGGAAACTGGTCTGGAGCGATGAATTCAATTATACCGGTTTACCGGATTCTACGAAATGGAACTACGATGTAGGCGGACATGGCTGGGGCAACCATGAACTGCAATATTATACCAGCAAGAAACTGAACAATGCCCGGGTAGAGAAAGGGCATCTGATCATTGAAGCCAGAAAAGAAAAGACAGAAAACAATGACTACTCTTCTGCCAGGTTGGTAACCAAGGGCAAGGGCGACTGGACCTATGGCCATATTGATGTCAGGGCCCGTATACCCAGGGGGCTGGGTACCTGGCCCGCTATCTGGATGCTGGCTTCTGCTTCTCCCCTTAAATGGCCCGATGACGGTGAGATCGATATCATGGAACATGTAGGATATAACCAGGGGGTGATTCACGCTTCGGCACATACGAGAAAATATTTTCACAGCATTGGTACACAGAAAACAGCCACCACACTGGTACCTGATTGCAGCGAAGCGTTTCATCTCTATTCTTTAGACTGGGACGCAGAAAGCATTACCATGCTGGTAGATGGCAAAGCTTATTTCACTTTCAAAAATGAGCACAGCGGTAAAGAAGCCTGGCCTTTTAATAAACCTTTTCACCTATTGCTGAATGTGGCCGTTGGCGGCGATTGGGGTGGCCAGAAAGGCGTGGATGAAAAGATCTATCCACTCAGAATGGAAGTAGACTACGTACGCGTTTACCAATAATCACTACTATACAAACTAAACGATCATGAGAAACACCCGAAAAATCACCGCACTGCTGTTGCTGCTGTTTGCCTTTGGTTTTGCCATAGCGCAGGATGCAACCAGTTATCAGCTGCCCCCCAAAGAGGTTGCCGATCTGTTACTGGCCAAACCTACGCCTGCTGTTCGTATAAACAGTAAAGGAGAATGGATGTTGCTGAGCGAACGCAACTCCTACCCCACTGTAGAAGAACTCGGACAACCCGAAAGCCGCATTGCCGGCCTTCGTTTGAATCCCAATAATTTTTCTCCCAGCCGTCAGATCTTCGTGAATAATTTCCGGCTGAAAAATATCAAGAACAACCAGGAATTTACCATCGCAGGGTTACCCGCCAATTTGCTGGCCGGTAACGTCAGCTGGAGTCCTTCGGAAAACAAAATTGCCTTTACCAATACCACCGGCAGCCGGGTAGACCTGTACGTAATTGATCTGGCTACCCAAAAAGCAACGAAAATCAATAAGCAGGCAGTGAATACGGTATTGGGTACAGCTTTTACCTGGGTAGATGATAATACGATCCTTTATAAAGCGGCCACACAACCGGCAGCGAATGCACCCAAACGCCCTATTACTCCCAAGGGCCCAACCATTCAGCAGAGCCTGGGTAAAGCGGCTCCCAGTCCTACTTACCAGGACCTGATCAAATCTCCCTACGATGAACAACTGTTCGAATTCTTTGCTACCACACAACTGGTGCAGAATAAAAATGGCGTAGAAACCAATATCGGTAAAGCAGGACTGATCAGCAGTTTTAGTTTATCGCCCGATAAAAAATACATGATGGTACGTACCATCCGCAAACCCTTTTCTTACCTCGTTACTTCCTTTGGATTTCCCTCCACCATTACGATTACAGACCTGACAGGTAAAGTAGTAAAAGTACTGGCAGAATTACCTTCTACCGAAGGCACTCCTTCGGGTTATGATAATACACAGAATGTACCCCGTGGTTTCGACTGGCGTGATGACGAAGCGGCAACCATTACCTGGGCCATGCCATTGGATAGTGGCCTGATCAAAAAACAGGTAGAGTTTCATGATGCCGTATACGCTTTAAGTGCGCCTTTCACCGGCGAAGCCAAAGAGTTGTTCAAAACCAAAATGCGTTATTCCGGTACTACCTGGGGCGATGCTTCACTGGCATTGGTAACCGAGATTTCCCGCTCCAGACAGCTGGGTCGTGTAAGCCGTTACAACAGCACTACTAACAGTCTGGAGTTACTGTATGAACGGAATATCACAGATGCCTATAACAATCCCGGTTCTCCGGTACTGACAAGAAATAAATTTGACCGGCAGGTGATTCAAACCACCGATAATGGCAGTAAGATCCTGATGAATAACACCGTGGGCGCATCTGCCAAAGGTGATCTGCCTTTTCTTGCCAAGTTTGATCTGGCTACCAAACAAAACGAAATTCTCTGGCGTTGCCAGGAAGGGGTATTTGAAACAGTAGAAGATGTACTGGATGCCAACAAACTCATTTTACTGACCCGCAGGGAATCGCAGAAAGAAGTCCCTAACTATTATATCAAAAATCTGGTACTGCGCATAGCAGACAGAGCCATTACCAGTTTTACCAATCCTTATCCGCAACTGGAAGGAGTAACCAAAGAAAAGATCAAATACAAAAGAGCCGATGGTGTTGACCTAACCGGTGATCTGTATTTACCCAAAGGATATAACAAAGAGAAAGATGGCCCTTTGCCCGTAATCATGTGGGCCTACCCCCGAGAATTTAACTCTGCCGCAGATGCCGCGCAGATCAGGGGTAGCAAAGACAGGTTTACCAGTTTAAGCTGGGGCACACCCATCTATTATGTTACGCAGGGATATGCCATCCTGGAGAATGCGGAAATGCCGATCGTAGCATCTGGTCCGGATAAAAAACCCAACGATAATTTTGTTGACCAGCTGAAACTGAATGCAGAAGCGGCTATCAACAAACTGGTAGAAATGGGTGTGGGCGACCGTAACCGCATGGCTGTTGGTGGCCATAGTTATGGTGCATTTATGACGGCCAATCTGCTGGCACACACCAACCTCTTTAAAGCAGGTATAGCCAGAAGTGGTGCGTATAACAGAACCCTCACTCCTTTTGGATTCCAGAACGAGGACCGCACTTACTGGCAGGCACCGGATCTGTACCATGATATGAGCCCGTTCAGTTATGCGGATAAAATCAAAACACCGATTCTGCTGATACATGGCGAGGCAGATGACAATACCGGCACCTATCCTATCAACAGTGAACGTTTATTTGCCGCAATCAAAGGAAACGGAGGAACTGTTCGTTTTGTGTTTCTGCCCTATGAGGCGCACGGATACCGGGGCAAAGAAAATGTGTTGCATATGTTATGGGAACAATACCAATGGCTGGAAAAATATGTGAAAGCCGCCAAAAAATAACCACTGGTTGATCAAAAAGGAGGAACTGTCTTGATCCTCCTTTTTGATTACAGGAAACGGTAGCTTAGCAGTACAGAACAGTTCAGTGGCTGTAAGCTATCTGCAAACCTCTATATTACCGGGCTATGAAAAGCGGGGATTTTCTATCATGATGGGGAATAACTGTTTTATTGGTGATCCGGAGATTAGAATAGGATTTGAATTCGGCAAACAGCCTTTCAGATGCGCGGAAATCAGTAATTATGCAGCTGTAAGCTAAACAAAGATGTTATTTATGGAAGAACTTACGATACTGATAGTGGAAGATGAACAGAAGATTGCCAACACACTCAAAAAGGGACTCACAGAAAATGGGTACCAGGTAGATGTTGCATTTGATGGTTTGATCGGGCAGAGGCTGTTTCTGGCTAACCGGTATGATCTCATCATATTAGACATCAATCTGCCCGGAATCAACGGTTATGAGTTATGCAGGATCATACGCAACAAGAACCAGCAGGTTCCTGTCATTATGCTGACGGCCCTGTCTACCATGAACGATAAACTCGAAGGTTTTGATGCAGGCTCCGACGACTATCTGATCAAGCCATTTGAGTTCAAGGAATTACTGGTCAGGATCAGGGCCCTGTTAAAAAGAACCCAGCACCAGCAATTGCCCACAGGAAACATCCTCCGCATCAATGATCTGGAAATGAACCTGGACACGAAAGAAGTTAAAAGAAATAACCATACCATCTCCCTTACGGCTAAAGAGTTTCAGTTACTTGAATATATGATGCGCAATAAAAACCGGGTGGTATCCAGGGCCGATATTGCTGTAAATGTGTGGGATATTGACTTCGACACCAAAACCAATGTAATTGATGTATATGTAAATTACCTGCGTAACAAGATTGACAAACAGTTTCCTGATAAACTCATTCACACCCAGATTGGGATGGGATACGTTCTTAAAGAGTACTAGCAATGAAGATCAAATACAGGATAACAATACTATTTTCGATTGTGGTTAGCCTGATCCTGCTGATCGTATGTACTTCTATTTATTATTTCTCAGACCTGAACAGACAGAAAGATTTTACCAGAAGAATTCATAACAGAGCTGTTACTACCGCCAACCTCCTGTTGAAAGTAGAAGGAATAGATACCGATCTGCTTCAGAAAATCGATGAAACAACGATGATTACCATCAAGGAAAAAAGTGTGGTAATCTATAACGACAAGGGAGAGAAAATATATCAGTATGCAGATACCAGTACCACGGCCGTAAACCTGGACAGTATCGGCTTACAAAAAGCCAGACTCAAGGGTGACTATCATTTCACGGAGGGCAGCAAAGAGGGACTGGTAATTAATTACAAATACCAAAATCAGCGATATACGGTTGTTGCTGCGGCTGTGGATAAGAGCGGGCTGGAAAAACTATCCCAGTTACGACTCATATTAATGATCAGTTTTTTTTCAGGCATTTTCATCACAGTTGTATCCGGCACTGTTTTTTCCGTCAACATTGTAGCCCCGATACAGAATATCACGAGAGAAGTAAAAGAAATCTCTTCGCAAAACCTCGCCAGGAGGATTAAATTATCCAAAACAAAAGATGAGATACATGAATTGTCGGCTACCTTCAACGACCTGTTAACAAGGCTGGAAGAATCGTTTGACATACAACGCCATTTTATCGCAAATGCATCCCACGAATTATCTACACCTCTTACTTCTATACTGAGTCAACTCGAAATAACCTTACAGAACGAACGAAGCGCCAAAGAATATGAAACAGTACTCCGGTCTGTGCACGAGGATGTGCGCAACCTTACACAGTTAACACGCAGCCTGTTGGAAATTGCCAAAGCTACCGGCACCTCTAACGGAATGGAACTTACATTGGTGAGAATGGATGAACTGATCATGAAACTTCCTTCGGAACTGAAGAAAATAGAACCTTCTTTTCATGCGCAACTGCATTTTGATAATTTTCCTGATAATGAAGATGGTCTTTTGATATTCGGTAATCCAGATTTATTATACAGTGCCATCAGAAATATTGCAATCAACGCCTGCAAATATTCGCCAGATCATCTTGCCAATATCTCCCTGGGATTTTCAGACGACAAGTTGCTGATCAGTATCAGCGATAATGGCCCCGGCATCAGTGACGAAGATAAAAAAATGATATTTCAGCCCTTCTACAGAACCTCTGAAACAAATCATATACATGGCTTTGGACTGGGTCTGCCGCTGGCACTGCGCATCATTAACCTGCACAAGGGCAGTATTGACATTGACAGCAGCATCGGCAAAGGCACCCGTTTCCGGATCGGTCTGCCCATTGCACAACGGTTTCACAAGGTCTGAGCGCATTCTGTACCACAGCGTTTTCTGAATTCTAATACTATTCTAACCTCACTATAATTACCTTTTAATCATCAGGAAAGATATTCGTTTCTGATGATGCCTTTCACCAACATATTAATCAGCTTCGAAGATGACGAGACCGTTTGTCTGGCCATTGAAAAAGCCTTACTGATTTTTGGCCAGAAAAACACGCGTATTCACCTGCTTAAATGTTCTGAGAATACGTTTTCCTCCCTGACAGGAGATTCGGCTGCCTCCTGTGAAAAAGAAATGGATGAACTGAAGCAGAAAGTAGCTCAACTGAAGGGGAAATTCAGGATCATTTCAAACACGATATTCAGGAAGAATTTTTCAGTCCGGTTCAAAAAATATTTCATTGCAGAAAAGATTGATCTGGTAATGAATGTGCAGCATAAAAACTATTCATCACAACTTTCTCATGCACATTTTTTTTATCACCGTCTGTGTATTAAAATGAATGTTCCGGTACTTCTCTTTATGTATAAATCACTGGTACAGGGTATCCGGTCGGTATTCCTTCCCATTACCGGCCGTATGCCGGCAAAACGCATCCAGATTGCCCTTGATGTATCTGCCAGGTACCATGCCCAGATCTATATTGCTACAGCCCTGGATAATGATGACAGCAATATGCAGCATGTCTCTGATTCTTTTTACCAGACTTTTAAAAACCTGACCGAATCCGGGCATCTTCCGCTCTATAAGGTATTCCTAGGCAAACAGACCCCGCAGGCCATCCTGGATTACGGGGAGCAGATAAGGGCGGATCTGATTCTGATCAATCTGGAAAAAAAACATTCGTTTTCAGAATGGCTCGAAGAAAAAAAGGAAAATCTCCGCCTACTTTTTTCATCAGCCTGTATTATAACCATGAAACCACATTTATCACCCACTGCATAAACCAACAACATGAAGAAAAAAATATGGATTCTCCTGCTGAGCTCAGCAGCTTATTGCACTGGTTTTGGGCAAACACTTGCAGATGCGATAAAGGACTATCAATACGAACGGTACCAATCTGCTGAAACAAAATTGAAAGAATTAACCTCCCGTGAGCCGGAACAGGTATTACACTGGTATTGGTTAATACGCACTGCCCTGGCACAGGATGACACGGTGAAAGCAAGTAGTTATTTTACCGGCCTTCCTGCTTCGATACAGGATCAACCCATGTCTAAAATCACACATGCCTGTATTTCGCTTTTTAAAGGAGATTCCCTGCAGGCACAACGTTTATTTACAGAGGCATTGGGAACATCCCGGAAAAAGAATCCGCTGGTACAGCTGGCTATCGCCGAAGCCAATATTGATGCGCCACATGGTAACCTGTATTATGCACTGGACATGCTGACAGAAGCCGCCAGGAAAGAGCGCAAAAATGCAGCCGTTTACATGGCCACCGGAGATGCCTACCGGAAAATGTATAATGGTTCAGAAGCCTTTAGAAATTATCAGGAAGCCGCAGAACTGGACAATAGTAATCCGGTAGCCTATTATAAAATGGGTAAAATTTACCAGACGCAAAACAACGAGCCAGTATTTACCGAATACTATGATAAGGCCATTAAAGCAGATCCTTCATTCGGACCTGTGTATTTTCAACTATACCTTGCCAGCTATTATAAAGATGTAAACAAAGCACTCGGATATTTGCAGAGCTATATTTCGCACAGTGATCCGGATATCAAGAACGATTATCTGCTCACAGATCTCTATTATGTATCAAAAAAATATAAAGATGCTATTCAGAAAGCCAATGAACTGATTACCGCTACAGCTAATAAACCCAAGCCAAGAATATACAAATTACTGGCCTATAGTTATGATGCCGAAAACAATAATCAACTGGCAGAAGAGAGTCTGAAAAAATATTTTTCTGCTGAGAATGACAGCAACTATGTAGCCAGTGACTTTGAACTGATGGCAAAAATCAGTACTGCCAAAAAAGAAGAAGCCGAAGCGGCTATCTGGTACGAAAAAGCTGTACAGGTAGAAAAAGAAACTGCCAAGAAAACCGCGATCGTAAAAAAACTGGCTCAGTTCTATAAAACACAGAAAGCATACAACAAACAGGCATATTGGTATCAGCAACTTTACCAGATTGACAGTACGAGCCTGAATAATGTTGATATATTCAGCTGGGGAGTAGCTAATTATAATGCACAGCAGTATCCCACGGCCGACAGCGTTTTTGCCATCTATGAAAAGAAATACCCGGAACAGAGTTTCGGCTATTACTGGAGAGCCCGTTCCAACGCAGCGATGGACACTGCCATGGAAACCGGTATTGCCATACCACATTATGAAGACCTGATTAAAGTTGGCATCAAAGACAGTTCCAATGCTACCACCAAAAAATGGCTGATACAGGCTTACGGATATATAGCCGCTTTTAAAGTGAACAAGGAAAAGAAATATGACGATGCCCTTTCCTGTTATGATAAAATACTGGAACTGGATCCAGGCAACAATGACGCAGAAAAATACAAAGCAATACTTGAAAAAATGATGGAAGCGCAGCCTTCGGCTGCAGATACACCCAAAGGAAAATAAATTTTCTCAGGCAGGTTGTAAAACAGGCCGGTGGATTCTTCTGCCGGCCACTTTATTTTACAGGTGTTTTCAACAACTGGTCAATAGTAGCAGCAAACTCTTTTTTCAATTCCTCATGATAAGCTCCTGCTCCCGGACCTTTGAAACCTGCTTTGATCTTTGCCACTTTACCATCCTTACCGATAAAAATAGTAGTAGGAAACGCTTTGATAGGTGTTAACTGCGGCAATGTTTTCTCGGTACGTAAGGTATCAGAAACAGTAACACCTGTGATCAGTAGTGGATACTGCACCTGAAAGCGGTCTTTGAATTTCCGGAGGCTGCTCCGCGATCTTTCAAAGTCGGTGCTGTACTCATAGGCCAGCCCGATCACTTCTACACCCCGCTGTTTGTTTTTGCGATAATACTCACTCAAAAAAGCAGTTTCATCCATACAGTTCGGACACCAGGAACCCATGATCTGTATCACCACCACTTTATTTTTAAACCTGGCATCATTGATGGATACCCATTGTTTATCAAGACCACGGAAACGGAAGCGCAACCTGTCTTCTCCCTCTTTCATAAAAACCGCTGCAGCATCCGGAAGAGAGGCATTTTCATTTCTTTCGGCCACCCAGGGTTCTTTGCCGGTAGCGCCGGAATAAAACATACCCCCGCTGATCTGGTTGGCACTATTAATTTTTGCTGTAAATAAAAAAGCATGTGATCCGTCGAAAGTGCTTAACTGCAATTCATCTCCGCTTACATAACCTGTCAGGTAACGGTAATCGCCGGAGGGCGCCAGTATGGTTCCCCGCAATACATTGCCTTTCTGCTGCCAGTCGCCGATAGCGGGTCTTGTAGTACCATTGGGCCTGGTTAACGTAACCGCCCATTTACCGCTAAGGTCGGTTACTGCCGGTGCCAGTGCGGGTGCACTAACCGTAGCCTGTGTTTCTGCAACAAAAGGCATAACAGACCATTGAGCCGAACCAGCACTGGTCCAGCTTCCCTCCCAGCGCTGCTCAGAGATCCGTTTGGCACGGAAATAAGATTCAAAAACGGGCATATCAATCCATACCGAATCGGCACTAAACCTGATCTTATCCACCCGGATCTTTTCCGCAGCATTGATAATATACATGACCGTTTTCTGGTTCTCTGTTTTCAGATCAAAATGAAACCGGATCTGTTTACCATCTTCGCGCAGCAGATTACCAAACCAGGCACCGGTTGCCGGATTTTTCTGGGCATTGGCTGTTTGCAACAGCAGTAAAACCATTACTACCCAACTTATTTTTCTCGCTATCATATACAACTTTAGGTGAACGAAAATAGAAACAGCTGACGAATACACTTTGTTAATTTACATAACAGGACAGTCATTGTTTTACTGTTTTGCCGGTTTCACCTGTAATTCCTCCCAGGGTGTGGAACCATCTTTTTCCCTGTTAAACACATGCGCTTTGCTTTCTCCGATCACAATTTCGGCAGTGGTGTATATTTTACAGCCATCCAGCAAGTGTCCGCCAATGGTTTTACCGGTGCTGTCAGAAAGCGACACATGCAGGTGCGATCCATTCACAGATACAGTACCCACCAGACTCACTATTTCAAAATGACCTTTATCACTATAGCTTTTTTCCTGGTTGGCAAACCGGATCTGGTACTCTGTCAGGCTACCCACCGCAGTGGCTATCCAGCCTGCGGCGATCTGGTGTTGCTTAACGTATAATTCAATAGATTGTTTGAGATCCTGTCCCGGTAATAACCGGAAAGCATGGGTAATCGTAACAGGTTGCATAGGCTTCGGAGAATGGCAGGCAGAGAGCAGCAGCAGCAGCAGTGCACTGGTGAATAAAGAGTAACGCATCTAACGAATATAAGAAATTGCCCCGTCTGCCCGAGCTATTCAAATATCAGATAACTTTGTTGGGATCACTTAACTGCTGCTATTATGGCCACCATACTGCTGATTACGGTTTTTGTACTGGGTTATCTTGCTATTGCATTTGAGCATCCGTTGAAACTGAATAAAGCGGCCCCGGCATTGATTACGGGGGTGGTATGCTGGACCATTTACCTGTTGCAGGGAGATAACCCCCACCATGCTGTAGAAGAACTGATGCACCACCTGGGCGAAATTGCCTCTATCCTGTTTTTTCTGCTGGGTGCCATGACGATTGTAGAGCTGATTGATTCGCATAATGGCTTCGAGATCATTACACAGAAGATCACTTCTACCAAAAAATCATCCTTATTGCTACTGGTAGCCGGCATCACGTTTTTTCTTTCCGCCCTGCTGGATAATTTAACCACGGCCATCGTTATGACTTCTCTCTGTGCCAAACTGCTCACAGACAAAGAAGACAAACTCTGGTTTGCCGGCATGATCGTGATTGCCGCCAATGCAGGCGGAGCCTGGTCGCCACTGGGTGATGTTACCACCACCATGTTATGGATCGGTGGACAGATCACCGCCCTCAATATCATCAAACAACTGATCCTGCCGAGCCTGGTAGTAGGTATCCTGCCCGCGGCCATCATTGCGCGGAAATTTGCCGGAGAAACATTGGCCCTGCATCCCATCGCCAACAGTACCGAGAAAGAGAAAAGAGAAGGAACCATCATATTATCTGCCGGTATTGGTTTTCTGCTTTTTGTACCTGTGTTTAAAACGGTTACCCATTTACCCCCGTTTATGGGTATGATGCTGGCATTGGGCTGTATGTGGATCATCACTACCCTGCTTCACAAAGAAAAAGAACCGGAACTGGCAGAAAAATACAATGTGGCCCGCGCCCTGCAGAAGATCGACTCTTCGAGCATTCTTTTTTTCCTGGGCATCTTACTGGCCGTAGCCGCTTTGCAATCTATCGGGTTGTTAACACAACTGGCGCAGTTTCTCAGTAATACTTTACAGAACGATTACCTGATCGGCATTACGCTGGGAATCTTATCTGCCCTCGTAGATAATGTGCCGCTGGTAGCCGCTTCGCAGGGCATGTACGATCTGGCTACCTACCCTACGGATCATCCATTCTGGGAGTTCCTCGCACTCACCACCGGAACCGGGGGCAGTATGATTATTATTGGTTCGGCCGCCGGTGTGGCCGTAATGGGCATCGAAAAGATCGATTTTATGTGGTATCTCAAAAAGATCAGTTGGCTGGCCCTGGTAGGTTTTGCCGGTGGCGTGGGTGTATTCATGCTCCAACACCTGTTTCAACAGGCCTGATGGCAGTAACCAAACATTTACCACAGCAGCTTTCTCATCTCGCAGGCAATCTTTATCTTACAGTTCCTAAAAAACCTTCTATGCGTTACCTGCTTGCTTTGTCCATTGGACTGATTTCCCTTTCTGTCAACGCCCAACAGTATTATCTTTTTGTAGGCACGTATACCACCGGTAAAAGCAAGGGCATTTATGTTTACCAGTTCAATGCCAAAAACGGGGAAATGCAATGGGTGAGTAATACCGATAGCTGTACCAACCCTTCTTTTCTGGCAGTATCTCCCAATGGTAATTTTGTATACGCCGTAAATGAAACAGGTCGCGAAAATCCAGGCAGGGTAAGTGCTTTCGCATTTGATAAAAACAAAGGTAAACTGCAGTTGCTGAACCAGCAGGCCAGTGGCGGAGATGATCCCTGTTTTATTACAGTGCATCCTTCTGGCAAATGGGCCGTGGTGGCCAATTACAGCGGTGGCAGTCTCGCTGCTTTTCCCATCCGCACAGATGGCGGCTTCCAACCCTATGCACAGCTGATACAACACAAAGGTTCCGGTCCCAATCAAGCCCGGCAGGCATCGGCACATGTACATTCCACTTTTTTCTCGCCCGATTACCAATATATTCTGGCACCTGATCTGGGCATGGATAAGATCATGAGCTACCGTTTTACCCCTACCGCTGCAAAACCGCTGCAGCCGGCAGTTCCGGCTTTCAGTGCGTCTGCACCCGGCAGTGGGCCACGTCATATAGCTTTTCATCCTAACCAATCTTTTGTTTACCGGCTGGAAGAAATGACGGGCACCGTTACTGTATCTGCCTATAACAAGGGAACCATGAAAAATATCCAGACCATTGCCACACACCCGGAAGAATTTACCGGTCAACCCGGCAGTGCGGATATTCATCTCTCTCCCGACGGTAAATTTTTGTACGCTTCCAACCGTGGCGAGGAAAATAATATTGCTATTTTTTCTGTGAACCCTAAAAGCGGTAAACTGACCAGCATTGGTTACCAGTCTGTAGAAGGCGCCCAGCCACGTAATTTCATCATCGATCCTACGGGTAATTTTCTCATCGTGGCCAACCAGAAGACCAACAATATTGTCATCTTTAAAAGAAACCCCGAAACCGGTCTTTTGCAGCCAACCCTGCAGAAAATAGAAGTGCCCAGTCCGGTTTGTTTACAGTTGCTGGCTAAATAATACATTATTCATTACTAAAAAAACGTTATGCAGAACTGGAAGATCAAAGCCTCGCTTTTTCTTAACTATTTCGTGTTCGCCATTCTGCTGAACAGTGTAGGCACGGTGATATTGCAGGTGCAGAACAATTATGGTGTATCGCAGGGATCGGCTTCGGTATTAGAAGCGTTTAAAGATCTCAGTATTGCAGTGGTCTCCTTTCTGATCTCTTCCTATATCACCCGCATCGGTTATAAAAATGCCATGCTGATAGCACTGGGATTTGTAACAGCCGTTTGTTTTATGATGCCTTTTACGGCCAGTTTTCTGACCACTAAATTATTATTCGCTGCAGTGGGTTCCGGTTTTGCACTGATCAAAATGTCGGTATATAGTACCATCGGACTCGTAACCCGCAACGAAAAGGAACATATCAGCCTGATGAACTTTATCGAATCCTTTTTCATGATCGGGATCCTGACCGGCTATTTCATTTTCGGTTACTTTGTAGATGATACCAACCCGCAATCTACCCAATGGCTGAAAGTGTATTATGTATTAGGCGGCATTTCACTGGCAGCTTTCCTGTTATTACTGACTGCCCCGCTGGATGAATCTTCCATCCGTAACCAGCAAAACGGTTCTATGCTGGCCGATTTCGGAAACATGTTCCGGCTGATGGTTTCACCCATTGTGCTGGTCTTTATTTTCTGCGCTTTTTTTTATGTGTTGATTGAACAGAGCATCATGAGCTGGTTGCCAACTTTTAATAACAAGGTATTACTGTTACCTGCTGCTTTAAGTATCCAGATGGCCAGTATACTGGCAGGATCTACGGCAGTGGGGCGTTTCCTCGCAGGACTCGTATTAAAAAAACTCAACTGGTTCCTCGTACTGGCCAGTTGCCTGGTATTGGCAGCGGCATTGGTATTGGTGGCTATTCCACTGGCCTCGAATGTGTCCGGCACACCTATTACCGGCTGGAGTACGGCACCGATAGCGGCATTTATCTTTCCCCTGATCGGCTTACTGATCGCCCCTATTTACCCGGCGGTAAATTCTGTGATTCTGAGTACCTTACCTGTACAGAAGCACGGACTGATGAGCGGACTGATCATCATCTTCTCCGCGCTGGGTGGTACCACAGGTTCCATCATTACGGGGCATATTTTTGAGAGTTATGGCGGACAAACCGCATTTTATTTTTCACTCATCCCCATGGCTATTCTCATTACCTGTCTGTTTATTTTTAAACGTCTGCAGAATAAATTCAAACTGGCGCAGGCAAATCAATCTTAATCCATGGAGGCAGCCACTTATCTCACAGTTCAGGAACTATCACCCTTGTACGAAGAAGTGCAGATGAGTGGCCTATTTGCCGATTCAAAATATTTTGTAGATGCCGTTCCGCTGCAACCTGTTGCAGATATCATGGCAGCGTATACAGCGGCCAGATCCACACCGGATTTTGATCTCCGCCGGTTTATTGAAACCCATTTTCAATTACCGGCCGAAGCAGATAACAGTTATCGCTCGGCTAACAAGCCTATCAATATTCATTTATCAGAACTGTGGGATGTGCTTACACGCACTCCCGATCAGCAGGCGGGCACTTTGATCCCTTTGCCGTATCCTTATATTGTTCCGGGTGGAAGATTCAGGGAAGTGTATTACTGGGATAGTTATTTTACCATGCTGGGATTGCAGGTTTCCAAAAGAGTGGATCTTATCGAGAACATGGTCAACAATTTTGCGTACCTGATCAATACCGTTGGTTTTATTCCCAATGGTAACCGCAGTTATTATCTTGGTCGTTCGCAGCCGCCTTTTTTTGCATCGATGGTTTTATTATTGATGGAAGAAAAAGGCGAAGAAATACTGGGTAAGTATCTCTCTCCTTTGGAAAAAGAATATGCTTTCTGGATGGATGGTCTTTCCCAATTATCAGATACACAAACCACCTACCGGCGTGTGGTAAGGATGCCCGACGGTTCGGTACTGAACCGTTATTGGGATGATATGGACACCCCAAGGCCGGAAGCATTTACAGAAGACAAACACCTGGCCGAATCCTCCGGTCGTAATCCTCAGGAAGTGTACCGCCATATCCGCGCAGCGGCAGAATCGGGTTGGGACTTCAGCAGCCGCTGGTTCAGTGATGGAGAGACCATGCAGACCATCCAAACCACTGACCTCATTCCGGTAGATCTGAATTGCCTGTTATGTTCAATGGAAATGTTATTATCGATCATGTACGGGAAACTGGGCCAGGCAGATAAAGACCAGCAAATGCTGGACAATTTTGTGAAGAGAAAAAAAGCCATCCAGACCTATTGCTGGAGCGAGGAGAAAGGATTTTATTTTGATTACCAGTTCAGAACCCAACAACTATCCGAACAATATTCCCTGGCTGCCGTATTCCCGCTTTACTTTCCGATAGCCGATCTCAAACAATCTGCCAGCGTAGCCAAAGTGGTAGAAGAGCATTTTCTGCAGCCCGGCGGCTTACGCACCACTTTGCGCAATACCGGGCAACAATGGGATGCACCCAATGGCTGGGCACCATTGCAATGGATCGCTTACCAGGCATTTCACCGGGTACCTTACGAACACAAGGCACTTGCCCGGAAGATCAAAGACAACTGGATGCGCAATAATGAAAAAGTATATGCGGCTACCGGCAAAATGATGGAGAAATACAATGTAACGGATACCGACAGCAAAGCCGGTGGCGGAGAATATCCGAATCAGGATGGGTTTGGCTGGACCAATGGGGTGTACCTTGCCTTCAGCGCACACAGCTGAGTTTATTTGTGCTTCCGGTGTTTATGGTGATGGCTCTTGGGTTTTAATACCGGATGTGCTTCTTTCTCTGTTTCTACTATGATCCTGCGTTGGTTCTGCATGGCGCCCAGGGCTATTAATACCACACCGATAAAGAGGTACACATACTGGATCAGAAAAGTTTCGCCCAGCAGAAACATCTGTACCGTTACAAACAAAGCCAACAATACACCTTGCAGCATAATGAGAAACGAATAGCGTTTCCCCTTCCGTAATACCTGTGCCATGGTGTACATACTGAACAAACCTACTACTATCAGTAACACCCATCCTGCCAGCAGGTAATCTGTAAACATGGTACCGTTCAGCAGGTAAAAAGGCAGACCCAGCGATGCACCCGTAGGATCGGTAATCATGTGATAACTTCCATACAAGGCGGTGATACAGAGAACCACTAGTAAGGCAACGGATAACTGGCGGGCTGTTTTCATGGTAGGTGATTGTTTGTACAAATAAAGAAAAAATGCGTAGTTAAACAAATGACGGCTGTCATAGAATCCGAAAAAAGTAAAAATCCCGGCCAACGCCGGGATTTTCGCTATTTCACATTACTACTCCAGTTAAAAAATTCATCTACATCCTGCTTAAACTGCTGCAAAGCGGGTTTGTGTATATAATACATGTGTCCGGATTCATAGGTGTACACTTTCACATTCTTCCGCTGCTCGGGCCGCAGGAACATGTGTTCCAGATCGTATTGCGCGGTAAAATAAGGTGTGGCAAAATCGTAGTAACCACAACCTAGGTACACTTTTAATGCCGGGTTCTTAGACATCGCATCGCGCAGGCTTTCGGCTACATTCAGGAACTGGTTCTGAACATTATTGTAATTCCACGGACCTACATCGCCAAAAATATTATAGCCTTTCTCTTCCTTGAAGTTGAGTTCTTTCTGAAAATAATCATTGATGGTAGCGGTAAACGGACCATCAATATTGGCAAAGGAAGGATCAAAGCTGAAGCTTTCTCCCCCATCATCCAGATCGCGGCCGGTGAAACGTGCATCCAAACGGCCAATGATCAATCCGTCTGCCCGGCGTAGTTCTTTCCAGAAACGGTTTTCTTCTACCCGCAGGTTGCTGCGCAAACAGAACTCTTTACTAAGCCCGGTATAATAACTCATTTTAGTAGCGATGGCATCTTTCTCTGCATCGGTTAACCAACCACCTTTCAGTAGTGCCGAAGCATATTCACCCAGGGCAAATTGTTCTGCTTCTTTCAAGGTCTTTTTCAGATCGGCCTGTAAAGCCGGCGCCAGTTTCTTATGATACCAGGCAGCTGCCGCATAGGAAGGAATGTATAAAGCGCGTGGCAGATCATTGCCCACATAATAATCATTGGTGCCAAAATTCAGTACGGCAGAAATGAGGAAAATACCATTCAGGAAAATCCGGTGCCTGTCTTGCAGAAATTTAGACAAACCCGCCGCACGCGTAGTGCCATAACTTTCGCCTGCCAGGTATTTGGGCGAGCCCCATCTTTCATAACGCGATAAAAAATGCCGGATAAAAGAAGCCATCGATGAAATATCTTCTACATAGCCATGAAACTGTTTAGGACTCTCACCCGCTGCGGCACGGCTAAAACCGGTAGATACCGGATCAATAAATACAAGATCCGTTTTATTCAGCCAGGTATATTCATTGCTGATATATTGATAAGGAGGTGCGGTAGCCGTACCATCATCCTGCATTAATACTCGCCTGGGACCGAGTCCACCCATATGCAGCCACACGGAAGAAGAACCAGGACCGCCATTAAACGTGAAAGTAACAGGACGTTTACCGGCCTCTTCGCCATCTTTCCGGTAATAGGTGAAAAATACTTTGGCAATCAGTTTACCGGTATCGTTCTTCAGGTTCAGGTAACCGGTATGCGCTGTGTAGTCGATCTTTTTACCGTCGGCTACTACGCTGTTTTTGGTTACAGTTACTTCTACACCGGCGGGTATCAGTTCGGGGATAGCTGTTGTAGTTGCTTTTTGGGAGAAGGCCGTTAAACTAACCAGACTGGTCACCAGGCCAACCATTATCTTTCTCATACGCATGGGGTTGAATGATCAAGATACACATTGTTTTGAATACCAAAAACAAACCGTGCCTTAGTGCCTTTGTGTGAAGCAGGTATCCCACACAAAGGCACAAGGGCACGGTTAAGGACGGGATAATTTATTTCTGTTTCATTTTTTCACAGCCAATACTTCAATATCAAATACCAATACACTATTGGGCGGGATGGCTTTGCTGCGGCTGCGGATGGAGTAAGCTAACCCGGAAGGAATAATGATCCGGATCGTACCACCCACTTTACACTTAGGTACCGCTATCTGCCAGCCTTTAATCAAACGCTTTAAGGGAAAAGTAGCCGGCCTGTCGCGGGTCTGGTCAAAAATACTGCCGTCTTTCAGCAGACTGCCTTTATACTTCACGGTTACGGTATCACTCACCGCAACATAGTCACCCGTTCCTTCTTTCAGGATCTGGTAGTAAACGCCTTCTACAGAACCGGTGGTGTCTAACTGTTTGCTCGCTACTGCTTCAAAGATCATCGCTTTGTCTTTGATGGCCTGACCGGCACTATCTGCATTTTTAGCAACATCCACCATGGGCCTTTTACCTGTAGCTGTTCTTTCGAACAACTGCCCATAAACTGCATTGGCTTTCCGGAATCCGCCATTCCACAGATAAAATTGTTCGTTTTCAACACCACCGCCATAATCGATCCTGTCGCCGGCTTTTCCGGTGGCATCATAGGAAAAGGAACTCTGCGTCAGCTCTTTCCAACTGCCATTTTCGCGCTGTACCCATTGGTTACCGAACAGGGCTTTACGGTAAAACTGTCCGTTCACACCCACAAAATTCTCATTGAAGGAGTACAGGTTGCGTAATGTTTTCCCATCGTGGGGTGCTTTAAAACTGGCGATCAGTTTCCACTGCTGTAATTCCGGGATAAAGAAATAACCGGTATAGATGGTGGTTCGGGTGGCACTATCGGGTAAAGCGTTTACCAGGAAAGGATAGGTTACCCCTGCTTTCCAGTTATACCCCCAATGACTATGGCCACCAGTGCCTTCATTTCCAAAATCATTCGCTACCACCCCATCGCCATGGGCCAGTAATTGCACTTTATTGGAGTCGGCCACTTTGTTGCGGTCTATGGCTTCGTTGCCCGAATCCCAGACAGAAAAGATCACCCTTCTTTCAGCCGGACCATTTACCTGGATCCCGAAATAACCTCTCGCAAAACCACAGGCCATATAATAACTGTGCAGCAGATCCGCACCTTCGGGGATAGTGATCTCGTTATAAAAAGCCACTGCTTTTACCGAGTCCGGCAACGGATAGCGTAAATGTACCGACGCTGCATTACGGCGGGGTTTAGGATTGTAATGAATATCGGCGGCCGTACCAGACAGTTCTATCGACCGGATATCGGCCACTGTTTTACCCACTTTCTTCAGCGCTTTAAAACGGAGGGTATAAAAACCACTGTCTTTTATTTCAAAAATGCCTGCAGTTACTTGTTTAAAATCTTTACCGGCAGGAATGTTCAGCAGTTTGGCTTTGCCATTAAAAGACATGACCAGTTGCGAACCCGCCACCGCATTTCTGGCCTGCAGCTGAATAACGAGTTTACCTGCTTTGCGTACATAAAAAGAATAGCTGATCACCTGCCTGGCGTCTGTCCAGTGTAACCCCTTTTCAACAGAGAACAGATCCGGTTCATCACCCTCTGCCGGAACGGCATAACCGCTATACGCAGGGATACTGGCTTTTTGAGCCGGTAATAAGAAGGAAACAAACAGGCAACATAGTGTAAAAAGGAAACGAAGCATAACAGGTAATTTAGATAACCAAACTTAGCAAAAGAACCACTGAACGGCCAAAGAGATTTATTACTTTAGCGCATGATCAATTACAATCCCCGGGGGATGTTCCCCTTCATCTTCCGCTTTCACAAGGCCGATACGGTTCGTCGCCTGTTTCCGGTGATCATCTTTGTATCACTTTATTCCTGGTTGATCTCTTTTCTCCAGCTCGAATACCTGCACATGGATCTGAGCAGCCATGTAAAGAATATCACCATCATGCACAGTCTGCTGGGTTTCGCTATTTCCATGTTATTGGTGTTCCGCACCAATACGGCTTATGACCGCTGGTGGGAGGGAAGAAAACTCTGGGGAGCACTCGTTAATAACAGCCGTAACCTCGCCATCAAACTGAATAGCTTTTTACCGAATGATGATGACCAGAACCGCATTTTCTTCAAAAAACTGATTGCGCTTTTTGCAGATGAATTACGCCAGCACCTGCTGAATGAAAGAACCCGCTTATCGCTGGATGAACAGCCCCATCCGGAAATCCCTGATTTTGATACGAGTAAACATATCCCCAACCAGGTCATCACTTTACTCATGAACAAAATCAATCTCTTACACCGCAATGGAAAAATCAGCGATTACCAGTTGCTGATGCTGAACCCCGAGTTAACTTCTTTTCTCGATATTGTCGGTGCCTGCGAACGTATTAAGAATACACCCATCCCTTATTCGTATAGTGTGTTCATCAAAAAATTCCTTTTCTTTTATATCCTGAGTTTACCGCTCGGTTTCCCCCTTACCCTGGGGTACTTCACCATTCCGGTAGTAGCGTTTATTTCCTATGTGCTCGGAAGCCTGGAAATGATTGCCGAAGAGATCGAAGATCCTTTTGGAAAGGATGAAAATGACCTGCCCATGCACAAAATGGCAGAAAATATCCGGAAAAATGTAAACGACATTCTGGCCTGATAATCAATCAGTAACAGCGATTCTGCCTGTTGACGAAAAAAATTTTTTATAGATTTTTAAACAAACGTTTGATTAATTCAAACATTTGTTTAAAATTTGCGCCTTCAAAAGAAGGCTATGGCAAAAGATTTTCCCGAACAGGTACTTTCCGACAAAAAGCAACACATCATCCACACCGCTATCGAATTATTTGCGGAGAAGGGATTTGATGGCAGTTCTATCCGCGACCTGGCGGCAAGAGCCGATGTAAACGTAGCAATGGTGAACTATTATTTCGGTTCCAAAGAAAAACTCTTTGAAGCCATTGTAGAATACCGTGCTTCTTTTATGCGGGGTAAACTGGACGAGATTCAGGCAGACAAATCCATGACGGAGATCGAAAAAATTGATGCTATCATAGACAACTATGTAGATAAAATCCTCGCCCACCCCTCCTTTCACCGTATCATGCACCAGGAACTCCTGAAAAGGGAACGCGAAACACTGCATGAAACCATCGTCCGGATATTTGTACGCAATACCAGCGTGCTGCACAGCATCATTGAACAGGGTATCAGAAAAAAAGTCTTTCGCAAAGTAGACCCGGAATTAACCATGGCCACCCTGATCGGTACCATTAACCAGGTTATGTTATCCAAACCTCTTTGCTGCATTCTCGTAAATAACGATCCCAGCTTTGATCCTTATACCAATGTGGCGTTTAAAAACAGGCTGGTGAAACATTTGAAACTGCTCATGCATTCGTATCTGCTGGCAGAGAAACGCTAGGGAATATCGAACACCGAATATAGAACAATAGAACAATCGAACAGACGAACAGAAGAACAAGGAACAGACGAACAAAAAAACACAGAACAGACGAACAAAAAAACACAGAACCAATAACATAGAACCAAAAACACAGAACCAATAACACAGAACCAAGAACACAGAACCAACTAACATTACGAAAAACAAGCAATCAATATGTCAGCAAGCAACGAAAAAAAATCACCCGTAAAAACCATCGTCTTAATCGCGGTACTGCTGGTAGCCGGATATTTCGGTTACAGAAAAGTAAACTATGCCCTTACGCACGAAACCACCGATAACGCACAGGTGGAAACACAGATTACCCCTGTATTACCCCGTGTGGCAGGTTATGTGAAACATATCTCGGTAAAAGATTACGACTCAGTAAAAACCGGCGACCTGGTAGTAGAACTGGACGATGCAGAACTACAGACCCAGTTACTCGAAATGGAAGCCGATTACCGACAGGCAGAAGTAGACGTGATCAACGCCAAAGCCGCGCTGAACAACGCAGTAGTAAGCCTTCGTGTTAACCAGGGTAATATTGAACTGAGCCAGGTACGTTACAAAAAAACAGAAGATGACCTGAAGCGGGATCAGAACCTCTACACCGACCAGGCCATTACCCGCAAACAGTTAGACGACACGAAATTTGCCGTAGCCACCGCTGCACAGCAGTTAACCAATAGCCGCACCGATCTGGCTGCCGCGCAAAGTCGTATTGCCGTTTTGCAATCAGGTGTACAGAAAGCGTCAGCCGCACTGGATGTAAAAAAAGCCAAAATTGCACAGACCCAGCTGAAACTGACTTACACAAAGATCTATGCACCCCAGGCAGGAAAAATCGGTAAGAAAAATGTGTCTGAAGGACAGTTTGTACAGGCAGGTACACCGCTTTTCTCTATCGTGAACGATACCACTTACTGGATCGTAGCCAATTTTAAAGAGAACCAGTTAAAGAAATTATACCCGGGTAAAGAAGTGGACATAGAAATTGATGCCTTCCCCGATACAAAGATCACAGGCATCATAGAAAGCCTGAGTGAAGCTACGGGCGCCAAGTTCTCCCTGCTGCCTCCGGATAATGCCAGCGGCAACTTTGTAAAAGTGACGCAGCGTGTGCCGGTGAAGATCCAGATCAAAGACATCGATAAATACCGCAACATGCTGCGTGCAGGTTTGAGCGTATTTGTGAGTGCAGAAACAAAATAAATTACCAGACTATACTCCTCCTTGCACATTCCGCAACAGAGGTAAATTATAACTATGGCAACACCTAAAGGATTTGCGAGGGCGATCATTGTATTAACCACGGTAACCGCCGCGGTAATGGAACTGATCGATACCTCCATCGTGAACGTGGCACTGAGCGATATGAGTGGCAGCCTGGGCGTGAACATTGAAGACATGAGCTGGGTCATCACTTCCTATGCCATCGCCAATGTGATCATCATACCGCTCACCGGCTTCCTCGCAGAATATTTCGGAAGAAAGAATTATTATATCGTATCCATGATCATCTTCACCATTGCCTCCTATATGTGCGGGCAATCGGATACACTGGTAGAACTGATCATCTGGCGCTTTATACAGGGCGTGGGCGGAGGCGCTTTGCTCTCCACTTCGCAGGCGATCCTGTTTGATGCATTCGAACCCAAAGACAGGCCCATCGCTTCCGGTTTATTCGGGATGGGAATCGTATTGGGCCCCACACTGGGACCCACACTGGGCGGGTATATCATCGACCATTTTTCCTGGCCCCTGATCTTTATGATCAATATCCCCATCGGTATTCTTGCCACCTTTTTATCCTTCACTTTTATCAATAAAAAAGAAGGCGAAGGCAAACGGAAAAAAGAGATCAAGATCGATTATACGGGTATCCTCTTACTATCGGTAGGTATCGGCTGTTTACAGTATGTACTGGAAAGAGGTGAATCGGAAGACTGGTTCAGCAGTAATATTATCCGCATTACCGCCGTGCTCGCTTTTATCGGTATGGTGGGTTTTATCTGGTACGAACTCAGTATCAAGAACCCGGCCGTGAATTTAAAAATACTTGGTAACCGTAATCTTGCCTTTACTACCATTTTTACTTTTGTAGTGGGTGTGGGATTATTTACCTCCGTATTCGTATTCCCGATTCTCGCGCAACGCACCCTCGGTTTTACGGCGTATGAAACAGGACTTACCCTACTCGCCCCTACAATGATTACGGTAGTCATGATGCCCATTATCGGTAAAACCATGAGTAAAGGCGTATCGCCCATTCCCTTTGTGGTGGTTGGCTTTCTCCTGTTTGCAGCGTATGCGTGGATGAGTGCCAACCTGAGTCCGGATGTAGGCAAGGGCGATTTCTTTCTTCCCCTGGCCCTGCGTGCAGTGGGCATCAGCATGGTGCAGCTACCGCTGATTAACCAGGCAGTAGCCGGTCTGGCACCCAAAGATTATGCGTCGGGTATAGCCCTCAATAACATGATCCGCCAGCTGGGTGGTGCATTCGGCATTGCCTTGGCCAATAACTATATTGCCCGCCAGTATGCACAACACCGCTACGACCTGGTAAGTAAAGTTACCGGCGAATCACAGATGTTTCTCGAGAGAAGTAATACCCTTACCCAGGGTTTTATTGCCCGTTCGGGCGATGTGGCCGGCGCCAGTAACAAAGCACTCGCTACCATCAATGCCATCATCGACCGGCAATCCTATTATCTCTCCTATCTCGATACTTTCCGTCTCACGGCGCTCTTTTTTGTACTCGTAATACCACTCGTAGTGTTTTTACGGGTAAAGAAAAAATCACCCGCAGAAATTGCGGCTTCGATGAAAGCAGCGGCGGAGAATCATTAGAAATAATGAGTGAATGAGTGGATGAGTGAATGAGTGAATGATAGAATGTTGTAAGAAATAATAATCCGTCAATCCGCAATCCGTCATCTGCGAATTGGCCCAAAGAAAATATATGAATACAATGAAAAACATACTCTTAACAGCAAGTTTGCTACTTACTACCCTGTTTACCCAGGCGCAGGTGAGGGTGAATACGGAACTGAAGAACCTGATCGGGCAGTCGTTCGGGTATTTTCCTAAGGTGAAAGAAGTAGAGAATACCGTTACCACCGCGCAGGAAAAAATCAACCTGACACTACTCAACAAATACCCGGATGTAACGGCCGATGCATCGTATGCCTATGTGCGTCCGAAAATAGAACTGCCCATTAATGGCGATAAGTTCCAGTTTGCACCACTGCATAACCTGAACGGGGCCATCAATGCCAATTATGCGCTCTTCGATTTCGGGAGGTTACGGGCCAATATCAACCGCAGTAAAGATGACCTGCAGTTTGCCAAACACCAGGTAGACTATGTAAAAGCACAACTGGCCTACCAGGTAGCCAATGTGTATTACAATATCGTTTTCCTGCAGAAAGCCATCGGCATTCAGGACAGTGTACTCAGCTTCCTGAACGAGAACAAACGGATTGTGGAGAGTCAGTTGAAAAACGGAACCGCATTACGGATTGACCTGCTCAATATCCAGGCCAGCATCGATAACGAAGAAAACCGCAAGGTAGACCTGACAAACAGCCTGCAGAAACAACTGAACCTGCTCGAATACACAACAGGTGTGAAACAGAACAACGGTAAAGAGTTCGATTTTGATGTGAACCTGACCGATGCGAGTAATGCACTCGCAACCGCACAAACCCAGAACCCGGATTTTATGCTGGCCAAAGACAAGATCCAACAGGCCAGCAGCGATCTCGCCATTACCAAAACGGCCGATAAGCCCATGATTGGGCTGCGGGCCGCGGCAGGTATCAAAAACGGCTATGTACCCTATATCGGCGATATGCGTTTTAACTATCTCGCCGGCGTATCATTTACCATGCCCATTTACAATGGCGGTAAAAACAAACAGCAGCAGAAACTGCAGCAGAACATCATCAAACAAAATGAAATGGCAGTAGAAAGCCTGAGCAGCACTTACAAAAAAGATATTGAACAGGCACTCACCGATATTGCCACCAACCTCGACCGCATCAAAAACACCCGCGGACAAACCGAGCAGGCTCAAAGTGCACAGTTACTGGCCACCAACCGTTTAAAAAACGGTACCGGCACCCACCTCGAAATCACCAACGCCGGCGCCAACGTACAAAGAGCCGCGCTGACGAGGTTGCAGTATGAGTATCAGTTATGTATTGCCAAATTGGAGTTAACGAGGCTGATGGGGTATCAGTATTGGTAGAGTGTTAGGAGTTAATAGTTAATAGTTAATAGTTAAAAGTGGATAGTTGTGATTAGTAATGGAAAGTCAATTTCCAACTATTAATTATTAACTTTTAACTATTAACTTTCAATTGCTATTTCGTCGCAAACCAAACCGGCTGCTCACTATCCGGCTCGGCGTTGTAATTGGTGAACAGTTCTTCTCCTTTTTTGATATCGTGTACGGTGGTGATGCACATTTCCTGTGCTTCAAAATCCATATCATAGCGGCAGTTGGCATGGTAGGAATGATTGTAGATGGACAAATACCCCCATGCCACACAGGCCTGTTTGGATTCCGGTCCCCATTCAAAAATATAATTGTACAAAGAAGTTTTCTCCGCGTCCACCCGCTCCGCTTCACTCAATACCAGCACAGGCGATACCTCCACCAGCGTACCCGCCGGAATGTCTTCCGTAGCAAATACCCCGCGGCCACGGAAATCGGAGGGCGCTATGTCAATACAGGGCAGGATCATGATGTGAAGTTAAACTTCACAAATTAAAAATCAGCAATTAGCAATTAACAATTGATTGGTAAAGCAACACATTTCTCTGTGTAACTCCCTATATCCGTGTCTCCGTGTTGAAAAGAAACTGCTAATTATAAGGTATAAATGGCATCGATTCATTTTTCAACATAGAGGCCCGGAGGAACAGAGAATCACAGAGAAAATCAGTTACCTACCAGTATTCAACTGCCTACCTTACCTGGCAATTTTTAATTTTTACTTTTTAATTTTTAATTCTTACTTACCTTGTGCCCATGTCGCTCGAACTCGAACAACCCGGCCTTTTTGAGCAGTTTGAACAACTGATCTCGAAAGAAGATAAACTGGAGATCCGGGAATTCCTGGACGACCAGAATATCAGCGACGTGGCCGAACTCATTAACGAGTACCCCGAATACGAGGCCCAGATCATTGCCAATATGGCCATACACCGGGCTTCAAGTGTATTCAAGATTCTCGATATTGCCCAGCAGCGGGATATTGTGAAGGAACTGCCCCCGGCCAAAACCGCCGAACTGCTGAACGAACTGCCGGCCGATGACCGTACCGACTTTCTCGAAGAATTACCCAAAGCCGCTATCCGCGACCTGATTAAATTACTCGATCCCGAAGAGCGCAAGATCACCCTCTCCCTGCTCGGTTACCCGGAAGATAGTGTGGGCCGTTTGATGACACCCGATTATGTGTTCATCTACCGGCACAATACCATTAACGAAGTATTCGAGACCATCCGCAAACACGCCAAAAGCAGCGAAACCATTGATGTAATCTATGTGATCGATGATAACGGCGAACTGATCGACGATATCCGGATCCGCGATATTATCCTGGCAGCGCCGGACAAACGCGTGGACGAGATCATTGATGGCCGTTATGTTTCCCTGAACGTGCACGACGACCAGGAACATGCCAGCCAGGTATTTAAAATGAATAACCGCGTGGCCCTGCCCGTGGTAGATGATCATAATATCCTGCTCGGCATTGTTACCATCGATGATATGTTATGGGTGGCCAATGAAGAGTTCAGCGAAGACATGCAGAAAATGGGAGGTACCGAAGCGCTGAACGAACCTTATCTCGATATTCCCTTACTCAAACTATTCCGCAAACGCATTGGCTGGCTGGTGGTACTCTTCCTTGGCGAAATGCTCACGGCCACGGCCATGGGGTATTTTGAAGATGAAATTGCCAAAGCGGTAGTACTCGCATTATTTGTACCACTCATTATCTCCAGCGGTGGTAACAGTGGCTCGCAGGCATCTACCCTCATCATACAGGCCATGGCCGTGGGCGAAATTACTATTGCCGATTGGTGGCGCGTACTGCGCCGCGAACTGCTGAGTGGTATGCTGCTCGGCACCGTACTCGGCATCATTGGTTTTATCCGTGTGGGCGTATGGCATTCCATTGCACCGGGCCTCTACGGTCCGCACTGGATGATGATTGCCTCCACCGTAGGATTCTCGCTGGTGGGTGTGGTATTATGGGGTACCCTCTCCGGTTCTATGCTGCCCATCTTCCTCAAAAAACTCGGCGCCGACCCTGCCGTATCTTCCGCCCCCTTTGTAGCCACCCTCGTAGATGTTACCGGGCTGATCATTTATTTCAGCTTTGCGTATCTGTTTTTGCAGGGGATTTTATTGTAACAGTTATTATAATGATAGCATGATAGGATGATAGAATTGGGAAGGCAATAAGTGATTAAGTAAATAATTACTCTTCCAAACCAAAGACCAAAGACAAAAGACCAAAGACCAAAGACCCAAAACCCAACACCGACAATTCTGAGTACTGAATAAACAATTAGCACTACCCGATATCCAGCATCCAGTATCCAGCATCCAGTATCCATCCCATTTCACCAGCAATAGTTTTCCATGGCATCGCCGCTTGTGTCACTCACTGGGGCGTTCGGGTTGCATGGCAGCTTATTATGTATTTCCCAAACCGAATTACCCAGCCGGATAAAATTCATTGATTAACAGAATAATCCGATATTGTTCGTAAAATACAGAATAACTTATATGTTTTAGTTGACTACTATTTTGAGACAGCAGCGACATTCAATAGTAAATAAATAAACTCATGACAGATAAAGATCTTTCAACCTTAACAGACCAGGAATTAGTACAAGAAGCCAAATAAATGAAGCCATTTTCCATAACAAATGCTCTATTCATTGGCTTTTTACTCGGAATAATAGTATACAGCTTTGTTAAAAACAGCTGGGGAATGCTTACCATCATTTCTTTGTATTTAATTTATAAAACGATAAATGACCCGAAAAATAAAAGAAGTGAAGTACTGGAGCAACTTCTTAAAGAAAGGAATTTGAAATACCAATAGCGTAGGTGCAATTGGTTGAACTGGAAACGGGTAAACAATATACATGTAAAAAAGAGTAAGAATATATTTATGTATTCGCCGCTTCGGCTACCTACCACTAAAAGCCTCCGCATGGTTTCCCGAAGAGGCCACTGCGGCTTAGCAGCGCCATACAAATCAAACAGCAGATAACACAAATAACAAAACTGAAATGATTATTAAACCAAGTTTTCCAACTGTTTTACATCAAAACACGGCCGAATTAGTAAGGGACTACTTTTTGAAGATTCCCAATGTAGACACTGTTTTAGTGGTGAATTCTTGCGCAAGAGGACAAGCTGTACCTGAAAGCGACCTTGACTTTGCGATATTAGTGACCCCTGATACTACACCGACTGAAATAAAAAAAATCGAAACCGATTGGCAGATTTATTCTGAAACACAGCCGGCATTTGAAAAATATAAGCAGTCAAATCCATTTGCGCATTTGCATTTAGACATTATTGACGGCAAGTACACTCCGACAATTTTAGAAATCGGCGTTGCATCGGACTTCTTTGAAGTTGAAATTGGTAATCAAATCTGTTATTCAGCACCAATGGATAAGGCAGGTTTATATTTCCAGGAACTGCAAAACAAATGGCTACCTTATTATGACGAAGAGCTTCGCCTACAACGCTTAACAATGACGCGAAATGCATGTAAATACGATTTAAACCATATTCCCCTTTTTATAAAACGAGGCTTACACTTTCAGGCGTTTGACATTTTGTGTAAGGCATTTCAGGAATACTTACAAACACTTTTCATTGCTAACAGAACCTATCCAATTGCCTATAATAAATGGATCAAGGAACAGGTTGTAAAATGGCTGAACAAACCAGACTTGTATCCAAAACTTTCTCCAATTCTATCAGTAAGTAACATAGAAAGCAACGAGGTGAATGTTAAGGCAAATATGCTTGGTGAATTACTAGCTAATTTACCGAATGAATAACCAGATATTAACAACTGCCATTAACAAAGGGTTTTAAGCAGACGGGGATTGTCAAGCCTGCTGTAGCCAACTGCAAATCCTATATTTGATCCGGATTAGACAATCATCATTATTTAAAAGTTCTTACTTTCATTAAAACATATTAAACAGGCAACGGTCTGGGCACACAGAATACCAATTCCCACCCTTTATAATTTACAATATGTTTGACTACATAATACCAAACAGTTACATCAGCGTTGAATCAACAGTTAAATATTATTTCTCATTTAAGTTTTGCCTGGCTAAAGCCAAATCAGGTTGATTCTTTTACATTTATTTGGGATTTTTTTTAATGCTTTATTAATTTAGTATTTGTACTAGGTCAGTTTTGCATAGGCTTTAAATAAGCTGGCACTGCATACAGTTTAAGAATCAAAAAAAATAATTTGGCAAAATATATTTGAGTAGCCTGACACATACCCTTAATATGGTACTATGTTCAAAAAAAAACAATTTCCCTACTTCTACTTTTTGCGGCATTTCTATTTATAAGTTGTAAAGCTTTTATGCATGATTATACCTGGAGTAAAGCAGAAAATTCCTATTATTTAGTCACAGGAAACAAAGACAATTTTGACGACAGAAGATTAAATTACAACAAGGGTTTTCATAGAA
>DASWXD010000054.1:0-16940 GCA_036405675.1 Sediminibacterium sp.
GTAAAATACTCTTGCGCAAGGGCAATCTTTAGGGCAGGTTCGTACACATGTTCACGACCTTTTTGCTTTTGGGGAACCTTCATAATTAATCAAGTTTACATATTTAGTTCGAAATATGTAAAGTGATTTCAGGAAGAGACAGGCACTTGATGGGCACTTGATGGGCACTTGAGCAGTTTTTTAAGGGGGGTAGGGGGTGTCTTGTACTGAAAAAATTTTACAGTTGAGGGTCAAATTACTACCAGGGCTTTACAGTGTTTAGCGGTAACACTAAATAAGCTTTACGGTATTGTCTCTTTTTGTTCTGTTCTTCTTTTATGGAAATTTCCGTCAGTTTCGGCTATTGAGTTGATAGGTGGAGTGGTTGGTTGCAATAAGAGATAGAAAAGAAAAAGAGGGAACGGTGCTAATAAGCCTGCCCTGGTTTAACATGAATGGGTGGTGGTACTAAGCAAAGCGTCCCCGTTAGGGAGTCTCTTCGGAGACGCAAAGGCGCAGTTGTTTGGTGGTTGGATTTGCGCTGCAGATCAGTTATATGCTTGTAGCAACAAGAAGAGCAGTACCATGAAAACCAGGTCTAGCAGAATGGTGGCGAGCAGGAGTTTGGTTCATGATTTCATGTGGTTTCTTTTACAAGCTAGCGGTTGTGTTTTATGTGTTAGCAGTGTTTTGGCTTAACATGAATGGGTGGTGGTATTAAGCGAAGAGTCCCCGTGCGGGAGACTCTGCGGAGACGGGATGCAATGTTATGTGAGGTTATTCTTCGGAATTTTTCTCTTCAATCAGGTCGGGAGAGAAGTTTAATGTTTCGTATTTGACCAGTATTCCGTTTTCCATTAACGCAGGAAAACTTGTCGGTGATGGAGTTTTAGAAAGAGTTCCATAATTATTTGAATTTGAATTTAAAAGTTCATAATTCATTAAATTGTTGGTACTGGTTGTATATTCCATGTTGGTAAATTTAGGCATTTTCTTCATGTTTCCAACCCTCAAACTTCATTTGATTTTCAATCATGCTTCTGACAATAGGAGGCAATGGATGAGGTTGGTTTATTGTTTGAGTTGTCTTAGTAAGTGTTCCTTCAGAAACAAATATATCTGTTCCCCCTTGAATACTTTCCAATAGAACCCTTCTGCATTTATAATTCACAGTTGTATTAGCACCGAGTTCGATGTCAGGGTTAAATGGTTCAAGTAATTTCAACTCATTTCTAATGTCATCAAAAATTGCTTTTATTTTTATGTACTGTTCGTCATCAGGCTTATCTATAGCCAGTCCTAACTCATCTTTTGCTTCATTTCTATAAATCGCATAATCATGGCTGCCAGAATCACTACATAGAAAGGAAATTATTTTATCAATCTTTTCGACTTGGTCAGCGCCAAGTTGTTTTTGTAATAATTTCCTAGCTACCATTTGAATTTGAGTTCGAGACCTGTAGACATTCCCTAAAACCAAAGGATGTACTTTTTCTGCAAGATTAAGCAATACATCTTTTAGATTTTCTTCGTCATTTAATTTCAACTCATTTTTTGCCAAGTCGAAAAAGCCTTGAATTGATTCTACACTTACTGGTATTCTTGCCTGCGGATTATTTGGAACTTGTGGGTTTTGTGGATTTAATGGACTGTTTAATGATGGGTCAATCGGACCCAATGTAGCCTGTTTCGTCATCATTATATGGTCTGCTCCCAAACTTATTATTGTCCCTGAGCTTCTGGCTTTTGATGGGATTATTATTTCAAATTCTTTGCAAAATTGTCGTACTAAGTTAACCAAACTATAAGCAGCCATTGTGTCACCACCACGAGTATACAACATTAAACTAATCTTGTTGACTTTTCCTATTTTGTCTAATTGCTCAGAAAAATATTCAAGGACATCTGGTGCAATCTGAGTCTCCATTCCAGGCCTGTCTCCTGTAAAATAAACAATTAGTTTAGATTCTCTGTTAGCTTCTAACCATTTGTAATTTTCAAGTCTGTCTTTATACATAAGTAGGATGTTGTTGTTATAATCTCACATAACGTTGTAATACAGGCGAAGGTTGTGGGGGAGATGTTCCTGTCGCTGGCTTGGCCACTAAAGACCCGATTAGCTAAAGCCAAATTACAGAAGCCTGGTCAGAAATCCAACAGCTGATGCGCCACGTTCAAAAGCCCAACCTTTTCCTGTGCAATGTTCGGTGCTGTTATGAATAAATTGGGCGCAACAATTACTTGAGTCCGTAATCGACAAAATTTTTATTGATAAACTCCTTTGATTACATATACTCCGTTGCTAACCTCTACTTCAAAATCCTTTCCGATGAACTTAGTCAAGTCTACACCTCCAAACATAACACCGCCACCGAAAGAAACGCCTGGACTCATTGTAACTCCATTTATGTGAACGACCACCTTAGGAGTCACCATTCCATTAGAAATATTAAATATCTGGTTAAATGATACTTTCATTTTATTATTATTTTGTTTTATATATCTTAACTGTTTCTATTACACGATCAGCTAATTCAACATGTGCAAGGCCAGAGTTCTCTTCAAAAACCACTCTAAGTTGTTGTGTTTGTGCACTCAATGCATGATCTCTATAAGGAATGTAGCTTTTTACAACCCCAATCAGAAATTTTTTTCGAGTAATTTCTTTTTCTTCAAAATTAACTTCTAATTGTTCTAAAAAAACCGGACCGCCACTATTGCCAGGAAATACCAATGCATCAATAGTAAAGTCTTTATTATTCTGAATGGTGCAATGCCTTATTTTAGAGATGATACCTTTTCTAACTATTGGGAATGAATTGGATGAATCTACTTGAGACATCGGATAGCCAACAACATAAATATCCTCTCCTTCACCAATTCCTTTATCTATTAAAAACTGTTTCGTAGCACATTCGGATCCTAATTCAATTGGTTCTGCTTGTAATTTATTTTTTGCAATTATATCAGCTGGTATCGGGATAATTGAAACATCGATCTCGGCATTGGGATGACCTGTCCAATGATCCTTTGTACCATCATTCAAGTTGACTGGAAAATCAAATATAACTCCTGCAACAGAATTAAATCTTATAATCACATCTTTTTGACTAGCTATCACATGCTTGTTGGTTACCACAAAAAGTTGTTCTTCCTTTTCGCGGTCGATTACAAGAAAACCAGTACCAATCCAAAATATTGAACTGTCTAATGGAGTGCTTATTCCAATTGGAACAAGAGAATTCAGAAACTTTGGTAAAATTTTCAACTTGAACTGAATTATATAAATAATAAATAAAGATAATAAGTTTAATTAGATAGTTTATTGTCAATAGCGCCTAACTCTTAAATATACGTCACTCCCCCACTAATTAGCTGAACAAAATGACTCTCTGGTTCAACGATTTATCATTATGGTTTTTGTATTGTTACCACCTCTACCCATCAGATACATGCACACAACATCGCGTTTTTAAATAGCAACAATCTACCCCAAAAACGAAAAGCACACAACGGGAAAATCCCCGTATTTCTCTCCCAATAAAAATAAATAATTACTGCTTCAGTATACCCTTCAACACTTCTGCTCTTCCATCGATCTCCTTCTCTTCATATTTCAATCCCAACAGATTGGCAATCAACGGATACACATGTATGTTCTCAAAACCGTTGATGCGTAACCCTGTTTTAAAGGCCGGGCCCCAGGCCATAAAGCTGGCGCGCATATCGGGGTGCTGGTTATCGAAACCATGTTTGCCGGGGCTGGTTTTGCGGTTGGTAATATTAAAGATATTGGGCAGTTGGGGTTCGAGGATCAGGTTACCCAGGCGCTGGTACCGATCGTCTGCAGTGCGGTAATGCCAGTGCGCGGGTGTTTCATTCAACCGGTACACGTTCATACCGGGTTCTTTTTTCAGTGCCTGGTAAGTAGCTGCCAGTGTAGTAGTGTCTTTGGCATACAGGTGCAGCAACGCATCGCCCCGCGGGATAAAGAAATTACTGGTATCGATGGCTTTGGGTAAGGGCAGGGGGTTATTATTGTTCACGGCCGTCATACCATGATCGGATACAACGATATAGTTAATGGGCAGCCCCAGTGGTTGCAATGTTTGCTGCAGGGCGTTGATGCTGCTATCAATCAACTGCACCGTGGTGGTTACCCGGCCATCATCGGGGCCGTACATATGCGCATCATGGTCTACCTGCGGAAAATAGAAAGTGATCAGGTGCGGCCGTTTTTCTTCGGGTAGGCTTAACCAGTTTTTGACGGTATTGATGCGGTCGGCGATGCCGATCTGTTCGTTATAATTATAATAATAAGTGGGCCGGGTGTTCTGTATATCCGCTTCGGATGCTACCCAGTAAAAACTGGCCGAGAGCAGTTGCTGTTTTTCGGCCAGCACCCAGAGCGGTGTACCGCCATACCAGCTGCCATCGGCCACCTGTTTTTTATCGCCCATGCCATAGAACTGCTGGCGGCGGGTATCGTAATAACTGTTGTCTACCAGTCCGTGGTGCGATGGATACAAACCCGTTACCAATGTATAATGATTCGGAAAAGTGAGCGAGGGAAAAGAAGGTGTCATATACTCGGCCCTTACGCCCATCTGCGAAACACTTTGCAGAAAACGGGCCCCATGTTTCTCCGTAAAATCGGCCCGGAACCCATCTATCGAGATCAGGATCACATAGGGTTTGTTGTATTGAGAAGGGGCATTACTGCGGCCGGGGATGATCTGCTGGCTGGTATCCTGCGCATGGGTGGCAGACAAACCAATAACCGCGAGCAGTAAAAAAACGGTTCTGCAAAACATAGGGGTATCTTTAGGAACATAAAGATAAACGCTCCAACCGTGCCTTTAGCTGATTCAAAATTTCTTTAGTTTGAAAAATAAAAACTGCCAATTCAAGGTGTTCGATAAACTATTTCTAATCAGTCCCTGTGGACGGGCCTCATTGGGGTCGGTGTCAAGCGAAGCGAAGGCAGATCAGATCATGCGTAGCAGATCTGATCAGAGGCCAATGCAGCCCGGTAACAGGGACGGGGCCCAGCGGCCGCGAGCGACAAGAAATCCCGACTATCAGGGTGATTTTTAATAGCAGAACATATTAAGAAGACAATTATGACAAAAGAAGAATTACTACAGGAACTCAAACACGAAACCTTTGTGGCCCTGCAACCCTCAGCCATTCATGGCATTGGTGTATTTGCCATTGCCGATATTCCCAAAGGCTGCCGCAGCCTTTTCTCCAGAAACACCGGTGGCTGGATCACGCTCAGCTTTGAAGAAGCCGAACAATTGCCCGCCCACAGCCGTGAGTTCATCGAAACCTATTATCTCTACGATGAAGAAAAATACTTCATCCCCGACCATGGCTGTAAAGTAATGGATATGGCCAGTTACCTCAACCATTCCGCCAGCCCCAATATCCAATCCGTTAACCACGGCGAATACTTCGAAGCCCTCCGCGATATTAAGGCAGGGGAAGAGTTGCTGGTGGATTATGGGGAGATTGTGGAAGGGGTGGAAGAGTATTGAATATCGAATCCCGCCGGGGCGGGAAATGTCGAATGTCGAAGGAGGCAGAGAACAGAAAACAATAGAACATGCAACGGAGCACATGGGATAAGGAACAGAGAACTTGTTACGTAGCAGGATTTTTTGAATATCGAATATCGAATCCCGCCGGGGCGGGAAATGTCGAATGTCGAAAGAAGCGGAGAACAGATGAACAGAGGAGCAAGGAACTGATGAACAGACGAACAGAGAACAATAGAATATGGAACGAAGCACCTGGGACAAGGAACAGAGAACTTGTTACGTAGCAGGATCTTTTGAATATCGAATATCGAACAGGTAATTTCGAATGTCGAAAGAAGGAGTGAACAGATGAACAGAGGAGCAAGGAACTGATGAACTGACGAAGAGAAACGAAGAACCCAGAACAAAGAACGTAGAACCGGCTGCAAAAAAATGCTGCGAAAACGAAACGTTTTCGCAGCATAATTCATTCCATTCACTCACGCACTCATTCACTCCTTCACTCATTATTTCCTCCCATTCTATCATTCTATCATCCTATCATTCTATCATTCATGCCTCCTCCCATTCACTCATCCACTCATTAGATCTTATAGTACTGCTCCCACCCCTTTCTCGGCGGTAACCCTACCAGCATATCGTTGGCGGTTTTGTTGTTGGTTACTTTTTTGCCGGTTCTGTCGAATTGAATGGTGGTGTTCAGTTTCTGTGCCATCACGCCCAGCGAGAACACCTGGCTTAACGGACCGGCAACTGAGAATGGGGAACGGGTTTTTTCTTCGCCCATGCAGGACTTTAAGAAATTGGCATAGTGGTTAGAAGGGCTATTGGGCACTTCGGGCAGTTTGGATGCCATGTCTTTGGCTTTGGATTCGGGTATAATAGAAAGCGTTTTACCATGCGATCCGCCGGCGAATGTGAGTTCTTTACCGTAGAGAATCTTACCCGGGTTCACGCGCTGCGATTCAATTCTGCCGGAGCTCGGTGGTGGAATATTGGCATCCAGTCCGGGACCGCGATAGCCTTCGGGCAATGGGGGTACGTTGTTCACCCCATCGTACCAGGTAATATCGCAGGCAGGCATATTACCTCTTGCCGGGAAGCGGAAGAGGATGGTGGATGATTTGGGGTAGAAGAAGGAGTTGTGTCCTTCGGCTTTCAGCATCTGGATCTCGTAGGGCAGTCCCAGGTCGAGGAACTCATGGGCGGTGTCGATGAGGTGTGCACCCCAATCGCCAAGGGCGCCCATACCAAAGTCGTACCAGCAGCGCCACTGGCCGTTGATATAGTCGTGGTTATAATCGTGCAGTTGTGTTACGCCATGCCAGGTATCCCAGTCGAGGGTAGCGGGTATGTCTTCTTTGGCGGGGAAGTTTTTGATATTGGGATCCCAGTTATGCCAGCGGCGGGCGCTGTTCATGTGGGCGGTAATGGCGGTAATGTCTTTGATGATGCCCGCTTCTTTCCAGGCTTTGAACTGGAAGTAGTTGGCTTCTGAGTGTCCCTGGTTACCCATCTGGGTAACTAGTTTCGGGTTTTTCTTAGCGGCTTTCATCATCAGCTCCACTTCGTTAAAAGTGCGGGCCATGGGTTTTTCTACAAACACATGTTTGCCGAGTCCCAATGCCATCATGGTAATAGGGAAGTGAGAATGATCGGGTACACCCACGGCAACGGCTTCTATCTGGCTGCCCATTTTATCGAACATGGTACGGAAATCCTGGAAACGCGGTACATCGGGAAACTGTTTCAGTACGGCCTGTGTATGGGGGGCGCCCATATCCACATCGCAAAAAGCCACGAACTCGGCCAGGCCGGTTTTGGCAAACGACATCACATCAGAACCACCCTGGTTACCAATGCCCACACAGGCCAGTTTTACTTTCTGCCCCACAGCAAAATTGCCGGCGGCTTTGGTGATGATGGAAGGAACAGAAGCAGCGGCAGACAGCACTGCGGCCTGCTTCAAAAACGAACGACGCGATTTTTGAGAGGGTTTCATGGTACAAGCAATTAGTTAGTGAAAAATAACCCTACTAATGTACCACAAAGCCCAAACCCTTCCCGCGCTCACTGACAAGAACTTACGAAAACGATGGCGGAGAATTGGGGTGGTTGTTTTTAGCTATACATCTGCACAATGGTTGGGTACGCACCTGTCTAAAGTTCCGAAAGAGATTTAATCGTTGTCTTTTAAAAAATCTCCCTGCCAGTCGGGATGTATTGTCGCTCGCGGCCGCTGGGCCCCGTCCCTGTTCCCGGGCTGCTTTTTCTTCTGCCAAAATGTGCTACGCATCATTTTGTCTGCCTTCGCCTTCGCTCGGCACCGAACAAAAAGAGGCCCGTACACAGGGACTGATTAGAAATTTTTCATCGAACACCCTGAGATAGCAGTTTGTTTTTCCCCAACCATTTAAATTTTGAATTATCGAGTTGAACAGCACGCTAAATTTTAATCATTATCACTATCCACGCCCTGAAGGGCGCGGCAATAGAAGAGACCGGGAATAGAAAGGCCTGGCAACAAAAGGAAGTGTCAATTAAAGAAAGTAGTTAAAAGAACCTCCCCCACAATCCCAAGGGGCTTTAGCCCCGCCCTCTTCAAACCATTCTATCATTCTATCATGCTATCATCCTATCATTCTATCATTCATTCCCTCCTTCACTCATCCACTCATTCACTCAATCACTCATTGATTTTTCTCTTACCTTTAAACACACCTATCTAACGCATATGAAATCCCCAAAATCAACCGCGCTCTCAAGGCGTAAATTCCTGCGTAATACAGCTGCCGTGGTAGCTGGTTTCAGTATTGTTCCCCGGCATGTGCTGGGCCGTGGTTTCCTCGCCCCCAGTGATCAACTCACCAAAGGCATTATTGGTGTGGGCGGAATGGGCCGCGGACATATACCCTATGCCGGCACCCGCGTGGTAGCTATCTGTGATGTAGATAAAAACCATCTTACCGAAGTAGCGGCCTCAATCGGCAACGGTGTAAAGACCTTTCACGACCACCGCGAACTGATCGCTTTACCCGAAGTAGATATTGTACATATTGCCACACCACCGCACTGGCATGGGATCATGGCTATTGATGCGGCCAAGGCCGGAAAAGATATCTGGTGCGAAAAACCCATGACCCGCACCATTGGCGAGGGCAAACGGGTGGTAGAAGCGGTGCAGCAATACAAACGCATGTTCCGCCTGAATACCTGGTTCCGTTTTGAGGATAATTTTTACGGGATGAATACAACCGTGCGGCCCATTAAAAAACTGGTGGAATCCGGTTTACTTGGCTGGCCCTTAACGGTAACCGTTAGCAAGACCACCGGCTTTGACTGGAAATTTTACTGGGTAGGTAAAACACAATTGGAAACACAGGCTGTTCCGGCAGAGCTGGATTACGACCGCTGGCTGGGACCCGCTCCGTATAAACCTTATAATGCCCACCGGGTTCATGGTACTTTCCGCGGGTACTGGGATTATGATGGTGGCGGACTGGGCGATATGGGACAACATTATATAGATCCCATTCAATATTTTCTTGGTAAGGATGATACCAGCCCGGTACTGGTAGAGGTAGACGCCGAGCAGCAGCACCCCGATGCCTGTGGCACTTTCCGCAAGATCACGTTTACCTATGAGGATGGTTGTAAGATCATCCTGGATGGAGAAGCGAAGGATCCGAATGCCGCCTATATAGATGGACCAAAAGGAAAACTCTTTGCAGGTTTCAAATCAGATATCCCGAACCTGACGGAGAAACTGGCGATGCTGCCTGATCCGGAGCCGCAGGTAACCAATTTCCTGGATTCGGTGAAATACAGAACGCCGTTTGCACTGAACGAATCGAATGGGTTCCGTTCCTGCACCATTATTAATATGGGTAAGATCGCTTTGCAGCTGGGTCGTTCGCTGCGCTTTGATCCGGTGAGCCAGACCTTCCTCAACGATGAAGAAGCCAACCGCATGATCGACCCGCCCATGCGCGGACCCTGGAGCATCTGATCGTAAACTGAATAAATGATTCACCCCTTCGGTGAAAAAACACTAAACGGCTATATGAAAAAAATATTCTCTACCCTTCTCCTGTTACTCACACTTACACAGTTATCTGCCCAGCAGGAAGAAGTTGTAACAACCCTATCAAGCTTCCCCTACCAAAAAACGGAAGAAGCCAGTGCCGCCCTGAACAGCATGCAAAACTGGAGCAGTAACCATTGGAAACAACTATTTGCATTACTCGATGATGATTCACTGAAACTGAAAGCCAGTTATGCGTTGAGTGCGTACACCCATGCATCTGCCAAAGAGGTTACGCAGCAAAAACAAACGGTTGCGAAGTTGGTAACAGGTTTGGCTGGTGCCAAAACCTATTATGCCAAAGAGCTCATCATCAAATACCTGGGTTTGCTGGGCAATGATGTGGCGGTAAAACCTTTAGCAAAATTGCTGTCGGATAATGAACAGTCGGATAATGCGGCGCGGGCACTGGCCACCATCCATTCACCTGCCGCACTCAGTGCTTTGCAGAATGCACTGGCCAAATCCAATGAACCCAACCGTACGCATATAGCAGCGGTACTGGCTTTTGATAAAAAGGTGTTGCCCTCTCTCAAAATACAGCCAACGCAAACGGTAGTAGTAACCAATCCTGTACAGCAATTACTGCAATTGCAGGAGCAGTTAGAAAAAGCGGGTAATCCTATTCAGCAAAAAAGAATACTCAACCAGGTATCGCGCATTCCCGGTATCAGTTCTTTTGTATTAGCGAGTAACTGGTTAAGCAATCCTGATGTAGCTGCTACCGCTGCACGTGTGGTTACCCAACTGGCACTGAACGATCAAAATATCCGCGGACCGCTGGTACGCGAAGCCCTGCAGAAAGCCCTGCCTTTAATTAAAGGAGAAGACAGTGCCCTGCTCGCAAAAAAATTAACCGCCCATCTCAAAGCCATGCCTTACGACAATGGTTTTGTCTCGCTCTTCAACGGCAAAGACCTGAGTGGCTGGAAAACACTGGTGGGCAATCCCATCAGTCGCGCCAAACTATCAGCCGATTCGCTGGCAGCTGCGCAGGCACGCGCCAATGAAAAAACCAAAAACGACTGGATCGTGCAAAACGGTTTACTCGTATTCACCGGCCATGGCGATAATCTCTGTACCGAAAAAAAGTACGGCGATATAGAACTGTTTGTTGACTGGAAGATCACCGAAAAAGGCGATGCAGGTATTTACCTGCGGGGCAGTCCGCAGGTGCAGATCTGGGATACCAGCAGGCGCGAAGTAGGCGCCCAGGTAGGTTCGGGTGGCTTGTATAATAACCAGAAAAATCCCAGCAAACCATTGCTGGTAGCCGATAACAAGATTGGTGAGTGGAACCGTTTTCATATTATCATGAAAGGAGAAAGAGTTACGGTGTACCTGAACGGGCAACTGGTTACAGACAATGTGGTTCTCGAAAATTACTGGGACCGCACACTACCCATTTTTGCCAAAGAGCAGCTGGAGCTGCAGGCCCATGGTACCTATGTAGCGTACCGCAATATTTTTCTGCGCGAGTTGCCCACAGCAACCACTACCTCTTTGACCGAAGAAGAAAAACAGCAGGGCTTTACTTCTCTGTTTGATGGAAGCAACCTGGATCAGTGGACGGGTAATACCAATGGTTACCTGGTAGAGGAAGGTAATATAGTGGTGCATCCCGAGCGCAGTGGCGGTAACCTGTATACCAAAGAAGAATATGCCGATTTTATTTACCGTTTCGAGTTTCAGTTAACACCGGGCGCCAACAACGGTCTCGGTATCCGCGCTCCTTTGGAAGGCGATGCGGCCTATGTGGGTATGGAATTGCAGATCCTCGATAATGAAGCGGAGATCTATAAAAACCTGCAGCCCTATCAATACCATGGTTCTGTATATGGTGTGATCCCCGCCAGAAGAGGTTTCCTGAAACCTACGGGTGAGTGGAACCAGGAAGAAGTGATCGTAAAAGGATCGAAAGTAAAAGTGATCCTGAACGGAGAAACCATTCTGGATGGCGATATCAAACAGGCATCTGCCAATGGTACGATGGATCATAAGGAGCATCCGGGATTGCAAAGAACCAGTGGTCATATCGGTTTCCTCGGACATGGAGATGTATTGCGCTTCAGAAATATCCGGATCAAAAAATTATAAAGCCATATAACTGTTGGCCTTCAACCGCGCCTTTGCGCCTTTGCGAGAATATTTGCACGCAAAGGCGCAAAGGCGCGGTTGTTTTTTGGGAAGAGGTTGGTATCTTTCTGTTATCAATCTAACTTATGCAAACCGATTATTACCTGCCGCGTGTATTGGCCATTATCCGCATCATTACCGGTGTGCTTTTTATCTATCATGGTCACGAAGTATTCGTACCCGATCAGATGCAGGGTTATGCCAAATGGCTGGCCGATCTGCACTATCCTTTACCGGCACTGTTTGCCTATGCGGGTAAAAGCGCAGAATTGTTGGGGGGAATTTCTTTGTTACTCGGCTTGTGGGTACGGCTGTTTACTTTGCCGCTTACGCTTACTTTGTTGCTGATCACATTTACCATGGGGCATGGAAAAATTCTCACAGATGATCAGCATCCTTTTATATCAGCTTTGTTATGTGCCGTATTCTTTTGTTTGGGTGCGGGTGTATGGAGTGTGGATGCCTGGCGGAAAAAGCGGGAGCCGCTTACCTGATATCTTTTACACAGCGGAAGCCTAGATGGTTGGTACCGGTTTTCCAATCGCCTTTGCCACGCGAGCCCACTACGTAACGGGAACAATACTGATCGCTGCAGAGAAAAGAACCGCCTTTCTGTACTTTTTTAATGATACCGGGTTCTGCGGGATCAAAACTATCTGCCGGACCTTTCGGATCAACAATTGCTCCTCCTTTTCTGACAAGGGTAGTATAATAATCAGGGCGGTACCAGTCGGAGCACCATTCCCAAACATTTCCTGCCATATCATATAAGCCATAGCCGTTTTTGGGATATTGTTTTACAGGTGCCATTCCTTTAAAACCATCTTTACCCAGGTCTTTTGAGGGGAAACTTCCCTGAAAAGTATTGGCCATATAACGGGCGCCGGGGGTAAACTGGTTACCCCAGGTATAGGTATTTTCGGATAGTCCGCCGCGGGCAGCAAATTCCCATTCGGCTTCGGTGGGTAATCTTTTGCCGGCCCATTTAGCATACGCTGCGGCATCTTCCCAGGCAATATGTACCACGGGGTAGTTCTCTTTGCCTTTGATAGAACTGCCTTTGCCGAAGGGTTGGCGCCAGTTGGCATTTTTGCGGTATTCCCACCATTGCAGGTAATTATCCAGCGGTACTTCATAGGCCGGGGGAGAAAATACCACGGAACCCGGAACCAGCAAAGCGGGATCGGCAGTGGGAAATTCTGCTGCGGTGGGTGCAATTTCAGCCAGGGTTTTATAACCGGTGGCTTTTACAAACTTTTCAAATTCGGCATTGGTTACTTCGTGTTCATCCATCCAGAACGCTTTTACCTGTACCGTATGAACGGGTAGGGCATCGGAAGTGAGTCCGGGTACACTGCAAAGCGATTCATTGGCAGCAGGTGTACCCATCCGGAACTTACCACCGGGAATCCGGACCATTCCTGCGGGTGCCATGGCAGTGTTTTTACCGGAGGGGAGAGGTGTTTTTTTCTCAGGTGATTGGTTGTCAACAGTGTACGCAGCCGTAGCCAACACAAAAATGGCCAGTATATAGCTTTGCAAAACCTTACGGGAGGGAGTGAGATGCAACATGGTTTAAAGATAAGAAAGAAGCCCCATGCATCAAGTTGGGAATCTCTTCATTATTGGGGTACTGCTGTGTTTTTATTTAATTACTGGTAATCAAGCAACTATCTCTGATAGGTACACGTAATAGATGAAGGATAAAAGCGAATGGGCTGAAACGCGGGCAGATAAAGGGTTATAGCGTAGCATGTACCAAAAATTTAATTCGCCGGAAACAAAGAAGTGCAGATATTTGATCCGAAGCTGGCAACAATCCTGCGTAATGATGATACCGGTCGCGAGTTGCCCGGTTACCCATAACAGCAGAGGGTCATTTACTCCAGGCAGGAGCTTGTTTCACTTCTATCCCCCCCAATCTGGCGAAGCCAATGGTTTCGCAATGTTCAATAGTCAGCTATTTACGCTTGCCAACGGCCTGGCATTGCTATGTGGATGGCGCAATGGGGTTCCTGCGTTGAAAATGAAGCTTTTTGGTGAGAACGGGACCTATGTTTTTTGCGACTGGTATTTTGCCAGTACGGGCGGCAGCGTAATCTGGACCAGATAAGTAAATTTTGCATTCCGTTTACCCAGACGTAAGCAACCATATATAATAGACAACTACATATCCTTGAAAAGCTATGCTTAAGAGACTTTTAACGGCCTTCCTGTGGCTGTGCTTTGTTCTACCTGTAACCGCTCAGGTAAAGATTGGTAATAATCCAACGGTAGTAAACCGTTCTTCCCTGTTAGAGCTGGAGAGTGATAGCCTCGGTTTATTATTGCCGAGGTTACAGGATACGGTGTTGATTAACCGGTTTAATCCGCCCGACGGTATGCTCATTTTTGTGCGTAATCCGGGCATCCAGCGTTTGTTTGTACGGCAGGGTGGTTACTGGGTAGAGCTGTTGAGCGAATACGCGGTCAGAAATCTGCTGAACCTGGGTAATGGACCGGTTACTGATACCTCTTTGTTATTCTTTAACCTCATGCGCAAAGCAGACAGCGCTCTTATACTGAACGGGTATGCCAGAAAAGGCCATACCGTGAGATACAGCGATACCGCCAATATGCTGCAGGGATATGGTCGGTTTGGGCAACTGACCAAGTACAGCGATACAGCCAATATGCTGTTAGGATATGGACGATATGGGCAACTGACCAAGTACAGCGATACGGCCAGTATGCTGGCAGGATATGGAAAGTACGGGCAGCTTACCAAGTACAGTGATACGGCCAGTATGTTGTCGGGATACGGAAAGTACGGGCAGCTTACCAAGTACAGTGATACGGCCAGTATGCTGGCGGGATACGGAAAATACGGGCAGCTTACCAAGTACAGCGATACGGCCAATATGCTGGCGGGATATGGTAGATTCGGGCAGCTTTCAAAGTATAGTGATACAGCCAGTATGTTATCGGGTTATCAGCGAAGCGGCAATCCGGTAATTGTAGCTGTACAACCCAATATTACAATGCTGGGCACATTGTCGGCCTTAACTGTAACGGGTGGAATAAGCGCAGGATCTATTAATTCGACCTTGGCCACTCTGACCAATATCAACACTAGTGGAACGATTACCGGCGGGACTTTCAGTGGTACGCTCAGTCAGTCTGCGATGAATAGTATTACCAACCTCGGTAATCTGACGGCACTCACGGTAAGTGGAAACATCACTTCCAATTCTATCAGCGTAGTTACGGGTAACCTGACCAATATCACCGCAACAGGATTGATCAATGCAGGATCACTTAGTTCACCATTGGCTACTCTGACCAATATCAACACTAGTGGAACGATTACCGGCGGAACCTTCAGTGGTACGCTCAGTCAGTCGGCGATGAACAGCATTACCAACCTCGGTAATCTGACGGCACTCACAGTGTCTGGTAATATCACTTCCAATTCTATCAGCGTAGTAACAGGTAACCTGACAAACATTACTGCAACGGGATTGATCAATGCAGGATCGCTTAGTTCGCCTTTGGCTACCATTACAAATATTAATACAAGTGGAACGATTACAGGTGGAACGTTCAGTGGTACGCTCAGTCAGTCGGCGATGAACAGCATTACCAATCTCGGTAATCTGACCGCTCTAACTGTTAGCGGAAACGTCACTTCCAATTCCATCAGTGTAGTAACAGGTAATCTAACTAATATAACAGCTACAGGATTGATCAATGCAGGATCACTCAGTTCACCTTTGGCCACCATTACAGACATTAACACAAGCGGCACGATTACCGGTGGAACCTTCAGTGGTACGCTCAGTCAGTCTGCCATGAACAGTATTACCAACCTTGGTAATCTGACGGCTTTAACTGTTAGCGGAAACGTTACCTCCAATTCCATCAGCGTAGTAACAGGTAATCTGACCAACATTACTGCAACGGGTTTGATCAATGCAGGATCACTCAGTTCGCCTTTAGCCACTCTGACCAATATCAACACTAGTGGAACAATTACCGGTGGAACCTTCAGTGGTACGCTCAGTCAGTCGGCGATGAACAGTATTACCAACCTCGGTAATCTGACGGCACTCACAGTGTCTGGTAATATCACTTCCAATTCCATCAGCGTAGTTACGGGTAACCTGACCAATATCACCGCAACAGGATTGGTTAATGCAGGATCACTCAGTTCGCCTTTGGCTACCATCACAAACATCAATACAAGCGGAACGATCACCGGTGGAACTTTCAGTGGCGCACTCAGTCAGTCTGCGATGAATAGTATTACCAACCTCGGTAATCTGACGGCACTCACGGTAAGTGGAAACATCACTTCCAATTCCATCAGCGTAGTTACAGGTAACCTGACCAACATTACTGCAACGGGATTAATCAATGCAGGATCACTTAGTTCACCTTTGGCAACCATTACAGACATTAATACAAGCGGAACGATTACCGGTGGAACATTCAGTGGTACACTCAGTCAGTCGGCGATGAACAGTATTACCAACCTCGGTAATCTGACGGCACTCACAGTGTCTGGTAATATCACTTCCAATTCCATCAGCGTAGTGACAGGTAACCTGACAAACATTACTGCAACGGGATTGATCAATGCAGGATCACTCAGTTCGCCTTTAGCCACCATTACGAACATTAATACAAGTGGAACGATTACAGGTGGAACGTTCAGTGGTACGCTCAGTCAGTCGGCGATGAACAGCATTACCAATCTCGGTAATCTGACCGCTCTCACGGTAAGTGGAAACGTCACTTCTAATTCCATCAGCGTAGTTACGGGTAATCTGACCAATATCACCGCGACAGGATTGATTAATGCAGGTTCAATTAGTTCACCATTAGCCACCATTACAGACATTAATACAAGCGGAACGATTACCGGCGGAACCTTCAGTGGAACGCTCAGTCAGTCGGCGATGAACAGCATTACCAATCTCGGTAATCTGACCGCTCTCACGGTAAGTGGAAACGTCACTTCCAGCTCCATCAGTGTAGTTACGGGTAATCTTACCAATATCACTGCAACAGGACTGATCAATGCAGGGTCACTCAGCTCACCTTTGGCTACTATCACTGATATCACTTCTACCGGAACCATTACAGGTGGAATCTTCAGTGGAACGCTGGGATCTGGTACATTAAATAATATCACTTCCCTCGGCAACCTTTCAGCA
>DASWXD010000055.1:0-34090 GCA_036405675.1 Sediminibacterium sp.
GTATGCCACTCACCTAATGAACAGAAGAACAGACGAACAGACGAACCGATGAACAAGGAACAGACGAAGTATTGAATACTTCGCTATCTCCCCGCAGATTCATCCGTTCATCCGTTCCTTGTTCGTCTGTTCATCTGTTCCCTAGTCTTCGTTTTTATTGCCGGCAGCAAAAATCTGGTCAACTGCGCCACCCAGCATAGGGAATCTTTCTTTTACAAAATTGGCAATGGTCTCAATGGCTTTCTGTGCCTGTTCCGGATTCAGTTTGGCTTCGGACACCAGGCGTTCTACAAGTTCATTCATGATTGGGGTTTTGGTAAGTTCTATGTTGTAAGTTATAGGTTCTATGTTCTATGTTTTAAGTTCTGAGTTCTGAGTTCGTGTGAATCCCCATTCACCATTGCCTATTGCCCATTCACGACTGACAACTGACAACTGACGACTCACGACTGACGACTGACGACTGACGACTGACGACTCACGACTCACGACTGACGACTGACGACTCACGACTCACGACTCACGACTCACGCCCCACATTTCCGTATTTTCACCTCACCAAATGAAGAAACCCGAGATCATATTAGGCATCGACCCCGGCACCCAGGTAATGGGATATGCCCTCTTACGTATACAAAACGGGCAGCCACAGGTATTACTGATGGATGTGCTGAAGCTCACCAAAGAGAAAGACATTTATGCCAGGCTCGATATGATCCATAGCAAAGTGTGTGAACTGATAAGCCTGTACCGCCCCTCTACTTTTGCGATTGAAGCCCCATTTTTCGGGAAGAATGTACAAAGTATGCTGAAGCTGGGCCGTGCGCAGGGGGTGGCCATTGCGGCTGCTATGCAGGCAAAAATCCTGGTTACCGAATACTCACCCAAAAAAGTGAAACAATCCATCACCGGCAATGGCAATGCGGATAAGGACCAGGTATGGCGCATGTTACAACGCATCCTTACCATAGAAGAAAAACCCCAGTATTTTGATGCCACCGATGCGCTGGCCGTAGCACTCTGTCACCATTACCAAACCAGCTCTGTCTTGGGTAAAGCCGTAAAGGGACTAAAAGGCTGGGATGATTTTATTGCGAAAAATCCGGGGAGGGTGAAGTAGGGGTTCTCAGTTTTAAGTTATAGGTTCTAAGTTATAAGTGCTGGCCATGTATAGAAACTGACTACTCAAAACATACCACTCCGAACGCAGAACCCAGAACTAAGAACTTAAAACTTATTACTTAGAACCTTCCAGCGCCGCCAATATTTTTTCCTGTACCGCCTTTAATTCATCTGGAGATAACTTTAATTTAGGACGGTTGAAATTCAGGTCATCAGCGCTGTTGATGGGGATCAGGTGCATGTGCGCATGTGGCACTTCCAGTCCTACTACACTGATGCCGCAACGATTGCAGGGAAATGCCTGCTCAATGGCATGGGCAATGGGTTTGGCAAATAGCAGCCACTCAGACAGGTAGCTATCGGCCACATCAAAGAATTTATCGGTCTCTGTTTTGGGCACTACCAGTACATGTCCCTCTACCAGGGGAAAGATATCGAGGAAAGCGAAAAAATGTTCGTTCTCGGCAATTCTATAGGAGGGGATTTGGCCGGCAATGATTTTTGAAAAGATGGTCATGGTGCAGGAACCTTTTAGAAAAGGAAAATTGGGATATTTTGCGGGAATTACAAAAAGAAAGCGCCGGCATATTGCCAGCGCTTTCGCTATCAGTTGAGAAGCGGTTTAAATGGTAATGTCATCGATACGGAATTTCATCACACCATTGGGTGCCTGAATTTCAGCGATCTCTCCTTTCACTTTTCCCATCAATCCTTTGCCTATTGGCGAACCGGCAGAGATCTTGCTCAGTTTCAGATCCGCTTCTTTTTCGCCCACAATCTGGTAGGTTACCGTTTTTTTGGTAGCCATATTGGTAATGGTAACTTTTGTAAGGATAGTGACTTTGCTGGTATCAATCGAACTGGTATCAACGATTTTTGCATTCGCAATCGCTCCTTCCAGTTGTTTGATCTTGGCCTCCAGCATGCCCTGTGCCTCTTTGGCAGCATCGTATTCTGCATTCTCTTTCAGGTCGCCTTTTTCGCGGGCTTCCGCAATAGCGCGGGAAGAGGCCGGGCGGTCAACCGCTTTCATTTTTTGCAACTCTTCACGCATCCTGTCAAACGTCTCCTTGGTCACATACATGGTAGCTTCACTCATAGTCATTCTGTTTAGTAGAGTCAAAAAAAATACAACGCCACATTTGACTGCAGCGTTGCATGATATCAAAAGTAAGAAATTCATTTAAAATCTACCCCAAAATGCCCGGTTTTTATGAATTCCAGGCTTTTCTTCAGGCTTATATTACGTTCAGCCTGTGAAAACCCTGCCAAAAAGGCTTCGCAGCTGCTTTTACAGGGTAAAATCCAGGTAGCTTCTTTAGATCCCGAGTTTATCCAGCAGTATACTGGCCATTTTATAAAAAGCCTCCTGGCTATAACCGGCAATATGTGGTGTGATGATTACATTGGGTTGCTGCAGTAACCAATCAAGATCCGCCTGTTCTTCCGGAGTATAGGTTTCCAGTTTTTCATTCTCCAGTACATCCAGTCCGGCTGCTTTGATCTTACCCTGCTGCAAAGCCCGGATCAGAGCCTTGGTATCGGTCACTTTTCCGCGGCAGGTACTCAGAAAATAGGGCTGCTGTTCCAGCGAATCAAAAAAAGCATCATTGGCAAAATGCCTGGTGGTGGCTGTTAGGGGTAGATGCAGGCTTACCACATCGGCATACCTCGCAATCTGCTCTGCTCCCGCTTCGCGTACATGGTCTTTGGCAAAGCCGGCTTTGTACAGGTCATTGGCCAACACCGTTACATCAAATGAAGCCAACAGTTTCGCAAAAGAACTGCCTGTATGACCATACCCAATAATACCCACCGTTTTACCTGTCAGCTCATCGCCCCGGTTGGCATCGCGGATCCATTTGCCTTCCCTGATCTCAAGATAACTGCTGTTGATCCGGTTCATCAGGTTCAGCAGCAAACCCAATGCATGTTCGGCAACGGCATTGCGGTTGCCTTCCGGACTGCTTACACAGCGGATATTCCTGCTTTCGGCAAAAGCCGTATCAATCAGTTCCATCCCGCTGCCCAATCGACCGATCCAGTTCAGTTGGTCCGCTTTTTCCAGCAGATTTCTATCGATGCTCAAACGGGTGGTAACTACCAGTCCGGTGAGTTCGCCGATCAATCCCATCAATTCCTCATAGTTGATATGGGGTTGGTGTAAGACCTCATAGCCTTTTGCTTCCAGTGTTTGCAAGAGGTAGGGGTGAACTTTGGATGTGATGAGTACTTTAGGTTTCAACGTCTATTATTTTTGAAAACAGTGTATGGGTTCTTATCGCATCTGAAACGTCAGTGCGGCAAACTGCTCTATGCTTAACTGTTCTGCTCTTTTATCAAATAAGCTATCCTGCAGAAAATCATCTTCAAACAGGCTCTTCAGCGAGTTACGTAACATTTTCCGGCGTTGGTTAAACGCGGCTTTTACCAGTGTAAACAAAGCACGCTCACTTTTCATCGGTAGAATCTCCGTTTTGCGTTTCAGCCTGATCACGCCGCTCATTACTTTGGGGGGCGGATTGAAAGATTCCGGCGGTACATCAAACAAATATTCCACTTCATAAAATGCCTGTACCAATACACTCAGGATCCCGTATACTTTACTACCCGGTTTTGATACGATTCTTTGCGCCACTTCTTTCTGAAACATGCCGATCATGACCGGCACCTGCTCTTTCCAATCAATCACTTTGAACAGGATCTGCGAAGAGATATTGTACGGAAAATTGCCCACCACCGTAAATAACCCTTCAAAAGGCGGATCTATATCAAGGATGCTTTGGTGAATAATCTTCCCCTGAATGGCCGGATAGGTCTTTTCCAGGTACACCACTTTCTCATCATCCAGCTCCACCGCCCTGAAATCGATGCCAGGCAGGGGCAAGAGGTATTTGGTTAAAGCACCTCCCCCCGGACCCACTTCTATCAACTGCTTACAATCATCTTCCTGCAAAGCGGCTACGATCTGTTTACAAACCGACTCATCTTTCAGAAAATGCTGGCCGAGTGATTTCTTGAGGGTGTACTGCATCCTGCAAAATTAGGGCATTTGTCGGGAGTCGGCAGTAGTGAGTAGTCAGTAATGAGTAAGGGTCGGTGGAATCGTTTTTCACTACCTACTCACTACTGACCACTCCCGATTCACGCCTCCCGATTCACGTTTCCTCCGCTATTCTCCTTATTTTTACAGGATAAACAGCAGCTATGAGCAACGAACAGCAAAAACCCGTCATTGGATTCACCTGCGGCGATCTGAACGGGATCGGAATGGAACTGATCATCAAGACCCTCGCAGACCACCGGCTGCTGGAGATCTGTACACCGGTAGTTTTTGCCAGTAACAAAAGCCTGAATTTTTATAAGAAAGGGTTACCCGATCATACTTTCAATTACGCCAATACCCGCGAGCTGAACCGCCTCAATCCCAAACAGGTGAATGTGGTAAATTGCTGGGAAGAAGAAGTAGCCATTACCCCGGGCCAGTTAACTGAAACAGGTGGCAAATACGCCCTCATTTCGCTGCAACAGGCTACGCAGGCTTTAAAAGATGGTCATTTACAGGGATTGGTAACCGCACCCATCCATAAAAAGAATATACAATCTGCTGAATTCGATTACAGCGGACATACCCCCTACCTCAAAGCCATGTTCAATGTGCCCGATGTGGTGATGCTGATGGTTGCAGAGAACATGCGTGTAGGACTGGTAACAGAACATGTTCCTGTTAGCGAAATCGCAAAACATATTACCCGGGAGAATATCCTCACCAAACTGAAGATCATCCATAACAGCCTGCAGAAAGATTTTGGGGTAGATAAACCACGCATTGCCGTATTGGGCCTTAACCCGCATGCCGGTGATGAAGGACTGATTGGCAATGAAGAAGAAACCATCATCAAACCCGCCATCAAAGAAGCCAAACACAATATGATGGTGTTTGGACCTTATAGCTCGGACGCGTTTTTTGCACGCGGACAGTTTGAACGTTTTGATGCTGTACTGGCCATGTACCACGACCAGGGACTGATCCCCTTCAAATCACTGGCACTGGGCGAAGGCACTAATTATACGGCGGGGCTGCCTGTAGTAAGAACGAGTCCGGACCACGGAACCGCTTTTGATATTGCCGGTAAAGGCAAGGCTGATCATAGTTCTTTCCTGGCCGCTGTATTTGAATGTATCGAGATCATCCGTATGCGTTTGGGTTATGCGGATATGCGCCGCAATCCGCTGAAGAAGATCAGTGCCCGCATGATTGCCAATGCCGTTGATGAAAGAATTGACGAGAATGAAGGATAAGAACGCCAGCATGTACCAGATCTCCAACGACCAGTTAACCATCAGCATCAGTGCTACCGGGGCCGAACTGCAGGGCATTTACCATAGAGAGAACAAACAGGAATACCTCTGGAGTGGCGACCCCGCTTTCTGGGGCAAAAAAAGCCCGGTATTATTTCCCATTGTAGGCGGACTGAAAGACAACAGCTACATATACGAAGGCAATCTGTACGAAATGAACCGCCATGGTTTTGCGAGGGAGAAAGTTTTTACGGTTACAGAACAAACGCCCCACCAGATCCATTTTACCTTATTAGCAGATGAGGAAACCAGAAAAATCTATCCTTTTGATTTTTGCTTTTCCGTCATCTATACTTTACACAACAACCAGCTCAAGGTTACATACCAGGTAGATAATACCGGCAACAAAATGCTCTGGTTTTCCGTAGGCGCACACCCGGCATTTGCGGTGCCACTAGTGAAGGGAACGGAATTCCCGGATCATTATCTGGAATTCAGCGAGAAAGAAACCACCGGTATCTGGCCGCTTACCCACGAGGGATTGATTAAAAAAACGCCGGAACCTTTTCTGGAGAATACGGATCATCTGCCCTTGATGAAGGAACTGTTTTATAAGGATGCACTTGTTTTCAAATCACTCCGTTCCAACAGTATTGCGATCCGCAGCCTCGTTAATAACCATGGTATCAAATTACAGTTTGATGGATTCCCTTACATGGGTATCTGGAGTGCCCGCAATGCAGATTTTGTGTGTATCGAACCCTGGTGCGGCATTGCCGATACAGAAGAAACTACCGGAGACATTACCCAGAAAGAAGGCATCAACGCTTTACATCCCGGCGGAAGTTTTGTAAGAAGCTGGCAGGTGAAAATATTTTAAGCGAACCGGGTAGTTCGCTTTAACGCAACCCTGCAGAAATTTATTTAAATACAGCATCTGATATTCCCTTGTTGACCAGGTAATTCGTATATGTGATCTCTACCCTGCCCTTTCGGTTTTTAATCTTTTGCGCTTCTGTCAGCTCCTTTTCATTATCATCAAATTCCAGGGTAATACCTTTAGGCAGTTTATAATCTTTGGTATTGAAACTAAACACCACTTTATCGGGTAATCCATACTGTCCAAAAGCACCATAGCTCATTTCAATCTCATACGTTCCATTTTCTTTTGTAGAAGTAACTGCTTTTTTAACCAGCAGATTTGCTTCGTCAATATACATGGTAGTTAATACAATATCACTGTTTTCATTGGCGGGCAACAGTTTTACCACTTTGGTTTTGGTGCCACCTACCATGGCCTCCCCAGCAGCCAGGGCAATGAAATCGGCCGTGGTGATGATCGAATTCATGTTTACAGACACCCCACCTCTTGGCAGCAGAGAAATACCCCCGTCTTTTTTCAGGCGGAACTTATTCGGTTTCTTAAAATATACTTTCACTTTGCCAACAGGTGCCTTAATAAAAGCCACATCTGTTTTCATTTTACCATCTGCTTCGTAATCGCTAACCTGGTCAAGTTTGGCTTTCACTTTCAGGATCAGGGCTGTCATGTCCTGTGCGTTGGCCGCTACAGAAAACTGGGCTGCTATAAAAAGAAGTAGTATTTTTTTGATTCTGATCATTTTTGTCATTTTCTATCGCTCAGTTATACACTAACTTAAAATATCTTTTTTACGGAACACCAGGATGGATGCCGTTACAAACCCGATGATATGCAATACCAACACGATCGCTGATTGCATGATTTTTTGCGGGTTCTGAATGCTGCCAACAATCGCTTCATTAGCCTCATTCACTTTGATATCAAAAAATTCTTTCCATCCGATCATGTGTGTGGTGAACAGGAAGGGTTTGATTTTATTAAAGACCGGAATATTCAATGTGCTTAAAATAGTAAAGAAAATGATTACACTCATTGTAGCAACAATGGGACCAATCGAATTCTCTGCAAACAGTGAAAAGAAAAAACCCAGCGATGCTACCGTTGTCATGGCCAGCGCTGCAAAACCAAACGCCCATACATAGCGCCAGAAAATATCGTTCTCTTTCAGCAGCACCACATACTGCGATTTGAGCAGGAACAGATCATCTGTACCAAAGATCAGCATGTTCACAAACAAAGCCATGATCGCCAGCCATACCAGTAACAGCAAAGTATACGCTACTGTAGCCATGAATTTGGCCAGCAGAAAACGGGTGCGGCTGATGGGTTTGGTAAGCATGATACGCAGGGTTCCCATATTGGCTTCGCCGGAGATCATATCTGCCGCCACCAGTGCAATCAGCAATGGCACGTGCACCAGCAGGATCTGCAGCACGATATAACAAACCTGGTAACCATTCAGGATTTTTCCTTCTACGGTAATAGAAGAAGTAATATCCCGCATCATAAAATCCACATAGGAATCACCGTCCAGCTTCAGGCCAAACTGGATGATCCCGATCAGACCGGTAATCGCTGCAAAAGCGATATAGGTTCTGGGCCTGCGGAAGATCTTGAATAACTCAATTTGTATAAGTGTCCACATGTTGGTTGCCTGAGGTTACTTGTAAAAAATAATCTTCCAGTGAATGCCGGGGTTGCAGCGATTCCAGTGCTATATCCATCGCCACCAGATCACGGTGAAGTTGTGCAATTTCTTTGCGATCCAGTTTTACCAGTATAGCATTATCCCTTTGCGGTTGTAGATTTCCCTGCCAGCGGCTGTTCTGCAATTTAGCAAGCGCTGCTGCATTATCGAAAGTCTGTAATTCCACGATCGTCTGCGAAGGATCGAACAATTCCAGGGCATTGCCTTCAATGATTTTTTTTCCTTTGTCGATGATCAGTACACGGGTAGCCACCTGCTCTATCTCACTCAACAGGTGAGAAGAAACGATCACTGTCTTTTTCAGGTCGCGACTCAGGTGCAGGATCAGGTTACGGATATCAGCAATACCCTGTGGATCCAATCCGTTCGTAGGTTCATCCAGGATGATCAGCTTAGGATCATGCACCAGTGCAATGGCAATACCCAGCCTTTGTTTCATCCCCTGCGAAAAAGTTTTCACCGTGTCTTTGGCCCTGTGTAACAATCCAACCTGGTTCAACTGATCCATCAAACGGGTCTCTGTTACTTTCACCCCACTTAAACGCGCAAATAGTTTCAGATTCTCATAGGCCGAGAGGTATTTGTATACATCCGGTTTTTCAATCACGGCACCTACCTGTGCCAGTATTTCGCTACGGTGTGTCTGCAGGTCTTTCCCGAAAATCCGGATCTCTCCCCCACTGGGTTTGATCAGGGAGAGCAACATACGGATCGTGGTACTCTTACCTGCCCCGTTCTGCCCCAGAAATCCATACACATCTCCCTCCTGCACAGAAAAAGAAAGATCCTGAACGGCGGTGAGATTGGCAAACTGCTTGGTAAGCCCTGTTACGCTGACAATTGGTTGCATGAGATAGTATAACACCAAAGGTAGGCAAGAGGTTCAGAAAAGAAAGGTGAATGTTTTCGGGGGGATATCGTGAATCGTCAATCGTCAGACGTGAATCGTGAGTGGTCAGTTAACTCCCTACTGACCACTCACCACTCACGATACCTCACCCCTGCCCCGCCTGCAAATACTGCTGCAGGGCTTTTACGTAGGCATCAAACGCTTCAATGCCCTTGGGCGTGATTTTACAGGTAGTGAGGGGGTAATTGTCTTTGAACTGTTTCACGACTTCAATATACCCGGCTTCCTTCAGTTTTTGTACCTGCACACTAAGGTTGCCGGCTGTGGCGTTGGTTTTTTCGCGGATAAAAGTGAACTCGGCCTCCTTTACCCCTATCAGCAAGCTCATCACCGCAAGGCGAAGCTGGGAATGTAATATGGGATCCAGTTCTTTAAACATTCGCTTTGGCTGTTTTTTGCACCAGGTATTTTTTTCTGAGAAGGATGCCCGGTATCAGCCAGCACAGGATGGCTGTGATGGTACCCAATAACATATCATTCCAGGAACTAGTAAAACAAGACATGACAAAAAGACCATACGAAAGAATGGCCCCATAGATCATGGGTTTGAATTTTTTTACCAGACCTGTTACCAGTGTTGGAAAAGCATACAGCATGATATAGATTGAATAAAAACTGGGAACAAAGGGTATTAACGCTTCGTCTGGTTTAGATCCGTCCGTATAATGTTTCATCATCTGCCAACCTTCCGCAGCGATCAGTCGGGTAGTTACATACGGAACAGCATTCCGGTATACTATCAGGCAGAATAAAGAAATACCGAACACCAGCCAAACCGTATCCAGTGCATCATCCTCATATTTTTTGATCCGGCCTGTTTTCTTCTCGCGCATTGAGATCATGATCTGGGGAATAATGGCAAAGAGTACGAGCAACCACACATCAAATCCGATGGTGAACTCGTATTTCATCTGCAGGAAAGTAACAAAACTGGCGAAGGATACCACCGATCCCCAGAGTATCGGGCCGATCCCGGTTTCGTAATAAGTTCCCTTCGCCTTCTGGATCATGCTGGTAATGATCTCAAGACTTTCTTTTTCTGTAATCTGGTTCTGGTTAGGCATGTTGTGATATATTTTTTTGAAGCCTGGCGCGCAACAGATGACCGGGAATGATATAACTGATTAAGATCGCCAATGCACCAATCAATAACTGGTTATCATACCCAAAACGGATAGAAACTACCGCCAGTACAAAATTAATCAGTCCACCTATGATCAACGGTTTAAAACGGATCAGGTTTCCGGTTACAAAGGTACCTATGGCATACAAAAGGATATAATAGGTAAACGCCGTTTGCCAGGTCTGACCGCCAATCACATTCACCAGCACCAGTACAAAAAAAGCGAGCCCCACTGCCAGCCATACATAATCCAACGCCTCATCTACAAAAGATTTTACTCTTTCCTTTTTTGCCTGCCTTGCCCCATAGATCCAGGTAATCACCCCTCCTACCGGCATTAACCACCAGATGTAAAAATGATTGGGGTAATGCAGAAACACTTTCAACGAATAACTCACCAGACAACAGCCAAATACCAGCCACCCCCAGAACAGGAAGTAGAAAGTATTGTCGGCAAAAGAATCTTTGGTCTTGCTGATCATGGTCTGGATCAACGCAAGGCTTTCCTGTGGCGAGAACGCTTTGTCTTCTTGCATATCTTAGTTTTAAACGTTTTCAGGGGTTATAAAAACAACCAAACTGCCAGTGATGAACGGGCAGTTTGATGACAATATTTGCACACCCTGTAATAGAAATCGTCCATCATCTCAGGCTAAAGATAACTGAACATTTCTTCCGGTGCTGCACAGAGAGCGGCAGTTTACTGACAGGCTGCTAACAACTTCTCCGCTTCCGGTTTTCCCCAGCTCGGATGCAGGGGTGATGCCGGTTGAAAATCCTTATACAGTTCCACTGCTTTTTCAAACAGTTTTTTGGCTACGGCTTTTCCGCCACCAAAAGCTTCGGGTGTATTCATGAGGCTTTGTCCTTTCAGGTAATAACTCCTCGGATTTTTAGGATCCGCTTTGATCGCATTTTCAATGGCATTGCTGGCCTGTGTACCGTAACTCTGCCACCTGCTCATCGGGTCTACAATCATCTGCAACGTAGCGGTCATCTGGCGCAGACAGAACAGTTCCGAATTATTAGCCTCCAGCGCTTCCGCTTTGGTGATCAGATCATTGCTTTTTTCGGCCACTTTGTCTTTATCCGCTTTGGGATTCATCCAGGCGGTAATATAATTGGCATAGGCTGCGTAATAATAAGGAAGCCATTTGTCTTTTTCTGCATCGCCGATCCTTTCAAAAAATGAGGAAGCCGCTGTCATATCTTCCGCAGTTTTAGCTGCTTTGAATTGTTCCAGACCTTTGGCCATGGCTGATTCATATTTGGTTTGGGCAGCAGCCATTCCAATAAAGAACATGCTGACAATAACGAGTATTTGTTTCATAGTTGATTGTTTAGTGGTGATATAAATAGATTATTGATTGGTGTTTTTCATTTTTTCATACTCTTTACGGGTATTGATCAGTTGGTTGCCATGAAATGCATGGAAATACTGAATCGATAAACCCAAACCCCAGCCCAGGATGGGCCAGACAGGCCAGAAATGAGATCCCGGACCGCGACTACTGAGTAACCAGATAGCTACCAGAAAGGCATTTACAAAGAAATAACTGATCAGGTTCCAGCGGAAAGAAGCACGCGCTTTGGCGATCTGCCAGAGTTCATCGTCCTTTTGTTGTTCGGTTAGCATAGATAATTTTGAATGAGTGAATGAGTGGATGAGTGAATGAATATTTTTAGAGGTTGTTGTTGATGGCATCCTGTCGACGGTCTACACCCCAGCTGAGGAAAAGACCCAGAAAAATAAAACGGGGAGCCGCAGGCGTGATGGCTTCTTTACGGGCACCATCGTGCGAATAATTGTAGCCGAATACCTGGTTCTGGTTAAAAACATTGGTTACAGACAAAACAAATACCCCATACGCTTTACCCATCGAAGCCAGGTAATTCATACTGAAACCGAGCGAATGGTAGTCGATGGTTTTACCCCTGTCGGCGATATCGTATTTGTTACCATTCTTCACCATAAAATAATAAGGTCTACCACTGGCATAAGAATAAGTGAAGTTGAACCCGGTGTTGATGCTGTTCACATATCTTTTCAATACCAATGAAGTGGTATGATCTGCCGCAAAATTGGGTTGCAACTGCTGCGGATAGTTCAGGTAATCACGTTTGGTATCGAGATAAGAATAACTGATCCAGTAATCCAGTCCCTTGAATGTTTTTTTATCCCGCCAGTACAACTCCAGTCCCTTGGCATACCCACTGCCACTATTATCGAAGGCCGGATAGGTTTTTACGAGATCATCATATTTTTTATAAAACGCTTCCACACGAAAAGTCTGCAAAGTGGTGTTCTTGATATAATTGATGATATAATGTGTTGCTTTTGTATAACCAAAGCGGGTGGTCGCAGTCAGGTAGGTATTTTCCGGTTTCTGGTAAAAGATGCCATAAGCGATGCTCATCTGTCCGCCCTGCCCTGTTTTATACGCCAGCGATAAACGGGGCGCGATATTGGTTTTGTTGATGATGGAAGACTGCTCAAAACGCATACCCAGTTTTGCAGCCAGCTCATTGGTGATATACAGATCTGCTTCGCTGAACAGTGCTTTGAAATGATCCGGCAAGAGACCCCGGTATTGGTTATACTGAGATCTGTTATAGCTGTACAGGTACTCTCCGCCAAAACGGATCACGCTGATGCCACTCAGTCTTTTATCAAACACCGCTTTAATCTGACTCAGATCCGCTCTTGTGGTCAGGTTAAAATTGGTACTGTCAATCCATGCAAGACCTGTAGTAGCCGGTTGGTTCTGCTGGTTCTGGATCTGGTTAAGGATCTCATTGTGATCTGTGCTGTAACTCAATCCCAGGTTCATTTTCCAGCCATTACCAATATTCTCTCTCCAACTCAGGTTCTGGTACCAGTTGGTGTTTTTCAGTCCAAATGCATTTTTCAACAATGGGTCGTCGATATTGGGTCTGCGTAAGCCCAGACGGTTGGCAGAAAAAGTAGTGTAATACTTTACAATGCCGCCTTTTCTGGTTTTGATCCGGAAATTAGCATCCGCTGCATGATATTCAGGAACCGTAAAATAATCCGGGGTCTGTTTTACGACTTTGAAATAGGCAGCCAGATTGGTATAATCGTAGCGCATACCCCAGGATGATTTTTTGTCTTTGGCCACTTTCTGAATACCCGCCCCCAGAAAAATGGGAGAGAGTGAAGCGCTGGCTTCGGAACGTTCCGGTACATCTACACTTTCCAATATTAATGCAGAAGATAAGGCCTGACCGTATAAGGCAGAATAACCACCCGTACTGAATACCGTTCCTTTAAACAGGAACGGAGAAAAACGTCCGCGCTGCGCAATATCCGGTACACTGCTGAAAAAAGGATTATTTACCATGGTACCATCAATGAACTGTTTGGTCTCATAGCCAGCTCCTCCTCTTACAAACAATCCTTCCTGCTCGCCCACCTGCTGTGCGCCGGGCAGGGTTTTTACCACCGCGGAAATATCAGCATTGGCTCCGCCTGTAGTAACCACATCCAGTGAACTTAATACAGTTGCTGCTCTTTTTTTATCACCCGCTTCAAAACTGCCGGCGGTTACGGTAACAGCTTTTAACTCGCTTACTTCCTCTTTCAGCGAAAAATTTATTTCTATCGGATCTTTGTCAATGATAACAGACTGCTCTACCGGTTTGTACCCGATATTGGTTACCACAATTACCTGTGCCCCCTTTTCATAGGTTTTAAAAGAGAACCGGCTGGTTGAGTCGCTTACCCCTCCATCATAAGATCCTTTTACGGCAATACTGGCTCCGGCTATCGTACGACCCCGGTTGTCTTTCACCGTTCCGTTAATGATTACCTGGGCATTGGCCAGATGAGCTGTGAACATGATCAGGATCGATATAAGCAGATGTTTCATGGTTGTTTTGATTTGACAGGGCAAACATAGAATAGTTTATTTTATAAACCAAATTGTCAAATAAATAATCTTTACAAAAGGGATGATTGGCTAATATTTTTACTAACTAATTGTATTTCAATTACATAAAGAAAATCAAGGGAGATCATTAAGGATTGGGTGACTTGAGAAACAGCGCTGTAGGTACGTAAAAGGGGATCTTTATCCGGTTATTCAACAAAAAAGCGGCCCCGTCGGGGCCGCCTTATTATCTGGTTGATCCTGAAAAAGATCAGCTTATTTATTTATACTGTGCCATCAAACCCTTGGCCATCGTCACCATCTTAGCCAGGCTCTCATCATTCAACTGTCCTTTTTTGAACTCAGCCAGTACATCAGGCAGTTTGTTCTCCATATCAGTTAAGAAATGAGCTTCAAACTCTTTTACCTTACTTACGGCAACGTCTTTCAACAGACCCTGTGTACCAAGATAAATGATTGCTACCTGCTTTTCAACAGACATAGGTGAATACTGCAACTGCTTCAGGATTTCCACGTTTCTGGCGCCCTTGTCAATTACATTCTTGGTAGCCGCATCCAGGTCGCCACCGAATTTTGAGAAGGCTTCCAGCTCGCGGTACAGGGCCTGGTCAAGTTTCAGAGTACCGGCTACTTTTTTCATGGATTTGATCTGTGCATTACCACCCACACGGCTTACAGAGATACCCACGTTGATCGCCGGACGGATACCCGCGTTGAACAGGTTACCTTCCAGGAAGATCTGACCATCGGTGATCGAGATCACGTTGGTTGGGATATAAGCAGATACGTCACCCGCCTGTGTTTCAATAATCGGCAGCGCCGTTAAAGATCCACCACCTTTTACGAGGTGTTTGATAGAAGCAGGCAAATCGTTCATGTTCTTGGCCACATCATCATTCGCGATCACTTTCGCAGCTCTTTCAAGCAAACGGCTATGCAGATAGAATACGTCACCAGGATAGGCTTCACGTCCCGGAGGTCTTCTCAACAGCAGGGATACCTCACGGTAAGCCACCGCCTGTTTTGACAGATCATCATAAATGATCAGAGCCGGACGGCCTGTATCACGGAAGAACTCACCGATCGCAGCACCTGCAAACGGCGCGTAGAACTGCAGCGGAGCAGGATCAGAAGCAGAAGCACACACGATAGTTGTGTAGGCCATTGCACCATTGTCGCTCAGGGTTTTCATCACACCGGCAACGGTAGAGGCTTTCTGACCAACCGCTACATATATACAGTATACAGGTTTTCCTGCATCGTAAAATTCTTTCTGGTTGATGATGGTATCCACACAGATCGCGGTTTTACCTGTCTGGCGGTCGCCGATCACCAGCTCACGCTGACCACGACCCACAGGGATCATTGCATCAATCGCTTTGATACCGGTCTGCAGGGGTTCTTTAACCGGCTCACGGTAAATTACACCCGGTGCTTTACGCTCCAGTGGCATTTCGTACAGTTCACCTACCAGTGGACCTTTACCATCGATAGGTTCACCCAGTGTATTGATTACACGGCCAACCACACCTTCTCCTACTTTAATAGAAGCGATCTGTCCGGTTCTTTTTACTTTGGCGCCTTCTTTGATCTCACCGCCTTCACCCATCAATACCACACCCACATTGTCTTCTTCCAGGTTAAGGGCAATGGCTTTTACACCATTTTCAAATTCTACCAACTCACCACTACGTACGCCATTCAGACCGTACACACGGGCAATACCATCACCCACCTGTAATACGGTACCCACTTCTTCCAGTTCAGCGGAGGCATTGAAGTTGCTGAGCTGCTGCCTCAGTATCGCTGATATTTCGTCGGGTTTAATGTCTACCATGATTCTATCTGCTTTTAAATGTTATCGTGATTAAAATATATCGCTTATCGAATGCTCTGTACAAACAGGTTTTTCGAGAATTGCTTTTTAACGTCTTTCAGATCGCGGAGAATGCTTGCATCCACGAGGTTATTGTTAAACTCCAGTACAAAACCACCGATCAGTTTTTCATCCACCGCTGTTTCCAGTTCAACTGTTCCGAGGCCCTGTGCATTTTTCACTTTGTTCTCAATGGCTTTCTTCAGGTCATCTCCCACTGCAATAGCGGTAGTCAGTTTCACCCGGTGAATTCCTTTGATCTCATTATACAGATCAATAAAGGCAAAGGCAATCTCAGGCAGATCACTCTCACGACCCTTTTTTACCAGCAGTGTATTAAAAGCAGCAGTAAGTTCACTTACTTTCCCCTGGGTTACCGCAGTAACGATGCTGTTCTTCTGATCATTTTTAATGATCGGGCTTTTCAGCAGGGCAACAAATTCCTTGCTGGCTTTACACACGGCCTGTAAATATTTCATGTCCGCATACACCGCTTCCAGCTGTCCTTTCTCTGTAGCAAGGTCAAGCAGGCTTTTGGCGTAACGGGTGGCTAAACGTGGATTAGGCATTTATTTTCAATTTGAAAATGTGTCAATTTGAAAATTTGAAAATTAACGGAATCTGATCTATTTGAACCTGCCCTTGGTTTTGCATTTTCAAATTCTCAAATTCTCAAATTCTCAAATTAATTCAGTTTCACTACTTCGGCTAAGTCGTTGATATATTTCTCCTGTTCAGCCTTATTGCTCAGTTCTCTGCGCAATACTTTCTCACTCACTTCAATTACCAATGCACCCACCTGGTTTTTCACGTCGGTGAGGGCCGCATTCTTCTGCTGGGTAATCGCCAGTTGTGCATCGGCTACAATACGGTCGTATTCTGCTTTTGCTTTGTCTTTGGCTTCGCTGATCATCTTGGCTGCATGTTCTTTTGCTTCCTTGATCATTACAGCACGTTCTTCACGGGCCTGTGCCATCATGGCTTCGTTCTCGTTTTTCAGCGCAGCCATTTCTGCCTTCATCTTATCCGCCTTCAACAGCGCGTCTTCAATACCCTGCTCACGATCAGTGATCGCTTTCAGGATGGGCTTCCAGGCAAATGCACGCAATACAAAGAAGAGTACAATAAAAGCAATTGTGCTCCAGAAAACCAGGCCGATATCCGGCAGTACCAATGGGTTTATTTCTAATAACATAAAAATCTTTTTGCGATTTGAGCTAGTTCATTCAAAAACAAAAATTATACAGGTTCTCGGCCCTTTGCGTTGAACCTGTATAATGCGTTCAATGGATTAACCATTACCCAACAGGGCAACTACCACGGCGAACAGGGCAACCGCTTCTACGAAAGCTGCGGCTACGATCATGTTTGCACGGATGTCGTTAGATGCTTCCGGCTGACGGGCGATACCTTCTACGGCACCTTTACCGATCTGTCCGATACCGATTCCTGCACCGATAGCTGCTAAACCAGCACCAATTGCGGCAACACTTCCTACTACCATTTGTTTACGTTTTAATTGTTATTGAAAAAAAATTATGATTAATGATGTGCTTCTTCATGATGGTGTTCCTCGATCGCCATTCCAATGTACATCGCACTCAGCATTGTGAAGATGTACGCCTGCAGAAAAGCCACCAGCAACTCGATCAACCCGATAAAGACGGCAAACGGAACTGCGATCACTGATGCTACCGCTGTCTTAAAGATAAAGATCAGACAGATCAGACTCAATACCAGGATGTGACCGGCAGTGATATTCGCAAACAGTCGGATCATCAGGGAGATCGGTTTGGTAAATACCCCGATCAGCTCGATAGGCGCCAGAAACAGTTTCATGCTCCAGTGCATACCCGGCATCCAGAAAATATGCTCCCAGTAACTTTTGTTGGCACTCAGGTTCACCAGGATAAATACAAATACAGCCAGTGTCATTGTGAACGCGATATTACCACTCACATTGGCTCCACCCGGAAAAAACGGGATCAGGCCTAAAAAGTTATTGATCAGGATCAGGAAGAAAACCGTCAGCAGAAAAGGCATGTATTTGCCATGCTTCTTGCCAATATTGGGTTTTGCTACTTCGTCGCGTACAAACAGGATAATGGGTTCAATAAATGACTGTAAGCCTTTAGGAGCTGAAGTTACCCCACGCTTTTTGTAAGCCGCTCCTACGCTCAGGAAGATCAGCAGCAATACAAATACAGTAAATAATAAAGAAGTTACGTTTTTGGTAATGGAGAAATCCCATACTTTCTTAGACAGTTCCTTATCCAGCTCACCGGCAGCATTCACCACTTTCAGCTTCCCTTCGATCACTTTGTAATCGTAGTTGCCTTTGTAAACCACCTGCTCATGGTGTTCGTCTACCAGGTTTTTAGAAGAAAATATTTCCAACCCCTTATCAGAGTACAGAATTACCGGCAGGTACACCGAAGTATGCCCCCATAAATGCCAGCTATGATCGTCCTTGATGTGTTCGAGAATCGTTTCCGTAACATTGAAACCACCTTCCTTGGTCTTTTCATGACCGGCAGGGGCTACTGAGTCTGTTGCAGCAGCTTCATGCTGGGCATGAATTGCATTGGAAAACAGCACCATAAATAGGCTGAAAGTCGCTACCAGTAAAGATTTTATGCATCTGCGGGCCATACCTGTTCCGAAATTTGCGGCAAAGATAGGGGGTAAGGGCTGAAAACCGGGCAGGAAAAGGGAGAAAAACTTATCTTCTTTTTTAGGGAGTTTGTTCCCGGATTTTTTTGATTTTTTCCAGTTGTACCACATCCAACTGGTCTTTGGGTCGGTTTACTGCTTTTTTGTTGGCAATCAGGTGGTTTATATGTAAAAAAGGCACCATAACTCCAGCCAGATCGAAAACAGAAGCCATTTCCAGGCAGGTTTGAAACGAAAGTTCCTCTATCCCTTTCATTTCGGTCATAATATCCAATTCCACCCCCGCTGCATAGAAACTGGTCCAGCCGGGCACAAACTGCATGGTTTCGATCGTCTCATAATCGCCATACTGTAAATCCGCAAACGCTTTGCGCAGCTGTCGCCTGTTTTGTAAGTTGTCTTCTATCCAGATATCCAGGTCATCCGTAGCTCTATTGTACCCATGAAACCGGGTAGCCAGTCCGCCCACCATAATGTATTTTACCTCATGGGCATTCAGCATCCGCCAGAAACGGATCAATTCTTCTTCCAGAACATCCATAGGAACACTATTAATTACTTGGAATGGGTGATAACGGCTTTATTCAACACAGCGTTACGGCGAAGCATGCGGGTAAAAAGTTGCAATTTTTCCATATCCGGCCGAAAAATGTCTTCGCGCAGCTTTTCTTCTTCGGATTTTGAAACAAATCCATATTGAACCGGTACATCTTCTACCGTAGGCAAGGGTAGCGGCTCAGCATATGTTTTTTTGGGTGTCATATAGATTATGCCAATACAGCCCGCTTTTTATCAAACTGCATCTCATGCAATTTAGCATAAAATCCGCCCAAATTCAATAGCTCTTCGTGAGTCCCCATTTCTTTAACTTCTCCTTTATCAAGCACAATGATCTTATCCGCTTTGCGGATGGTGGAAAGCCGGTGTGCGATCACAATAGAGGTTCGGCCGGAGATGAGTGCCTCTGTAGCTTTTTCGATGAGCATTTCACTTTCGGTATCAATAGAGGAAGTGGCTTCATCCAGGATCAGGATAGCCGGATCGTATAAGAGGGCACGGATAAACGACAATAACTGGCGCTGGCCCAGGCTCAGGGTACTGCCCCGCTCCATTACATTATAATCGTAGCCGCCGGGCAACTGCATGATAAACTCATCCACCCCGATCATTTTAGCGGCCTGAATTACCTGCTCGCGGGAGATCTCGGGGTTACGCAACGTAATATTATCCATCACCGAACCGGAAAACAGGAACACATCCTGTAATACCACGCCGATATTCCTGCGCAGGGTGTCTAATTGGTAATCTTCGATATTGACCCCATCGATCCGGATCTCGCCTTTTTGTATATGATAGAGGCGGTTCAGCAGACTGATGATGGAAGTTTTACCGCTACCGGTATGTCCCACCAACGCCACTGTTTCTCCCGCTTTTACCTGGAAATTGATATCCTTTAATACATAATTCGGCTCCGCATACGCAAAAGACACGTGGTCAAATTCAATACTACCTTCCATTTTTTCAGGCTGATAGGCATCCGGACCGGAAGCTGGTGTTACATCTTCATTATCCAACACTTTCAACACACGCTCGGCAGCAATCATTCCCATCTGCAATACATTGAACTTATCGGCAATCACCCGCAGGGGGCGGAAGATCTGGTTCAGGTAAAGGATGAAAGCCACCAGTAATCCGGCATCCAATGATTGGCCGGCGATCCACCAAACCAGTAACCCGGTACTCACCGCCAGCACCACTTCTACCACGGGAAAAAATACGGAATAGGCAAAAATTGCGTTGATATTCGCATTCCGGTGTTCGGCATTGATTTTCCGGAATTTGGCAAATTCCCTGTCCTCGGCGGCAAAAGCCTGTACCACCTGCATGCCGGTAATATGTTCCTGTACAAAAGCATTCAGCGCCGCCACCGCATTACGTACACGGATAAAACTCTTGTTCACACTTTCCTTGAAATAATAAGTAGCAATGATCATCACCGGGAAAGGCACCAGGCTCAGCAGGGTCAACCGCCAGTCTATCCAGAACATGGTGGCCAGCGTAATGATGATCGTTAACAGATCGGCAATGATGGGAATCAGTCCGTCTGAAAAAATATCATTGATACTTTCAATGTCATTGATGGTGCGGGTAGTCAGGGTACCGATCGGGGTTTTATCAAACTGGCCCAGGTTCAGGCTCAGGATCTTTTTGTATACGGCATTACGCATGTCTTTTACCACACTCTGCCCCATCCAGGCAGTAATAAAGGTGAACAGGAAACGGATCGCGGTTTCCACAAACAAAAAGATCACCTGGAAAATACTGACAGCAATAATAAACCGGGTAGCATCAGATAAATCCGTACGGAACAGCACCGATTCCAGCCAGCCGGGCACATGAACGGTTTTGCCCGTTGCTTTATCCAGCGTTAACTGAATCAGGTAGGGACGAATCGGCGCAAACACCGCCATCACAATAGCCAGCAGCAGGCTCACATAAAAAAACGAGCGGTATGGCTTTACAAAGAAGAAAACCCTGCCTAACAGTGAAAAGTCGAATATTTTCTTTTTGGGCTGATCGCTCATGGTAGGGTGCAAAGGTAAGGGGTATCAGACAGGCAGGCTTACCGATTATAGAAATTCTGCGTTGGTGAATGGGCAATGGTGCATAGTGAATCCTCCTGTAAAAGCCACCCCTCCTATTAACCATTCGCCATTGCCCATTCACACCTCACTACTCACCACTGACGACTGACGACTCACGATTCACGACTCGCCATCCTTTCGTATATTCGCTACAGAATATGGAGCAGGCACCGGAAACCGTTACAGAACCAGTTGTACCCAAATACAACCTCAATCCCGAGCAGGAAAAGAACGAGATCGTAAGGCATTACCGTGCCCTGTTACGGGGCTTGCGTCCTAAACTGAAAAAAGGCGACAAGGAGCTGGTTCGCCAGGCCTTTGAAATGGCGGCCGATGCGCACAAAACCATGCGCAGAAAAAGCGGCGAACCCTATATTCTCCACCCCATTGCCGTAGCCATGATCTGTGTGGAAGAGATCGGCCTGGGGGTACGAAGCACCATCTGTGCTTTGCTGCATGATACCGTAGAAGATACCGACATCAACCTCGACGATGTGCAGCGTGAATTCGGGAACGAGATCGCGAAGATCGTAGATGGTCTGACCAAGATCTCGAATGTGATGGACACCAATACCAGTCAGCAGGCAGAGAATTTTAAAAAGATCCTGCTTACGCTCACAGATGATCCCCGGGTGATCCTGATCAAACTGGCCGACCGGCTGCATAATATGCGTACGCTCGACAGCATGAAACGGGAGAAACAGTTGAAGATCGCTTCCGAAACCGTATGGGTATATGCCCCGCTGGCACACCGGATGGGCCTCTACAATATTAAAACCGAGCTGGAAGACCTTTCCATGAAATACATGGAGCCGGAAGCTTACCGGGAAATTGCGCGAAAACTATCCGAAACCAAAAGAGAACGTACCCGCTATATCAACGAATTCATCCGCCCGCTAAAAGAAAAACTGACCCAGGGTGGTTTTAATTTCGAGATCTACGGACGTCCTAAAAGCATCCACTCTATCTGGAACAAGATCAAGAAAAAATCAGTGGCTTTTGAAGAAGTGTATGATCTGTTCGCCATCCGTGTGATCCTGGATTCATCGCCCGAAAAAGAGAAAGAAGACTGCTGGAAAGTATATTCCATGATCACGGATGAATATACCCCTTCGCCGGAAAGGCTGCGCGACTGGCTCAGTAATCCCAAGAATAACGGTTACGAAGCCTTGCATACCACGGTAATGGGTCCGCAGGGAAAATGGGTGGAAGTACAGATCCGGACCAAACGGATGAATGAGATTGCTGAAAAAGGTTTGGCAGCGCACTACAAATACAAGGAAGGAAGTGCCGATGAAGATCGTTTTGATAAATGGTTTGGCCAGATCCGCGAAGTGCTGAGTACGCAGGATACAGATGGGGTTGATTTTCTGCAGGATTTCAAAACCTCCTTCCTCGCCGAAGAAATTTATGTATATACCCCCAAAGGAGAAGTAAAAATGCTGCCCACCGGCAGTACCGCACTGGATTTCGCTTTTTCCATCCACTCTGCCATCGGAACCAAATGTATCGGCGCCAAAGTGCATCACCGGCTGGTTCCCATCAGCCATAAACTGCGCAGTGGCGATCAGGTAGAGATTATCACCAGCAACAAACAGAAACCTTCGGAAGACTGGCTCGGTATTGTGGTTACGGCCAAAGCCAAAAGCAAGATCAAAGATGCCCTTCGGGAGGAAAAAAGAAAAATAGCCGAAGACGGTAAATACACCCTGCAACGGAAGATAGAAAGCATGGGTGCCGCCTATAGCCAATACAATATTGATGAACTGGTGCAGTTCTATAAACTGCCCTCCCCGCTTGATCTGCATTATAAGATTGCAACCAAAGCCATTGACCTGCGGGAGTTAAAAGAATTCCAGGTACTGGGCGATAAACTGGAGATCCCCAAAGCCAAACCGGTTATACAGGAACTGACAACAGAACAGATCCAGGCGAAAAATAATAACAGGAAAGATTCAGAACTGATCATTTTTGGCGAAAGCAGCGATAAAATCATGTACACCCTGGCCAAATGCTGCCACCCCATTCCGGGCGATGATGTATTTGGATTTGTTAGCACGGGTAAAGGACTGATTATCCACCGGACCAACTGCCCCAATGCGGCCCAATTAATGGCCAATTATGGTCACCGGGTGGTAAAGACCAAATGGGCCAAAAACAAAGAGATCTCCTTCCTTACCGGTCTGAAGATTATAGGTCTGGATGATGTGGGCGTTATCAATAAAATCACCAATGTGATCAGTGGCGATCTGCGCATCAATATTGCCGGTCTTACCATCGAGTCCCGGGAAGGTTTGTTTGAGGGAACCATCAAGGTTTTTGTACACGACAAGGAAGAACTGGAAGAACTGGTACTTCGGCTGAAAGAGCTGAACGGTATACAAACAGTTGATCGTTTTGAAATGGAAAATATTTCCTGACCCATTTTACACACATCCTCCGCCGGCTATAAGATTTAATTCTCTGTTATTAGGTTTTACTGATAGTCATCACTTATTTTTGCCCCTGATTTAAAATCATTTTATGGTTGACGTTATTTTAGGTTTACAATGGGGAGATGAGGGAAAAGGAAAGATCGTGGATTATTTCGCTCCCAATTATGATATCATCGCCCGTTTCCAGGGAGGCCCGAACGCAGGGCATACCTTATACGTAGAAGGCAAGAAAATGGTACTGCACCAGATTCCTTCCGGCATTTTCCACCAGAATAAGATCAATATCATCGGAAACGGAGTAGTGCTGGATCCCATCACCCTCAAAAAAGAATGCGAAGCGGTGGCGGCACATGGTGTTGATGTAAAAAAGAATCTCTTCATTTCTGAAAGAACCAATATCATCATCCCTACCCACCGGGCACTGGACAAAGCTTCTGAGCTTTCCAAGGGAGAAGGAAAAATCGGATCAACCCTGAAAGGGATCGGTCCGGCTTATATGGATAAAACCGGCCGTAATGCATTACGCGTAGGTGATATTCTCCACCCCAATTTCAAAAACCAGTATAACGAACTGCGTGCAAAACACCAGGTACTGCTGAATAATTTTCATTTCACAGAAGATATTTCCAGCTGGGAAGCAGAGTTTTTTGAAGCACTCGAATTCCTGAAGACGCTGAATGTGATCAATTGCGAATACTTTATCAACGACCAGATCAGCAAGGGCAAAAAAGTACTGGCAGAAGGCGCACAGGGTAGTATGCTCGATATTGATTTCGGAACTTTCCCTTTTGTTACTTCTTCCAATACCATTTCTGCCGGTGTTTGTACCGGACTGGGTGTTTCGCCCAAACAGATCAATGAAGTAATGGGTGTTACCAAAGCCTATTGTACAAGGGTTGGCGGTGGTCCTTTCCCAACTGAACTGGAAGATGCTACCGGCGAAGAACTTCGCAAAATCGGCAGCGAATTCGGTGCCACTACCGGCCGTCCACGCCGCTGCGGCTGGATTGACCTGGTAGCACTCCGTTTTGCCTGCATGATCAATGGTGTAACCCAGGTAATCATGACCAAGGCAGATGTACTGGATTCTTTTGCAGAACTGAAACTCTGTACCGCCTATAAAATCGATGGAAAAGAAACCAAGGAAGTTCCTTTCCAGATGTCGGGGGTTACGATTGAACCAGTACTGCAGTCATTCCCGGGATGGAATACGGATACCACCCAGATCAAAGAAGCTGCAGCTTTACCCAACACTATAAGTAATTATATTAACTTTATTAACAACGAGATAGGCGCCCCGGTAAAATTTGTTTCCAACGGTCCCGGACGCGACCAGATCGTACATGTGTAAAGGTTAATTGGCATTTCGTTTGATATTGAAAAAATTATTTGGTTAATAATAAATTGCGTTGAAATTTTACGCACATAATCTTATTAGAAATATGGCACCAAAATCTGATAAGGATCCCAAATCCAAAGCGAAAACGGCACCGGCAAAAAATGCTGATGCAAAGCCTTCTTCCAAAAGCAAAAAACAACTGGAAGAGGATGACGATGATTTAGAAGATGATGAGGAAGATACTAAGCCCATCAAAAAATCTGCATCCAAAGCAGCCGGCAAAAAAGCCGCCAGCGACGACGATGAGGATGATGAAGCAGATGATCTGGAAGATGATTGGGAAAAACCCGAAGAGGAAGACGAATGGGACCCTGACTTTGATGAATTTGATATCCCTAAAAGCAAGGGCAAGAAAGCCGTTGGCGGTAAAAAGAAAGGGGAAGATGAGGATGATTTTAAACTGGACGAAGACTTCAAAGAATTCGACCTGTTCAATGATAAAAGTGGTGGATTTGATGATGATGAAGAAGATGATTTCTGATCATCGCCCCCTAACACGGTGAAAAGAACAACCGCCTCCTTTCCTGTACAGCATATCGATACATGTAAACAACAAATGTTGAGCTGGGTTAACCGGTTCAACATTTGTTGTTTTCTGGATAACCATCAATACAGTTCCAGCCACCAGTCGGTAGAATGCCTGGCAGCAGCCGGTTCCGTCAGTATCTTTTCTCCGAGGGAAAATATTTTTACTTCTTTAGAGGAACTGTATCGCAATAACAAGGACTGGCTTTTCGGCCACCTTGCCTATGATCTGAAGAATGCAGTGGCCCCACTACACTCTTCTCACCCGGACCAGATCGGCTTCCCGGATATTTTTTTCTTCCGGCCCGAAACGGTATTGCAATTATCCGGTAATCAATTAACCATTTCCACCCTCCAGGAAAACCCGGAACAGATCTTCGAAGAGATCTGCAGCATGGCTTTCAGTCCGGTCAGCAAATCTTCCCGCCTCGCTATCCAGCCGCGTATGGCAAAAGAAGATTACCTGCAGAAAATTGAATCCATCCGCCAACATATACAGCGGGGCGACTGTTACGAGATCAATTTCTGCCAGGAATTTTATGCAACAAATGCAGCGATCGATCCCTTATCGGTTTACCGGCAACTAACGGAGATCTCACCCAATCCATTCGCCTGTTTTTATAAACTGGAGGATAAATATGTTTTGTGTGCCAGTCCGGAAAGATACCTGCAGAAAAAAGGGAACCGGCTTCTCTCCCAACCCATCAAAGGAACTTTCAAACGTAATCTCACTGATACGGTTGCAGATGAATCTTTAAAACAGGCACTGATCAAAAGTGAAAAAGACAGGAGTGAAAATGTAATGGTGGTAGACCTTGTACGCAACGATCTGAGCCAGGTATGTAAGGAAGGTTCGGTACAGGTAGATGAACTGTTTGGGGTGTACAGCTTTCCGCAGGTGCATCAGATGATCTCGACCATTTCCGGAGAATTAAAAACGGATTTTGGTCTGGCAGAGATCCTGCAAGCCAGTTTCCCCATGGGCAGTATGACCGGTGCCCCCAAACGCCGTGTGATGGAATTGATCGAGCAGTATGAAGTAACCAAAAGAGGTATTTACTCCGGCGCCATTGGTTATATCAGTCCTGATAATGATTTTGATTTTAATGTGGTCATCCGCAGCATCCTGTACAATGCTACCGCAGCGTATCTATGTTACCTGGTGGGTGGTGGTATCACTTTTTACAGCGATGCAGAAAAGGAATATGAGGAATGTTTACTGAAAGCAGCAGCCATACAGAAAGTATTGGCTTAAGGTAAACGGATTATCTGGATACCGTACTCTTCCCTTCCAGCAAAGCCCGTACAGACTCCATCAGGATACTGTTCTTCCTCGCTTCAAATACCGGAACGGCTTCCTTCGGTAAACGCAGGGGATATTTTTTGCCTTCGGCGAGTGTTTTATCAAAACCCGGGTTCCACTTATTGAAGCGGGTAATATCCATCAGCAACGCATTGGCAATGATCACAGAATTATAACGGCCACCAATTTCTACCACCACCGTATTGGCCAGGTCATCAGCTGATAAAGCTACTTCCTGCGGTTGGGTGGCAAGGGCTTTTTGTACCTGTGTTTCATTGGCGGTCATGGTGGTCCAGCCGCCACTGCCTTCAAACACATAATGGGTGGCAATGAATTTTTTAACGTGGTTGCGGGTTTCTTCGGGTAAATAATACTGGAGATCCCAGAAATCGCGGCTGCCTGATTTACGCATGGCCTGCCTCACTCTGCCCGGTCCGCCGTTATAAGCAGCTACCACCAGCAGCCAGTCGCCAAAATCGCCATATAACTCTTTCATCAGTTTGGCGGCCACATGGGTGCTTTTGTAATAATCGGTTCGCTCGTCTACCCCTCTGGTTTGCAAACCAAAGCGACGGGCTTCATAATCCATCAGCTGCCAGGGACCCACGGCACCGGCCCAGGAAACCAGACCGGAGTTGAGGTGACTCTCGATCACACTCAGGTATTTCATCTCTTTGGGAATGCCATAGAGGGCCAATACGTTATCGTACAGATCGAAATAGGGTTTGCCCCAGAATTTCATTTTTTCCAGCTCCTTGCCCTGTTTACGGATATATTCCTGCACAAAAGAGACCGCCCTGGGGTTCAGTTGGGCCGCATAAGGGCGGGAGGCATCGAAATGATTGGTTGAAAACAGGCTTTTAAAACCGGACTTGCCATCAAAAGCCGTATCGGCGGTTGAAACATCACTGTAATCAGCGTCTATAAACGACATGGTTCCCAGGCTGCCCGCCACAAACGCAAATCCCACCAAAAATACTTTGGCGATAGAGATATGCGAACTGATGCTGATGCCGAACCACTTCATGTAAAGGGATTATGATGAGGGAATGTACTCCCGGTCTATGACCGGTAACCGGATTCCCGTCTACCCGGCGATAGCGGTAAGCTGCCGGGAAAGGCGCAGCAAAGATACCTCATCAAAATGAGAAGTCATTACCTGCAGGCCAAAGGGCAGGCCGTTGGGGTGTTGGAACAGGGGGAGTGAAATACCGGGTATTCCCACCAGGTTCGCAAATACGGTATAGATATCGGCCAGGAACATTTCAACCGGGTCATTACTCTTCTCGCCGATCTTAAAAGCGGTAGCGGGAACCGTGGGTGAAATGATAGCATCGAACTCCGCAAAAATAGCCCGGGTACGCTGGCTGAGTAACTGTCTAACCTGTTGAGCCTTAGTAAAATAAGCATCAAAATAGCCGGCACTCAATACAAAAGTACCCAGCATGATGCGGCGTTGTACTTCTTTGCCAAAACCCTGGCTACGCGAGGCTTTGTATAGCTCGGTCAGATCGCCACCGGCAATATCGGCTCGGTAGCCATATCTCACCCCGTCAAAGCGCGAAAGATTGCTGGAAGCTTCGGCGGTGGTTAAAACATAGTAAGTTGGAACAACATGTTCAAGTAGTTCAAAATCAACTGCTTTCACCGTATGGCCCAGGTCTGTTAATTTTTTGATAAACGATTCGATGGTTTCCCGGATAGCGGGGTCCAGACCCGGATGTTCCAGGGCTTCTCTGAAATAAGCGATCCTGTATTTTTTCTCCGCATTCTCCCGGGCAAGTGCGGCATAAGCCGGTACTTCCCTTGCAGAAACCGTGCTGTCAAAATCGTCGGCACCGGCAATCACTTCCAGGGTAAGAGCGGCATCTTCCACGGTTTTGGCAAAAATACCGATCTGGTCAAATGAGGAAGCATAGGCAATCAGTCCATAGCGCGAAACACGACCGTAAGTAGGTTTTAATCCTACCACCCCGCAAAAATCTGCGGGTTGTCTTACCGAGCCCCCGGTATCGCTTCCCAGGCTGATCATACAGAGATCTGCCTGAACGGCCACGGCCGAACCACCGGATGAACCACCGGGAACCCGGCTCTCATCAATGGCATTTCTTACCACGCCCAGCGCAGAATTTTCATTGCTGCTGCCCATCGCAAATTCGTCGCAGTTCTGGCGGCCGATGATGATGGCACCTTCGGCTAATAATTTATCTACGGCAGTAGCATTGTAAACAGCAGTAAAGTTTCCGAGAATTTTTGAGGCAGCTGAGAGGGGATGGTCTTTGTAACTGATCACATCTTTCAATCCCACTACTACGCCATGGAGTTTGCCGAGCGGCTGTCCCTGCTGTCGCTGCAGATCCAGTGCAGCAGCGCGTTCCAAGGCTTCGGTTTCATACACATTGAGGAAAGCATTCAATTGCGGACGGCTCCGGATCAACTCCAAATAACAACGAACGGCCTCCACGCAGGTGGTTTGGCCGTTCTGTAATGTTGTATGATAGTCTTTGATTGTACTGAATCGAAACAAAGCCTATAATGCTTTTGAAGGGAATAAATTACGGTTGCGTAGTGGTGGTAGTCTGGTCTTTTTCCTTCATACCTTCTTCCAGTTCTTTCTTCACATTATTCTTGGCATCGTTGAATTCACGGATACCCTTACCCAGTCCTTTCATGAACTCAGGGATCTTTCTACCGCCAAATAATACGAGAACCACTACTGCTATCAGTAAAATTTCCTGAAAACCTAAATTGCCCATAAGATTGTTTTTAAGAGTTGTAAAGTTAAGGTAAAACAAATGCTGCACAACTAAATAATTCTCTGGTATAGACTGCATAAAAAAGCGGAAGTTTAGTGTATCCTAAACTTCCGCTTTCAATTATATTAGAGAAAAATCGCTTAGAAACGTTTTTCCTTGATACGGGCACTCTTACCGCTGCGCTCACGCAGGTAGTATAATTTGGCACGACGAACTTTACCGGACTTGTTCAACACGATAGAATCGATGTTGGGAGACAGGATCGGGAACAGACGCTCTACACCTACCCCATCAGAGATCTTACGTACAGTGAAAGAGGCAGTTGCGCCATTTCCCTGCTGTTTAATCACATCTCCACGGAAACTCTGGATACGCTCTTTACCACCTTCTACAATCTTGTAGTTAACGGTAATATTATCACCAGCTTTGAAAGCCGGGTGGGTCTTTTTAGTTGTCAACTGATCGTGAACAAACTGAACTGCTGCGTTCATAACTTTTCTTTTTTGCGGACGGCAAAGGTAGGAGTCAACATTTAAAAAAACAAATAAAATTGGCTGCGAGCTTTGAGCAATGAGCTGCGAGCTTGTAAAAGTCAATTTTCCAGTTTTTTTATAAATGCCATTAACATCTTCTGTTGCTCATCAACTGATTTCAATAATTTGATTATCAATTCTTTAGACCCATAGCCCACTGTTTCAGCAATCAACAGATGTGTTTCAAGTTCAAATCCAGAACCCAACGCAATTTCAAGGAATCTTTTGTAATCTTTTTCACTATTTCGGCTACTCCCTTCAGCTATATTGGCGGGAATTGATACCGCAGCACGGGTAATTTGCGAACTAAGCCCAAATTTTTCCTGCTGAGGGAAGGATTCTACCACAACAAACGACATAGCAGCAATTTCAAAACCTTTCTGCCAAACCTTTAGCTCCTTAAAGTTTCTCATAGTGATTTTGTTAAAATTGAACCTGAATTTACTTCAATTCAATAAAACAAAATCGCTCACAGCTAGTAGCTCATAGCCAGCAGCTTGCTCAGTACTTATCGTGCAATATTAATTGCCCTCTTCTCTCTGATCACAGTAACCTTAATCTGCCCCGGATAGGTCATTTCGGTCTGGATTTTCTGGGCTATTTCGAAGCTCAGCTTGTCGCTGTCTACGTCGGTTACCTTATCGGCTTCCACAATTACCCGCAGTTCCCTACCGGCCTGGATAGCATAGGCTTTTTCTACACCGGTATAGTTAAGTGCCAGATTTTCAAGGTCTTTGATCCGCTGGAGGTATTGCTGCATGATCTCGCGGCGGGCTCCCGGACGGGCGCCGCTGATGGCATCGCAGGCCTGGATAATGGGGGAGATCACGTATTGCATTTCCATTTCATCGTGGTGGGCACCAATGGCGTTCACTACGGCCGGGTTTTCGCCGTATTTCTCGGCTAATTTGGCTCCCAGCAGGGCGTGGGTCAGTTCAGTTTCTTCATCAGGTACTTTACCGATATCGTGCAGCAGACCGGCTCTTTTGGCCAGTTTGGGGTTCATACCCAGTTCGGCGGCCATGATGGCGCAGAGATTGGCTGTTTCGCGACTGTGCATCAGCAGGTTCTGGCCGTAAGAAGAACGGAAACGCATTTTACCTACGATACGCACCAGTTCTTTGTGCAGGCCATGAATGCCCATTTCAATCACGGTTCTTTCTCCGATCTCCATGATCTGCTCTTCGAGCTGGCGACGGGTTTTTTCTACCACTTCCTCAATACGGGCAGGGTGAATACGGCCATCGGATACCAGACGCTGTAAGCTTAAACGGGCGATCTCCCTTCTCAACGGATCGAAAGAAGAGAGGATAATGGCTTCCGGTGTATCGTCTACGATCAGGTCAACCCCTGTGGCGGCTTCAATGGCGCGGATATTACGTCCTTCCCTACCAATGATCTGGCCTTTTATTTCGTCTGTTTCCAGGTTAAATACGGTTACGGTGTTCTCGATCGTTACTTCGGCAGCGGTACGCTGGATAGACTGGATCACGATCTTACGGGCTTCTTTATTGGCCTTCAGTTTGGCATCTTCTATGATCTCCTGCTGCAGGGTAAGGGCCTGAGAATGCGCTTCGGCTTTCAGGCTTTCAATCAATTGTGATTTGGCTTCTTCTGCGCTCAAACCGGCAATTTTCTCCAGGCGGCGGATATGCTCTTCCTGGTGTTTTTCCAGCTCGGTACGCTTATGATTCACTACTTCAATCTGGCGATTGAGGTTTTCCTTGATGGTCTCGTTCTCTTTGATCTGTTTGTCGAGGGCCGCTTCTTTCTGGTTGATGGTGATATCCTTCTGCTTGGCCCTGTTTTCCAGTTCGCCCAGCTTACGGTTCCGCTCCATTACTTCCCGGTCATACTCAGACTTCAACTGTACAAACTTCTCTTTGGCTTCCAGTTGTTTCTCCTTTTTGATCGTTTCGGCCCGGAGTTCAGCCTCTTTCAGTATGTTTTGAGCCTGCTGCTCAGCTTCTTCAACCTGTTTTTTTGTGTTTTTAGCGAAAAGGAATTTACCCGCTATAAGCCCTACAATTAGTGTACTTGCACCAATTATTATAGATACTACTGTTTGGTCCATGTTGTTGGAATGTTTTTAAATAGTTCGCAATCATACGTTGTTCACATCTCATTTTACCGTAATAAGTAAATGATAATAGACGAAGATAATTAAATAAGTACGAAGTACGAGCGGGGAATTGTGAAGTTGTTGGAAAGAGGGGGCGGGGTACAGCTTGCAGGTTACCGGTTGCTGGTTTACCTGTAACTGGCAACCGGTAACCTGTACCGGCTTTCAAAGCTACTGGTCGCCGGCAAGTGCCTTGTCTACCATTTTTTCGAGGGAAGCCAGTTTTTCGGCGGCTTCTGTCCATTTTACATGGTCAATGCCTGACTGGTTCTGTTCGGTGGCAAACCAGAGTAGTACCATGGATACATAATCCTGCATGTCTTTACCCGCAAACTGGGTCTTGAACTGGGTGATTTTATCGTTGATAAGGGTGGCGGTTTTGCGGACCATTTCCTCATCCGCCGCCTCAATTTTCAGGCGGTAGCTGCGGTCGGCGATGAGTATGTTTACAGGAATGAGTTCAGACATGGATTACGTGTTTAAAAGTGCCAGACACTGATCAATTTCTTTCAGATAACCATCGATGCGTTTACTGAGGGCGGCTTTTTCGGCCTCGTTTAAAGTACCGGAACCCATTTTCACCACATCCACCTGCTGCTGCAGTGATAACACCAGGCCCTGTTTCTCTTCGGTGAGAGCGGTCTGCTTTTCCAGCTCTTTTTTCAGTTGCTGGTTCTCCTTTTGCAGCAAAGCCTGTTGCTTCAGCAATTGCTGAAGTTTATCCTGGATGCTTTTTATCTGTTGCTCAAGGTTAACCATCTGATTAAAGATAAGGTCAATGCAGAAGAGTTATGCCATTTTACTGCACTTATTATTCACTTCTGCGCTGGTAATTAGGTGTTTGAATAGTTTCTGGCCGATGTTATTTCCGGATCTCCGCCGCCAGGTCGCTCTCAAAACCCTGGATCAGTTTGGTGATCATGGCATCCACTTCTTTATCGGTGAGGGTTTTCTCCTCATCCGCAAAAAGAAAACTGATGGCCATGGATTTTTTATCCGCGCCGAGTTTCTCGCTTTCAAACACATCGAATAAACGAACTTCTTTCAGCTTGGGCAGCTTCAGTTTTTTTACGGTCTGCTCAATCGATTCGAAACTGGTGGCACATTTTACCACCATGGCCAGGTCGCGCTGCATCACCGGAAACTTGTTCACTTCCTTATACCGGATCCTAGTTTGACTTACTGCTTCCAGCATCTGGCCAAAATGAAGATCCAGCACATATACGGGCTGTTTGATATCGAATGATTGCAATTTTCTGGCAGATACTTGCAGCAGGGTTCCCAGTTTACGTTTACCGTGCAGTACCTGCAATACCAATCCATCGCCTTCGGCCGCTTCAAACTGCACACTATTCAATCCAGCTACTTCCAGCACCGCCGTGGCCAATCCTTTCAAACGATAAAAATCATTGGCCTTGCTTTTTTCGCGCCAGCTATCTTCATGGTTGGCACCGGTAATGTATAAACAGAGATGTTCTTCTTCGGTATACTCACCCACATTTTTGGTGAAATAGGTTTTACCCAGTTCAAACAACTGCAGGTGCTGGTTTCGGCGATTCAGGTTATAGGCGATAGACTCGAGACCGGTTTCCAGCATGGAGGGGCGCAACACATTCAGCTCCTCGCTCAGGTTATTGATCATTTTCACCGTTACCGCCAGCACTTCTTCCTCAAAGTATTTGCTGTTGGTGATGGAGTTGGTCAGGATCTCGGTGAAACCCTGCCCTACTAGGTAACCTGCAATCTTGTCTTTTAAAGATTCTTTCTGTCCGAGTTTTTCTACCGCGGGACTGATGGTGATCGTAGCTGGGATCTCAATATTATCCAGTCCGTCAATCCGCAGGATCTCTTCCACAATATCGGC
>DASWXD010000056.1:0-11590 GCA_036405675.1 Sediminibacterium sp.
CGAGAGAATGTAATATTTCCAGAGAAGAGCAGGATGCTTTTGCGGTGCAGAGCTACCAGCGCAGCCAGGCTGCCTGGGCCAATGGGGCATTTGATGCAGAGATTGTTCCGGTACCTATTCCGCAGCGCAAAGGAGATCCCATTCTCTTTGCCAAAGATGAAGAAGCTTTCAATGTAAAATTTGATAAGATCCCTGAACTGAAACCCGCTTTCTCCAAAGAAGGTACTGTAACCGCTGCCAATGCCTCTACCATGAATGATGGAGCAGCAGCATTGGTACTGATGAGTAAAGCAAAAGCCGATGCCATGGGGATCAAACCCCTTGCCATCATCAGAAGTTATGCGGATGCCGAACAGGCTCCTGAATGGTTTACCACTACGCCTTCACTGGCCGTACCCAAAGCCGTTGCCAAAGCTGGTTTGCAAATGAGCGATATTGATTTTGTAGAACTCAACGAAGCATTCTCTGTAGTAGGCATTGTAAACGCACAGAAAATGAAACTGGATCCCGCCAAAGTAAATGTGAACGGTGGTGCCGTATCGCTGGGCCACCCATTGGGTTGCAGCGGCGCAAGGATCATGGTTACCCTCATCAATGTACTGAAACAGAATGGCGGTAAGATTGGTGCGGCTGGCATTTGTAATGGGGGAGGAGGGGCGAGTGCGATGGTGGTGGAGATAATTAGTAATTAAAAATTAGAAATTAAAAATTGGGTTGCTGCGGGTTGCGGGGTGTTTCTTTGGGACGCCTGGGACCTGCAGTAATTTTTTTGTATGGTACAGATCAGATTAGCGGAAGCAACAGAAGCAGAACTGGTTGCGGAGATCAGTCGCGAAACTTTTTATGATACGTTTGCCGTACACAATACGGTGGCCGATATGGATAAGTTCATGGCCGAACAGTTCAGCAAAGAACAACTGGTGGAAGAATTTTCCCGGGGCGGACATACTTTCTTTCTGGCTTGGGTAGATGCGCTTCCGGCGGGGTATATCTTTCTCAAAAATAAATCGCACACATCACTGGGATCAGCGGCTGCGCTGGAGATTTCCCGTTTGTATGTACGCAAGGATTTTATAGGAAAGGGGATTGGTAAATTGTTGATGCTAAAAGCCATTGCATTTGCGGAGCAATTACAGAAAGAATGGATCTGGCTGGGCGTTTGGGAACATAACCAGCCTGCTATTGATTTCTATACCGCTTTTGGATATGAAAAATTTGCTGAACACGATTTTATCCTCGGAGACGATGTGCAACTGGATTGGCTGATGAAAAAAAAGCTTACCCGCGTTTAGCTACTTTGCCTTTTTCCAGGGCCCAAACTTATGCTGCTGTTCGCTGAGACTGTCTGCATAAGGACCAAACGGATGATCAAAAGGTTTGGTGCGGATATCGGGCCAATCGTTGCGGACATCTTTCACCGGCCTCGGTTGTGCATTTACAAATGCTGCTACATCCCAGGCTTCTTCATCCGTTAGTACCGGCGTATGATAATTGGCAGGATTAGGCATATTGTTTTTCACAAAACCCGCAAACCGCGATAAACGATATAAACCGGCTCCCGTATTATAACTATGCGGCCCCCATAGCGGCGGATATTCATACCTTTTTGCATCCTCCCGTAACTGCCCCTGGCCATTGGGACCGTGACATTTCTGACAGGTATTGGTATACACCAGGGCACCCTTTACCGGGTCGGCGGCCCTTGTCATAAAAGGAAGTTCCTGGATACCTGTGCCTTTGGGACGTGTACCTTTTGGTATTTCTTTTCCCAGCCATTGGATATACGCTACAATGGCGCGCATTTCTCTGCTGCTGCTGTCGATCGGTTGTCCGTTCAGGCTTCTTTCTATACAATCATTCACCCTTTTTTCAACGCTTTCGAGACTCCCGGATCTTTCGCGGTATTTGGGATAGTTTGCAGCTACTGCTCCATAATTATTGCCCCAGGGTTTGGTGCCCGCTTCGAGGTGGCAGTTCTGGCAATTCATGCCATTGGAGATCTGTGCAACAGTTCCTTTCGGACCAAGATACAGGGCCGTATTCACAATCAGTTCTCTTCCGTAACGGATCTCAGCGCCATCGCCATCAACGGGCACCTGGTAGATGCCGGCACCCGTCCAGCAATCGCCTTCAGTGACGGTTTTGTTTTCTGTAACCATCGTTTCTTTTTTATCACCAGCTATCCAAAACAACAGTAACGCTGTAATGAGCAGGGTAAGAAACAGGGGAAGGATATATTTACGCAACATGGTTAGTGGGGCAGTTTATCTCTCAACAATCCGTATACCCAGGTGCCGGCAATGGCACTGATTAAGGTAACCATCACAACGCTGGCACCTGTTCCGATCTGTGCAAATAGCGGGCCCGGACAGGCACCTGTCATGGCCCATCCAAAACCAAAGAGCAGGCCACCGATGATCTGTCCTTTGTTAAAGGGACGTTCCGGCAGATCCACTTCTTCGCCATAAATGGTTTTGATATGGAATTTCTTGATCAGAAAAACAGAGAGGGCGCCTACTGCTACGGCAGAACCGATCACACCAAACATGTGAAAACTCTGCAGCCGGAACATTTCCTGTATACGGAACCAGGAGATCACTTCTGCTTTGGTTAAGATGATTCCGAAGATAAGACCCGCTGCAAGATATTTCAGGTTGAACCACCAGGGATGTGAAAGATCACTGCTGTTTACGCAAACTGCATCCAGGGAACGGGTTTCAAAATCAGTATTGGTTTCTTTGATGGACGGGTTCATAATTGCAGGATAAGGGGTAAAATAAGATTGGCCATGATAAATCCGCCGGCCATAAAACAGATAGTGGCGATCAAAGAAGAAAACTGCAGGTTACTCATGCCCATGATGGAATGACCGGAAGTACAACCTCCCGCATAACGGGTACCAAAACCTACGAGAAATCCACCGGCAACCATTAAGAGTAATCCTTTCAACGTAAGTAATGCGGGCCAGTTAAACAGCTCAGAAGGTATCAGGTTGTCATGATTGGTGATACCGTATCCCTGTAATTCCTGCAGCAGTTTTTCATTGACAATTACCGGATCAGGCTGCGTCAGAAAAGTAGCTGCCAGGTAACCGCCACCCAATACGCCCGCTACAAAAAACAGGTTCCAGGCTTCTTTTTTCCAGTTGTATTTAAAAAAAGGAATGCCTGCCGGCAAACAGGCCGCACAGATATGCCGCAAAGAGGAAGAAATGCCCAGGCTTTTATTGCCGATCAGTAATAATACCGGCACCAGCAGTCCGATGAGTGGCCCTGCCACATACCAGGGCCAGGGTTGTTGTATCCATTCCAGCATAGTTTGTGAATTTGATCAACGAAATAATTCCGTGAGACTGTAAATTATAAAAACTCTGTGTATCTCTGTCGCTCTGTTTCTCTGTGTGTAAAAAACCTGCCGCAAAAACGCCATTTACTTAATTCAGGAAGAGTTCATGGATGATAATATAGATCCCCATCAGCAGGATAAACCAGCCAAACCATTTTTTCAGTTTTTCGCCCGGTAGATCCTGTCCCAGTCTGCGGCCGATAAAAGTGCCGGTAACTGCAATAGCAGTAATAGGAATCAGTAACCACCAGTCAAACCGGATATGTAAGAGATCACCCGCAAAACCAACCAGTGAGTTCATGGCAATGATCAGCAGGGAAGTGCCAATGGCTTCTTTCATGGGAAGATGAAAAGAAAAAATCAGCACAGGGATAATGATAAAACCACCACCCGCACCCAGTAAGCCGGTTAAGATTCCTACCAATACCCCTCTGATCAGTGCTTTGGGAAGATGAATGGGCTGGTTTTGTAATGACTCATCCACCACCGGTTGTTTCTGAATCATGCTTTTGGCTGCAATGATCATGATCACGGCAAAAAGCAGCATAGTTGCCAGCGATTTGGTAATGGTAAAACCGGCCACTACCGCCAGTTCATCCGGTATCACCGGTAGCAGGAGTTTGCGGATCAGTAAAACAGTGATAATGGAAGTAAATCCAAAATACATCGCAGCCCTGCCATTGATATTGCCTCTGCGGTAATTTTTATAGGCACCTGCGAGGCTGCTGCATCCCACAATAAAAAGAGAATAGCCGGTTGCGGTAGTAGGCGCAATGCCAAAGAGATATACCAGTACAGGAATCGTGAGAATTGAGCCGCCACCGCCGATCAGTCCCAGAGATACGCCTATCAGTAAAGCAGCCAGGTAGCCTGCAATTTCCATGTACTTGTTGTTAGAAAGCAAAGATGCTGAATATTCAACCAGCAAGGGCCGAAGCCGGAAAAATTATTCGCTATTTCTTATGTTATGCGGCGCTGAGAGATACCAGTTCATCCATGGTAATGGCCATATGGCTTTCATCATACACACATTCGCCATTGCGGATCAGTAATACCTGAGGTGATTCATGGTATACCTGAAACAGTTCGGCAATTTTATTGGAGATATTCCGATGGGCCAGCAGGTCGAGATAATAAAAATCGATAGTGGCAGGTGCTTCTGCTCTTTCCAAACGGTTTAACACCATACTGCTGGTACTGCATCGGGTACTGTGTTTGAAAATAACCTGCGGGATGCTGAATGATTTTTCTTTGATCAACGTGAGTTGATCTTCTGTAGTAAGGGGGATCCAGTTCATGATAGGGCTTTCGGAAATAACAAAACAGCAGGCAAAGGGTTCATTTTACCACTGTCTGAAATACTTGGGATTGGTTGTTGGGCAACCTTTACGGCTGGGTGCACAAGAGCTAAAGATGACCGCAGCCACTAAAAAGGTGATACATACAAGTGCAATCTTTTTCATGCTTCGTGTTTAAATAAGAGTTTAGGCTGTATTTTGCAACAGGTCAAAGATATAGTTTCAGCTGTAAACGTTGCCTTTTAGGGATACAGTTTTTGTTAATTTATCTGACCGGAACCAAATAATAACGTATGCGAGTCCATTTTATTTCAATCGGGGGCAGTGTGATGCACCAATTAGCCATTGCTTTACACCGGAAAGGATACCAGGTGAGCGGTACAGACGATGAGATTTTTGAACCTGCCCGCACCAATCTGGCGGCAGAAGGCTTGCTTCCTGCCCAGATCGGCTGGCAACCGGCATTGATAACCAATGATATAGATGCTATTATCCTCGGAATGCATGCCAAAGCCGATAACCCCGAACTGGCCCGGGCACAGGAACTGGGACTCAAAATCTATTCTTTCCCGGAATATATCTACCACGAAAGCCGGCAAAAAAAGCGGGTAGTGGTGGGGGGAAGTCATGGCAAGACCACTACCACCAGCATGATCATGCATGTACTCCGGCAGTTAGGACAGGATTTTGACTACCTGGTGGGTGCCCGGCTGGAAGGATTTGACCAGTCGGTGAATATTACCAATGCCCCGGTCATCATTTGCGAAGGCGATGAATATCCGGCCAGTACCCTGGAAAAAAAGCCCAAGTTTCATTTCCTGTTTCCACATGTGGCTATTTTAACCGGGATTGCCTGGGATCATATCAATGTATTCCCAACTTTTCCTTTTTACCTGGAGCAGTTTGTGATTTTTATTAATAAGATAGAGAAAGGCGGACTGCTGATCTATAACGAATCGGACCCTGTGCTGAAAAAGCTGGTAGAAGAGAACCTGCGTACAGATATCCGTTACCAACCCTATGCGGTACCCGAACACCGGATTGAAGAGGGAAAAACAACAGTTACTATTGAAGGTGTTACCGGTACGCTGAAAGTATTCGGTAATCACAACCTGATGAACCTGTATGCGGCTTATTATGCCTGTAAGGAACTGGGTGTTACGGCAACAGATTTTATAAAGGCCATTGCCGGTTTTACCGGTGCGGCTAAAAGACTGGAATTGCTGGCTGCCGGCCCAACTACCCATGTGTACCGCGATTTTGCACATGCGCCCAGTAAAGTAAAAGCCACTATTGAAGCAGTAAAACAACAATACCCCAACAGGAAGCTGGTAGGCATTCTGGAATTACACACTTTCAGCAGCCTGAACGAGGCGTTCATGGCGGAATATAAGGGAGCGATGGACAAAGCGGATCTGGCCGTGGTTTTTTACTCCAGACATGCATTGGAACTGAAGCGGATGCCCGATCTGCCTGTGGAAAAAGTGATCGCCGGTTTTGGCAAAGAAGGATTACTGGTGATGAATGACAAGGAACAGTTAACCCATTGGTTACAGAGCCAGTCATTTGAAAACAGTAACCTGGTTTTAATGAGCAGTGGCAATTATGATGGCATAGATATGCTTACTTTTGCCCAGCAGATTACTCAATAAGAAAATGACTGTACCCAGCTAATGAAATTGCAATTAACCCGCCCGATCGCTTTTGTTGATCTGGAAACCACCGGAATCAACATCAGTGCCGACCGTATTGTAGAGATCGCGATCGTGAAAATACTGCCTGATGGGACACAACAGGTGAAGCGAAAACTGATTAACCCCGAAATGCCTATTCCGCAGGCATCCAGTGATATACATGGTATCACCGATGAGATGGTAAAAGATGCCCCTACGTTTAAACAGGCCGCTAATGAATTGAAACAATTCATGGAGAACTGTGACCTGGGAGGGTATAACAGCAACCGTTTTGATATACCCATGCTGATCGAAGAGTTTCTCCGTATTGGTATGGAGTTTAATATTGATGGCCGCAAACTGGTAGATGTGCAGAAAGTGTTTCACATGATGGAACAGCGAACCCTGAGTGCTGCCTATAAATTTTATTGTCAGAAATCGCTGGATGGAGCGCATAGCGCTGAAGTGGATGCTACTGCTACCTGGGAAGTACTGGAAGCGCAGGTAGAACGGTATCCCCAGATCGGTAACACGGTAGAAAGTATTGTGAAGTTTACCGGCGAAGATGATATTGTTGATTTTGCCCGTCGTTTTATCAAAGACAAAGGCATCGAAATATTCAATTTCGGCAAACACAAGGGCAAACCCGTTGTGCAGGTGCTGAAAGAAGAGCCGCAATACTACGACTGGATGATGAAAGGAGATTTTGCCATGAATACCAAGCAGAAACTCACTGAAATACTGAACCGGACCCTGGTGAAGAAACCCTGATAACATGGAATTCTTCCTATAATAAAAATTAATATCCGACAATCGGTAAAATCGTAACTTAGTCCTTCAATCCATACCCCCATTCCTCTGGAAAAAATTGTCATCATACCTACGTATAATGAGAAGGAGAACATTTCTTCTATCATTACCGCAGTGTTTGCGCTGGGGAAAGGTTACCATGTGCTGGTGATTGATGATGGCTCGCCCGATGGCACTGCTGCTATTGTACGCAGCATGATGGCTGTTTATCCCGATCAGTTATTTCTGGAAGAAAGAAAAGGTAAATTAGGATTGGGCACCGCCTACATTCACGGATTCAAATGGAGTCTGGCCAGGGGGTATGCCTATATTTTTGAGATGGATGCTGATTTCTCTCATAACCCCGCCGATCTTGAAAGACTTTATCATGCCTGTAAAGAAGAAGGGGCCGATGTGGCCGTGGGCAGTCGTTACGTGCCGGGAGGTAAAACGGAGAACTGGCCCTGGGACAGGCAACTGTATTCACGCGGTGGGGCTTTGTACACCAAAATACTTACCTGGATGCCGGTGAACGATCCTACAGCCGGTTTTCTCTGTTATTCCAGAAAAGTACTGGAAGCGATTAATTTTGATATGATCCAGTTTGTGGGATATGCTTTCCAGATAGAAATGAAATTTGCCGCCTGGAAACTGGGTTTCAAAATCAAGGAAGTACCCATCACTTTTATCGATCGCAAGATAGGCGTTAGCAAAATGAGCAAAGGCATTATCAAGGAAGGTGTATTGGGTGTACTGCAGATCCAATGGAAAAGCCTGTTCCAGAATTATCGTAACAAAGTAAAAAATTCCTGACCCGCATCTGCTATCTGCCGTTTCTTTCTCCTGAACGATTCAATGATTTTATTTTCTCCCGAGTTTGCAACACAGGTGCTGATCCCATGAATATTTGCGTTCTTTGAAGTCATGAAACAGGCTTTGATCAAACTACATATCGCTGTTTTCCTCGCTGGGTTTACCGGTATACTGGGTAAACTGATCGGGTTAAATGAAGGGTTACTGACCTGGTACCGGATCGCTATTACTGTGGTTACCCTGTATGCCTGGCTTTCCTGGAAAAAACAACTCGGTTTTGTGGCAGCAGCTACGGTATGGCGCTTATTGGGTATTGGTACACTGATTGCCTTACACTGGGTTTTATTTTATGCCAGTATCAAAATGGCCAATGTATCGATTGGATTGATCTGTTTTGCGTCGGTAGGTTTGTTCACCGCTATACTGGAACCTTTGTTTACACCTAAAAAATTCAGCTGGTCCGAAACAGGATTGGGACTGATCAGTTTATTGGGGATCTTACTCATATTTCATTTTGATACCCGTTACCGAAATGGTATTCTTGCCGGACTTGCCTGCTCTGTACTGGCAGCTTTTTTCTCGGTGCTTAACAAAAAATATGTGGCGGTTACCGATTCAAAAACCATGATGTTGTATGAATTGAGCGGAGGCCTGTTGTTGTTAACGCTGGGCATGCCATTGTATCTCTACTTTTTTCCCACCACTTATATTATTCCAACCGCCAAAGACTGGCTCTGGTTGCTGATCCTGAGCTGGCTCTGCACGGTTCTGGCCATGAACCTGATGCTGCAATCCCTGAAAAAGGTATCTGCCTTTACCCAGAACCTGAGCCTGAACCTGGAACCGGTATACGGCATACTGATGGCTTTCTTTTTATTCCAGGAAAATGAACATCTGTCTGTTTATTTTTATCCCGGTGTAGGGTTGATTGCTTTGTCGGTCGTGTTGCAGATGGGAAGGGTGGTGAGGAATCGTCGGTCGTGAGTCGTCAGTCGTGAATCGTCAGTTGTGAGTGTAGGGCAAATATATTGACTATTGCCCATTTACAATTCACTATTCACTACTCACGATTCACGTCTCACTTCAAGATCACTTCAGCTGATACGCCACCACTTTATTTCCATAAAACGTAGGAACAAATACGATCCGGTTTTTGGGGTCGTAACCAATATCGGCGGTATTGCTTTTTTGCGGGCGGGTATCGAGCAGGACCTGTTTATTGCCGTCAGGATAGATATAATAGATCACCCCGTTCCAGCAACTGACGAGGTACTCGTTTTTTTGCACCTGTTCAATGCCATCGGTACTGGGGTCCATGCCTTCTGTGATATTGGCAAGGGTGCCGCTGGCGAGTTGTTTTATCAAACTCCCTTTGTCGAGGATCAGTAATTCATCTCCCAATGCGAGGAGTCCATTGGGTCCCTGCAGGTTCTGGAAGAGGGTAACTACAAAACCTTTGTCAATACGGTACACTTTGAAAACACGTGTATCACTCACGTAAACGGCGCCGGTTTTGTCAATAGTGATATCGTTCAGGAATACAGAACCTTCTACCGGTATCCGTTCAATGATGGCAGCTTTATCTATATCAATCACCACCACTTCTGTCAGATCAGCTACATATAATTTATTCTTGTAAATACCCATACCCTTGGGCGCATTCAGTCCGGTAACCCACTGGGCGTTGATGATTTTGCCATCCAGGCCTACTTTGGCAATAGAGCCTTTGCCGTCTTTTTCGTTGGGAACACCATCAATATTGGAGACATACAACAACCGGGCTTTGGCATCATACAAAACCGATTCGGGGGTACGCAAGAGGGTATCTGTTTCCCAGAGTTGGGTTAACTGGTGTGTTTGTGCCTGAACTGGTTGCGCGCAGAGCAGCAGTGTTGAAAAACAGGCAATGATCCAATATTTCATGGGCTAAAATTATACATTTTATGATGGAAAATCAGGTTCTGTTCCATGGGTACTTCACCTGCTCTCATCCACCCTTCACCGATGGTAAAAATGAGTGGATAAAAGCGGGGCTGCTGTAATTGGTTTCTTTATCTTCGGAACTCCCAAAACACTTTTATGAAAAAGAACCTCCTGTTTTTCTTTTCCTTGCTGGCTGTTGCCGGTTTTGCCCAGAAAAAACCATTGGACCATTCTGTGTATGATGGCTGGCAGAGTATCACCGAAAGAGCCATTACCAGCGATGGTAAATATGTGACATATGCTGTCAATCCCCAGGAAGGGGATGGGATATTGTATATCAAAGCAACCGATGGCAGTTATACAAAAGAGATAGCCCGCGGGTATGGTGCCGTGATCACAGATGATAACCGTTATGTGATCTGCCGTATTAAACCGGTTTTTAAAGATACCCGCGATGCGCGGATCAAAAAAAAGAGGCCGGATGAAATGCCCAAAGACAGTCTGGCGATAGTGGAGCTGGGTAAAGAAAATATTACTAAAGTGCCGCGTGTGAAAAGTTTTAAAGTACCGGATGATTCCGGTAACTGGCTGGCTTACCTGTTAGAGAAACCATTGCCGGATCCTGCCCGCAGACCTGATATGGACTCATCGGCAAGGGTACGTGCCATGCTGCAAATGGCAGATAGTCTGGCCAGAGCGGCAGACAGTATCCGCAACAAAGCCAATGAAGTAAAACTGAATGGCCTGTCTGTATTACGCGGAAACCGGCCCAATAACGGGACAGCCAGAACACCGGAAGAACCTTTTGAAGAAGGAACGGTTCTGGTATTGCGCAACCTGGCAACCGGCGAAGAGAAAAGATTTCCGCTGGTGAGCGAGTTTTTCTTTAATACCAAGGGAACTACTTTGTTGATAGAAACCACCCGTAAAACCGGCGACGCACAATCGCAGGCAGCGGTTACTCGGGTTGACCTGGCCAGTGGAAACAGTGCGGTTGTTTTCAAAAAATTCAACGATGCCAAAGGTTACCGGATGGATGAGGACGGCAAACAGTTTGCTTTTGTAGCCGAGCGCGACAGCAGCAGCAAGTCTTTGCAGAAATTTTATAAACTCTATTATCATCAGGCAGGAATGGATAGTGCGGTGTTGCTGGCTGACAGAAATACACCCGGATTGGCCGCTAAATGGACGGTTAGTGAGAATGCTTCTATCAGTTTCAGTAAAAGCGGGCAGCGTTTGTTTGTGGGAACAGCGGCTATATTGCCCGTGAAAGATACCACGCTGCCTGATTTTGAAAGAGTGAGTGTAGATGTATGGCATTACAATGATGATTATGTACAACCGGTTCAGTTAAAGAACCTGGATAATGATCTGCGCAGGAGTTATCCGGCCAGAGTGGATAGGGAGGGTAAAAAACTGGTGCAGCTGATCAACGATAAATTCCGCGGATTGCTGCAAACGAAGGAAGGAGATGGGGAAGTGTTTTATGCCTCTTCCGATGATGGGAAAAAAATAGCTTCTCAGTGGCAGGGTTTTGTGTACAATGATATTTACCGGGTAAATCCGGAAACAGGTGCGGCAGAACTGATCAGGAAAGAGTTTAAAGGAAACCTGCTGCAGGCATCTTATTCGGGTAAATACCTGTTGTATTATGATGAACGTGATGCGTCTTATTTTATCTATAATTCCCTCACCCGTAAAACCTATCCTGTAGCCAAAGACATCAAAACATCATTAAGTGATGAAGAA
>DASWXD010000057.1:0-10119 GCA_036405675.1 Sediminibacterium sp.
AATCCTGAAGCGCATCGAAAAAAGCAAGGTTTTACTGCAAACAAACAATAACCTGCTGGACATAGCGATTGAAACCGGTTTTTACGATGCCACTCATTTTTGCAGAGTCTTCAGGAAGATCACCGGCATAACACCCCTGGCTTACCGGAAAGCCTAATCCTTCTTCTGCAATATCGTACTATCATTTTTACGGCGGGCTGGATATTTTTGCTTTGCACATTCAACATCAGACCAAAAAAATCTATGAAAGCGATACCTCTTTTATCAATACTATTATGGCTGCAGTCATTTGCACTGGCACAAAAATCTGAAATAAGCACAGAACAGTATCGGCAGGACTTCCTCTATTTCTGGTCAACCGTTAACGAAGAATACAGCTATTTTGATAAAAAACAAACCCCGTGGAACAAAGTAAAAGAATTGTATACCCCTGCATTAGACACCATTACCCGGCGTGACCAGTTTATTCAGTTACTGGAAAAAGCCATGTATGAGATTTACGATCATCATGCCGTTTTTAACACCAATACAAATCTTTCGCAACGGCTGGTTCCCTCCGGTACAGATATCTGGGCAGAATATATCAACGGGAAACCTGTGGTTACAGAAGTAAGAAGAGGTTTTGGGGTAGCTGAAGCTGGTGTTCGTTCGGGAATGGAAGTGATAGCCATCAATCATATACCTGTTAGCATGGCAATAGAACCCTTTTTACCTAAAACGGTTGTGCCGCTGAACAATGAAGCCAAAAGTTTTGCCCTTCGATTGGCGCTGGCGGGTAACCATATACAACCACGGATTCTGACCCTGCAATACCAGGGAATTCAGCAAAATTTCTATCCTGATCAGAAAGGATTACAGTTAGAGCATATTCAATATCAATCTAAAATCGAATCAAAGCGCATAGGTAATATCGGTTATATCAGGATCAACGATTGTCTTTATGATAATGCCCTGATCCCGATTTTTGACAGTATCATGCAAAGTTTTGCCAATACCCGATCACTTATCCTCGATTTCAGGGAAACACCCAGTGGCGGGAATACAGCTGTGGCCAAAGCCATCTTAGGATGGTTCATCGATAAAGAACAATATTATCAGAAACACGAGTATTATGCCGAGGAAAAATCAACCGGTATCAAAAGAAGCTGGGCAGAGATTGTATCTCCCCGCAAAGAAAAATACTACAATAAACCACTGGTGGTACTGGGCAATCACTGGACAGGCAGCATAGCAGAAGGTATTCTGGTAGGATTTGATGCAATGAACAGACCTTCCACCACTATTATCGGCACCGACCTGGCACATTTGATAGGTGCAGTATATAGTTTCGAAATGCCTAACACAAAAATCCGGTTCACTTTTCCTGCCGAGCGATTATACCATATGAATGGAACACCCAGAGAAGCATACAAACCGGCTATTTTTATCAACTGGCAAAAAGAGACGGAAAAACCCGGTACAGACCTGATGGTTGAAAAAGCAATTCTATATCTGAAAAAAAGATGATGATGTATTTTTCAAGTGAGAATTTTGATGGGGCGCATCCACAGGTGATGGCTGCAGTGGCAGATGCCAACAAAGATTTTGTTCCTTCTTACGGTGAAGACAGGTATACAAAGGAAGCCATCCGCATGTGCAGTGATTTCCTGGGTACTGAAGAAGCTGAAATATATTTCTGTTTTAATGGTACCGGTGCCAATAATTTCGCCCTCGGTTGCATAACAGAAAAATACCAGTCTGTGTACTGTTCAGATGTATCGCATCTGTATAACGCTGAATCTACCGCACCAGAAACTTTTACAGGATGCAGGTTATACCCAATCAATACCCGAAACGGCAAGATTGATGCCGAAGATTTACAGAAAAAGATCAATAAACAAACTGGCATACATATCCCTGTACCCGGTGTACTTACCATTACACAACCTACCGAATATGGCACTGTATACGACCTGGAGGAACTGGCAGTTATCAGGGATATCTGCCAGGAAGCTGGCCTTTTACTGCATATTGATGGAGCCAGGATCTTTAATGCATTGGCCAGCCTGAACTGTTCGTTAGCCAGCCTGGCTAACGCCAGCGGGGCAGACGTGATAACGATAGGAGGTACCAAAGCTGGTTTATTATTTGGCGAAGCAGTTGCATTTATTTCGCCCGGCAGATTTAAAAACATCAAATACCAGCTTAAAAGAAGCATGCAGCTCGCATCCAAGAACCGGTTTATTGCAGCACAGTTTATTGCCCTTTTTCATAACCAACTCTGGCATAAAATAGCCGAACATACCAATGGATTGGCTACCTATTGTAAACAGGAACTGGAAAAAATCAACAGTTCACTGATTACGTATCCTGTTAACACCAATATGGTATTCCTGGTAATGCCCTGGGTTGTATATCAACAACTCTTACCAGTTGCCAGTTTTTATTATTGGGATACAGATCAGCAGGAGGTGCGGCTGGTGTTCTCATTCAGTAATACCAGGGATGAGATCGACTCCTTCATACAGCAGTTGAAAGAGATACTGGCAGCAGATGGCAGTTATCTGTGAAAGCTATCCGCCGAGTATTCCTTTTTTTCATAATTTACATGGAATCAACTGGTTTGCTATGAGAAAATTTCTGCGCGTATTCGCGATCAGTATTGCCGTGATCGCTGTTCTCTTTTTCGCTTTTGTTCCGCAATACCTCGACCGGTCTAAGAATAAAGTAACCCAGAAAGGACCCTTTGCCAAACAGGGCTGGTACGATTCCATCCCTTTTATAGCCGACCTTCACTGCGATGCCTTGTTATGGAACCGCGATCTGACCCGGTTGCATAATTATGGTCATGTAGACCTTCCCCGTATGCAGCAGGCCAATATGGCTTTGCAGGTGTTTACCATTGTGAGTAAAGTGCCGGCAGGTATCAATATCGAACAGAATCCTTCCAACTCAGACCAGATCGGTCTGCTCAATTTTGCGCAGTTACAAACACCGGCCAACTGGTTCGGCATCAAAACAAGGGCTTTGCGTCAGTGCCGCGATCTGGAGAGGCTGGCTAAAAATTCAAAAGGAGCGTTCCGGGTAGTTACCACTCAAAAAGAACTGAAACAATTTATAACCGACAGAACAAAGAACCCAAAACTGGTAGCCGGCATGCTGGGATTAGAAGGCGCCCAACCGCTGGAAAATGATCTAACTAACCTGGATGTTTTTTACAATGCCGGTGTACGTTATATCGGCCTTGCGCATTTCTTCGACAATGAATGGGCGGGTTCTGCGCATGGCATGAACAAAACCGGGCTCACCCCCAAAGGAATTGAACTGGTAAAGAAAATGGACAGTCTTCATATCACCATTGATCTGGCCCATAGTTCGCAGGCCACTATCAGCGATGTGTTTAAATATCATAGCGGTCCCTTACTGGTGTCGCATACCGGTGTGCGGGCTTTGTGCGATAACCAACGGAACTTATCCGATGCCCAGCTGGATGAGATAGGCAAACGCAATGGACTGGTAGGGGTAGGATTATGGGAGACAGCCGTATGCGGCAAAGATGCCGCCGCCACAGCGCGAACCATTAAATATGTAGCCGACAGGATCGGGATTGATAAAGTAGCCCTCGGCTCTGATTGGGACGGTGCTTTTGAAATGCATTTTGATGTAACCGGCGCCCCCCTGATCGTTACAGAATTGGGCAAGCAGGGTTTCGATAGAGCTGCTATCGAGAAAATCATGGGAGGCAATATCCGGGATTTCTTCTTACGCAATCTTCCGGAATAAGCAAGCAGAATTAACGGATTTACGAATTGCGGATTAGCGGATTATGGAATTTGTGGGCTATTGGTGAGTGTCGTCTGCATAAAAATCCGCCAATCCGTCATCCGCTAATCCGCTAATCACCTAACCATGTATTGAAAAAAATCATTCCAAATAAACTGTTGTCTCTTTTAATAAGCAAATGTCAGAACGCTTCTCCCAGGCTGATGAGGATGCTGTTGTATCCTTTACTGAATCCGTAATCGATCCCGATATTGGTTTTGGAGCTATTGTTGAACTTGACCCGCAAACCTGTACCGGCAGCGGGATACCAGTTGCGGAAGAGTCCACCCGTACCACTTACTGTGGTGATGTTTCCGAAAACCACAAAACCAAAAAGCCCATCCCGCGTTAGATCACGCCGGTATTCTGCTTCGGCATAATAGAGTGTTTTACCCCGGTAGCGGTTCTGATCTATGCCACGGCCGGAACGATTGTAAGGATCGTAACCGATACTGGGCAGATCGAGGTAGGGGGTACCATTATCGAGCGAAGTCCACAAATAGGTCCAGAAAGCAAGCGTATTCTGTTGGATGGGATCCCGCGGTTTCATTGAAACATATTTACGTATATCCACAAATAAAGAACGCCAGTCATCATCGCTACCCAATATTCTTGTCTGCTGGCGATACACCAGATTTACATAGGCCCCCGGCAAAGGATTAATGGCGTTATTCCGTGAATCATATAAAAAATTTACACTCAGTCCGGATGCAAAAGACCGGCTGCCGGTTCCATAAGCATAACCAGTATATTGACCCAGTGTACCCGGTGCTGCATCGGTTTGAATACTGGTATGGTAATCGAGGTGATAACCCACACCGGCAAAGAGGTAAGGTTTGATCCGTTTTAAAAATTGCTGGTGAAAACGGATATATACCTGGTCTACCAGCAGCGGCGTAGTATTGTTATGCGTGCTGCCCAGGCCCCAGGTAAACTGCGGGTAGTTCAGGAAACGCGTATCGCCCTGTATGGTCCAGGTGTTATTGGGTAACCAGACCGCTGTTCGCAGTGGCAAACCATATCGACCCTTAAAATTCCAATAAGGGGCAAAACTGGCAGTGGAGAGATATGTGGTTTTACGTGGTCCGAGATAGGTACCAGCAGTAGTACTTGTGATCAAAGCAGTACCACTTCCGCCGGGAACAGATGCGCCAAAAGGAAGAAAAGAGAAATAGATTTTTTTTCTGCCATCTACTTTCAGATCGGTGTCACGGATATGCAGCCATCTTACCACAATATCGATCAGGTCGCGCTGGTTAATAGTGTCTTTGGCTACAGGGGCATCCGGTATAATGGTGGAGCCTTGTTGTGCAAGGGAAGGGTGTATTTCCGCCAGTAACAGCAGGAAAACACAAATAAACGCTCTGCGGATAGCAGTATTCAGGAAAGAAGATAACACAGGTAAAGATAAAAAAGAATACTGCGTGGTACTTACACAGCAATTTAGATCTCTTACAGGTTAACAGTATTAATCCAGGTTTCTCGAGATCTTTTTAGCAGCTTCCAGTCCTAGTTTGATCATCCGGTTGCGGATCTTATCGGTACAGCGGAAAGCGGGCATATAAATACTCAGGCAGGCCACAATGGCGCCGTTCCGGTACACGCCGGTAGCAAAACCGATGATCTGTACACTGTCTTCGATTACGGCATAACCTTTATCGCGGATCTGTTCTACCTGCTGGTAAAATTTGCGTTGGGTATTGGCATCATGCCAGATCTGCGAAGAGGGCAGCCCAAAACGGGCGATGAATTTTTCCAACTCTTCATCCGGTAACATGGCAATCAGTAAACGGCCGGTAGAAGAATCGTAGGCTTTCTTTTCATCCGGTGTATGCGCCTGTACTAACTGGTCGCTTTCTTTGCGGTGTATCACCACCCGGTTCTCGCCATTCAGTACCGCCAGCAAAGTGTTTTCTTTGAGTTTCGCTGTCAGAATCTCCATTTCCAGGTCGGCGGCTTCTATCAGGTCTTTTTTGTAACCGGTATTACCCAGCAATGTGTAGAGTTGTTTGCCCGGCAGGTAGCCTTTCTGTGCATCCAGTTTTTCGAGGTAACCACGCAGGGTGAGGGTTTTTACAATATTGGCACAGGTTCCGGGTTTCAGATTAATGCCGGCAGAGATCTCACCCAGCAGTTTGGGTCTTTCGGGATCTCGTGCTACAAATTCGAGTATGTCGATAGCCCGGTGAATTACCTGTATCATAATGGGATCATTTTCTGTAAAAAACGGTGCAAAAATATGGAATGATTCAGAGAAAACCTTAGTTTCAATCCATATAAAAGAACAAAAATTCCATTAGATGGAATAAACGACTGCCTGCTTATGAAACCAGCGTCTCCGCAACAGCGAAACCTGCTGTATCCTTTTATTTTGGTAACCTCCCTGTTCTTTTTATGGGGGTTTGTACATAACCTGGATCCCATCCTGATACCGCACCTGAAAAAATCTTTCAGTCTGAGTACCCTGCAGTCCTCCCTGGTTGACTCCGCCGTTTTCATCGCCTATTTTGTGATGGCCTTGCCGGCAGGTTACCTGATGCGGAAATACGGGTACAAAGCGGGGATCATTACCGGGCTGCTCTTGTTTGCCATCGGTTCTTTTTTATTCATTCCTGCGGCCAATACACAGCAATATCTTTTTTTCCTGCTGGCGCTGTTCATTATTGCCTGTGGATTAACCATCCTGGAAACCGCCGCCAATCCCTATGCTTCTGTATTGGGAGATCCTGCTACGGCCACACAACGACTTAATTTTGCCCAATCATTTAATGGACTCGCAGCTACCCTGGCACCTATTATCGGCGCCCGTATCATTCTTACCAAAGGTTTTACAGATGAGGAACTGGGGGCCATGACGGACGCGGCCAGGCAGGTAGCCCTTGCATCAGAAGCCGCCAGTGTAAAAATGCCTTATCTCGTATTGGGCAGCCTGATCCTGGTAGTAGCTGTTTTATTTGCCCTGATCAAATTACCAGAGATTCATGATGAGGAGGAAAAAGTGGCGGGTAAGTCTATTTTTCACAGCCTGCGCCATAGTCATTTGCGATGGGCAGTAGCCGCACAATTTTTTTATGTAGGGGCACAGGTTTGTGTGTTTAGCTTTTTTATTCTCTATGCGGTAGAAGCGGCCCAAATTGACAAAATCAAAGCCGCTGATTACCTGGGCTGGGGTTGTGGTATGGCATTTATGATTGGACGTTTTGCCGGTACTTTTTTCATGCGTTTTATACAACCGGCCCGTTTACTGGCTTTGTATGCTTTGTTCAGCACGGTACTTTGCGGTGTGGCCATGTTTGTGCACGGATTACCGGCCGTATATGCGGTAATCGGAATCGCGTTTTTTATGTCGGTGATGTTCCCGACTATCTTTTCACTCGGCATTACTGATCTGGGGGCCGATGCCAAATATGGCAGCAGCCTGATTGTGATGGCCATTGTGGGTGGTGCTATTCTGCCGCCCATCATGGCGCAGATCAGTGATATGACCGGGAGTATTCAGTTAGGGTATATTGTACCGTTGCTCTGTTTTGCCATTGTTGCCTATTTTGGCTGGAAGGGGCACCGGGTCAACAAAAATCAATCACATGCGTAGATATTGTCTGGCACTGGACCTGGTGAATGATACAGCTAGCATTGCCGCTTATGAAGACTGGCACAAAAAAGTTTGGCCCGAAATCATTAGCAGTATTACCGGATCGGGCATTCAGCAGATGCAGATCTACCGAGCCGGTAACCGTTTATTTATGATCATGGAAGTAAAGGACGAATTTAGTTTTGCCGCAAAAGCGGCTGCCGATTTGGGCAATGAAAAAGTACAGGAATGGGAACAGCTGATGTGGCATTTTCAGCAACCGCTTCCATTTGCCCAGCCTGGCGAAAAATGGGTCCTGATGGATAAAATATTTGACCTGGAAGAAGATTATATAAAACCTTAAGCAGCAGCGAATGATGTTTTCACTCAATCAACAAACCGCCGTGATTACTGGTGGCGGAAGCGGGATCGGCAGATCAGTGGCAGAGGTATTTGCCAGTCAGGGGGCATTGGTGCACCTGATCGATATCAACGAAGAACAGGTAAAACAAACGGTTGCCGGAATAGAAAAAGCAGGCGGTAAAGCCGCGTATCATATTGGTGATGTCAGTAACCAGGCACAGGTGCATACGATATTCGGGCATATCGGTCAGCTTGACATTCTCGTTAATAGTGCCGGTATTGCACATATCGGTACAGCTGCCACTACCAGTGAAGCCGATTTTGAAAAAGTATTCAATGTAAACGTAAAAGGCACGTATAACTGTTTACACGAAGCCATTCCGCTATTTATCAAACAGGGGGGTGGTGTGATCCTGAATATCGCTTCCATTGCCGCACTGGTGGGTATCCCCGACAGGTTTGCCTATAGCATGAGCAAGGGTGCGGTATATGCCATGACACTAAGTGTGGCCAAAGATTACCTGCACCAGGGAATCCGTTGTAATTCCATTTCACCGGCAAGGGTACATACGCCTTTTGTGGATGGATTCCTTACCAAAAACTATCCCGGCAAAGAAAAAGAGATGTTTGAAAAACTGTCGCAGTCGCAACCCATCGGCCGCATGGCCAATACCGCCGAAGTGGCTTCGCTGGCCCTTTATCTCTGCAGCAAAGAAGCTTCTTTTATTTCGGGAAATGATTACCCGATCGACGGTGGCTTCATCAAACTGAATAATTAACCCCATAAGAAACATTGGAACTAAGACTTTTACTGTTACACTGCGGGATCACCGGGGAATAAAACCCGGAAAGCTTGCAGCGGAATCGGTTTGGTCAGATTTGTGTATCGTAGGTTCAATCTGATCATTTGTCTAACAAAAAAAATGTTTTCTACTGAACAAAAGAACGGAGTAAACGTTTTCGTAAATATTAAATAGCTACCTCCCGCAGGAGCTTATTTTTACGTGAGATTACCCATTCACCCCAAAACCAACTTGCTATGATTCCCGCAAAAGCGTATGCGGCACTAGATGCCAAAACTCCTTTACAACCTTTTTCTTTCAGCAGGAGAGACCTCCGTGCAGATGATGTACAGATCCGGATTGACTATTGCGGTGTATGTCACAGCGACATTCACCAGGCCAGAGATGAGTGGGGTGGCTCCATGTATCCAATGGTGCCCGGCCATGAAATTATCGGCGAAGTGGTGAGTACGGGGTCAAATGTAACCCGTTTCAAAGCCGGCGATAAAGTAGGCGTAGGTGTGATGGTGGATTCCTGCTGCAACTGTAAAAACTGCAACAGAGACCAGGAACAATATTGCGAAGAAGGGATGACCGGCACGTATAACGCCATGGAAAGAGATGGCGTAACCGTAGCACAAGGTGGTTACTCTTCGCAGATTGTGGTGAAAGAGCGATTCGTATTACATCTTTCGGATAAACTGGATCCGGCCGCGGCAGCACCTTTGCTCTGTGCAGGTATTACCACTTATTCGCCTTTGCGTTTTGCAGGGGTTACGACAGGGCAGAGAGTAGCGGTGGTAGGACTGGGCGGACTGGGACACATGGGTGTAAAATTCGCCGTATCCTTTGGGGCAGAAGTAACCGTGATCAGCACTTCACCTTCCAAAGAGGCTGATGCCAAAAGGCTGGGCGCACATCATTTTCTGCTGTCTACAGATAAGGAAGCAATGAAAAAATATGCCAGTCATTTTGATGTGATCCTCGATACTGTTTCCGCCAATCACGACTACACCGAATTTCTCGATCTGCTGGATATCGAAGGAAAACTGCTGATCGTAGGACTGCCATCCAAAGAGCCTTCTTTATCCCCCTTCTCTTTGATCACCAAACGCCGCAGTATTATCGGTTCTATGATTGGCGGTATCAAAGAAACCCAAGAAATGCTGGACTACTGCGCAGAGAAAAATATTGTATCGGATGTAGAAGTAATTCCGGTTCAGTATATCAACGATGCGTATGAACGAATGATCCGTTCCGATGTAAAATACCGGTTCGTGATTGATCTGTCTACTTTGTAATCAAAATTGATGCAACAAAAAAGCCATGGTGTAACAACCATGGCTTTTTTTATATCGGTAACGCTGTTACCAGCCAATACCATAATCTTCACCGTTATTACTGCTGCCGCCCCATAAACTACCATGTTTCCAATCGAACAGGATGGCATTGATGGGTCCGCTGGTTCTGCTGCCGGTGGAAATTTTGTAGCCCATTTTTTTCAGTTCCTCACTCACACCAGCCGGTGTCTGGTTGGACAGGAGTATGCTGCCCGGTTTGGGTAAACGATCCGCCAGTTTACTGCCGCCCAGCGATAACCAA
>DASWXD010000058.1:0-5862 GCA_036405675.1 Sediminibacterium sp.
CACTTACGATAATGGCGAACATTGGTTCAAAGCCAATACACCACCTGTAGGACAGTTTTACAATGTAGCCATAGACATGGCCAAACCCTACAACGTCTACGGCGGTTTGCAGGATAACGGAACCTGGTACGGCAAAAGCACTACCCGCGAAAGTTTCGACTGGTTCGATTCGGGCCATAACCCTTTCACCGGTATTGGTGGAGGAGATGGAATGCAGGTGCAGGTAGACTGGCGCGATAACAAAACCGTGTACAGCGGTTCTCAGTTTGGCGCATACTCCCGCCAGACATTGGGTGTGGGTGATTATAAATCAGTTCGTCCCTCGCGCGATCTGGGCGAAACGGCTCTGCGGTATAACTGGCAAACGCCTATCCTGTTAAGCCGTCATAACCAGGATGTGTTTTATTATGGCAGTAATAAGTTTCACCGCTCTTTTAACCGTGGCGATAGTTCCGTTGCCATGAGTGCCGATTTAACCACCAACCCCAAACAGGGCGATGTGCCTTTTGGTACTACCAGTACCATGAGTGAAAGTCCGCTGCGTTTTGGACTGGTATATGTAGGTACCGATGATGGAAATATCCAGGTAACCAAAGATGGTGGGTATAGCTGGGAGTTGATCAACAAAAAATTACCCAAGGGTTTATATGTGAGCCGTGTATTTGCGAGTGCGTTTAAAGAGAGCCGTGTATACGCTTCTTTGAATGGTTACCGCAATGATAATTTCCTGCCTTATCTCTATGTAAGCGAAGATTATGGTGCTACCTGGAAACAGATTGGTAAAGACCTGCCTAACGAACCCATTAATGTGGTGAAGGAAGACCTGACCAATGAGAACATCCTGTATGTTGGAACCGATGGTGGTTTGTATGTGAGCCTGGATGGTGGTGCTACCTCTATGATGTGGAACAAGGGCCTGCCTTACAGTGTGCCTATTCACGACCTGGTGCAACACCCACGCGAGAATGAGCTGGTGCTGGGAACCCATGGCCGCAGTCTGTATATTGCCAAACTGGACGACTTACAGAAACTGGCCAAAGATGCCGACTATAGAGCCAAAAAAGAAGCGGAGCTGAATAAAGCGAAGTAAGGATACTTATAAACGATTTAACCGTGCCCTTGTGCCTTTGTGTGAAAAATATTCCCACACAAAGGCACAAGGGCACGGTTTTTTTTTGCTGAACTTTTGGAAAGTTTTCAAACTTTCCAAAAGTTGTCTCTAACCGGATTACCTCCATTGAGAATTATCATATTCAAAAAAAAGTGAGTATTTTAGTGAGAAACGCAGATCTATGAGTTGTGCGTTATCATCTATGAGACTTCTAATAATCACAGCACTTTTAGTTTTTTCGACAAGGTCTGTTTCCCAAGACAATGGCTTGATAAAACTTGTCTTTAAGGATAAGTCTAATTTTGAAATTACGACGCTTTTAGGCAATAAAAAACCAGCTGTTTATTTTGTGTTGAGCAAAACGGATAAGTGGAATATGTATCGGTTTCATTTGGACGAAGATCTTACATCAGATAGTGTGAGAAAGAAATTGGCGAGTGATGAACATTCACCCTACAACCACAGCTACCTTTTCAGAGATACGGCACTAGATTTGCTTTTTAACGAAACTGAAAAACAGCATTTGCACAGAGTGGCACAATCAATGAAGCCAAGGCAACTTACGGACACCTTTCATGTTTTCAAGTTGATAAAGTCATTTAATACTGCTAAAAACGGCTTCTTCTTTTCTGTAACTGATCCGATTTTCACCCAGAACAAACAGTATGCATTTATTGATATAACTATATTTAAAAAGGAAAAGGAAACGGAGGATTTTAATCACGCTTATTTTGGAACGACATTGCTGATTTGCAAGAATATAAAAGGCAAAGGTTGGTCGATAATAAAGAAAAGAAATCGCCTGATTCTGTAATGGGGAAGGCCTATACTTAAATATACTAAACATGAAATGGACCTACCTCATCAAAAATAAACTAACGGCCTCAGCAGTACTCCTTACGCTTTGCCTGTTGGTACTATTGAGCAACTACTTAGACAGGTTACACACCAAAAATGTAACCAATGCCATCTCTACCTTGTATGAAGACCGGTTGCTTGCAGAAGCCTATATTTTTAAGATGACGAGCACTGTCTACCAGATCAGGGAAGTATTACAAACGGGTGAGTCTGCTGATGCGAAAGCCAATGCTATCCGTAAACTGGTGAGTGCGTTTGCTGATTCTTACGATACATACAGTAAAACCAAACTTACGGCCACCGAGAAAGCTATCGCCATTGAATTGAACGGTTACTTTACACAGCTGAAACAAACATTTGCGAACAACCTGTATGGACCTTCTGCTGATACTGATAAAGCAATTGCTTCTTTGAGCAGGCTTTCCACGGTACAGTTAGAAGAATCAAAGCTGATTATGAAAAGTGTTGAACTACAGTATGCTACTATTAAAGCCTCTTCTCAGTTTGCTTTTGCCATAGGTATTATTATTTTACTGGTATTGCAGGCGATTGTTTTTACTGCCAAAGCGGTGGTGCCGGTGAATATACCCAAAGACACAACACTTAATTAAGCATCTCAATTTCTACAACTTTTGGAAAGTTTTAGAAATTTCCAAAAGTTGTCAGATTGTTTTCTTTTGCAGGATCCACAGATCATGTCCACCTGCTTTTTGCGGGTATTCTTTACCCTCGTACATTTCCCTTACTTCAAAATAAGGTGCCAGTATCTGTCTGAAGAGGAGCGGCTCGTGCCAGCTCGTCATCATGCGGTGGCCCTGTTGCGGGTATTGACGGGTATAGATGCCATTGGCAGAAAATTGTTTTTTCTCGGACAAACGCAGCTGGTGTGTATAGTTGGTTCCATGCGTGGTAAGCAGCAGTATACCACCCGGCCGAAGGATCCGGTGCAGTTCTTCGATCCATGCTTCTTGCATGGAAGCATCTATATGGGTGAGTACAGAAAACCCATAAACCAGATCAAAAAAATCCGGTGCATAAGGCGTAGGTGGAAAAGAATGAATAGTAGTAAATGTGATTTCCGGGTAATGGATTTTGTTCCAGCTGATCATTTCCTCATTGGCATCGGTACCGAATAGTTGAGCCGTGGGTGCCAAACCTGTTAAATGCCGTATGATCCTGCCTGCACCGCAACCCCAATCAAGGATTTTGAGATCTGTATGGGGGAGATAAGGTTGAGTCCAACGAATGATTTCTACAGCCGCTACTTCTCCATCAGCAATGAATTTCCGGTAATCCAGTTGGTAGGTTTCATAGACATACTTGTTCGGAGGAATCACCAATCCCGGATAAGCCTTTCGATACAGCCTGTTCTGTTTCCCTTGCTGCTGTTTGGCCAGCCAGAACAAAACACGGTGCAGCAGTGGAGCCAGCTGTAACTTGTAAAGCAGGTATTTCAGGTAAGCTCTCAAAATCTACGTTGCTTTCTTTTCTGCCACAATACAAAACCGGTAATGCTGAGCAGACCACCAGATAAACCGAATAAAGTGTAGAGCAGTTTTACGGGCCAGCCACCATAGCGACCGTAATGGATCTGTGCATTAATGATATCGCGGCGGTTTTCAGGAACGATCTCTGTTACAAAGGCTGTTTTGTTCAAGGCGCCAGCACTATCGAGAAAAACAGCATCCGCAAATTTTTTGTTATGGATAAAAGCATTGGTAGCCCTGCTGCCATATACCGCCGTTTTACCTTTGGGCGAACCAGCAAAATAGATCACATGCGCACTAAAAGCCGGGTGCTGTTGCTGCACCTGTTTGATGGCGCTGTCCAGCGAGTAAGACAGTGGCGCAGAAGTTTTGATCACGGGTGTATAGGATTGCGATGCTGCATAAAAATCTTTTGTGAATACATATCGCTGCATCCACACACCGGTAGCGCCGATCATAAGGTTGAAAAGCAGGGCATATACCCCTACCAGCTGGTGCAGGTTACTACTGCGGTACAAGGGTTTTTTGAACAATAAAACAGGGATGATCTTTTTGCGGTAATGGATGATGCCTGTGCAAAGACTTAGTAAAAACAGGACACCAAAAAAGCCCAGGATCCACTCACCCGTTTTTTTCAGGTGCAGGGAATTGTGAAATACGGTGAGCCAGGCCATAAAATTATGCTGCCTGTCTTTGCCCCCACCCCGGAACCACAATACTTCGGCCGTTTGCGGATGCAGGAACACCTGCATGGTCTGACTGCCTTTTTTGTAAGACGAATCATACACCGAAAAAATAAAAGGCTTGGCCGTATTTTCCGCCAGGTTGCAACTGCTGATCTGTGCTTTCGGAAATTCTTTCTGCAGGCTTCTGTAACAACTATCTACCGTTAACAGCGGGAGGTTGGGCTGTTGCTTAATAACGGGATATTGCAGGGCATCCAACTCCTCATGAAACACCAGTGCGGCGCCCGAGAGCGACATCAGCACAATAAAAATACCCGATAACAGACCGGAGAAGGAATGTATCCTGAATAAAAATCTTTTTTGCATGAATCGGTTTTGTGTTGCCAAATGTAAGGTTTCATGAGTAACGTTAGGTTATCGCTTGTTTACCAGATCGATTGGAGTGTGTACAATTTCCCGTTTTGTAAAGCTTTTGCAGTCGGATCCTGGAAGATCTTTATACTGTTTAAATCACTTGCCGGGAAAAAGATATCCGTCATTACCACAGTTCCATCATCTGCAAATAGTTCTACAGAAGATTTGTCTATATAAAGATGCATGGTAAGTTGTTTCCCTGTTGCCGCTCTGGGGGCCTTGTGCATCGCAGCAAATTCTTTGGAAAAACCGGTTTGCTGTAACTGGGTTCGGTCAATATAAAACTCATTTTTGGTTGGGTTGTATCCGATCCTGACAGATTCATTCTCCTTATTGCTTAATGCTATTCCCATGTCATTGCTGCCTGCGGTAGAAAGGTCAAAACGAAGCGTTATCTCAGCAAGTGAAATCGGATAGTCTTTTCCGGCGGTTAGGGTTACAGGAGTTTGATTAGTTCTGAGTTGGGCTGTTTCGCTAACAGGTGTTGTTTGTAAACGGAAACCTTTGCTGGTTTCCTGCAGGGATAATTCCCGCGGTAAAGTCATGGCACTGCGCCATTTCTGCGTGGGTACGGTTTGAGCATACTGCCAGTTACTCATCCAGCCCAGAAACAAACGGCGCTGATTGGGTGCGTTGTACCAGGTTACACCGGCATAATTATCCGTGCCCTCATCCAGCCAAAGTTTTGTTTCGGGGCTGTTTTCATTCGTGAATGTTTTTCCGTCAAAACTGCCGATAAAATATTGGGTACCGCTGCCGCCGTTGGGCGCGCCTGAGCCAATACTGACCAGTAATACCCATTTGCTTTTTCCTTCTTTGGTTTTGAGTTCAAACAGATCAGGGCATTCCCACACACCGCCATGACTACCTTCTGTTTTTCCAAAACGACCCGTCAGTTTCCAGTTTTTTAAATCGGGAGAATGGTAGAACAGGATCTCATCCCCCGCAGCCATTGTCAACACCCACTGTTTAGAAGCGGCATGCCAGATCACTTTGGGATCACGGAAATCCTTGATACCGGGATTTTTGATCACCGGATTGTTGGCGTATTTGGTCCAGGTTCTGCCTTTATCCGTACTGTAGGCAATGCCCTGCGTCTGAAAATCTTTTCTGCCTGCTTTTTCGCCCGGCATATAATGGTAAGTGAAGATGGCCACCAGCGGTGCTTCTGCTCCTTTTTTAAAACCGGAAGTATTTTTTTCATCCACTACTACACTGCCAGAAAAAATATCTCCATGGGCATCCGGATACAAAGCAATGGGCTGGTGTTGCCAATGAATCATGTCTTTGCTGATGGCATGGCCCC